>USLU01000039.1 GCA_900555635.1 uncultured Bacteroides sp.
GAACCGACATTTCTAAATATAAATTAGATAAAGAATAAAAAATGAGACATAATAAGAAATTCAACCATTTGGGTCGTACTGCCTCTCATAGAAGCGCTATGCTGTCTAATATGGCGTGTTCTTTGATTAAGCACAAAAGAATCACTACGACTGTTGCAAAGGCTAAAGCATTGAAGAAATACGTTGAGCCTTTGATTACTAAAGCTAAAGATGACACGACTAATTCTCGTCGTGTAGTATTTAGCAATTTGCAAGACAAGTTTGCTGTTACTGAACTCTTCAAAGAAATATCTGTGAAGATTGCTGATCGTCCGGGTGGTTATACTCGTATTATTAAGACAGGTAACCGTTTGGGTGACAACGCAGAAATGTGCTTCATTGAACTCGTTGATTACAACGAAAACATGGCTAAGGAAAAAGTTGCTAAGAAAGCTACTCGTACCCGTCGTTCAAAGAAGAGCGCTGCTGAAGCTGCTCCTGCTGCAGAAACTGCTGCACCGGTTGCAGAAGCACCAGCTGCTGAAGAAGCGAAAGCTGAATAATTCAACTATTCTTTTTATATATAGAAAGCCGTCCCAGAGATTGGGGCGGCTTTTTTTATGCCATTAATACTTGAACAAACATTAAAAGATATTGGATTTAAACAATTACATTAAAGAAACTGTTATATTTGCAGATAGATATGGCAAAATATTTAAGATTCATAGGATTTCTGGTACTTGCATTAGCTTTGTGGCAAACAGCGAGTGATACATTTATCGGTAAAACGGTAGATGAAGGAAAGAGTGTGGATGCAAAAAGTATCGCCATGTATAATCAGAAAGAGGAAGCATACATTGCAGTGCCCCAGTTACCGTATTTGCCTGAAGCAGAATTAGCCGGAGGAATTGGCCAATCACAACTGCTGAATTTTTTGCGTGTGCAACGCTCTTTTGCTATAGAATATGTTTTCTCCTTAAAAGATTGGGTAGATATGTTAGCGCAGCGAGATGCCGCTTTGTCCCTTCATCGAGAGAAACTGTATGATACTTCTGCTTATTATCGATGTCATCCCGTGTGTGAATACTATATATTCACATTAAGGCGGATTTTAATTTAGTGTTTTATTGAATTTAGTTTTATATCTGTGCGGCATACAAATAGGATGTATGCACAGGAGAGATTGTGTTTTTCTTTTTCAAATAAATTCTTTAAAACAATTATAATTATGGCAACTCAAACTATTGACGCAACTCTATTTGCGTCGACTCATCCCGATATTGCAAAGCGTACCAGTGTTTCAGGACTTATCTTTTCAGTAATAATGCTGTTGGTAGGTATTCTTGTTTTCGCATCGGTATTCGAAATGAATGATAAATCTTCTTCTATTAGTATGATGTTAATGGTGGTAGGCACCGCATTAGTTCTTTTCGGTGTTTTCCGTCTGTTCTGGAGATCGAAAGAGGTTGTATATCTGCCTACGGGAAGTATCACAAAGGAGCACAGCATCTTCTTCGATTTGAAGTATTTGGGCAAATTGACCGATATGCTCGAACAAAAACAATTGAATGGTGAAACTGAAATTAAAAGCGACACTAGTGGAAATGTACGCATGGATGTAATGGTATCACAAGATAATAAGTTTGCTGCGATTCAGCTGTTTCAATTCGTGCCTTATACATACACTCCTGTGACTTCTGTTTGTTACTTTACAGGAAATGAGGCGGCTGCAATCACCGCTTTCCTGTTAAAATGTAAAGCTGCATAACCCGTTGAAGGGAAAATTAGACTTGACTATAGATAGGGGATCAGTCGGCAACGGCGATCCCCATTTTTTTCATCAGGAAACAAGCATTCATATTCTGCGCGATTCCGGGGCGCATACGATAGGAAAAAGAGAGTTCGTTGTTCGTAATATCCGCTTCGAAACAATAGTTACGAATATTTTCGGGAAACAATTCAATGAGAGTACCTAACAGCAAGTCGTGGGTGGCAATGATGCCATTGGCTTGTAATGCCATGAACTGTTTGATAAGGGCGAAAGAACCTTTCTGCTTATCCATAGAATTGGTGCCTTTGAGTATCTCGTCGAGAATGATGAAAAGCTCTTCGCCAGCTTGAAGTTTATCAATGATAAGTTTTAGGCGTTTAAGTTCGGCGAAGAAATAAGATTCATTATCGCTAAGAGAATCCGATGTACGCAAACTGGTGATGAGCTGGGCGGGATACAGTTCCATTTGGGTGGCACAAGCGGGTGCTCCGATGCAGGCAAGCAGATAATTGATGCCCACCGTACGAAGATACGTACTTTTACCTGCCATATTGGCGCCGGTAATGATGATAAAGAATGGACGTTTCTCCATTTCGATGTTATTGTGTACACAGCGGTCACGCTGCATCAACGGGTGCCCCATGCTTTGTGCACAAAGACGGAAAGAGTGCGGACATTCGGAATTACTTGTAGATACCTCTGACTGGTTGAGTAGGGCAGGATAGGTATAGTCCGGATGGTTGTAGGCGAAAGTAGCCAGCGAATTGAGGGCATCAATGTCTCCAATGGCAGTAAGCCAACGGGGTAATTCGGCCGCATATTGTTCTTTCCAGGCTTCGATGCGCATAATCTGCCACAACTCCCAGAAAAAAGAACCATTGAGAACGGTGTACATAAAATAATTATTACGCTGATCTAATTCGTTCATCAGCTTGTCCAGCCGTTGAATGGAATAAGATGCTTTCCGTTTTTCACCTCCGATTTCCTCTTTGATGCTTTTCAGTAACGTACTTTTCATCTGCTGTTCATCCATGAGATGAAGTAATTTGGCATAGGTTCCAAGTATTTGCAGCTTTTTGCCATAGACTGCTTGTACTTTACTTATTCTTTTTGTAAAACTGAAGCTTGCAAAAAGGAAGCACATCCAGATGCCGCCTACTAGGTTTGCCGGTAATAATCCGGCTATTACAAGGGAGATACATACTATATTTGTTCCTGCTACCAACATCGGTAGAATACGAAGAAACTTATTGGCCCGAAAGACACTTGGACTGGCTGCCCAGGTTTTCAGTTCCGCTTCGTCTGCAGTTTTTCCTTTATGCAGTAAGCCGAGGATGCGGAAACGTTGGCGGAACTCCAGTTCGGGCGCTAGTTCGCGAATGGCTTCCTGGCGTTCTATAATCTTCTCCTTGTTTGTAAGATGTTGGTTCAACCAGTGAGCGAGGCGATTTTTCCCTAGCTGTGAACAAGTGCGGTTGATGTATTGGAATAAAGAACGTGAACCGAATACATCTAAATCGAATGTATAAAGATGCGTCGGATCTATGAATTCTTCTCCGTCATCGAAGGCTGAAGAGTCATAGTTCAGTGCAGAAAGTTCCTGCCGGTTCACTTCTATCTTTTTTTCCAGATAGTCTTTCTGATAGAATAAACGGTTGTGATACTTAATCAGGAGAATGAATGGCAGTAAGGTGACGAGTGCAATCCCACCCAATACGATCCAGCTTTCCGCCCAAAAATAAATGATTCCTGCAACTCCGGCAACGAAGAGCAGTAGGCGTAAAGTGCCGATACGGTAAATTTGTTGTTGTACTTTGCTTAGCTTTTGCTGAGACTCCTTCACAATATTGCTGTAAGTAATCTCTATTTCTTTGATGGTCTTCATTTGCTACACACGTAAAATATTCCCCAAAGATACGTCTTTTATAAGATTTTCCAATGCGATGGATTGCTTTATCCGATGTGTAGATAAGCGTAAGTAAGGGTGAGATACGGCTAAACCACAGCGTTTACGAACTGAAACAAGGCAGAGAAATACACATTTGCTTAGTCAGTTTTGTGCGTTTACCTCATATATAATATCCATAAGGTTTATCTGTTTCTTCGTCCCTCAATTGTGGGCCGAAGGGTTGCCATATGGGGGCTCTACAGCCCACGATTGTCCCCCGAACAGCCCGCAATTGAGGGACGAAGAAACAGATAAACCAAAGTGATAAAAAAGATGATATAAATTTGCGTTTTGAACGGTATATTTCTCTATTTATCTTTAATGTTTCGGTCGATAATCTTCAATGTTTTGGCCGTTAAATCCGTAGCAGAATCTTCATAACACCATGTATGAATCACCCTTCTGCCGGAAGGCTAAGAAAGAATAGCAGAGTGAAGAATGATTTTTTTCCCTATATGTTTGCTTGAAAGCGATAAAAAATGTAACTTTCGCTCAAGAAAATAAAGTTTCAGAAAGAGGTGGAGTATGAAAAGATGGTGGTTATTAGGAATTTGGGCATTACTGGCTGCACTGCCATGTGTGGCTCAACAAGTGCTATACTCCAATTTGAGAGAACTGGTGAGTAATGTTGGTGATACGGTTACAACGCTGAGAGTAGACAAGCGTACTAAAAACCAAATATTATTGATGGGGGGCGGTGATTATCGCATAGAAGCCAAAGATAATCCGGGGCTTTGCAAATATTTGAAATCCCGTTGTTATGCGGTACGTATAGATACATCGTTGTATGTCAACTGTAAGAAGATGCGCTATAAGCGCTATCGCTTTGGCGGTTGGTATGCACCAGCCATGTGGTTGAATAAGAAAATTTATTTTTGTGCCCAACCGGTAGGTCAAGCCGCAGCCAGTACTACAGCACCTGCCGATGCAACGAAATTGGGCGGTGAAGTGGGGGATGCCATTGCTGCGTCAGGCTTAATTAATGCACGTGTATTTTATGAACTAGATCCCGAAACAGGTAAATCGGTCTTCGTAGGAAAAGATAAGATGATGGAATTGCTGAAGAATCAGCCAGCCTTGCAATCGGCCCTTTCTCAAGAGACAAGTGAGTCGGCAAAAGTAATCGGAAAATATCTGAGGCAACTGAAATAAGAGTTTCATCAGCCAACTTGGGTAAGTAAAAATTAAGAAGTTGACGTTATGATAAATAATCCCGGTATTCTATTGTGAATATCGGGATTTATTTTTATATTGCGGCAGATACATGCTTGCATGTGTTGACAATTTGTAACCAACCATCCAATTGCTATGGAGATAACCTTAAGTAAAACCATTCCCCCGTACCCTGCATTTGTTGAGGGTATCCGGCGGGCACCCGACCGTGGCTATACACTTACCTCGGCGCAGACTGCTACGGCGTTGAAGAACGCATTGCGTTATATTCCCAAAGAACTACACGAAACGCTCGCTCCCGAATTTATGGAAGAGCTTCGTACTCGTGGACGAATTTACGGTTACCGTTATCGTCCGCAAGGTGATTTGAAAGCAAAACCGATAGATGAATATAAAGGTAACTGCATCGAAGGCAAAGCTTTCCAAGTGATGATTGACAATAACCTTTGTTTCGATATCGCCCTCTATCCCTACGAACTGGTTACCTACGGTGAGACCGGGCAAGTATGCCAGAATTGGATGCAGTATCGGCTCATCAAACAATATCTCGAAGTGCTGACTCGCGACCAAACCCTGGTTATCGAAAGCGGGCATCCCTTGGGACTGTTTAAATCGAAACCCGACGCACCTCGTGTTATTATCACCAATGCCCTCATGGTAGGTCTCTATGATAATCAGAAAGACTGGCATACCGCCATGCAAATGGGGGTAGCCAATTATGGTCAAATGACTGCCGGTGGCTGGATGTATATCGGTCCTCAGGGCATTGTGCACGGTACATTCAATACCTTGTTGAATGCAGGACGACTGAAATTAAGCATTCCGCAGGACGACGATTTGCGTGGCCATCTGTTTGTCTCCTCCGGCTTGGGAGGTATGAGCGGTGCGCAACCTAAAGCTGCCGAAATGTCGGGAGCCGCCGCAATCATTGCCGAAGTCGATGCGTCCCGTATCGAAACCCGTCATAGTCAAGGTTGGGTAGGGCATACCACAGGTTCTATTTCCGAAGCATTTGCATGGGCACAAGATGCCATGAACAAGCGGGAGCCTATTTCCATAGCCTATCACGGCAATGTAGTGGACTTGCTGGAATATGCTGTACAGAATCATCTGAAGATAGATTTACTTTCCGATCAAACCTCTTGCCATGCCACTTACGAGGGTGGTTATTGTCCCGTGGGGCTTACTTTTGAAGAACGTACCCGTCTGTTGCACGAAAATCCCTCGGAGTTTCGTCGCTATGTAGACGTTTCTTTAGCGCGCCATTTCAAGGCTGTTGAAGCATTAGTGAACTGCGGAACCTACTTTTTTGATTATGGTAACTCCTTCATGAAAGCAGTTTTTGATGCCGGTGTCCGCGAGATTGCGCGGGAGGGAGATGATAAGAACGGCTTTATATTCCCCAGTTACGTAGAAGATATCATGGGACCGGAACTTTTTGATTACGGCTACGGCCCGTTCCGTTGGGTATGCCTGAGCGGGAAACATGAAGATCTTGTCAAAACAGACCGTGCCGCCATGGAATGCATCGACCCTACACGTCGCGGGCAAGATATGGATAACTATAATTGGATTCGCGATGCAGAAAAGAATAATCTTGTGGTCGGCACTCAGGCCCGCATACTTTATCAGGATGCCGAGGGGCGTATGAACATTGCACTCCGTTTCAACGAGATGGTGCGCAAGGGTGAAGTCGGTCCTATTATGTTGGGGCGCGATCACCATGATGTGAGCGGCACAGACTCTCCATTCCGCGAAACTTCGAATATAAAAGACGGTAGTAACGTGATGGCGGATATGGCTGTACAGTGTTTTGCCGGTAATTGCGCCCGAGGAATGAGTTTGGTAGCATTGCACAATGGTGGCGGTGTAGGCATTGGCAAAGCAATCAATGGCGGTTTCGGTATGGTGTGCGATGGTTCCGAAAGAGTCGATGAAATATTGCGTTCAGCTATGCTGTGGGACGTGATGGGAGGCGTGGCACGTCGTTCGTGGGCACGCAATCCGCATGCGATGGAGACGAGTGAGGAATTTAACCGGACCCATGCCGACGAATACCATATCACGTTGCCGTATGTGGCAGATGATGAATTAATTGAAAAGTATATCTAATTAAATAAAGCGATGAATAGAATTATTGAATGCGTACCTAACTTCAGTGAAGGACGCGATTTGAAAAAGATAGACGAGATAGTAGCTCCTTTCCGTGCCCGTCAGGGGGTAAAGTTGTTGGATTATAGTAATGATGAAGACCATAATCGTTTGGTCGTTACGGTTGTGGGTGAGCCAGAACCGCTTCGCGAAGCAGTGCTCGAAGCTATTGGCGTGGCAGTTCGTCTTATCGACCTTAATACTCATAAAGGTCAGCACCCGCGTATGGGAGCGGTGGATGTAGTACCTTTTATACCTATCAAGAATGTAACGATGGAAGAAGCTGTTGCCCTTTCCAAAGAAGTGGCTGCGGAAGTGGCAAAACGTTACAATCTACCCGTCTTCTTGTACGAGAAATCCGCTTCCGCACCGTATCGTGAAAACCTTGCTGCTATCCGTAAGGGTGAATTTGAAGGCATGGGAGAAAAGATAAAACAACCGGAATGGCAACCCGACTTCGGGCCTGCCGAGAAACATCCCACTGCCGGTACGGTAGCTATCGGTGCTCGTATGCCCTTGGTAGCTTATAATGTCAATCTCAGTACTCCTAATCTGGAGATAGCCCACGATATAGCCAAGAAAATCCGTTTCATCGGTGGCGGCTTGCGTTATTGCAAAGCCATGGGCGTGGAATTGAAAGATCGGGGCATTACCCAAGTCTCCATAAACATGACGGACTATACTCATACAGCCCTTTACCGTGCTTTCGAAATGGTGCGCATTGAAGCCCGCCGTTACGGGGTGAGTATTGTGGGGAGTGAAATCATCGGGCTTGTACCTATGGAAGCGCTGATTGATACTGCGTCCTATTACTTGGGCTTGGAGAACTTTTCTATGCAGCAAGTGTTGGAAGCAAGAATTATGGAGTAGTTATAATTAGAAATCAGGTTACTATGACAGAAAACCTTATCATCTTTAATGCCCGCGTCGTTACCCCGATAGGCTTTACCGCCCGGAGGGGAACGGAAATGTCCGAACTTATCATATTGGATAATGCTACGGTAGAAGTTACCAACGGTATCATTACCTACGTAGGTGCAAACCGTGGGGAGGAACGCGACGGTTACTACCAGCGCTATTGGCACTACAATGCCCGTGGCAAATGCTTATTGCCGGGATTTGTAGATTCGCATACCCATTTTGTCTTTGGGGGTGAGCGTGCCGAGGAGTTTTCCTGGCGCCTGAAAGGGGAGAGCTACATGTCTATCATGGAACGTGGGGGAGGAATCGTGAGCACGGTAAAAGCAACTCGTGCTTGTAATTTCATCCAGTTGCGTGGCAAGGCGGAAGGCTTTCTGAAGCAAATGAGTGCCATGGGTGTGACTACCGTAGAGGGTAAAAGCGGTTATGGTCTGGACAGGGAAACTGAACTTCTCCAACTTCGCGTGATGCGCAGTTTGAATAATGACGAGCACAAACGGGTGGATGTTGTATCGACTTTTCTTGGTGCCCATGCCGTTCCCGAAGAGTACAAAGGACGCACGGACGATTATGTCGATTATCTCATTCAAGAAATCCTGCCGGTCGTTGCCCAAAATAACTTGGCGGAGTTCTGCGATGTATTTTGTGAGCAAGGTGTCTTCTCCATCGAACAGTCCCGTCGCCTACTGCTTGCTGCCAAGGAAATGGGATTTGCCTTGAAACTCCATGCCGACGAAATAGTACCTTTAGGCGGTGCCGGACTGGCTGCCGAACTTTCTGCCGTTTCGGCCGATCATCTGCTGCATGCTTCCGATACCGATATTCGTGCTATGGCTGATAAAGACGTGGTGGCGACCCTACTCCCCTTGACCGCTTTTGCCTTGAAGGAGCCATACGCCCGCGGACGCGAAATGATTGATGCCGGTTGTGCCGTAGCTCTTGCTACCGATCTCAATCCCGGCAGCTGCTTCTCCGGATCTATTCCATTGACCTTCGCTTTAGCGTGCATCTATATGAAACTAAGTATCGAAGAAGCCATTACTGCACTTACCTTGAACGGTGCTGCCGCATTGAACCGTGCAGACAGTATCGGTAGCATTGAAGTAGGCAAGAAAGGCGATTTTGTACTTCTGAATACAGAAAACTATCATTTTCTACCTTATTATATAGGTATGAATTGTGTGAATACTACCATTAAAGAAGGGGTGATTCATCCTGTACTATAAATCATAAATCTAAAATCATAAATCAAAATACCATGTTAGTCGATTTAACAGTAAAAGAATTCTTGAATAAAGTAGCAGGAAGCGATCCTGTCCCCGGAGGTGGAAGCATTGCTGCACTGAATGGTGCCATAGCTTCTGCTTTGGCCGCTATGGTTGCTAATCTCACTATTGGAAAGAAAGGGTACGAACCCCATGAAGAACTGATGCAGTATATCTCGGAGGTAGCTCTACAGCAAAAAGAAATGTTCATTGCCGATATAGACCGCGATTCGGATGCATACGACAGCGTATTTGCCTGCTTCAAGATGCCTAAAGCTACTGATGAGGAAAAAGCGGCTCGTAGCGCAGCTATTCAGGAAGCCACTAAATATGCAGCACTTGTACCCATGCAGGTGGCACGCAATGCCTTCAAACTAATGACCATCATTATGGATGTGGCACGCCTTGGCAATCGCAATGCCGTGACCGATGCCTGTGTGGCTATGATGTCTGCCCGCTCTGCCGTGCTGGGGGCGTTGATGAATGTTCGCATCAATTTAGGCTCATTGAAAGATAAAGAGTTCGTAGCCCAGCTTCAAACCGAGGCGGATGAATTGGAACATCTTGCTTGTGCAAAAGAAAAAGAATTGTTGGATGAAATCAATCAAGAGCTGAAAGTATGAATAATGTCTATTATGTCGGGTCAGGTGAGCTTACCTTCGACCTTATTGAACGTATCATCAACGAAAACCTGAAGCTTGAATTGGCTCCCGAAGCCAAGCAGCGTATACAAAAATGCCGCGATTACCTGGATCAGAAGATTGCCGAATCCAATGAGCCTCTTTACGGAATCACTACCGGTTTCGGTTCTTTGTGCTCTAAGAGTATTTCATCCGACGAATTGGGCACTTTGCAAGAAAATCTCATTAAAAGTCATGCTTGCAGCGTGGGCGAGGAAATACGTCCCGTTATTATCAAGTTGATGCTGTTGCTCAAAGCTCATGCACTCTCTTTGGGACATAGCGGCGTACAGGTTATCACTGTACAGCGTATTCTTGATTTCTTCAATAACGATGTGATGCCCATTGTCTACGACCGCGGTTCATTAGGTGCTTCAGGAGATTTGGCGCCCCTTGCCAATTTGTTCCTGCCCCTCATTGGCGTGGGCGATGTAAACTATAAAGGAAAGAAGCGCGAAGCTATCAGCGTACTCGATGAATTTGGTTGGGAACCCGTAAAGTTGATGAGCAAAGAAGGGTTGGCACTACTCAATGGTACACAGTTTATGAGTGCCAATGGCGTATTTGCCATCCTCAAAGCTTTCCGCCTCTCTAAGAAAGCCGATTTGATAGCCGCCCTCTCTCTCGAAGCTTTTGATGGACGTATCGATCCTTTCATGGATTGTATCCAGCAAATCCGTCCTCATAAAGGACAGATAGAGACTGGAGATAATTTCCGCCGTTTGCTCGAAGGCAGTGAAATTATATCCCGTCCCAAGCAACATGTACAGGACCCTTACTCTTTCCGCTGTATACCTCAAGTGCATGGTGCCACAAAAGATGCCATACATTACGTAGCCTCTGTTTTACTGACTGAGATAAATTCGGTTACGGACAACCCTACTATTTTTCCAGATGAAGACCGTATCATTTCCGGTGGTAACTTCCACGGTCAACCGCTTGCCATTTCTTATGATTTTCTAGGGATTGCACTTGCTGAATTGGGCAATATTTCTGAGCGGCGTGTTGCCCAGCTTATCATGGGCTTACGCGGATTACCCGAGTTTTTGGTTGCTAACCCCGGTCTGAATTCCGGTTTTATGATACCGCAATATGCCGCAGCTTCCATGGTGAGCCAGAATAAGATGTACTGTTATGCCGCCAGTACCGATTCCATTGTTTCCAGCAATGGGCAAGAAGACCATGTAAGTATGGGGGCCAATGCTGCTACAAAACTTTATCGCATTATGGATAACCTGGAACATATACTCTCCATCGAACTGATGAATGCTGCCCAAGGTATAGATTTTCGCCGTCCATTGAAGACTTCTCCTGTTTTGGAACGTTTTCTGCATGCCTATCGTAAAGAAGTTCCTTTTGTAAAAGACGATATTGTGATGTATAAAGAGATTCATAAAACAGTAGCATTTCTTAACCGGACAAAGATTGACTACTAATACCTGCCTAATAAATCTACCGGAAGTATAATAATCATTAATCTTTTAATAGCAGAAAGGAAACTCGATTGGGAAATTGAGTTTTCTTTCTATATTTGTCCCGTTTTATTCCGATAAAGAATAATTGTGATCTGTTTTTGGTTTTAAAAAAAGGAAGAAATGGGAGAACATGCAAAACAACCTGTTGCTCGGTTGGAGCTAAGAGAACGAATACTTGAAACTGCCCGTGTGTCATTCTCTACACATGGTATCAAAAGCATTACTATGGATGATATCGCTGCATCCCTAGGTATCTCTAAGCGTACGCTTTACGAAGTGTTTCCTGATAAAGAAACACTGCTCGAAGAATGTATTCAGAGGGGAAGAGAGGAAGCTGAAGTATTTCTGAAAGAAGTATTGGCTAACTCTGCCAATGTACTCGAAGTCTTATTGAAATGCTACCAACGGAGCATTGAAAAATTCCACGCTACTAATAAAAAGTTTTTTGAGGATATAAAGAAATATCCAAGAGCTTATGAACTGATGAAGAAAGATCATAATCGCAATTCAGAAGAAGCTATCAATTTCTTTAAAGAAGGAGTGACACAAGGCATCTTCCGTGCCGATGTGAATTTTGCTATTGTCAGTATGTTGGTGCGCGAGCAGCTGGATTCGTTGATGCACACGGAACTTTGCAATCAATATTCCTTTTTAGAAGTTTATGAATCGATTATGTTCACATTTTTGCGAGGAGTCTCTACTGAGCGAGGTGCGGCTGAACTAGAAAGTTTTATTCGGGAATACCGTAAGAAACAAGTTCTTAACGGTGAAAGAAACAATAAGTAACAAACTAGCTATTATTATTTTTATGAAGATGCAGAAATTTTTGGCGGAAAGGGTATTGTTAGCAGCCACGATATTGTGTATTGGTGGTTATGCACATGCACAAGAGGCTAAAGAAACCTTGACCTTGAACCTTGACAAAGCAATAGAAATTGCTTTGAGCGATAATCCTACCATTAAGGTGGCGCAGGAGGAAATTGCTTTAAAGAAGGTGACGCACAAGGAGACTTGGCAAAACTTACTACCTGAAGCAAGTATTGGTGGAACGTGGAATCACACGATTTCTGCCGCGCAGATGAATCTTGGAGGACAATCTTTCAAGATGGGTATGGACAATTCTAATACGGTAAGTGGTGTACTAAACATCAGTTTGCCTATTTTTGCTCCTAGTGTGTATCGGGCTATGTCGATGACGAAGACGGATATTGAGTTGGCAGTGGAGAAATCCCGTGCTTCCAAACAAGATTTGGTGAATCAGGTGACGAAAGCATATTATCAGTTGATGTTGTCGCAGGATTCCTACGACGTATTACAAAAGAGTTATAAATTGTCTGAAGATAATTTCAATATCGTCAATGCCAAGTACCAGCAGGGAGCTGTGAGTGAGTTCGACAAGATTAGTGCAGAGGTACAGATGCGCAGTATTAAGCCTAATGTAATTTCTGCAGGCAATGCCGTAACACTATCTAAATTGCAATTGAAAGTTTTGATGGGAGTTACAGCCGATGTGGATATCATGATTGACGACAATCTGACTAATTATGAAACTTCCTTGTTTGCCAATGAGTTAGAACAGCCCAATGCTACGCTGGACAATAATACTACCATGAAGCAATTGGACTTGAACCGGAAGATGCTTCAACAAAACATAAAGTCGTTACGTACTAATTTCATGCCGACATTGGGTATGAACTATTCTTATCAATATCAGTCTTTGTATAATGATAATTGGAACTTATTCAATTATAACTGGGGAGGCAGTTCTTCTTTGGTATTCAGTCTGAGCATCCCTTTATACAAGGCTAGTAATTTCACTAAGTTGAAATCGAACCGCATCCAAATAAGCCAGTTGGAACAGAATCGTATGGATACGGAACGTAAACTGAATATGCAGATAACCAGCTATCAGAACAATATGGCTGCCAGTTCCGAACAGGTTGTCAGCAATCGCGAGAACGTGATGCAGGCACAGAAGGCAGTACAAATTGCCGGTAAGCGTTATGAAGTGGGCAAAGGTACGGTTCTCGAACTGAATACTTCGCAGGTACAGCTCACTGAAGCGGAGCTTACTTACAATCAGTCAATTTATGACTATCTGGTATCTAAAGCCGATCTTGACCAGATACTGGGAAATGATTATACAATTAATAAGTAGAAATAAAACGATGAACAACGATATGAAAAAAGGTTTTCAATTAATTGCCCTGCTAGCTGTTGTATTGCTGGGGGCTTGTAGCGGAGGTAAGGATAAAGTAGCTACAGACAAGGTAGATGACAAGCCAAGAGTAAAGTTAGCAGATGTATCGGCACGTCCGGTAGAACAAATTCAGGAATATACTGCAACGGTAGAGGCTGAAGTAAAGAATAATATCGCACCATCATCTCCGGTTCGTATTGACAAGATTTGGGTAGAAGTTGGTGATCGTGTAACGAAAGGCCAGAAGGTGGTAAGTATGGATGCTGCCAATTTGAAGCAGGCCAAGTTCCAGTTGGACAATCAGGAGATAGAATTCAAACGTATGGACGAGTTATATAAGGTAGGCGGAGCTTCCAAGTCAGAGTGGGATGCTGCCAAGATGGCTTTGGATGTAAAGAAGACAGCCTATACTAATTTATTGGAGAACACTTCATTGTTGAGCCCCATCAGTGGAGTGGTGACTGCACGTAATTATGACAGCGGTGATATGTACAGCGGTGGTAATCCGGTATTGGTAGTAGAGCAAATTACTCCGGTGAAATTGCTGATTAACGTTTCCGAAACATATTTTACTCAGGTAAAGAAGGGTACTCCCGTATCTGTTAAGCTGGATGTATATGGTGATGAAACTTTTGACGGTACCATAAGTATTGTTTATCCTACTATTGATCCTGCAACACGTACATTCCCGGTTGAAATAAAACTGGCTAACAAAGATCAGAAAGTGCGTCCGGGTATGTTTGCCCGTGCTACTTTGGATTTCGGCACGAAAGAGAATGTGGTCGTTCCCGACCTTGCCATCGTGAAGCAAGCCGGTTCCGGCGACCGTTATGTCTACGTTTATAAAGATGGTAAAGTATCTTATAATAAGGTAGAACTAGGTCGTCGCATGGGTGCGGAGTACGAGCTGATTTCCGGTGTACCTAACCCCTCGCAAGTAGTTATTGCCGGACATACCCGTCTGATTAATGGCAGTGAAGTAGAAGTGGAAAAATAATAATAAAAGAATATGAGTTTATACGAAGGTGCGGTAAAAAAGCCGATTATGACCTCCCTCTGCTTCCTGGCAGTGGTGATATTTGGTCTGTTCTCTTTGTCCAAATTGCCTATCGACTTGTATCCGGATATTGATACAAATACGATTATGGTAATGACGGCATATCCGGGTGCCAGTGCATCGGATATTGAGAATAATGTGACCCGTCCATTAGAAAATACATTGAATGCAGTTAGTAACTTGAAGCATATCACTTCACGTTCCTCTGAGAATATGTCTCTGATTACATTGGAGTTCGAGTTTGGAGAAGATATAGACGTGCTGACCAATGACGTACGCGACAAGTTGGACATGGTCAGTTCTATGCTTCCCGATGATGTAGAGACGCCCATTATCTTTAAGTTCAGTACGGACATGATTCCTATTGTCATGTTATCTGTACAAGCCAATGAGAGCCAGTCGGCACTCTATAAAATTCTGGATGACGGAGTAGTAAATCCTTTGGCGCGTATTCCGGGTGTGGGTACAGTATCTATTAGTGGTGCGCCGCAACGCGAAATCCAGGTATATTGTGACCCTATTAAGTTGGAAGCTTATAATCTGACAATCGAGGGAATCAGCTCTATCATCGGTGCAGAAAACAAAAACGTGCCGGGTGGTAATTTTGATATTGGTAACGAAACCTATTCGCTACGTGTGGAAGGTGAGTTCAATGATAGCCGCCAGCTGGATAATATAGTCGTGGGTACCTATAATGGTGCTTCGGTGTATTTGCGTGATGTGGCACGGGTGGTAGATACTGTAGAAGAACGTGCACAGGAAACCTACAATAATGGCGTACAGGGTGCTATGATTATCGTTCAGAAACAGTCGGGTGCCAACTCTGTACAGATTTCGGAAGAAGTTCTGAAAGCTCTTCCACGCTTGCAGAAGAATTTGCCTGCCGATGTGAAACTGGGTGTAATTGTAGATACTTCCGAGAATATCTTGAATACAATAGACAGTTTGACGGAGACGGTAATGTACGCGTTGCTGTTCGTTGTGCTTGTGGTATTCCTGTTCTTGGGACGTTGGCGTGCTACATTGATTATTTGTATCACGATTCCGCTTTCATTGATTGCTTCGTTCATCTACCTGGCTATCACAGGTAATACGATTAATATCATTTCTCTTTCGTCCTTATCCATAGCCATTGGTATGGTGGTGGACGATGCCATTGTAGTTTTGGAGAACGTGACCACGCACATCGAACGAGGTTCCGAACCCAAGCAGGCAGCCGTACATGGAACGAATGAGGTAGCTATCTCGGTAGTTGCTTCTACTTTGACCATGATTGCCGTATTCTTCCCATTGACGATGGTAACCGGTATGTCCGGAGTACTTTTCAAACAGTTGGGATGGATGATGTGTGTGATTATGTTTATTTCGACTGTGGCTGCCTTGTCATTGACACCTATGCTCTGCGGACAATTGCTTCGATTGCAGAAGAAACAGTCTAAGACTTTCAAATTGCTGTACGGACCTATTGAGAAAGGGCTTGATGGCCTTGATGCTTGGTATGCCCGTATGATAAACTGGGCTGTTCGTCACCGTGGATTAGTGCTGTTAGGTTGTTTGCTGTTCTTCATTGCGAGTATGTTCTCGGCAAAATTCATTGGTACTGAATTTTTCCCGGCACAAGATAATGCCCGTATTGCTGTGAAGTTGCAGTTACCTATCGGTGCACGTAAAGAGATGGCGCAAGAACTGGCTAACAAGCTGACACAACAATGGATGAAGGAATATCCCGAGTTTAAAGTCTGCAACTATACGGTAGGTCAGGCTGATTCAGATAATACTTGGGCATCTATGCAAGAGAATGGTCCACATATCATTGACTTTAATATCAGTTTGACTGACCCTGAAGATCGTGAACGTAGTCTGGAATTAATTTGTGATTTGATGCGTGAAGATCTCAAAGCTTATCCTGAATTTGACAAAGCGCAGGTAATACTTGGAGGTAGTAACGGCGGTATGTCCGGTCAAGCTTCTGCCGACTTCGAGATCTACGGCTATAGTCTGACTGAAACTGACAGTGTAGCTGCCCGCATGAAGCGCGAGTTGTCTCAAGTGAAGGGTGTGACCGAAGTCAACATCAGCCGTAGTGACTACCAACCTGAATATCAGGTGGATTTCGACCGCGAGAAACTGGCTTTGCACGGACTGAATCTGGCTACTGCCGCTTCTTATCTGCGTAATCGTATCAATGGTGCCACTGCTTCCAAGTTCCGTGAAGATGGTGACGAATATGATATTAAGGTGCGTTATGCTCCTGAGTATCGTACTAGTTTGGAAAGTATTGAGAACATCCTTGTATATAATAATAAAGGCGAAGCTATCCGTATTAAGGACTTGGGCAAAGTGGTTGAGCGTTTTGCACCTCCTACTATCGAGCGTAAGGACCGCGAGCGTATTGTAACTGTATCTGCCATTATTTCGGGTGCTCCGTTAGGTGATGTAGTTGCAGCCGGTAATAAGATTATCGACAAGATAGAGATTCCTGCGGGAGTGAATGTTCAGATATCGGGTTCGTATGAAGACCAACAAGACTCATTCCGTGATTTGGGAACGTTGGCAATACTTATCTTCGTGCTGGTATTTATTGTAATGGCGGCTCAGTTTGAGTCGTTGACCTATCCGTTCATTCTTATTCTTTCCGTACCTTTTGCGATGGGTGGTGTACTCCTTGCTTTATTTATAACCAACAGTACACTGAGTGTAATGAGCCTTTTGGGAGCCATCATGTTGATTGGTATTGTAGTGAAGAACGGTATTGTGCTTATTGACTACACTATTCTGTGTCGTGAGCGCGGGCAATCGATTATTAATTCAGTAATAACAGCAGGTAGGAGCCGTCTTCGTCCGGTACTTATGACTACGGCAACAACCGTCCTCGGTATGATTCCGATGGCCATTGACCAGGGACAGGGAGCTGAAATGTGGCGTCCGATGGCTATTGCTGTAATTGGTGGTCTTTCGGTATCTACTATCCTTACTTTGATCTATGTGCCGACTATGTACTGTGTATTTGCCGGTACAGGAGTTAAACGTCAGCGCCGTAAGAATCGTAAGAACCGTGAAATGCAGGAGTATTTCGATATCCATAAGGATGAGATTATTAAAAAGTAACAAGTAAAAAGGAAGGAATAGTAAGATATGAAATCTGTATTAATAACATTCGACCAAGCGTATTATGAACGCATCATTGCCACACTGGACAGATTGAATTGCCGTGGCTTCACTTATTGGGAACAGGTACGCGGACGCGGTTCCAAGACTGGTGACCCGCATTACGGTAGTCATGCATGGCCTTCTATGTGCTCGGCAATCTTGGCGATGGTTGAGGATGAAAGGGTTGATCCGCTGTTGAAAGTTCTGCACGAAATGGATAAGCAGACAGAGCAGTTGGGGCTTCGCGCTTTCGTTTGGAATATTGAAAAGACAATTTAAGTCGAATATAGAGTAAAATCTCTGAAAACTATAAAGAAGAGAGAGGGTATATCAAAAAACTGATATGCCCTCTTCTCTTATTACGCTTGTTTAATCGTTTTTATTACGGAGCACTATTATATACAGTTTCCAAAGTATATGAGGCATCATTGGTAAAGTATCCTTTTGCCATTGCATTCACTATGTCTTTTCCGTTATTAACAAAAATTCCTGTGGCATGATTCATCAATCCGGAACATTCGCGTCCTGAACCTGCGTTTCCGTTATCCCAATAGAATACAGCCATGCCGTAGGTGCGGGCAGCCTTGCATACATATTCTAAATAGTATTTTCGAAATGCTTCGGAACGACTGTTACTGCGATGCACGCATCCCATTTCACCAATATATACTGGTATTCCTTTTTCTACATAAGTCACTTTCAGGGCATTGAAGATGTCTTTCAAATGGTTTTCATCTCCCCAGCTTTCTTTTTTGCCCACGGCACCAGTGTGCCCCCATTCGGCAAATTTGTCTTCTAACGCAAAAGTGGCAGGATCGTAGTAGTGAACCGATACCAATAGACGGTCTTTGGTAAGGTCTGTAGGGAGTTTCAGATGTTTCATCGTGAGATCGGGGTTGGTACAATAACCGCTGATACCTAAATAGCGATTGGCATTGTTTCCTCCAGTCGCACGTACTGCATCAACAAAAATTTGCTGCCATTCATTGAGTATGGCATATTGTGTACTGCTATCGGTTGTGTTACTGGTAGAACCCCATTTCCCATCATGGATTTCGTTGAGTCCTTCAAAGATGAGAAAGTCTCCTTTATCCTTGAAACGTTTGGCAATTTGTGTCCACATGGCTTTGATTTGCGCTTTGATAACATTGTTTGCGGCTGCATCTTTCGCGGCTTTCACAATGTCTAGCCAATGACTTTCCACACGACCGTCTTCATGGATGTGCCGGTAGCCGTCGTGGTGAATATTGATAATCGTTTTCAGTCCTGCATTTTCGGCATAACCCACTAGTTCTTCTACCCGGTCCAGCCAAGTAGAATTAATGAGGTATTCGGGAGCTTCACCTACTTTGCCCAGCCAGGTTATAGGGATACGTACTGATGTAAACCCTGCACTTTTCACTTTGTTAAATGTTTCTTGTGTGGCCAAGCCGTTGCCCCATGAAGTTTCGTTAGCTACTTCGTTTGCGTAGGCATCAAGCTGATTGCCCAAGTTCCATCCGAGTCCTAACTCTTTGGCTATTTTTACAGCAGGCAGATTCTCATCTATGGGTTTGTTTTCAGGTTTATTGTTTTTTGCTTGGCTGATGGTTACGGATTCTTTCTTTTCTCCGGCTGTAATGGTGATGGTTGTCTCGCGGGCATCTCCCTCGTTTGCTTGCGCCGTAAATACAAACGAAGTGAGTTTGTCAAGTGAAGTAGTCGATTTAAGTGTTAACCACTCGGCGTTCGATTGCGCTGTGGCTATGGGCCACGACGATACGCTGATAATTGTTTCGCCACCACTAGCCGTGAGGCTTTTGGTTGATACACTTTTCAAATTTAGATAGGACAGTTCCTCTGTAGTGTTGTTTGAGGAGGAGCAGGATAAGGCAGTAACAGTCAATAATAATGCCATTACTCTCTTTAAGGAAATAAACTTACTGATCATAAATAATATAGGTATTGGATTTATGTCAGCAAAGTTAGCAATGACAAGACTATGCAAGGTTTGAATACTCACATACCTGGGTTTGAAATCCTACGCATCAGCTTGTTTCTTCATTTTTACCAATATAGCGGCTGGGCTGTACACCGAAATACTTCTTAAACAAAGTACTGAAATACTTGGCATTGGCAAAACCTGCATGAATCGAAACATCTGTTACCGGTATTCCCTGTAACAGTAAAGCAGCCGCGTGTTCAAGGCGAATCATGCGGATAAAATCTTGCGGTGTGTGTCCGGTAAGTGCTTTTAACCGTTCGTGGAAAAGGGTACGGCACATAGCCATGTCGCGGCAAAGTCGATCAATATCGAATTCAAGGTTACTTATATTTTCCTTTACGATTCGGGTAGCTTTTTCTACAAATTCACTATCAGCATCATTAGGAATACTTGCTATATCTTGCACCGTCGTCTTTTCTACTGTTTTGCCGGAAGCAGATTTGTTGGCTGAGTCTGCAAGAGTATGTTGTAAAGCAATTTGAGTGTAGTGTTGACGTAAACGTTTGCGGTTATCTATCTGTGCCTGAACTTTAGCTTTAAGTACGTCTATGTCGAAAGGTTTGGCTATGTAATCATCAGCTCCTTTTTGTAGCCCCTCTATGATAGCTTTTTGAAATGTCTTGGCAGTGAGAAGTATCACTGGTATACCCGAGGTAGTGGGGTTGCTTTTTATTCGGTGGCACATTTCGTCTCCCTGCATGCCGGGCATCATTACATCGGTCAATACCAAGCTGGGGTATTGAGTTTCCATACATTCAAGTGCTTCCGCTGCGTTGGACTTGTCTATCACCCGATAAAGAGGTTCGAAGAGTTGGCGCATATACCGACGCAGTTCGTCATTATCTTCAACAATGAGTAGAAGATCTTTGTCAGAATCACCCGATGCAACATTTTCGGCTGTTTCAGTGGTTTCCGAGTAGTGGTTGTGGGTGGAAATAGCGGTTGTAACCTTATTGAGGATAAGTGTAAATTCGGAACCTTTACCTTCAGTGGAGGTGAATTTGATATCTCCTTTCAGCAGGCTGGCAAACCGTTTGGCTTGTAGTAATCCCAAACCAATGCCCGATGCCCCCGAATTAATGGCGTTACTGGCACGAAAGAAACTGGTAAACAGCTTCTTTTGCTCTTTAGAAGAGATACCGATACCTGTATCAGCCACTGTTATTTTTATTTTATCGCCTTCAGCTTTCACACGGATGCCGACATTCCCTTCTGCCGAAGTATATTTGATGGCATTTGACAGAAGATTGGTTAATATCCGGTTTAGCAAATTGGTGTCAGCCCATACATATAGGTTATTATCAATTTCATTCGTTTTTAAAGTGAGGTTCTTTTGCTGGCAAAGAGGTTGAAAGGCTATTACAAGTTCACCAACGATTTGACTTAGTGATACAGCCTCTATCCGGGGTTTCATATTGGGATGTTCCATGCGCTCAAAGTCCAAGAGTTGCGATAGCATATTTAATAGCTTGTCCAGGTTTGAACGTGCCAGTTGCACAGCCTGCGCCGCTCTATCATGCAGCGTGGAGTCATGGTGTAGCTCGTCAAGTGGTGCTTTCACTAGAGTAAGGGGTGTACGAATGTCATGAGCAACACTTATGAAAAAAGTGATTTTTTCGTTCATATAACGGCGCATCAGTTGTTGCTGCTTGCTCCTTATAATGATAGCGACTATACTGCATAAGGTTATGATGTATAGCAACCATGCCCACCAGGTATTCCACCATGGTTGGCAGATTATGATGTCAACTGACCGACTACTTAGAATGATTCCGTTGTTGAGGCTACGCGACTGTACATAGAGCCGATATTTACCGGGTGACACGTTGGTGTAGCGTAATTGCTCGTTACGTCCCGGACTGTTCCATCCACGATCAAAGCCTTCAAGCATATATTCGTATACGATATTGCTTTGATAACGGAAGCTTATTGATTCGAATCCTACCGTGAATGAGTTGTGGCGGTAAGATAAAACTACAGTACTATCTGCCAACATCTGCATCAGTTTCGGACGCATGTTCGTGGCTTCGCTAATGTCGATATTGTCTATACGGAAGTCAGTGAACTGTAATGGTGGAGTAGGGTATGAAGTCAGCGAGATGTGGGGTTTAAAAATAAGTACACCTGTAGTGCTGCCCAATGCTACACGCCCGTCGGATAAACGAATAGCTGCCGAGCGGTTGTAAGTTCTCGACATCGTATGCTCGAAATTCTGGTTGTATATTTGCATGGACGGATGTGAAGGCAGGCAGGCGAGTCCATGGTCTGTGGTTATCCA
The DNA here is from genome assembly GCA_900555635.1 of uncultured Bacteroides sp. Lineage (GTDB taxonomy): Bacteria > Bacteroidota > Bacteroidia > Bacteroidales > Bacteroidaceae > Bacteroides. The sequence continues at coordinate 22,033 of USLU01000039.1, forward strand.
CAACATATTGTCATGGTCAATGAGTAATGCACACACTCTATTAGAAGGAAGACGGTCGTCGGTAGAAAGAATCTTTTTCTCTGTGGTCTGCAGATCATACAAATAAAGTCCTCCTCCGTCTGTGCCTAACCATGCCTGGTTGTCATTTACAAATGTGATTGATTGAATGAAAGCATTAAAGTCTTGACCTCGATTGGCGGTGCCTTTTAACAGATGAACCTGTTTCCCTGTTTGCTTGTTTATCAATACTAATCCGTCTACTGTACCTATAGCTATCGTATGGGTGTTTTTCTGAACAATGCAGCGTACTTTCATTGTATCATAAGATTTCCACTGCCTTGTGTGATGATTCAGTTGCATCAGTTGATTATCCATAGTACCCACCCATAAGTCACAGTCAGAATCGAACAATACTGCTGATAAGTAGTTGGAGGGTAAGTCACTGTTTGTTTTGATATAGTGCTGTTGAACTTGTCCTTGGCTGTTGAGAAGAAACACTCCGTTACCATAAGTACCCGCAGCAATAAGGCCGTCACTGTTGGCAGAGATGCTTAATACTACGTTGCCTGCAAGTGCTTGCCTGAATCGATTAGTCGTTGGATTGTATATACTGATTCCGTTATCAGTAGCAATCCATAATTCTCCGTTACTTTGCTCACAGAGTGCATTTACGTTATCGTCGGCTAAGGAGGGCTCACTTCCTTCGCGATGTCTTAATAAGGTAGTGGTATTTTCTTCGGGCATCATAAGAAATGTACCGCCTGCATAGGTACCTACCCAGATGTTATCTTCATGGTCACGGCATAAAGAATATACTCCCATGGCAGTAAGCATTCGGTTGGCGCGTGTGAAGAGCGGAGCTACCTTGCCCGTTGAGTGGTTATAAATATATACTCCATCACCATCGTAACCCAATAAGATGGTTGACGGAGATACTTCTATCATCGAGCGGATGGGTGTATGAGGAAGCGGACTGAGTATAGGGGAATGCTCCTGCCAGGTTTTAAGATTGATACTCTTTATTATACCATTGAAAGTACCTACTAATAAAGAATTACTGTCCGAAGGTATCAAGAGGCTCTGTATATGGGTGCCAGAACAGAACTGATGTAGCAATTTTCTTTCTTTAGAATAGATACGAAGGTTATCTGTTGTACCTACGGCAACGCCTTGAGGCAGTTCGGTTATATGTGTTACAGAACAGTCAGAAGCAATCAGTTTGGGTGCTTCATTCGGTTGAGAGTAATAGAGTCCGGTACTTAATCCTATCCACAGACATTCTTGAGAGTCAATAAAAAGACATTCAAGAGCTAGTCCGGCATGAATGTGCTCTGCCAAATCAAGGCAAAGTTCAAACTGATCTGTAAGTGCATTGTATTTATAGATTCTTCCTACATTATTATAAGCATATAATGAGTTCTCAGGACCTGTAGTTAGCATAATGGTGCTTCCGGAGGCATCGGATGAATTGTGGTTTTCTCCTAGATTGTAGCTCTTCATCGAGTGTCCGTTATAGCGGTTTATACCATCAAGTGTAGCTATCCATATAGCTCCTGACTTATCTGTAGTAATTGAGAAGACTCGTTGACTGCTTAGCCCTTCTTCGGTGCCGAATTGTGTACAAGAGAATCGTTGGGTATATTCTTCTGCATTAGCTGTGGTTACAAGTAGCGTGAGAAAAAGTATGATTAATATCTGTATTGATTGTTTCCCGCAAATGTACATTTTCTATAAGTATTAATTAAGAGATACAAAAGTACACCAATAGGGTAAATGTTCAAAATTGTAGCTCGAATATGTTTCTTTTTAAAGTATTAGTCTGCAATAAATCAAACTTTTGCACGGAAATGTAGCGATTCAAACCTTGTATGTAGCGATTCAAACCTAAGTTAAAGATACTTTCATGACCTTTGCCCGCCGACTGAAAATCGAATTACTAATTTTATTATGAATGTCATGAAAGTAAGTAAATGCAAAAACACACTACTCTGTGGTACGCTTTCTCTATGCTTATGGGGAGGTTTGCCGCAAGTGAAAGCCGCTTTGCCGGAAAATTTTGCTGTAGCACAGCAGAGTATTAAAGTAACAGGTACTGTAAATGATGCCTCTGGTCCGGTGATAGGGGCCTCGATTGTAGAAAAAGGAACCAGCAATGGAGTTATAACTGACATGGATGGTAAGTTTAGCTTGAATGTCCATCCCAATGCTACCTTAATAATCAGCTTTGTAGGATACAAACAACAGGAAGTAAAAGCTGGCAAAGCTCCATTGAACATTGTTCTTGAAGAAGATAATAAAATGTTGAGCGAAGTGGTAGTAACTGCTTTGGGTATTAAGCGTGAGCGTAAAGCTTTGGGTTATAGCGTAGCCGAAGTACAAGGCGAAGCATTGACAAAAGCCAAAGAAACGAATGTTATCAACTCGATGGCAGGCCGGGTGCCGGGCTTGGTAGTAAGTCAGACTGCTGGTGGTGCTTCCGGTTCTTCACGTGTAATCTTGCGTGGTAGCACTGAAATGACCGGCAACAATCAACCTCTTTATGTGATAGATGGTGTACCCTTGGATAATACCAATTTCGGTAGTGCCGGAACGTATGGTGGCTTTGACCTTGGCGATGGTATTTCCAGTATCAATCCCGATGATATTGAAAACATGTCTGTTTTGAAAGGACCTGCTGCATCAGCTCTTTATGGTAGCCGTGCCAGTCATGGTGTAATTCTGATCACTACCAAGAAAGCTAATAAGGATAAGGTAAACGTGGAATATAACGGTACGTTGACTTTTGATACTCAGTTAGCTAAATGGAATGATGTTCAGCAAATTTACGGTATGGGCAGTAATGGTACTTATCCAATCAATGCTGTGTCCAACACTAACATGAGTTGGGGCGCCAAAGCGGATGGTTCCAATATGCTGAAGTATTTTGATGGTGTAGAACATCCATACCTCATTATTCCCGATAATATTTCCGATTTCTTTCGTACAGGTTTTACTGCCAGCAATAGTGTTATTGTCGGTGTAAATAATGGCAAGACGGGTATCCGCTTTACCTATACTGATATGCGAAACAAGGATATCGTACCCAAGACTCATATGAGCCGCGATATCTTCAATTTGCGTGCTAATACTGTTGCCGGAAAATTTGATCTGGACTTCAGCGCCAATTACACGCGCGAAGATGTAAGAAACCGTCCTGCATTGGGTGATAGTAAGTCTAATATCGGTAAGAACCTGATGACACTTGCTACTACTTACGATCAAAAGTGGCTTAAAACCTATCAGGATGCCAATGGCGACTATTCTAACTGGAATGGTATGGACCCTTACAATGTAAACCCTTACTGGGATATTTACAAGAATTCGAATATTTCAAAGAAAGATTTGTTCCGTTTCAATGGTAAAGCTGTTTGGAACATCAACCAACACCTGAAAGTACAAGGCACGGTCGGAGCCGAACTTAACTGGTTTACTTTTGAAGATTTTAAAGCTCCTACTACTCCGGGATTTGAAGCTGGTCGTTTGCAGAACAACAACTTCCGTAACCGTATGTATAATTTCGAGATTTTGGGCCTCTACAATAATTCTTGGGGTGATTTCGATTTCAATGCTACATTCGGTGGCAATGTATATAAGGTAAACAATCAGACAATCGTAACTACCGCCCAAGATATGAAAATTCGCGATGTGGTGGCTCTGATGAGTTTCAATGAAGTGAGTGTAGAACCTTATAGTTACCGCAAACAGATTAACTCTGTTTATGGCGCCGTAAATCTGGGTTGGAAGCATATGCTTTATTTTGATGCCACCCTCCGTGGTGACCAGTCTTCGACTTTGCCTATTGGAAATAATATGTATATCTATCCTTCTTTCTCCGGTAGCTTTGTGTTCTCTGAACTTTTGAAGTTAGGTGATGCGCTTCCTTACGGTAAAGTGCGTATGTCATGGGCACAGGTAGGTAGTGATACTGATCCTTATCAACTCGGGTTAGTTTATACCAAATCCAAGTTTACTTATCCTGGCTATACCATTGGCTATATCAGCAACAGCACTATTCCGAACAAGGACTTAAAGCCCACTAAAACTAACTCAATGGAATTGGGCTTGGAACTGAAGTTCTTAAATAACCGTGTCGGTTTGGACTTCACATATTACTCCCAACTCAGTAAGAACCAAATTATGGGTATGGCTAACTCTTCGTCTACCGGTTATGGTTACCGCTTGATTAATGCAGGTGAAATTGAGAATAAAGGTATTGAAATAGCATTGAATACGCGTCCTGTCCAAATCAAGGACTTCTCTTGGGATTTGAACTTCAACTTTTCGAAGAACAGTAATAAGGTGAAGAAGTTGGTAGACGATATGGATATGTTCGAACTGGAAAAAGCTACATGGCTTGATGTGCAGGTTGCTGCTAAAGTGGGCGAAAATTTTGGTTCCATCGTAGGTCCTGACTTCCGTCGCAACGAGAATGGTGACATACTGATAGATCCAACAACCGGTCTTCCTATGTACGACAAGAGCAATCACGTACTTGGTAATGCTTCTTGGGACTGGACAGGTGGTGTCTTCACTAATTTCACTTATAAGAATCTTTCACTCTCTGCTGTGTTTGATGTAAAAGTAGGTGCCGATCTTTATTCTATGTCAGCTCGTGCTGCACATGAAACAGGTAAGAGTATGGCTACTTTGGAAGGTCGTGATGCATGGTACAAATCGGAAGAAGCCCGTCAGGCTGCCGGTTATGCCAAAGACTCTCCCGATTGGATCCCCACCGGTGGATTCATTGCGCCGGGTGTGATAGACAATGGCGATGGTACTTTCCGTGAAAACGATATTGTCATTAATCCCGAGAAATATTGGATGAATGTTTGCCGCAACGCTCCCTCCATGTTTATCTACGATAACTCTTATGTGAAATGCCGCGAAATAACTTTAAGCTATGACGTGCCTAAAATCTGGTTGAAGAACTTAGTGAGTGGTCTGACTGTATCATTTGTTGCCCGCAACCCGTTCATCGTTTGGAAGAATATCCCTAACATCGATCCGGATTCTAACTATAACAATACTACTGGTATGGGTATGGAGTATGGCTCACTGCCATCACGCAAGAGCTATGGTTTTAACATTAATGTGAAATTCTAAGAGAAACCTCACTATTTTTATTTATATATTAAAGAAGATATACAATGAGACATTATAAATCATATATCACGATGGTGTTGGTGGTATGCACCCTACTTTTTGCTTCTTGTAGCGATGAGTACATGACGAACATGAATACCGATCCTTCGAAAGCTGCAACCATTGATCCTAATGCACAACTCACCACTGCACAATTGCAAACTTATGGTGACTTAGAGGTCGTGGAAACCTTCCGTAGCTATATCTATGCTTTCAATCAGCAATTAATGGGATGTTGGAATACGACCAACTATGGAGGGCGTCATACGCTCGATCTTAATGAGATGAGCCATATCTGGAAAAATTTCTATTTGAACAGTATTAAGAATATTACCGATGCGCAAGCCAATACAATGGACAATGCCGAAAAGGTGAATATCAATGCTGCTGTTCGCATCTATCGTGTTTACCTGATGTCACTGATGACTGACGTTTATGGTGATGTGCCTTACTTTGAGGCCGGTAAAGGGTTTACTGAGAGTAAGTTTACTCCCAGATACGACACACAGGAAGAAATTTATAATGACTTTTTCACAGAACTTGATGCTGCTGTGACTGCCCTTGATGCTGCCAAAGACCGTATTACCGGCGATGTGATTTACAGCGGTGACATAACCAAATGGAAAAAGTTTGCCAATTCTCTTCGTCTGCGTTATGCCATGCGCATCTCTGATGCCAATCCGCAGAAGGCACAAGAAGAGTTTGAGAAAGCTTTGATAGCAGATGGCGGTATTATTACGTCGGCTGTTGACGATGCACTGATACCTTATATGGATATTGCTTTTAGCTTTGGTGGTGAAAGCTACTCTGACTATCGTCGCAATGCACTGTCGCAACGTCTGTATGGTAACGACCCTCTCAATAATCCTAGCTTTATCTGCTCAACTCTTTATAATCAGTTGTTCAATACCGGTGATCCCCGTTTCTCTGCCATCATTCGGTTCTATTTCGACAAGACGATGAGTTCAACCAGTACCGAAGGGCGTATTGATATTTCTGAAGAAGTATTGGCTAAAGACATGGCTCATCCGCGCGATCCGGGTGCATTCTTTTATGAACCTTGGCCTGCAAGTTATGAGAGTGATCTCTTAAAAGAACTTCAGAAAACGAATCCTGCTATTGATAAGACTACTGCGGATACCGAAACAGAACCAAAATTGGCCAGCAACTTCCTTAAAGGTGAGAATCCTGGTGTGATTATTACCTCGGGCGAAGTGAATTTCCTTTTGGCTGAGGCTGTTTTAAAGGGATGGAATGTATCAGGTTCGGTTGAGGAGTATTACAGAAAAGGTGTACGTGATGCTATTGATTTTCTTACAAACAACTATGGTTGTGATGCAGTAACCGATACGGAATTCGATAAGTATATGAATAACAATTCCATTGGTTACACAGCCGAGCAGAAGAAAGCCTCTATCAACACACAGGCATGGATTCTGCATCTCACTAATCCGCTGGAATGCTGGGCTAATTTGCGCCGTTCTAATTATCCACAGCTCAAATCACCTGCCAGCTATGGTTTCAGTCAAGTCCTTACCGGTGGTGCGGAAATACCTGTTAGACTTTGTTATCCGGTACTTGAATCTTCGTACAACAAGAAGAATTACGAAGAGGCGCTGAGCCGTATGGGAGGTAACAATAGTTGGAATACGCCTGTATGGTGGGATAAAAACAACGTTCAATAAATTCATTTCAACATCAAATTAAGTATCAATATGAAAAAGATATATGTCATACTGTTTGCTATGCTTACGTTCAGTACTCTCTTTACGGGGTGTACGCCACGGTCAATGATGATCCACGCATTCTTGATCCTATTTTCCCTGATCGTGTCAATGGAAGTCTTCCTGTGGTTGCTAACTTCAATCGCGATGGTAATTTTTCCATGAAACTCACTGTAACTCCCGCCGATTATACCACAGTGGCTTGGCTCATTGATGGCAAAGAGGTGGCTGTTGGCACTGAAATAGAGATGGAATTTTTAGCAGGTACTTATCACCTTAAAGTGTTAGCTACCACCGAGACTGGTAAATCTACTTATCGCGAAGGTCTTATTCAGGTGAATCCTTTGGCTGATGATCCCAGCGCTACTGAAGTAGCCTTTGAGCGCATTGTAGCTCCCGGTAACAAAGCTCTTCTTTATGGTAGTAACCTTAACAAGGTTTCAGGTGTCGTTATCAATGGCGTGAATGCTACGGACGTTAACTATGTGAGTGCCGAAGACGAAGAGTTTATAGAATATACTGTACCTGCCGAACTTGCCGAAGGAGACTATCGGGTTATCTTCACCGATGCCCAAGGTAATGAATACGGTGCCAATACTGTGAAAGTTACTAAGGCAGCTATGATTACGTCAGGTGCCAATCATACAGCTGCATCGGCCGCATGGACAATGACTGGTATCAATCTTGACGCTATTGCATCTATCACAGTGGATAATATAGAGGTTACTCAATTTACTGAACAAACAGAATCTACCCTCACTCTGATTTGCCCTGAATTAGGCGAAGGTGAGTATACGGTGGTGGGCAAAACTAAGAGTGGTGAGAATGTACAGTTCTATACCAATGGCGAGGTTGCTACTGAACAGAAGGTGAGCATATCTTCCGAGAAGATATTGTGGGAAGGTCATCATTACGTGTCATGGGATAAGCCCGATGGTGATCCCAATAAAACATTCAACCTTATTCCTCTGGATGTAATTACCGCTGTGAAACCGGGAACTATCTTGCGTGTCAGCTATTCTATCGAGCCTACTGCAGAATATCATCAGATGCAACTTGCTACTGGCTGGTGGACTGGTCTGGAGGATAAGATAGAGTTTACAGAAGGAGGTGTTTACACATTGATTATCACGCAGGCTATTATTGACAAGTTTAAGGCCGAAAGCGGATTCCTTTGTGTAGGTCACGGCTACTATGTTGATAGGGTAACTATTGAATAACCTTTAATAAAGAATAGAAACGAAGATGAATAATCGGATTTCTTGTATTATTTTATTGCTTTCAGTGGTAGCAACAAGCATTGGTGCGCAAGTGCCTTTGTATCAGAACCTCGACGCGCCTATCGAAGCGCGCGTCGAGGACGCACTGAGCCGTATGACACTTGAGGAAAAAGTGAAACTTTGTCATGCGCAAAGCAAATTCTCATCAGCCGGCGTACCACGTTTGGGCATTCCTGAAGTATGGATGAGTGATGGACCTCATGGGGTTCGTCACGAGTTTGAATGGGACTCTTGGAATTATGCCGGGTGGACCAATGATTCTATTACCGCTTTTCCTGCCCTTACGGCACTTGCCGCTACTTGGAACCCGGAGATGGCTGCACTCTATGGACGTGCCATCGGCGAAGAGGCACGATACCGTGAGAAGGATGTGCTGCTGGGACCCGGTGTAAACATCTACCGTACTCCCCTCAACGGGCGTAACTTCGAGTACATGGGTGAAGATCCTTATTTGGCCGGAGTAATGGTTGTACCTTATATTAAGGAATTGCAGAAGAATGGTGTGGCGGCTTGCGTAAAGCATTTTGCACTCAACAATCAAGAGAAGTGGCGCGGCACAGTCGATGTCAAGGTAAGCGACCGTGCTCTCTACGAAATCTATTTGCCGGCTTTTAAGAAGGCTGTAGTAGAGGGAGGAGCGTGGAGTATTATGGGAGCGTACAACAAGTATCGTGGTCAGCACTGCTGTCACAATGAGCGTTTGCTAAATGACATATTACGTGGTGAATGGGGCTTCGATGGTTGTGTTATTACCGACTGGGGAGGTGCTCATGATACCAAGGAAGCGGCTCTCAACGGACTTGACATTGAGATGGGTTCTTTCACCAATGGCCTGACCTCGGATAACAGCTTGGGGTATAATCGATACTATTTGGCTGTACCTTACCTGGAAATGCTGAAGAAGGGCGAATTGCCCATGTCATCGGTAGATGCCAAAGCCCGGAATATACTTCGTATGACCTTCCGAACTTCGTTGTTACAGAAGAAGACTTCCGGTTCGCTCTGTACTCAGGAGCATTACGATGTAGCCAAAGCTATCGGCGACGAATCTATTGTGCTCTTGCAGAACAATGGGATTCTTCCTTTGCAAGCTGATAAGTACAAGAAGATTTTGGTGGTAGGTGATAATGCCACTCGCTGCCTTACCGATGGAGGCGGTTCGTCGGAATTGAAACCGAAAGATATGATTTCGCCGCTTAAAGCTCTGCGCACTCTATATGGGGACAAGATTGACTATGCGCATGGCTATACTTGCGGCAGACCTTTCTTCGGACACGAGGAACAGATTCCGCAGTCGGTAATGGACTCCTTGCGCAATGAAGCGGTAGCTAAGGCTCGTCAGGCAGATGTCGTTATCTATGTGGGAGGCTTGAATAAGAATGCTTTTCAAGATTGTGAGTCTACTGACCGTAAATCGTATCACCTGCCTTTCGGTCAAGATGAACTGATTGAAGCTCTTGCGGCAGCCAATCCCAACCTTGTGATTGCCAACATCAGTGGTAATGCCTACGCTATTCCTTGGATCAAAAAGGCTTCTGCTATCTTGCATATCTCTTATTTGGGTACTATGGGTGGTGCGTCGATTGCTGATGTCATCAGCGGTAGAGTGAATCCTTCGGGTAAACTCCCTTACTCTTTTCCTGTGAAAATAAGTGACTGTTCTGCTCATGCCTTTGATGAGAAGGCTTATCCCGGCATTGATGTAAGCAATGAGGGCGAAACTTCTCTGACCGATTATCAACGCAACGTAGGAGTAAGTCCTGAGGAAGAGTACAAGGATGATATCTTGGTAGGATATCGCTGGCATGACACCCAAAAGATCCCTGCCCTATTCGGTTTCGGCCATGGATTGAGCTATACCTCTTTTAAATATGGCAAATCGCAACTTTCGGCAAAGGAGATGGATGAGAAGGGGCAGATTAAAGTGACTGTACCCGTAACTAACATGGGCACGATGACTGGCAAAGAAGTAGTTCAACTCTATATTGGCGACCCTGAGTGCAGTGTACTTCGCCCGGTTAAGGAGCTGAAACACTTTGCCAAGGTTACTGTAAATCCGGGTGAAACTATTCAGGTGGAGTTTGATATCACTACCGATGACCTCAAGTTTTTTGATGAGACAACTCATCAGTGGATAGCCGAACCGGGATTATACAAGGTGTATGTTGGTTCTTCATCCACCGACATTCGTTGCTTGCATTCCTTTAAGTATGTTCTCGGCACGAAGTAATTCTACTTTATTCATGTCAATGAACTTATTATATTCATACTAATAACTAACACTATCCCCGAAGAAAAAAGATATACTCTTCGGGGATAATTCTTTTTTATGCAGTAAGAATTATCCCGTCTATTCCCTATCTTTGCGCCCGAATTAGTTATGGAAAAGAATGTTCTGAAATATACGGGTCTGTTGGTGTTCATCATGGTAGGGGTACTATTGCTGTTGCACCTGTTACCGGGAATTACGATAGGGAATCATATGTTGAGGCGCGTCGATATTCTTGGCGATGTACGTCGTATAGCTGAACCGGTTAGTGAGCCGGATAGTTTGCTGCCTCCTCCGCCCAAAGTAAAGCCAGCTTTTGTAGATACTTGCCGTGCAGGAATGACTTGCATCGAAGATTATAGTGACTCGACCATGCGTGGTATGACCCGGTTCTACAATGCACTCGATGAATTATCCCAAAATCCCCGTCCTGTTCGTATCGCTTATTTCGGAGATTCATTTATTGAGGCGGATATTCTGACAGCTGATTTGCGTGAGATGCTTCAAAAACGATATGGCGGTTGTGGAGTAGGTTTCCTGACGATTACCTCTATGACCAGTGGTTATCGCCCCACGATCAGGCACTCTTTCGGTGGATGGCAAAGCCATTCTGTGATGGATGCTGTATTTTTCGACCGAAGTAAGCAGGGTGTTTCCGGCCATTACTTTATTCCTAATGGAGGCGCTTATGTTGAGCTGAAAGGGCAGAAAACCTATGCTTCCCGTCTGGATACTTGCCAGCGAGCCAGTATTTTCTTTTTCAATCGGGGCGAAACAACTCTTTCTGTTAATGTAAACCGGGGAGAAGCAACTACCCAAACATTTTCTCCTACGGGAGCTTTACAGGAAATGAGTGTGGATGGTAATATCGGTTCGGTTCGTTGGACAGTTGAAAGTGCTGATTCCACTCTTTTCTATGGTCTTGCTATGGATGGAACTTCCGGCATAGCATTAGACAACTTCTCATTGCGGGGAAGTTCAGGACTTAATCTTCGTTCTGTACCGGTGTGGATGATGCACGAGTTTAATGAACAACGACCATACGATTTGATTATCCTGCAATTCGGTTTGAATGTTGCTACTGAGCGGGGAAAGAATTATGATCGCTATATTGCCGGTATGCAGACTACCTTGGACCGTATGAAAGGAGCCTTTCCGCAAGCTGGCATACTTGTAGTCAGTGTAGGCGATCGGGACTATAAGACTGAAGAAGGTGATTTGCGAACTATGCCCGGCATTAAAAACCTTGTCCGTTATCAGGAAAACCTGGCTGCTAATAATGCCGTTGCTTTTTGGAATCTTTTTGAAGCAATGGGCGGGGAGGGCAGTATGGCGAGAATGGTACATGCAAAGCCTTCGTTAGCTAATTATGACTATACACATATTAATTTTCGTGGTGGCAAACATCTGGCAGAACTGCTTTATGATGCACTGATCTATGGCAAGGAACAATATGACAGGAGGCGTGCTTATGAAATGGAACCGTAGGAATTTACGATTTACAGTTTGCTGCGTTGTACATCTTCTCTTTTCCCTTTTATCGGTTTATGGACAAGATGTGCTGCCCGTTTCTCCATTGTCACAGGCAAGTATAGTGAATAGTGATACGCTTCTGCTTTATTCACAACGTACTGATACAATAACGGTTCCTCGTCTTTCATTTCCGGTTGCTTTTCAACAACTGAAGGAGAACGAGTTGATAGATAGTGTAGGAATACTTAATCCTTTTTGGGAGAAGTTGCGTATGAATCGTTTGGGGATTTCTACTGATACTATCCGCATCGTACATATAGGCGACAGCCATATCCGCGGGCACATCTTTCCCCGTACTACCGGTGAATTAATGCAAAAAGTGTTTGGCACACTTGCTTATACAGATAATGGTATCAATGGTGCTTTCTGTGTTACATTTACTCGTCCGGATAGGGTAGCGGAGATTGCCGCTCTGCATCCCGACCTTCTTATACTTTCGTTTGGAACGAATGAGAGCCATAACCGTTCCTACAATTCAAGGTTACATTACCAGCAGATGGATGATCTTGTCCGTATGCTTCGCGATAGTTTGCCCGATGTACCCATGTTGATGACTACTCCTCCCGGTTCCTACGAGAGTACCCGGGTACGTCGCCGCCGCCGTTCTTATTCAATAAATCCGCGCACTACTATAGCTGCGCAAACAATTCGTAAGTATGCCGATGATAATGGTTTGGCGGTATGGGATATGTACGAAACTCTTGGCGGTATCCGTCGTGCATGCCTTAATTGGCAGGAAGCCGGGTTGATGCGTCCCGATCATGTACACTATATGCCCGAAGGATATGTGTTGCAAGGTGAACTTTTCTATCAAGCTCTAATAAAAGCATATAATGATTATGTGGATTATTGATGAATTGAATATAGACTTGAACCGCTTGCGTGATATCTTCACTTACGATCCGCAAGCGCCGATGATATTCAGCAGTGGTATTTTCCTCTGGCTGTTCGCAGCTTTTATAGTGATTTACCTATTGTTGCAACGACGTGCTACGGCACGGTTATTGTTTGTCACTCTGTTTTCTTATTACTTTTATTATAAGAGTAGCGGAACTTACTTCTTTTTGCTTGCAGTTGTCACGGTCAGTGATTTTTTCCTAGCCCGTTTGATGGATCGTACCACTAAACTTTGGCGGCGTAAAGCATGGGTGGTGGTAAGTCTTCTTATAAACCTGGGGTTACTCTTTTATTTTAAATATACCAATTTCCTTTGCGATTTCTTCGCTTCACTGACAGGTGGAACATTTACGGCAATGGATATTTTCCTTCCGGTGGGTATCTCGTTCTTCACTTTTCAGTCACTGAGTTATACTATTGATGTATATCGTAAGGAGATAAAGCCGCTCACTAATTTGCTGGACTATGCTTTTTATGTATCCTTCTTCCCCCAATTGGTAGCCGGACCTATTGTACGGGCCAAGGACTTCATACCTCAGATCCGCCGTCCGTTATTTGTTTCCAATGAGATGTTCGGTAGAGGAATCTTTCTTATAATGAGCGGTCTCTTCAAGAAAGCAGTAATTTCCGATTATATCAGTATCAATTTTGTAGAGCGTATTTTCGAGAACCCTACTCTGTATTCGGGTGTCGAGAATCTGATGGGCGTTTATGGTTATGCTTTGCAGATTTATTGCGACTTCTCCGGTTATAGTGATATGGCAATCGGAATTGCGCTTCTGCTGGGATTCCATTTCAATATTAACTTTGATTCTCCTTATAAATCCGCTTCTATAACCGAGTTTTGGCGTAGGTGGCATATCTCACTCTCCAGCTGGCTGCGTGATTACCTTTATATCTCTTTGGGAGGTAACCGTAAAGGGAAAATCCGCCAATATACCAATCTTATTATAACGATGTTTTTAGGCGGCTTGTGGCATGGTGCTTCCTGGAACTTTGTATTTTGGGGTATGTTACACGGTGTGGCGCTTGCTTTACATAAGTTTTGGATGAGTATTGTCGGTCATAAGAAAGGAGAACATAGTCATGGTATTCGTCGTTTCTTTGGCATACTTATTACATTCCACTTTGTTTGCTTCTGCTGGATTTTCTTCCGTAATGCCGATTTCTCAACTTCCATTGATATGTTGAAGCAGATATTCACTACGTTCCGTCCGCAGCTTTTCCCGCAACTGGTGGCTGGGTATTGGGAAGTATTTGCTTTGATGGGATTAGGCTATTTCCTACATTTTGTACCCGATAGCTGGGAACGCGCTTGTACAAAGACAGTAATCCGCCTCCCTCTGTTGGGAAAGGCGGTACTGATGATTGTTATGGTTTACCTGGTTATTCAGATGAAAAGCTCGGAGATACAACCCTTCATCTATTTCCAGTTTTGATATACGGAGTGTTTGATTCAGGAAAGCAGTTTCCTTATTCAACCTCGATTTCGTCGATGAACAGGAAAGGAACTTTTCCTTCTCCTGCATGTCCTTTGGGTAGGGCTGGTGTACGCTTGACGACAACTTTTACATAGCGTGCATTTGCGGGCTCGAAGGTTACTTCGTAATTTCCTATTTCCTTTTTATTGATATCGGTTTCAGCAGGAAACTCTTTACTTGCTACTTCACGGAATTCTTTATTATCATCCGATACGGAAACTACGAGACCGGTACTTCCCATAATCCAGGAATTCAGGTCTACAATTGCATGAGTGGCTACACGTTTAATCTTTATTGGTTCTGCATTTGCAGCGGCCGAGTTGCCAAGGTCAATAACTGCAGTCACATCTCCGTCTATAAATCCCAGCCAGGAACCGGATGCATAGTTTTCATCTCCAACCATTCCATCTACTAATGTAGAAGCTCCCCCGAAGGTGTACTTTGGAGCAGGTTGTATACCGGTCAACTCGATAGGGCAGAGGGTGGCTTTATTAAAAGAGATTTTCTTTTCAATCATTTTACTTTTTCCTTCGGGACGAATGGCAATGGCACGAAAATCGGCTGATTGATTGAGGACTACTCCTGTGCCATTATATAATTGTGAGGCGGTAGTCGGCTCCGTTCCATCCAGTGTATAGTAAATGGGAGCATTATCAATTGTGCTTAGCACGGCTACAATTGCTCCGTTATTATTTTCCGACTCCTCCTTGGTGGAGGTATATTCTGCTTTGATGTCGAATATGTGTTTAGCATAATTCAAGCCATCTCTTTCGTATAACTTAATGAGTTGTGCCAGACGATTGGCGAAGTTCTTATAGTCTTTCTTTTCGGGTTGCGTCCATTGTACCTCGGCAAGGGCTGCCATACGAGGGAGTATCATATACTCTACATGTTGGGGCGTGGCAATATATTCTGTCCAAAGATTGGCTTGTGCACCGAGGATGTGCTTGGCTTGTTCGTCGGTAAGTGAAGCGGTAGGTTCTAGGCTGTACACCTTTTCTACAGGTACGTAGCCTCCGATGCCGAATGGTTCACCCTTAGGATCGGCAGACTGATAGTAATCAAAGTAACAAAAATCATTAGGAGTCATAATCACATCGTGGCCCATTTGTGCGGCTTTGATACCACCTTCGGAACCACGCCAAGACATAACAGTTGCATTCGGTGCAACATCACCTTCCAGTATCTCGTCCCAACCTATAATACGACGTCCTTTACTATTCAGGAATTTTTCAATACGAGTCATGCAATAGCTCTGCAAACGGTCTTCGGCGGTATGTTCCTTATCTGCTTTTAACCCTTCCGCCTTGATACGTGCCTGGCATTTGGGACATTTCTCCCAACGGGTACGCGGTGCTTCGTCTCCACCGATGTGAATATACTCGGATGGGAATATTTCGACGATTTCAGTCATCACATCTTCGAGGAATTGCATGGACTTTTCGTTACCAATGCACAGGACATCTTCAAAAACACCCCAGCGCGGACATACTTCGTAAGGTCCACCTGTACAACCCATATCCGGGTAAGCGGCTAGCGCGGCCAGCATGTGTCCGGGAAGGTCTACTTCGGGAATAACTGTAATGTAGCGGTCCTGTGCATACTTTACTATTTCCTTTGCTTGTTCCTGAGTATAGAATCCACCGTATGGCGTATTATCATATTCATCTGTGTTTTTACCAATCACGGTACGGTTACGTATAGAACCGATTTCCGTCAGCTTGGGGTATTTCTTTATTTCAATTCTCCAGCCTTGGTCTTCGGTCAGATGCCAATGAAGGGTGTTCATATTATGCAGAGCCAGCAGATCGATATACTCTTTGATGAATTCGACAGGGAAAAAGTGGCGTCCTACATCAAGGTGCATACCACGGTAAGAGAATCGGGGAGCATCCTTAATGGTTCCGGTAGGTAAAACGATATTCTCAAAGCCGGTCTTTGTTGGGGGAATTGATTTGCGAAGTGTTTGAATGCCATAGAATACTCCGTTTTCTGTTTTTCCTTTGATGAATACATTCTTGGGAGTTACGGTCAGTACATAGCCTTCTTTGTTTTCGATGGTAGGATCAATGTCCAGTACGATGGTTTGCTCCTTTACTTCTGCTCCTTCGGCAGTGGCTTGAGTTGGGGGATTACCGATGCCGATAGCCGCTTGCGCCAGATACGCTGCCAGGAACTCAGCATTGTGTTTCAGCAGTTCATTGTTTTCAGGGTAAACAATTGTAGTGTTTCCATTTAGCTCGAATGGCGTCTCTTTTGTCAGATTCATCTCTTGGGGGAGGGGAATTACTTGATAATTGGCTTCTGTTACTTTGTGGCAGGAAGTACAGACTAAAGCCAAAGCACCCGCTAAAAGTGCACGGTTAAGTTTTTTCATGGTATAAATAGATTAAATGAATACCTGACAAATATAGAGAAAATATGCTAAAATACTGATAGAATAAGGAAGGTATATTATGTTTTCTTTCTTCCTGCCAGATATACTCCTCCCAGTATAAGCCCTGCACCGATTACCATCATAAAAGTAATTGGTTCGCTCAACAGGAAAGCAGAACCCAGCATTGTTGCAAGCGGATTGAGATAAATGTAATTGGAAGCACGTATAGTTCCCAACCGTTTCAGGACCATGTTCCAGACAACGAAGCAGACCAGCGATGCAATCACTCCTAAAAATAGAAGGTTCAGTAGCACACCGGGTTGGGTGAGGACAGACAAATTGACTTGCCAGGGCGAATAAAGAAAAGCGGGAAGTATAGTCAGTAAACCGTAGAAGAATATCTTGCGGGTAATGAAAACGGTGTTGTACCGGTTGAGCAATTTGCGCATAATCAAGCTATAGAATGCCCATGATAGTGCTGCAAGTAGTGAAAGAAAGTCTCCCAATGGAGAGAGGTTCAGCACGAAGTGCCCGTTATAGACTACCATGGCTACACCTGCCAGTGCTATAAGTGAGCCGCCGATTAGCATCGGGGTAGCCCGTTCTTTCTTATAAATAAGTAAAGCGAGGATTGTAGTCAGTAGCGGAGTCATGCAGACTATGAAAGCAACGTCGCAGGCAAGTGTAATACCCAATGCCGTATTTTCCGTAAGGAAGTAGATGGAACCACCAGTAAGTCCGCCTAGCAACAACCAGCCCTCATCCTTCCACGAATTGGCAAATAGTTTCCGAGGGGAAATGAACCAGATTCCGATGTACGCGATAACAAAACGTAGCAAGAAGATTTCTTGTGGAGTAAGCCCGTTGTTAATTAATACTTTGGTGGAGATAAAGGTTAATCCCCAGATAGAAACTATGAGAATGGCTATCAGATGATAGACGTAGTTATTCTTTGCATTCATGTGCTTCTTTATAAAAGTAGGCGCAAAGGTAGTTACTTTAAAATGAAAACACAAAAAAGACAAACAACAACTCCCGGTGGCAGCGTCTTACATTCATTATTATTTTACAACACAACGCACGAAACAGGCATCAGCACCTTTTCCTGAGCTACTAATGGATAAATTGTTGAAATCGAAAGTAAAATAATTGATATCCCAGGCCAGCTCAGTCCCCTCCTGCTGCTTATACCAATATGCCGCTCCCGGTCGTCGGAACAAGTCATAAAACAAAGGCCTATCATTTACTCCAGGTGACGGATAGTACCCTGTTCGACCTGCGGAGTATCTTAATATACCTGCTTCACTGTCTTTTCTATGTCCATAACCGGACGCACCTATTGGGAAAAAGAGATTTTTGCCCGTCTCTTTGTTGTATACGAAACAGCCTCTCATTCCGCGTCCTTCCTTGTTATGCTCATAGTCATAGCCGTAAACATCATTGATATGGTCGGCCGTTTCCGTTGCATCGTCTCCGTAGAGGACGCCATAGCCTTGCTCTATATCATCACTGTTCAGCAATGCTCGATAATCTTTATCCTCCGCAACTCGCATACCACTTATAGGATCTTCAAAATACTCAGTACTCTCTTTACTCGTTATACTTCCCCAGGTCTTTATTTCATTGCTTCCTGCGATAGTAAAGCCATCTTTCGGATGTAATACGAAATCCGCTTCCTTTATATACGTCCAAGGCTCTCTGGGGTTTTTATTATTCAGTGCGTCGATTGGAGCGTCCCAGTTTCCGAATTTGAACAGCGAACCTTCGTCCAAGGGGGTAGAAGCCAGTTCTGATTTAGTTTTCATGTTTTTGGCATACCACCTCGCACCGTTGTCTATCAAATTGTCGGGTTCGTCGCCTTGCCGCACGAAAATCAGGTGTTGACAGGTATAGTTGTGATATTCCACCCGGATGATGGCATAACGGTTCTTCCCCGGCGTGCCTGGCGCAAAATTCACATTGAATTCAATCAAGCTTCCCGTCTTGCCGGACACGGCATTGCCGTAGTCCGGATCTACAATTTCCACAGATTCGCCGGCGCGCGAAAGCGTGATTTCTTTTCCATTATCCTCTTTTACGACATAGGCCTTCCACGGCCCTTCCGATTGGAACGTTTCAAAATTTTCTGCATTTTCCATCGGTAATTGTTTCAGCATCACGTGGAATGACTTATAATTATCGACACTGCGGTAAATCCCCTTGGGATTCACCACGCGGCGTACTTGGTAGATGGTTGCGGTGTCTACTAAAGGCTTATCAAGGTCCTTTAACTTGGCCGTAATCTTCACCTCGGCTTTTCGCTGGTATGCCACGTATGGATTGTTTCCCGTGTATCCAGTAGATACAACCATCTGTTTGGCACGCGTGTACATGGGGAGATAGATGTTGTAAAAAACATCATCTCCCGTCTTATACTTCTCCACGCGATACTTGTCATTGGGTAGCGCTTGGTCTCCCGTAGTGTGTTCGCCCTCCTCAAATGTCTCGTACTTACGGAAACCACGCTTGGGTGATGTTTCGTAAAGGGTTTTATTATCTCCAGAGAGAACTGTCTGCGTTGTCTTGTGCAACGACAGAAATCCGTGCCATTGGTTTTGATAGGGTATATCCATATCGGTCCAATAAACCTCCTTGCCAGTAGAGGCATTATGCGGCGCCCAACGGTTGTCGACAATTTCCGCTTCCAAGTATTCGATTTCCCGCCCACCGGTATTCACCTTGAGGGGATACATCATGGAGTGGTTGTACAGGTATGAAATATAATAAGGGTCGGGAACCGTTATGCTCGGCTTCGGTTGTTTATACTCGATATGCCAGTCCGCATCGTTGGCAAAATTTTTGAGCCTCAGTGTCAGTTTGTAGTGGCAATTGCGCTTGGCGTTGTAGTCTTTTTCCACATCCTGCCCCAACATGAAACGATAGACAATAGGCCCGTTGCCGATGTGTTCTTTATTGGTGGAAACATAGTGGGCTTTCACCTCGATGTATGTGCCGTAGGGCTTGTTGTCTTTCGGGCGGTAGGTTGCGTCACCGGGTAAACCGGGGTGGTCCAGTTTTCCGTCACCGTTTGCGTCTTGTAGCTTGCTGGCTCCTTCGCCCTGCATATTCTCGTAGAAATACAATGCTGCTGTATTCTCTCCATGACGTTCCTTTTCCTCTCGGGGATAATGGGGGGTGCCCACTGTGATGCGATGGTCAGCGCAGGCCTCGCCGTATTCGAAATCGTCGGGGGTGTCGCTTGTATGATATAGTATTACTTCGCCATCAAGCATCTGTTTCGGTTCTTCCGAATCATCCGGATAGACTTCCAAATCGTAACCCTTCGCACCCACGTTATTGTCTTTTCCCAAATAGCATTGGTAGGGTATATCCTTTATCTGGACCGATTGGAGATAAACGAAAACACCCTCTTTCAACCCGCTGCCGTCGAATGCCACGGTTACTTTGGATGCGGCACGGCGCAGCCAAGCGTGGAGTTTCACGCTTTTTTCGTTCAATACAAGAGACTCGTCCCCTGATGTGGCAGAAGAGTTCGTGAAATAGCCCATCATCTGGCTGTTCTTACTTATATCGGTATCATTCCACGTAAGCGGCAGACTCTTGAGACCATCCACCGTTTGTATAGCTTCAGCATAATCTGTGTTTGTAAGCAAGTCGGAAATATTCGCCACAGCGTACATATAATATCGGCCGAAGTTGATTTTGTCCGAGAGATTGAAAGTGGCTCGCTTCGTATTTTTTTCCGCGCTTGTTCCGTTTTCCGCGTCCGTGTCGGTGCGTTCTTCATCTGATACGGCATAGCCTTTTATCTCCCAACTGTTTTTTAGCTCCTTGGTCTTGTAATCATACAGCAAAACATGTAAACTATTAATACCTTTAAGTGCATCCCCTGTGGCTCTTGTCCGTGTAAGCGTCGGTGACATCGGCTTGAAATCCAACGTGGCAGATACCATTGCCTTGCCTCGGCCTATGGTAAACTCACCTGTCATGAAATCGTCCCGACAGCTTGTGGCGACAAGAACCATCGAACAAATAAGAATACAAGATAATATAATACGTTTCATCTTCTTGTGCTTGATTTATGCATTTACAATCCAAATTCGGGGAAAAGAGGTACTTCCGAGTAGGGAATCACATCTACCTCGCATTCAACCCCTATATTTCTACGTGTGATATTCACCACCACATGCGTGTTCCTCGGCAGCGGCGAAAGCTCATTCCATTCCGGGAAAGTGAAATCTTTCTCTTCACCATCAATACCTATTCTTATGGAGTAAACTCCAGAATTCGGGGCATCGGTATATTTACCCTCCAAAAAATAAATCGAAGGTAACTCTTCTTTGGCATGGCTTCCTATCGTCTTGTTCTCGTTAAACTGATCGTTGCCATAAGTGTAATATCCCAATCCGGGGGGAACTTGGTAGTCGATGATTTCTCTAGGCTTCCCCTCGACGGGCTCGCTATACTTCGCCCGGGGAATATACCACTCCGCACGAGCCATTCCGTTTATCTGAAGCCCGTTAAAAGTTATGGCATTGCTGCTTTCGTTATGGATGCGGAACGTGAATTTCACAGCGGCTCTTGTCACGAAAAGCCGACATGACTGCTCCCGGTCCTCCTCTTTTTCAACCTTTTTGACGAAAAATTCGTGTCTTTCGCTCATGGGTAGCGGGCCTTCTATCTGCTCTGTGTTGCTTTCCATACGTATCTGTAATGTATCTATGGCAGTAAAAGGGAAATAGCCACCTACCTGAATCTTGTGAAAGTCGAAATTAACCAGCTTTCGTTCGATACGCGTATTCGGAGTGGTTATTTTCGTATCTTCATTGACAAACAGGTATATCCACTTCCGTTCGTTGCCGGCAACGCGGAAAGGCTCCATCTCCGGAGATTCCAGACCGGCAGCAGTTTTAAGATCTATCAGCCGGTTTGCTTCTACTACTCCATTCGGACGCACAATAACAATGCGCAACGTATGCATCTTCTCGTTATCGCCCGCTGCTGCATCGTCATCCCCGGTTGCCCGGGTCAGTGCATTCGAAACATCCGATAACGCGACACTTATGTCCAGATTGACAAGCAGTGTCCCGTCATCGTCCGCACTGCTATAGTCCATAGCAGATTCGCACGCGTAAAACAATAGCAATAAACACAATATGAGCGGTGAAGCCAACCGTTTCATGTTATATCTCAGCATTATTGATTCTCACTATCCAATCATTGATTTTGATATGCGTCTTTATCCAGCTCATGTCGCTTCCAAGGAAGAACACTATAGACCAGACGCTTTCCCTGTCGAGAAACTCCTGCGGTTTCATCTTGGCGTACAATTCGCTCTTGAGCAGGAGAAGATAGTCGTTAAGGGGAATATTCACGATCTCCTTTCCGTCTTTCTTCAGTTTGATGACCAATTTAGGAGAATTCTTTGTCATCAGGCGGGACGTGGAAAATTCCGAATATGCTACCACCACGGGCTCGCCTTCATTTTCCCCATCGCCTAAAATCCCTGCCACGGTTTCGCCGGATGCCCATGGGAGATAGGTTATCATTCCGTTTGCGATCAAATCATTGTCGCATCCGAAAAGCGTATTGTCGTCCGTTACGGTAAACTCGAAATCATCTACATGTACAGGTTTCCCGTTAAGTTGCTGGAGCACGATGCGGATGTTGTTCGTGTTCTTCATCATCTTTACCGTGCCTTCGTTGTAGAGTTCGGCAGTTGCCAGAGTCAACTCGCCCCAAAACATATCGTGCAGGCGTCTCTCGGCGGGAACGGGCGCAGAAGCACGGTGGATGTCCATCCCTACGCGCAAATCCGGGTGCATGCTTCCTGCAGACGGTACTTGCAGAACAGAGAAACTCTTCTCACCGCAGGCAAGCCCACCATAGGCGACAAAGCGATAGGTTCCCTCTTCCAAATCCAGGATCATACGATAGTTCTCGTCCTGCAGTTCGGGACCTGTCACTATCTTAGTATCCACAAAATTACCCTTTTCGTCGTAAATGTAGAGTGTCAAACAGTCCACACTTGACGGAAACGCATTGGCGTACAACATGTTGTAGTCGTAGACAAAACGCAGGGATATTCCATGCGGACAAGGTTCCAGGTCATCGTATATGCGTTCGCAGGACGAGAAAGCAAGACTTATGGATGCGATGCAAAACATCGCACTCATAAGTCTTGATATCATATTTCGTTTGCTACTTCGCATTTTTCAGCTTTAAAATTCAATATTATTAACGCGTACTACCCAAGGAAGTACCTCAACAGACACACTCAAATAAACGTCTCCTACTTCGTCCGGGTCTTCCGGATCAACAGGGTCGGGATCGTTTTCGGAAACACGCGGGTGACCGAGTTTTTTAATATTGGTCACTGCCAACTTGTACACGTTATTGCGTACCACAGCGAACTCCATAGGCCCCATGACACCGTTGTTACCATTGTCGTTGTGACGGTTCCAGTAGAAATAATAGCAGTAATACCCATTAACTCCTTCATCAGTGCTTGACTCATAGAGGGTAAATCCGGCAGTTGTCGCGGCGGTTTTGAATATTTTCAAGTTTTTAGGGTCTTTACCGGTTTCAGCATTGTGCCAAGCATTCCATTTGTAGTCTGCACTTTCTTCATCGTCACTCAAAACGGCTTTAACTGCAGCAGCACCATCAGCCGCGTCCTTTTCCGCTACAGGATCAATCCCTGTATTTCCGAATGCGGCCGTATACATCGGACTGCCCTTTCCTTGTTGTATAGCCATTGCGCGAACTTCTTTCCAAGTCACATGGATATTATTACCATAAGCATAGAGGATGGGATCATCCGCAGGATTTCCGCTAGCACCCTTAAGAGCGTCAGCCAATGTACCTGAAGCTCCCTCGGGGGCAGA
>USLU01000040.1 GCA_900555635.1 uncultured Bacteroides sp.
GCAGGCCATAAAGCCATGTGGCACTCCCGTTGGGGGCTTCCTAACGGCGAAGTTCTTTCGGAACTTAATCCGGCTCTAGGTGCAATGTTACCGCACCTTTTCACAGAGACATATACCAGCAATACTAAAGCAGGCACTCTCACAAAAGAATGGGCAAATAAATTAAAATTGCCGGAAGGCATTGCGGTGGCTGTTGGAGCGCTTGATGCACATATGGGCGCTGTAGGAGCTTCGGTAGCACCTAAGATACTCACGCGCATCATCGGAACTTCTACTTGTGATATTATGGTAGCTCCTACCAGTGAAGTAGGAAACCGTTGTATCCAAGGTATTTGCGGACAGGTAGACGGCTCTGTGCTTCCCGGATATATCGGATTCGAAGCCGGGCAATCGGCTTTTGGAGATATCTATGCATGGTTCAAAAAGCTTTTGGCATGGGCATTGAAAAGCATTCCCGATGGTGAAGCCAAGCAAAAGGCAATGGAAGACATGCTCGTTGAACTCATACGGGAAGCACAAGCCATAGAACCTACAGAAAACAGCATCGTTGCTTTGGACTGGATGAACGGGCGTCGCACACCGGATGCCGACCAGAATGTGAAAGGAGTCATTGCAGGACTCACTTTAGGTAGCAGTGCACCCGAAGTATTCCGAGCATTAGTCGAAGCTACTGCATTCGGTTCCCGCCGTATTGTTGAGCACATGAGAAGACAAGGCTTGCAGATTGATTCGGTTAATGCCATCGGAGGAATCAGCAAGAAAGCACCTTTCGTAATGCAGACATTGGCAGATGTGCTGAATATGCCTATCCGCGTGATCCGTTCGGAACAGACCTGCGCTCTAGGTGCCGCCATGTTTGCGGCAGTGGCAGCAGGAGTATATCCTGATATCAGTGAAGCTACAAAACGTATGGGATCGGATATTGAAGCTGAATACTACCCCAATGAAAAACATTCCCTCGTTTATGAAACTCTCTACACGAAATATCTTGAATTGGCAGAACTTGCTTAAATAATAAATAATACAAACCATTAATCTATTCAAATCATGAGAAAGTTATTATTAATATTATCCGCATTTGCCGGATTATATTTGACAAACATTAATTGCCAAGCCCAGACTGCTGGAGAACTTGGAAACTTAACTACTATTAAAGAAGGGCTTCGCAGCCACAGAATAAGTAGTGCAGATAAAACAGGCAATAATGGCGATTGTGTCGGCCAATTTAAGCCAGGAGAAAAATGGAGTATAGAAATCCCGGGGACTGGTACAATCAATCACATTTGGTTTACGATTGCTCCAACAGATATCATGAGAAACGATCTCATATTCCGCATTTATTGGGATGGCAAATCTTATCCATCTGTAGAATCACCTATTGCAGCCTTCTTTGGTAATGGTTGGAATGAAAAATATGAATTCAATTCACTCCCATTGGCTATAGGCCCCAGAGATGGGACGGGACTTACATCTTACTTTCAAATGCCATTTGCTAATGGAGCCCGTTTGGAAATAGAAAATCAAAGTGATGAGACTATTACCAATCTTTATTTCTATGTGGATTATACAGAAATGGATAAGTTACCCAAAAATTCTGGACGCTTCCATGCTTGGTATAATCATGAATTAACCGATGCATTACCAGAAGGTGAAACCGAATGGGGATTGGTAGGAACTCCTGGAAATAATGTAGATGGCGCTAACAATTATGTATTTGCCAATATCAAAGGACGTGGACATTTCGTTGGTATCAATTATTACGTGCATTCTCCATCACCGATGTGGTATGGTGAAGGAGATGATATGATCTTTATTGATGGAGAGAAAAAAGCTTCAATAAAAGGAACTGGTACTGAAGACTTCTTTAATACCTCATGGTGTCCAAGTAGCATCTTCACTCACCCCTATTATGGATACGCTAGAGTAAATAGAGACAATGGGTGGTTAGGAAGGACTCATGCATACCGCTTTTTTATAGCAGACCCTATTTATTTTAACGAATCATTCAAAGGTACCATTGAGCATGGACACAACAATAATTTAACTCTTGATATTAGCAGTGTTGCATATTGGTATCAGTCAGAAGCTGGCATGTTACCACCTGCTCCTTCAAAAGCAGATAGAGCTCCAAAAGACTTTATCCGTGATCAAGACATGCACCGTTGGAGACATGAATGGAGAAAGAACTTTGGAAATGGCTCCAAACTGTGGGGCAATGAAAAGAAATAAGACTAATTTCTATTATTTGAGTCATTTGGAAAATGCTCAGTTTTTCTCAAGACCGCATTTAGTTAACTACAATAAAACAGGGAAGTATGCTAATATTAGCAGTATCCCTGTTCTATAAAATCAAGTACTAATTTATATGTGTACAGGTTTATTGCAATGCCATTGCAATAATATTATTATATTTTATTTAATCTTATAATTAATGAAAAACCAAAAGATGCTAAAAAAAGAATGGCTTGTCATACTTCTCTTAAGTTTGATAACCCAAGCTGTTTTTGCACAGAGTATTCAAGTGCAAGGTTCTATCACCGATGAAAACGGAGAAGCGATGATCGGTGTATCTGTATTAGTAAAAGGGACATCAAATGGCGTAATTACCGACACAAATGGTAAATTCTCATTATCTATCTCACCAAAAAGCACATTACTAATCTCCTACATGGGATATAAAAATCAAGAAGTAAATGTAGCTAATAGAAGTAATTTAAAAATTGCTATGGAACCAGACAATCAACTCTTGGATGAGGTTGTAGTTGTTGCTTACGGACAGCAAAAAAAAGTTTCCGTGACAGGTTCTATGTCAAGCATTAATAATGAGGCACTGCTTAAGTCTCCGTCCGCTTCATTAGGTAATGCAATATCAGGTAAACTGCCAGGAGTTTCTACTGTACAATACTCAGGACTTCCAGGTGCTGACGACCCTGTTATTCTGATACGTGGACAAGCGTCATTCAATGGTTCATCGCCTTTGGTTTTGGTGGACGGTGTAGAACGTTCGTTCACGCAGATTGACCCGAATGAGGTTGCCGACATCACCGTGTTGAAGGATGCATCAGCTACCGCTGTGTATGGTGTGCGTGGTGCTAACGGTGTTATTTTGGTAACCACCAAGCGTGGTGAAACCGGTAGGACTAAAGTTTCCGCATCTACCTCATGGGGTGTACAGAGTGTGACCAACTTTATTGATATGGCAAACTCTTATACTTATGCTACCGCTTATAATGACGCCCGTATCTCGGATGGTAATCAACCGGCTTTCCAGCCTGCTATTATTGATCACTTTAAGAATCACGATAATCCGCTTCTCTATCCGGACATCGATTGGATAGACTATGTGATGAAAGACCATGCTTTGCAGAGTCAGCACAACGTATCTGTATCGGGTGGTAACCAGGTGGCACGCTATTTCGTGTCAGCAGGTTTTCTCGACCAAGATGGTTTGTTCCGTACTTTCGACAAGGACTCCAACACCAATTTCTCATACAAACGTTACAATTACCGTGCTAATTTGGACCTTTCTTTAGGTAAATATCACGAACTATCCATCAACCTTGGTGGTCGTGTTGAGAACAAGACCAGTCTTAGCAGTTCGGAGGAACGTATCTTTGTCTATTTAATGGATGCGCAGCCTTTCTCCGGTGCCGGTATTGTAGATGGCAAATGGCTACTCGCTAATAGAGATCTTATCGACCCTACGGGTCTTGAAAATATCGTGAGTGGTATCGACGGTTTGGACACGTTCTATGGTCAGGGTTATACTTTCTCCTCTACCAATGTGTTGAATGCCGATATCATCTACAAATTGAACATGGATTTCCTGACCAAAGGATTGGATTTCCGTGTAAAGGCTTCTTATAACTCTTCTTATGGGCAAGCAAAGGACCGTACATGTGGTAAGCCTGCTTCTTTCCGTCCTTATCTCACAGAGGATGGCGAAATCGTTTATCAACGTTCCGGTGACTACTGGAATCCGGGTTACAATGAATCTGCATGGTCCAATCGTGACTGGTATGCTGAGGCAAGCTTTAACTATAATCGCGCGTTTGGCTACCACAACGTAGGTGCTTTGTTGTTGTACAACCAGTCTAAGACCTACTACCCCGGTTCTTATACTTCCATTCCCTACGGTTATGTAGGTTTGGTTGCACGTGCCACTTACGACTACAACCACCGCTATATGATTGATGCTAACATGGGTTATAACGGTTCTGAGAATTTTGCCGAAAGCAAACGCTTCGGTTTCTTCCCCTCTGTATCTGTCGGTTGGGGTATTTCTGAAGAAAAATTCTGGAAACCCATCAAGTCAGTGGTTTCTTACATGAAGATACGTGCATCTGTCGGTACCGTAGGTAACGACAACTGTCAAGGTCGTCGTTTCCTATACTTGCCTTCTGCATGGGGCATTTGGAACGGATATTTCTCCGGCATGGGAAACTACCAAGGTTATAACTTTGGTACCACGAACAATACTTTCTTGAACGTGGCACGTGAGATGTCTTCTTCTTCACCTAATGTAACTTGGGAAACTGCAGTGAAGTATAACGTAGGTTTCGATGCCAGATTCTATAAAGACAAAATCGGCTTGAATATTGACTTGTTTAAGGAGAACCGTAAGGATATCCTGATTTCCAACGCGAATATGATTCAGTCACCTACAGCTGTTCGTCCTTCTTACATCAACTACGGTCGTGTAACGAATCATGGTTATGAGGTGTCTTTGTCCTACTCCGACAAGATTGGCGAGGACTTCCACTTCACTATCTCTCCGTCGGTATCTTATGCCAAAAATAAGATTCTTGAATGGTCTGAGTTGAAGCGTAAAGACAAGTTGGTGAAAGCCGACAGTTATATGGGACGCAAATTAGGTTTGACCGAAGACCAGGTGGTTTCTCCTGACTGGACCTATTCAACCGGTCATGCCATTGGTGCTCGCCGTGGATATGTTTTCTTCGGTCTTTACGAAGAAGGTGTAACCGAAGAGGCTTACCGCAACGCTTATGGAACAAATATCCCTCAACAGTTGGTTCCTGATTTGAAGAACGGTGATGCTGTTTATGTTGACTTGGACGGTGATGGTTTGATTTTGGAAGAGTACGACCAGATGTACTCTGAAATTACGGATAACCCGAAATACGTATTCTCTTTGAACTTCGATTTCCGTTATAAGAATTTCGACTTTACTATGTTGTGGACGGGAGCTGACCAGGTGAATCGTAACCTGCAAGGTCCTTACCGTAATCCCTTCGGCGAATCTCATCGTTCCGCTTTGATGCAGTGGGTGTATGATAACTCTTGGTCAAAAGATAACCCCGGTGGACATCTACCGCGTCTTACCTTTACTAATGAGAAGCAGAACCGTGCTAACTCCGACCTTTGGTATCAAGATGCCCGTTACATCCGTCTGAAGAACTTGGAAATTGGTTATACGCTGAGAAACAAGTCTTGGTTGCCGAAAAGCACGAATATGCGCTTCTACCTGAACGGTACCAATTTGTTGACTTTTACTCCGTTTGATGCCAACGACCCCGAAAATACAGGTGGTGGTTCCGGATTTAGATACCCGCTGATGAGTGTTGTTAATTTAGGCTTGAAAGTTAACTTCTAAATAATTGTATATGAAAAAAGTAAATTCAATAAAATCCATACTGCTGCTGGCGATTATCTCTTTCGTTGGTGTAGGTTGTGTGGACGAAATTAAGTTTGGAAACGCGTTTTTGGAGAAGGCTCCGGGAGAAGACGTGAACGAAGATGTTATCTTCTCCAAGAAGGTATATACCGAATATTTATTGTGGCAGTGCTACGAGGGGCTTTTTACTCCGTTTAAGAATTGTTATGCAGGTAATGGACAATTTGAAACCTTGTCCGATATCATGCACTCTGAAGAGGGATGGGACTCTATGGGACGTTTCCATTATACGGGCGTTTTATCTGCCTCCAACGCTAACCCGGGTTGGTTGGTTGCTCGTGCGGCTTACATTACATCGGGAGGAATGGAGAACATGGATAATAAAGCTTTCCGTTGTATTTGGACCGGCATACGCGACTGTTGCTTATTGGTGGATAACATCCATCGCGTGCCCGATATGACCGATGCGGAAAAGGCACGTTACAAAGCCGAAGCGAAAGTGATTATGGCAAGTAAGTACTTTGACGGTATTCGCAACTTTGGTGGTCTGCCTATCGTTGACCATGCGCTCGCTGCAGACGAGGTTTTGGAAAAGCCACGTTCTACCATTGAGGAAACTGTAGCGTTTGTTGTTCGTTTGCTGGATGAAGCCATCGCTGAACCTGAATTGCCGTGGAACATTCCCACTTCAGAATTGGCTACTTGGGCAGGACGTATTACCAAAGCTTCTGCATTGGGTATTAAGGCAAAAATGTTGAATTATGTAGCAAGCCCCATCTTCAATAGCGATACTCCGTATTGTGTTGAAGAGCCACAAGAGGCTGTTAACGCCCTTCAGACATGGTATGGTAATTACGACGTGAAGCGTTGGGAAGCTGTAGTAGATGCGTGTGAGGAGTTCTTCCGGATGAATTCCGATAACGGTAACTATTACCAATTGGAAGAGGCTACTACTCACGATGAAGCCGGCTATCGTGCCGCTTTCCGCAAGGCATACCGTGCTCGTGGTAATAGAGAGTCACTGCTTGAAGTACATGACCGCGTATATATGTTGGAGTGGGATAACCAGCCCGGCGGTTTCTGGCATGATGGTGGTATCGCTCCTACCCTGGAGTGGATGGAAATGTTCCCGTGGGCTGATGGCAAGAACTACGACGGACAGAAATATTACAATCAAAGACCTGCGCAGAAGGATATCTTCGAAAACCGTGACCCCCGTTTGTATGAATCTATCGTCGTACAAAAGCGTGACTATAAACATCAGATTTATGGTGAGGATAACCCCATACAGCTGTGGGAAGGTGGTGAATTCTTGACTTCCGGCGGAAGATATAATTGTAAGCCTTGGGGATTGCCTACTTATAAATTTGTATTGGACTTGGGTGATGCTATTCAAGGTGGTAAAGGTACTATTGATAAAGAACCTTTCCAAACTTCTTATATTCGTTTGGCCGAACTTTATTTGATTTACGCTGAGGCATTGGCAGAGACCGGTAACAACGTAAAGGCATTGGAGCAAATCAATAAGGTAAGAGCCCGTGTAGGTTTAGATAAACTCGAAGTAAAGAACCCCGAATTGAACTTGACTACCAATAAGGAGAACTTGATTAAGGAAATCATGCGTGAACGTGCTTGTGAGTTAGGATTTGAGTATGAAACTCGCTTGCACGACATGAATCGTCGTGTCATGGAACAAGACTTTAAGAAACATCTGCATGGAATCCACATCTATCGTTTGGATGATGACAACGATTTGGTATTGGAAAAATGGACGAAAGATAGCGGCGATCCTTTCCCGACCAAATTCTTATATGTGCCGTATGACCTAAGTGAAGGAGATGCTACAGCTGTAGGTTATACTATAATAAAAGATGGAAAGGAGTCAAAGATAGAATCACCTACAGGAATGACTGCAAACCCGCGTTTTGTTTGGGAGCACCCCGAACGCTGGTCCAACAAGTGGTTGCTCGTTCCGCTGCCACCTGATGAAATTAATAAGAACTATGGTTTGACACAAAACCCGGGATGGTATTAAAATCTTAATTCTAAAATAGCAAATAATGAATAGAAAACATAAAACACTAAAGTGGAGCATAGCTTTGGTATCATCTATGCTCACATTAAATCTGTCGGCGCAAAGTTCGCTTATAAACTACCAGTCCGATAAGGTTGATTTAGGAATGGGTGTTGAGCAGAACCAGATGTTGACTACCGCTTCCGTGGAAGTGATTAGTGGCGATGAGTTGCAAAAAACGGCCGCCATCTCTTTGAAAGAGGCTCTTTATGGAAAATTGTTGGGACTTACAGTGTTGCGCCCGGGTGGAACGGTCAGTAACTACGGCTCCGGAGCGGTACTCAACATTCGTGGTCAGCAGACTACGACCGAGAATGGCGTATTGGTACTGGTAGACGGCATTGAGCGTTCTATCGAATATTTGACCGTTGCCGAGGTAGAATCGGTTACTGTATTGAAGGATGCCGCCGCTGTGGCTCTCTTGGGTTATCAGGGGGTGAACGGTGCTATCTTGGTAAAGACCAAGCGTGGTGTGAAAGGTCGTCAGATTTCCGTATCTTACGACCATAAGTTTACGTTCAATCCGAGAGTGGCTGACTTTGTAGATGCCCCTACCTACGCTAACGCTTTGAACCAGGCGCGTACCAACGACGGTTTGACGCCGATGTACAACGATTATGAGTTGCAGGCTTTTGCTGACGGTACTCATCCATACTACTATCCGAATGTTAACTGGAAGAAAGAGGTATTCAAAAACTACGGTTCGGAAGACCAATTCAACCTATCCATGAAGGGCGGTAACCAGAAACTGAAATATTTCTCAATGTTGGATTATGCCGACAGCCGTGGTTTGTTGGATGAAACTGATCAGGAACAATACTCTTCACAGATGAGATTCTCTAAAGCCAATATCCGTACCAACTTGGACGCGCAGTTTACTCCGACAACCAGATTCGTCTTGAATGCACTGGGCAGTTTCGTAGAGACCAAACGTCCTTACGGTGTGACCGAAAATGGTGTGACCGACCTGCTGTATCGTACTCCGGCTTCCGCATTCCCGGTAATGAATGACCCGGAAGGCAAATTGGCAGGAATTTGGGGTGGTAACACCACCTACGGCGCTAACAACGTGGTCGCACAGGTTCGGGCTTCCGGTTTCACGAAAACTCACTCCCGCTCTTTCCAAGGAGACTTCGCATTGATTCAGAACTTGGACTTCATCACGAAGGGACTGAGTGCATCGGCACGTTTGGGTTACAACAACTTCTCTGAGATTTATGAGACCAACGCGTTGGGCTTTATGTATGGTTACGAGCGTTACCGCTTCGACGAGACCGGCAATCCGATTGAACTGATAAACTACTCTGCCGGTGACAAAACCAACAACTTGGCTTTTGAACATTGGACCAACCAGCACAACCGCTCTTCTTTCTTGGAAGTTTCGGCTGATTATCACACTTCGTTTCGTGACGATGATAACTTCTCTGCCTCTTTGATGTGGCATCAAAAGAACTCCACCAGTAACGGTCAGTATATGACTTTCAACCGGATGAATGTGATGGCTTACCTGCACTACGATTTGAAGCAGAAGTATGTAGCCGACTTGGTATTGGCGATGAACGGTTCTAACCGCTCCTATCCGGAGAAGTGGGCGTTCTCTCCCACCTTGTCTTTGGGGTATATATTTGCCAACAAGGAAGACGACCGAATATTGAACTTCGGTAAACTGCGTTTCTCAGCCGGTGTTCAGCACACCGACTACGTGCCCATTCAGGGATTGTGGCTGGAGAACTATAACGGCTCCGCAGGTAGTTATCTGACAGGTGTAGGTGACGGTTCATGGCAGTGGGGTACGGCTCTCGGTTATCAGCCCACCAAGCACTTTAACTTGGAAACAGCCTATAAGTTCAATTTGGGTGCCGATCTGCGCTTGTTCAAACAGGTGGACGTGAACTTTGACGCTTATTATCAATTGCGTGACAATATCCTATTGTCGGGTGACGGTTTGAATTCAGCCGTATTCGGTAGACCTTCCGCTTACGTAAACTGGGGTCGCGTAGCTAGCTACGGTGTTGAACTAGGGGTGAACTGGGTTAAGCAGGTGAACAAAGACCTCTCTTTCAACTTGGGTTCTAATGTGACTTGGGGACGTAACAAGCAGAAACGTACCATTGAGAACGTGGCTTATGACTATTTGTCAGCTATCGGTGGACGTGTAAACCAGGCATGGGGTCTGGAAGTTGTCGGTTTCTTTGAGGATGAAGCAGATATCGCCGCTTCACCGCAACAGAACTTCGACAATTGCCGTCCGGGTGACTTCAAGTATAAGGATCAGAACGGCGATAACGTCATCGATGAAAACGACGTGGTAAAAATGGGTTACGACACCAGTGTGCCGGAACTGAACTTTTCATTGAATCTAGGCTTCCGCTACAAGAACTTTGGTGTGAACGCCATGCTC
The DNA here is from genome assembly GCA_900555635.1 of uncultured Bacteroides sp. GTDB lineage: Bacteria > Bacteroidota > Bacteroidia > Bacteroidales > Bacteroidaceae > Bacteroides. The sequence goes on from USLU01000040.1 coordinate 10,111, forward strand.
CAGGGTGCAGGCATGTATACCGCATACTTGGGTACGGTGGGTGTATGGACTCCGATTATCGACGGTGCCAACCTTTCTAAAGAGTATTATGACAACTGCTGGGACAGAAGCGAGACTCCGATTTATCCGCGTCTGACTTCACGCACTAACCGTAACAACTACCGTGGTAACGATGTTTGGTACAAAAATGTGAACTTCTTTAAACTGAGAAACTGCGAGGTATATTACATGTTGCCCGAAAATTGGATTTCTAAAGTAAAGATGTCACAGTGCAAAGTGTTTGTCAAAGGAGAGAACCTGATGACTTTGTCTAACCTGAAGGCGATGGATCCCGAGAACATCGGTACCAATTTCCCAACTTTGATGGGGGTTAACTTAGGAGTTTCTGTAAAGTTTTAACGGATAAAGAAAAACAGATATGAATCGAATTAAAAATATATTTTGTACAATAATACTTTCCGCATTTGCTGTAAGCTGTGTCGATTTGGACTATACCGAGGTGACTACAGCCGATGAGGAGTGGATATATAAAAGCCCTATGTACGGTATCCAGAAATTGGTGTATAACATCTATGCACGTGTACCCAACGGTTTCGAGAAAAACTACGAGGGCGGCAGAGGGGCTACGCTGGCGGCTGCCACCGATGAGGCAGAGTGTGCATTGTCTTACTCTTCAGTTCACCGTTTCTACAACGGTGGATGGAACCCTAACAATTCCTTCTCATTTACATGGAGTAACTCGTATGCGGCTATTGCCGAAGCGAACATCTTCCACGAGAAGCGCGATAAAATCAATTTGGACGAGTATAAGAACAACCTGGACTTTGAAGCTATGAAGAAGAAGTTCGAGCTGTTTGAGTATGAGGTCCGTTTCTTACGCGCTTATTTCTACTTTGAGCTGGTCCGTGCCTACGGTGACGTGCCTTTCACGCTGAAAACGTTAACAGTGGAAGAAGCGAATAGAATCAAACGTACTTCAGCCATTACCATCATGGATTGGATTGCAGAAGAGTTGGATGCCATCGTCGAATATCTGCCTATCTCTTTCACCGATGAGTTGAGTCCGGAAACAGGCCGTGTAAATCGCATGATGTGTTTGGCTCTGAAAGCCCGTACATTGCTTTATAAGGCTTCTCCGTTGTTTAACAAAGAAAATAATAAAGAGTGGTGGCTGGATGCCGTCAGAGCTAATGGTGAGGTTTTACTCCGTGCGCAAGAGTGGGGCATTGGCTTGGACAACTACTCTAAGATCTGGGGTCCCCGCAACGGTGACGGCATCGAGATGATTTGGGCCATTAAACGTGGTACCAGCAGCTATTGGGAATCGTATAACTACCCCATCGGCGTGGAGAACGCCAACGGCGGTATGTGTCCTACCCAAACTTTGGTTGACAACTATGAGTATAACGATGGCAGCAACCAGACCTTTGGCGAGCGTCATTCCAACGCAGTGATTAACCTCACGCAGGAAAATCCCTACGCCGATTTGGATCCCCGCTTTTTTATGACGGTAGTGAAGAATGGTGATATTTGGCCGAATTACAATCCTAATCCTATTGAGACCTTTATAGGTGGATTGAACGCTGCGCCGATTCATAACTCCACTCCAACAGGCTACTACCTGCGGAAGTATTGCGACCCCAACGTGAGTCTGGCAACGAACAACCCCACTACTTCTCCTCATGCCTGGGTAGCGATGCGTTTGGGTGAGTTCATCCTGAACTATGCGGAGGCAATGTTCCAATACTATGGCGATGCTGAAGCAAAGGGCGAAGGCGACTTCTCTGCTAACGATGCCATCAACCTGTTGCGCGACCGTGCCGATGTGATGATGCCTCATTGGAGCGGAACTTCTGCCAACTGGTTCGAACGCTACAAACGCGAGCGTATGGTGGAACTGGCATTTGAGGACCAACGCTTCTGGGACGTACGTCGTTGGAAATGCGGTTCGGAACTGAGTGAAATCTCCATTGCCGAATTGCAGAAGAACGCTTCAGGCGATATTATCCTGACACGCAAGCAGGAGCAAAGACGTTGGGAAGATAAGTATTATCTCTTCCCGATTCCTTTCAGTGAGTATAACAAGAACAAGAATTTGGGACAAAACCCGGGTTGGAACTAATAAAGCATAGATTATGAAACAAATTATAAATAAATTGGCTATTCTCTTTTTGGGATTGGTGTCCTTTTGTGCTTGCTCGGATGACGACGAAGAGCAGAACGCGAGATTGTCTGTGGTGGACTTCTATCCCTCAATCGTGATGGAAGGGATTAATCTGACTGTGGTTGGTACAGACGTAGAATCGGTAAAAGAGGTGATTTTCCCCGGTGGCGTTACAGCTACCGATATTACCGTAAAGGATGAATATTCGTTTGAAGTTACTGTACCCACCGGAGTATCGGAAGAAGCAGCACCCTTAATTGTGAAAGGAGAGGGGGAGGAAGTTTCCAGCCGTCAAACCATACGTCGCGCCAAACCGGTGTTTAATTCTTTCCTGTTCACCGACAAGAAAGGTGCTGCCATCAATACTAAGATGTCGATTTTAGGTAAAGACCTGTTGTTTGTCGATGCCGTAGCTTTTATAGTTAATGGAGAAAAGCGCATGGTAGATAACAAGCATTTGCTACGTAAATCGAACGATGACATCAAATTTATGATTCCTGCCGATTTCAAGAAAGGAGATGTAGCGTCATTACAGCTCATCTTCAAGAATGGTGAGACGGTGGACTTGGACGAAAAAATTGACATCATGATACCTTGGCAAAATCCGTTCGCATTGTGCGACCCGATTACGGATGAAACTTTCATGATTACCGATTTCGAACATGAAGATCCTGCAAACGGCATAAGTGATATAAAGGCAAGCGGATTTGTGGCTGTTCATGAGGAACAATCAGAGGATGACTTCTTTTGGAACAATACCTATATTTATACTGCAGAAGATACAGGCAGTGGCGATTTATTCATTTGTCATGTGCATGGCAACCGTCCTGATGGTGATTTAAAAATGAATGAGTATGAGATTAAGCTTGACGTGAGAATTGACGAAGGTACGTTTGGTGCTTCTTTGTGGGCTGGTCACTTCGATTTGGGATGGACATGGTGCTGGATCGGTAACTTCTTCCCCGAGTCGACCGATGGGAAATGGATAACCGTTAAGCGCAAGGTCAAAGACTTAGGTGTAGGTGGAGATTTTGATACTGGACATCCTATGGGACAGTGGGCATTAAGTGGTCTGCTTGGTCCTTCTCTTCCAGCCGGAATCAGTCTTGACAACTTCCGTATGGATCCGCTTCCTGAAGATTAATCGTTGCAACATTTATTCATGTCGAATCTGTAAAAAGAGGAAAGTATGAAATAATGATTATAAAGTGGCAACGGAGGCGAATCTCTTTTATCTCCGTTGCTGTTTTTAACACCCTGTTATTAAAAAATTAATAGAAATAGACCCAAGAATATGAAAAGAATCATTTTAACTCTTATCTATTGCCTCTCTATATGGGGAGTATCAGCACAAAGTAATCAATTCAATGGCTTGGATATGAACATGGGAAATTTATTCAGACTCTCTGATGCCAAGACACGCTCTATCTGTCCGGAAAATTTTACGGGAGAAAAGGGAAAAGGAGGAATGGCTGATCCCAAAGATAGAGGCAAACGCAATATTGCCAATGCTGCGTACGCAGCACGTGATTTAGGACAAGGATGGAAAGTAAATCCCTACATCATTGTCAATGCTAAAGAAACAATTACAATTGCAGAGATAGAAGGACCAGGAGCTATACAGCACATTTGGATGACTCCTACCGGTAATTGGAGATTTTCAATCCTTCGTTTTTATTGGGATGATGAAACCACCCCATCAATAGAATGCCCTGTTGGAGATTTTTTCTGCATGGGTTGGGGAGTATATGCACCGCTCTCTTCATTAGCAGTTTGTGTCAATCCAGGTAGTGCGTTCAATTGTTACTGGACAATGCCTTTCCGAAAAAAATGCAAGATTACCATTGAAAATATCAATGAAGAATCTCCAATGAACTTATATTATCAAGTAGATTACGCTTTGACGGAGATCCCTAAAGATGCAGCCTATTTTCATGCCCAGTGGAGAAGAACAAATCCTAATTCGACATCAGATTATACACTGATCGACAATATTAAGGGCAAAGGCCAATATGTAGGTACCTATATTGCTTGGGGAGTAAACAATAATGGTTGGTGGGGCGAAGGCGAAATCAAATTCTTCATGGATGGTGACAAGAAATATCCAACTATTTGCGGTACAGGTGCGGAAGATTATTTTTGTGGTTCGTACAATTTTGACCGTGAAGGTCAGTATAAAGAGTTTTGCACACCCTATGCAGGATTGCATCAGGTAATCAGACCTGACGGAACTTATAAGTCCCAACAGCGTTTCGGACTGTACCGCTGGCATATTACCGATCCCATCAGATTTGAAAAAGATTTGAAAGTTACTATACAGGATTTGGGCTGGCGTGCAGGAGGTCGTTATTTGCCTCAAAAGTCAGACATCGCATCTGTTGTATTTTGGTATCAGACAGAACCTCATAATCAGTTTCCTCTTTTGGCTCCTTGGACAGAACTTGAAGTAAATTAAAAGAATTGTACTATGAAAATCTCAATCAACCTACTTCTATTCTTACTCTTTTTATGCGGATGTGTATCATCGGATGCTAAAAAGCAGTATAACTTGAAACTAGATGAATTTCCGAAAGATTATTCTTCATTTATAGAATCCATAAATATAGATGGATTAGGAAATGCGGAATTCTCATCTGAAGTAACAGAAGTAGATAAAAATATAGTAAAAGTAAACATTCGTTTCAATCTGAAAAGCAAGACAATCCGGCAGGATAATTGGTGTGTACAGATAAAACCTTCTTTTAAACCCACATTCAACTGGGCACCGCATCTTACTCCTACCGATAATAATATTATCGACCAACATGTTTTTAGATCGCCTGCTCTTATCGTAACAAACCAACAAAGAGGACTTGTGATTATACCCGATTTGGATATACTTTCGAATACAAGTGGAAACAGATGGTATATGGATATGAATGCGGAAAAGAATACTCTTTCGTTGGGAATGTCTGCAAGCAGAATCTCTGACCACGTTTTGTACGAACGTACATCAGGGGCAACCTATGATAAAAATGTAGAATTTGGCTTTTATATCATGAAATATTCCGAACCCAAAGAACTGGAAAACCCGTTCCGCCTACCATTAGAATTTATGTGGGGTAAATGGGGACATGAAGCGTTCGTAAAAATGCCGTCATCCGATTTGGAACCTTATGTAGAATATACATATAAGTGGGCATTCGATACTTGGAAAGAAAGCGTATGGCAAGAATTTACACTAAATGGGAAAAAAGTTGGAGCACCGGTATTTATTGTAAATACAACACAAAGTCCAAATTATCCAGGTGAAGTAAACGAACGTGAGTTCAGATCAATCTGGAATCAGGCTTGGTTCAGTTCTTTACGGTCAGCAAGCGGCTTATTCAGATATGCCAAGCGAAAATCAGACAAGAAACTAATGAATAAAGCAAATCTTACTAAAGAATTAGCATTATCATTCCCAATGAAAGAAGGTTTCTTTTATGGCCTTATTGCAACAGAAATGCATGAAGTAGATTTGGAGGGTAAAAAATACAATCGCTCAAAAGGTTGGGACACCTATTTTTGGGGTAACTCAAACAGGAATCCATACACTTGGGATGCCAAACAATCTCCTTTCCACATCTTGGATATGAGTTGGACTGCATTATTAATGCTTCGCTGGTATGAAGAATTGGAAAATGATACACGCCTATTAACTTATGCTGAAACATACGGACAAGCATTATTAAAAGCGCAATATGAAAATGGATATTTCCCTGGTTGGTTGGATTTAGAAACTCTAAAACCAACTGAATATTTAAATGATTCACCTGAATCCTCTATGTCGGTTACATTTCTACTTAAGCTCTATGAAATAACCGGAAAGGAAGAATATAAAAATGCAGCTCTAAAAGGGATGAATGCCGTTAAAGACATTATTTCAGAAGGGCGTTGGGAAGATTTCGAGACTTATTGGTCATGTTGCCGAATAGGAACTCCCGATTATATTGGCAAAAAAATTTCAAGAAACAACATGTACAAACAGTGCAATTTCTCAATGTATTGGACTGCAGAAGCATTACTTGAAAGTTATCGTATCACCAACAATTCTGAATATCTCAAATTAGGGCAACGGGTATTAGACGAATTATTAATGACACAATCATCCTGGCAACCACCTTACATCTATGTAAATGGCATAGGGGGCTTTGGGGTTATGAATGCTGATGGCGAATGGAATGATTCAAGAGGAAGCTTATTCTCAGAAATTATTTTGCAATACGGAGAACTTCTCAATATGCCAGAATATAAAGAAAGAGGTATCAGTGCTCTAAAAACAGCTTTTGAAATGATGTATTGTCCTCAAAATACTAAAGCAAAACAACAATGGGAAAAAGTTTGGCCCTTCTTTAATGAAAAAGATTATGGCTTTACAATGGAAAATTATGGACATGGCGGAAGCACTTCTCCCGAAGGGGAAGGAATGGGTGAGTTCACCATATATGATTGGGGAAATGGAGCAGCTTCTGAAGCTTTTAATCGCATACTGGATAAGTTTGGAGCAGAAGTATTCAATTTTAACATGGATAAGAAATGAGTTTATACCAAAAACATATATCACTATTCTGCATATTATTATTGTTTGTCACTTTTCAATTTAAAGTTGTAGCACAATGTGATATGAAGAATCCTTTGCAAGAACTAGCTATTGATCAACCACCCATAATACAGGTTCCTTCAAATCCTGCAGAATGGGGAAATTTCAAAAAAGCTCTTATAAAATGGAGAGAACAGGTGCGAGAAGAAATAAACTACAATGATTCTCTTTATGACCGAGAAGACTTTCAATGGGTTAGAACTGCCTTTAATTGTTATTTTTTGATGATGTACGATCAAAATTTTTATGATCGAAAGCGCAATTGCTATACTATTGAAAAAATTTTGGATGAAGGACAAAAGCGTTTTGGCGGTTATGACATTGTTGTATTATGGCACGCTTATCCACGTATAGGACTTGATAACAGAAATCAATTTGACTTTTATCGAGATATGCCTGGTGGATTAGCAGCTTTAAAAAAAGTTGCAGATGAGTTACATGCAAAAGGAGTTAAGGTCTACATAAATTATAATCCATGGGACAAAGGTACATGTAGTGAGAATATGCACGATATCGATGCATTAGCTAAAATTGTAAAATCAATAGGAGCTGATGGCATATTTTTAGATACAATGGAGCAAGGCTCTGAAGAATTTCGTCAAAAGTTAGACATGGTCAAAATGGGAGTAGTTCTTGAAAGTGAATTAGCACTTCCTATAGAAGGAATTTCAACTCATCACATGTCTTGGGCACAATGGTTTAATGATTCTGCTGCACCTGGATTACTACGTAATAAATGGATTGAACCTCGACATATTCAACATGGAATTAGTCGCTGGTCCAAAGATAAATCTAATGAGCTACAAACGGCATGGATGAACGGTAGCGGTATCATGATTTGGGAAAATGTTTTTGGACAATGGGTGGGTTGGAATCCACGTGATAGCCATATACTTAAAACTATGAGTGGAATTCAACACTATTTTTCAAATATATTTACGTCAAATAAATGGATACCTTTAGTTGAAAACACATTAATGCCGAATGTTTATGCAAACCTTTGGTACGATGATAATTGTCAATTATGGACTTTAGTTAACCGGTCTTATACACCAATTGATGGGCCTTTATTACAAATTACTTATGACAAAAATTGGATTTATTATGATTTAGTAAAGGGGCATGAAGTATTCCCAAATGAATCAGGTACGATTCATGGACAATTAATGCCGCGAGGTATAGGTTGTATTGTTGCATTTCAGAAAAATAAATTACCCGAAAAATTTAATGAGTTGCTCTCATTACAATCTGCCATTGATAAAGAGAAAACATATAATATTGAATCTCCACGATTAAAGGTCTCATTAAAACCTGTATCCACAACAAAATTATATAAACATATACCTCAAGATATGGTAGTAGTAAAGGAATATAAAGGAGAAATGCCTGTCACTTTTAATTGTAGGGAAATTGGATATTATCAATCATTGGAATATGATTTTATTAATTGCGGACCTACTACACTCCACCAGAAAGTGACTTTTTCACGCAATGTTGATATAAAACAATTTGCGATAGATTTATCACCCGTTACTAATGCACAATATAAAAGATTTCTAATTGCAACAGGATACAAACCTTCACATCCTGAAAATTTTTTGAAACATTGGAATGAAGGTGAGATACCTATAGGTTTAGAGCACAGTCCAGTGGTATATGTTGACTTAGATGATGCAAGAGCCTATGCTAAATGGGCAGGTAAACGTTTACCTCGTGAAGAAGAATGGCAATTAGCCGCACAACAATCTATAAGTAAAGAACGAGGTAAACATATAAATACATGGGAAATGACTGAAAGTGAATATAATGATGAACGCAATCGTTTTTGCATTCTAAAAGGCGGAAGTGATTATAAGGCAAAAGGATCTGACTGGTATTTTGATGGAGGGACTCAAACCACTGATTTTGCAGCTAAACAACTATTACTTTATCCAGGTATAGATCGTTGTGCTACAGTTGGATTTCGATGTGTTATTGACCTAGCCGCTACATAACAAAAATGAATACGACAGAAGTAACATGGTTTAGGTAACTAAAATATTGGGAAAAGAAGCCATCCCATTATTATAGATAAGACTATAAAAACCAACTACGCTGTAAATAACTCAACATAAAAAATGGCTGATACAGTACAAAGAAGATTATCAAGGGGAAAAATCCCCCCAATAGAACAAAATAAATTGTATTATCGATTATAATTTGACATAAAATTAAACACTTTATCCAACTATTTAAGACACATATTATGAAAAGAAAAATCTTATTAACCCTGACAATTCTATGCACAGTATTCTGTTATACTGCTTTGGCACAGACTGCAGGAAATATAAAAGGCCGTATTATTGATAAAGAAAGCCGGGAACCACTCATCGGTGTTTCTGTGGTCTTGGAATCTTCTACTTTTACAGGAGCAGTTACTGATGCTGATGGTTATTTTACCATAAAGGCTGCAGATGGTGCTAAACTAGCAATATCTTATATCGGATATAAATCAGTATCTATTTCAGCAAAAAATGGTATGTTAATCGAACTTGCTACTGATGTGACAACCTTAGATGAAGTTGTAGTAGTAGGTTATGGTACAATGAAAAAGAGTGACCTTACAGGTTCAATATCATCTATAAAAGGAGATGATCTCACCAAACTTTCAACTCCTAATATAATTTCTGCTTTAGGTGGACGTGCTCCTGGTGTACGTGTCGTATCGAGTGGTGCAGTTGATGGTGGAACTAAAATACGTATTCGTGGTATTGGTACTGTCAATAATTCCGATCCACTATATGTAGTCGATGGATTTCCTACAGGCGATATTTCCTACATTGCACCCACTGATATTGAATCATTGGAAGTATTGAAAGATGCTTCGGCTACAGCTATCTACGGCTCTAGAGGTGCCAATGGTGTAATCTTGATCACAACAAAGAAAGGTTCTGTACAAAAAACGAATGTAACAGTCAATGCCTTCTTTGGACTCCGAAAGGCAAGCGAATATTTGGATGTATTGGACGCCGTAGATTATGCGCATGCAAGATATGAATCATACGCAGCAGCAAATATGGCACTGACGGATGAAGCAAAAGCTTTCATGGATTATGCTATCAATAATAACAAAAAAGGTACTGACTGGCAAAAAGCAGTGACACAAACTGGTATCGTTCAAAATTATAATTTGTCAGTAAGCGGAGGAAATGAAAGAGTACGTTACAATCTTTCAGGAACTTATAGTGGAGAAGAGGGGGTATTGAAAAATAGCTATGTTAATAAACTCTTTTTGAAGTTCAATACTGAATATAAAGTTACTAAAGCTATCACATTCGGTTCAGATATTTCCTTTATCAATTGGGATGGTAGCGTAAGTGAATTAGGTAATTTGTATGGAGCATCCTTATCGTGGGCATCAAGAGTAGCACCAATTTATCCTGTGTATGACCAAAATGGAAATTGGCAAAAAACTGGAGGAATGAATGCAGCCCGCCTAAATGATTTCGAAAAATATAAAAAGAATCATGGAAACAAATTCGTTGGAAATTTTTCACTAAATATTGACATTTTAAAAGGGTTAAGTTTTAAATCTACTTTTAGTGCAGATTACAATTTCGGACGTTATAGCAGCTATTATCCCGTTTTCTATGTAAGTCAGACTGAAAGAAACGAAGAAAGTTCTGTAAATGAAACACGCAGTTCAGGCATAAGTTGGGTATGGTCCAATGTGGCTAATTACAATTTCAACATTAATAAAATTCATTCTTTCAACTTAATGGCTGGTACTGAGGCATCATATGGAAGTAGTGAATCTATTTCAGCTACTGCTTACGATGTACCCGAAAATGAATACATGCATTATATATCTGCTGCCAAGTCAAATATATATCAAGCCAGTTCCGGCCAAAGTAGAAGCAGTATTTTTTCTACATTCTTCCGTTTAAATTATACTTTTAAAAATCGATATTTGCTTACAGCCACCATTCGTTCAGACGCCTCTTCACGTTTTGCAAAAGAAAATCGGGTAGGTTATTTTCCATCTATGTCATTAGGATGGAACCTTAAAGAAGAAGCTTTTCTAAAGAATGTACAACCATTATCACAGTTAAAATTGAGAACAGGTTGGGGACAAGTAGGTAACCAATCAAGTATCGGAATAGGTGAATATTTATCATTGGTGGATAATAATCTACGCTATGTACTCGGTGATGCTGTTTATGAAGGACGCCTTCCTATGAATCTTTCAAATCCAAACTTAAAATGGGAAATTGCAGAACAATTCAACATCGGAGCTGATATTGCTTTTTTTGATAATAAATTACGTTTGAATGCTGATTACTTCATAAAGAAAACCAAAGACATGATTGTAAGAATGCCAGTTCCATCTTATGTTGGTGCAGGCAGCCCTTATGGAAATGTCGGAACAATGGAAAATAAAGGATTTGAGTTTAATATAGAACACGAAAATAAAATAGGTAATGTCAAATATAATGTTGGACTTAATCTTAGTTTTATCAAGAATGAAGTAACCGATCTTGGAGGTGCCGGTTCTATGGATGCTACTGCTTATGATCGTTTTGGATCAACATTCCGAACAGAAGTCGGACGTGAAATAGCGTACTACCGAGGATTAAAAACTGATGGAATTTTTCATTCTCAAGAAGAAATAGATAACTATACCCACACAAATGCTGACGGTACAAAACAACTGATCCAGCCCAAAGCAGTGCCAGGAGATGTAAAATTTGTCGATTTAGATGGTAGTGGTGCCATAGATGAGAAAGATCTTACTTATTTAGGAAGCTACATGCCAGATTTTTCAGGAGGCCTCAATTTGGGACTTGAGTATAAAAATTTCTTTATTTCCATCTTCTCTGACTTTGTATATGGTAATCAAATTGCTAATCTTAATAATTATGAATTACGCTCAGGTCTAGGAACAAACATTCTACAATCCTACTATGATAACCGTTGGACCCCAGAAACTCCCAATAATACAGAACCTCGTCTGACAGCAAATCCTGGTGATAATGTTAAGTTTTCCGACTTATATATTGAGGATGGAAGCTTCTTTAGAATAAGGAATCTACAATTCGGATATGATTTCCCAAGAACTTGGATGCAAAAGATTAAGATAAATAAAGCTCGACTTTACATGTCGATTGACAACTTGTGTACTTTTACTAAATATACAGGGTACAACCCTGACATTGCAGATCAATACGGAGATCCACTTAAAGCCGGAGGCGATACAGGCTCTGCATTATTACCGAGAACAATTTCATTTGGTCTTAACCTCAATTTTTAATAAGAAAGAGATATGAAAAAAATATTAATATCATTAATCGCTTTGGTCATTATATTTGGTACCACTAGCTGTTCTGATTTTTTGGATCAACCAATACTTGGACAAAATATTGATACACCAGAGTATTACAATAATGAAGAAAATGCACGTTTGGCATTGGGAGGTTGTTATCACACGCTGGTATATCATACTAAAAATTGTGCATTCCGTTGGGTATATGGCGATGTTCGTTCAGATGATGCGGAAAAAGGTGGTGGTGGAGCTTCTGATGGTTTGGATATACAATATATCAAAGATTGGGATGTCCTGGCAACCAATAGTTATTGTAGTGGTCCCTGGAATTCAAGTTATTCTGCTATCTATGCAACGAACACTTTCATAGAAAGAATGAAAAAAGCAGATTTCGATGAAAAATCGATAATGCAATATGTTGCCGAAGCTAAATTTATCAGAGCTTATGCCTATTTTCTTTTAGTGAATTATTTTGGAGATGTTCCTCTTTTTACCCAACCGGTAGATTTAAATAAATTGAACAATGTTAAACGTGACCCGTTCGAAGTTGTATTGGAACAAATAGAGAAAGATTTAACTGAATCTGCGGCTGTTTTACCTGAAAGTTACCCTGCTGCCGAAGTCGGAAGAATCACATCTGGTGCTGCAAAAGCATTGCATGCAAGAGTAGTGATGTACAGTATCGGTATTTTTAAAACCAAACCAGAATCTGCATGGAAAGAAGTATATGATTTAGCGGATGATGTAATAAGATCAGGTATGTACAATCTCTATCCTAACTATGCTGAAATTTTCGAGTTAGAAGGTGAAAACTGCTCTGAATCAGTACTTGAGTTTCAATTCAAGACAACAAAAACCGGATGGGGAAATAACCAAGGCAATCCAGGTGATGTATTTGTCGGTACCAAAGGTAAAAATAATGATGGATGGGGTTGGGGTTTCAATTGTCCGACTCAAGATTTAGTGGATGAATTTGAAGCAAAAGATCCTCGTTTATATGCAACTGTTTATGGAGGAGATGTTGCCACTTATCAATATGGTATAGAAGAAGGAGTAAAAAAGGAGTCACATAATACCGGTTATTCAACTCGAAAATTGGCTCTTGATCCTATCTATCGTCCTACTGAGCATTCTGATGGTCCGTCTAATGTACGTGCTATCCGCTATTCCGATGTACTTTTGATGAAAGCCGAAGCAGCCTTCCATTTAAACAAAGAAAATGAAACTCGAGCATTAATCAATCAAGTAAGAAGTAGGGCACGTACCTCTACTTATCCAAAAGGTTTCTTGAAAGACCAGAATGTGTATTCACCTACAGGATTTATCGGCAATTTACCAGATATTCCAACTTCAGTTCAAGGGCAAGAATTACTTAAAGCATTGAAACACGAAAGACGTGTAGAACTTGCAATGGAAGGTTTGAGATTTTGGGATTTAGTGAGATGGGGGGACTATAGAGACACATTACTTGATGAAGCAAAAACCAGATTTGATAAACGTCAGCTTCGTGGAGTTCCCGTATTACCTATTCCTGAAACGGAAGTAGTGAGTTGGGGATTACAACAAAATCCAAGTTAAAAACAAATTGTAAATAATAAAAATGAATACAATGAAAATCTTTAAGAATATATTGAGCATTATTTGCTTTACTGTGCTTTTAACAGGGTGCACTGAAAAAGATTATGGAGAAAATTCGGATCTCAATATACCAGTGCCGGTTTTAAACGAGATACCCGAACAAGCTAATATAGGAGCAGAAATTACAATTACCGGAAAAAACTTTGCAGCACCTAATTATGTAACATTGGGAGAAACTCCATTGACTGTTGTTTCAGAAACAGAAACTAACATTGTAGTTAGATTACCACGTGTTTTTTCCAGATCGAATATTACTGTAGAAAATGTTTTCGAACGTATCAGTGAAGAAAAATTCTATATTGCACCCGTTTATCCAGATAAAGATGCTATTAAAGTTACTGAATGGCCTACTGAGATCCCCAAAGGTCAATCCATTGTAATTAAGGGAGAAAATGTAGATTTAATTACTGAAGTTATTGTTGCCGGTCAGACTTTTAAAATTGATGCAACAGTACAACAGCCCGGTAAGTTAACTGTAATAATGCCAGCTAACTTAGTTGGAACTTCTTCCAAGATACTTGCCAAGACTATTTTAAATACCTATTTGGAGTCGGAAATAATACCAATCACAGAGTTTAATGGAGAAATTATACTTTGCGATTTTGAAGATGGTAACTTAATGACCAATTTAGGTGACATGACTGGAATTAACTATACATTACAAAGTACCCGACAAGGCATTGAAGCTGTTCAAGGTAATCACTTCCTCAGCTTCTATGCAGATGGAAACTTCGGATTCTGGACATACCTCGGAACTGTAGTAATTCGCAAAACAATCGACTTGAGTATTTTCAATGATCCATATCTTTCATTTTTGTATAACAGCGACGATAATGTTTCTAATTTCCAGGTGGGAGCCGTTCAAGGTAGTAGAACAACGGGAGGTGACTTTAAGCCGACTTTAACGGGCAATGAATTAGATAACCTAATGCTGCGTCCGACAAAAGGTGAATGGCAATGGATTAGTGTACGTATGTCCGACTTACTGGTATATGCTTGGGGAGCTGATGCATCTCCGTTTGATCCAAAAGGACAATTAGATGGATTCGATTTGATCTTAAAACCGTTACAAGCTTCTTGGTGGACCGGTACGGAAATAGGTTCTGCCGAAATTAATAAAGTGTTCAAAATGAATATTGATCAAATCTCCATTACAGATGGTCCCAAAACGGGCGATAAATAATAATATAAATATAAGTATCAGAGAATTACTCTGATACTTATATTTATAAGACAATTAATCATAAAACAACATAGGTATGAATTTAAGACTAAAAAAATTATTTTCTTTTATAACAGTCCTCTTCATAAGTATCTCCATATTTGCAGGAGAAAATATCAAAGACATAAAAAAACGGGCAGTTGACAAGCAATTAACTGACGAAACAGCTACTTTACTACACAACATCTTCCAATTACAAGGCAAAGGTACCATGCTCGGCCAACACGATGGTGTATGGATAGAAGAAGGGAAAAAGATAACCGGACATATCCACAATTTATCAGGCAGACTACCTGCTATTGCCAGTTACGATTTCATGTTTATCACAAACGTAAACAACACAGAAGGCTCATGGTATAGAATAAGAGAACATGAAATACGCGAACGAATTATTGCCGCAAATAGGGAAGGAATTTTCATAACTATGTGCTGGCACTACAATGACCCATATACACAAAAGACATTTTATACCAAAGAACTACCCAATGAAGAATTAAAGATGAAATCATTTAAATCGATTCTTCCGGGCGGTGAAAACCATGAACGGTATAAGAAAGACCTACAGAAAGTAGCTGAATTTTCTAATACTCTGCGCGACGATAACGGTAAACTGATCCCCTTTATATTCCGTCCTTTCCATGAATTCGATGGTGAGTGGTTTTGGTGGGGAGCACCCTATAATGAGCCGGAAGAGTTTAAAACTCTGTGGAAATTTACTGTAAGTTACTTAAGAGACACTTTGAAGGTGCATAATATGCTCTACGCCTTCTCTCCGGATATAAAATTCGAATCCCGTGAGGATTACTTACTACGCTATCCAGGTGACGAATATGTCGATATCTTGGGATTTGATGATTATGAAGACTTCAAATATGATAAGAATCGTACCAATGAAGCTCGGAAAAGAATCCGTATTGTAGGAACTTTGGCCAAAGAAAAGAACAAACCATGCGCATTGACCGAAGTAGGATATTTCATAAAAAAAGAAAACCCTGATAAAATAGATATCCAACGAATGAAATATCTATTAGAAACGATATCCGATATGCACAAATACCTCTCTTATGCCGTATTCTGGGGAAATGGCGGAGGTGTATACTGTGTGCCCATACAAGGTGATTCCGGAGAAAAAGAGTTTAATGCTTTCCTGAAACAACCCTTTATACTATTGAACGATAACAAACAAAAATAATAGAATTATGAAAAGAAATGCATTTATGCTTTTAATGCTCTTTACGACAACAACT
This sequence comes from uncultured Bacteroides sp., assembly GCA_900555635.1. Lineage (GTDB taxonomy): Bacteria > Bacteroidota > Bacteroidia > Bacteroidales > Bacteroidaceae > Bacteroides. Next base: position 26,305 of record USLU01000040.1, read on the forward strand.
ATGTTTTCACAAGAGCACACTACACAAAAAGAATATTTTGAAGTTGGAAATTTCAAAGAAGTGCACAACCCAGCTTGGGGAGTAACAAATGATCCGTGGTGTATCAACGACCACACATTTATCCACGACAAAAAAACAAAGAAGTGGCATGTTATCGGCATTACACATGCCCGGAAGATGGATTATATGAAAGACCCGGGACTGAACCTACTTCATATCTCGGCAGACAGTATCTTCCAAACTCCGTGGCAGATACATCCACATGCTTTGACTGCCGATAAACAGTATAAAGAATCGGTTCTTTGGGCTCCTCATTGCGTATATCATAAAGGAAAATATTACATGTATGTATGTGCCGGTTCGCAACAAGGAGCGCATATCCATGATTCCTATCAGATCAATCTTTATATCTCCAAAGATTTAAAGAAGTGGGAAAGATGTAAACAGAATCCACTCTTTACAGACGGATTTGATGCCCGTGATCCGATGATTATAAAAGACGGTAATCAATGGATCATGTACTACACGGCCAACTCCACACCAATGGGTGGCAATCATATCATTGCTGCTTATACCAGTAAAGATCTTCTTCACTGGTCGGATCGGAAAGTTGTTTTCACTCATCCTCGCGAAGGAACATTCGGCGGACCTACAGAATCTCCTTTCATTGTAAGGCGTGGTAATAGTTATTATTTATTTTTGTGTGACGGAGGACATACCGATGTATACATCAGTAATGATCCCCTGAAGTTTGAATACTCCAATCTGATAGCCGAAATTCAAGATTGCCGTGCATCCGAGTTATTGAGAGATGAAAAAGGAGATTATTACATCAGTAGCGTAGGGTGGTTCAACGGAACTTACGGATTAAAAATAGCACCTTTCATCTGGAAAGATGGACTTGATAACGAAACAAGTAGTTTGAACTTTTAATTAAAACTAATTATGAACAAGTTTATTTTAGTTATATCCTTTCTTTTCGGATTACTTTTAACGAACATCGATTGCCAAGCCCAAACTACCGGAGGAGAGCTTGGAAACCTGGCATCTATAAAGAAAGGACTTCGTAACCGAAGAATAAGTAGCGCCGATAAAAACGGAAACAATGGAGACTGGATAGATTCCATAAAACCCGGAGATAAATGGAGTGTAGAGATTTCTGGAACAGGTGTCATCAATCATATTTGGTTCACAATGTCTCCCATGAATATCATGAGGAATGACCTTATATTCAGAATCTATTGGGACGGTAATTCATATCCCTCGGTAGAATCGCCTCTCGCAGCTTTTTTTGGCAACGGATGGGATGAATATTATGAATATACTTCACTTCCCCTGGCTGTTGGTCCACAGAGAGGAACGGGACTTACTTCTTATTTTCAGATGCCTTTCGCCAAAGGAGCCCGTCTTGAAATTGAGAATCAAAGCAATGAAACCATTGAACGCCTTTATTTCTATGTAGACTACGTGGAAATGAAGAAACTACCTGCTGATTTAGGTCGTTTCCATGCTTGGTATAACCACGAACTGACCGATGCCCTGCCCGAAGGTGAAACAGAATGGGGACTGGTAGGAGCACAAACAAACAATGTAGACGGTGCAGGGAACTACCTGTTTGCTGACATCAAAGGTGAAGGTCATTTTGTCGGAATCAATTATTATGTTCACTCTCCTACCCCCATGTGGTATGGCGAAGGCGATGATATGTTTTTTATTGATGGAGAAGAAAAAGCCTCATTACTCGGTACAGGAACTGAAGACTTCTTCAATACTTCATGGTGTCCTAACAGTATCTTTGCCCACCCCTATTATGGATATGCAAGAGTAAACAACGATAACGGATGGCTGGGAAGAACCCATGTATATCGTTTCTTTATTGCCGATCCTATCTACTTCGAGAAGTCATTGAAAGGAACCATCGAACATGGACATAATAACAATCTGACATTAGATATAAGCAGTGTCGCTTATTGGTATCAATCTACTGCAGGTATGCTCCCTGCTGCTCCAACCAAAGCTGACAGAGCACCTAAGGCTATGATTCGCGACCAAGACATGCACCGATGGAGACATGAATGGAGAAAGAACTTTGGGAATGGGACTAAATTGTGGGGAAACGAGACTAAATAAATCATAATTATTACTCTCACTTTCTTCACTACTACCCTATTCTATTTATCTTTAAGAAGTTCATTTACCTAGATGCACATGTGAGGAAAATTGAAATATGCATCTAGGTATAATACTAATTTAGTATTAACTATTATATCAGCATTATGAAAAAGCATTTTTTATTTATTTGTACCCTATTGTTCAGCATACAAGGTTTTTCTCAAGCTGATTTCTATCAATGGGAATTACAAAACTTCTCAGATATTTCCAGATTGCCGGAATACCGCACAGGCAATATGCACCAATTATCCAGTTATGACCGTACAGGAGGTAATGACGACGGTTTTTCCGGCAAATACTCATATATCCGCAAAGAAGGAAACAACTTGATAGTGGCCGATATTAAAGGAACGGGAGTCATTAACCGTATATGGACCCCTACCCCCTCCAAAGATACTATTCAATTCTATTTTGACGGAGAAAAACAACCAAGAATAAATATGCCTTTTATAGATCTTTTCTCCGGAAAGGTCGAACCATTTGTCGCTCCGCTGTGTGGTAATGAAATAGGAGGTTATTATTGTTATCTGCCCATACCTTACGCTAAATCTCTCAAGATTGTATATAAAGGGGACGGATTGAAATTCCATCAGATACAATACAGAGAATTGTCAAATAAAGAAAAAGTCAAAAGTTTTACATGGGACTATTTCAAAAACAAACAGATCATGTCTGAAATAGATAAGAATTGGAATCAAGTACCTATCTTATCCATATACGGCAATAAAATAAAGACGCAAAAAGTAAACATTACCCTTAAAGGAGGAGAAGAGAAAGAACTTTTTGAACTCTGCAATGGAGGTAGAATAGTAGGAATAGAATTGGAAGGCGGACACCATCTGCAAAGCAAAAGTGATAAATTAGTATTGAAAGCCCAATGGGATAATGAAGAAAATAATGCAATGGACGTACCTTTCCATAGCTTCTTCGGATATGTATCGGGAAAGCCATCTATGAATTCTATTTTGTTGGGTTCAACCTCTTCCCTATGCTATTCCTACTTACCAATGCCATTTGATAATAGAGCAAAACTATCCGTAGAATATACAAACGACGATCAAGAAATAACTATTTCAGGAAAAATTTATTATACCGAAGATCAGCGAGATAGTGAACGAGAAGGAAAACTATACACACAAGCACGTCGAGAATATTCGCCACAAGCAGGCGAACCCTATACCATTGCCAATATTCGCGGAAAAGGTCATTATGTTGGAACGATACTTATAGCCCAAGGACTGAACGAAGGAATGACTGAATATTGGGAAAGCGATGACTGTTCACTGATTGACGGTGAAATGCGAATGCACGGAACAGGAAGCGAAGATTACTTTAATGGTGGCTGGTATGCTGTTACAGACCGTTGGGATAGAGGAATTAGTCTGCCCATACACGGTTCTTTGCTGTATGATATAAAAACTGCCCGCACCGGTGGATATCGTTTCTTCTTATCCGATAAGATCAACTTCGATTCTTCTTATGTACTGACTATTGAACATGGTCCGGCAGGGAACAATTTGAATGTAGATTATACCTCCGTAGGACTATTTTACGCTGATAAACCTCAGTTTGAGAATAAGCATTTGTATCACGTTACCAACGAGATTCCACGCAGAGACATATTGTTACCCCAAGATATGACTATGCGCCTCTACTGGTTTACCCAAGCCTCATTTAACGGAAGTTCCATGATTATTTCTTCAAAAAGAGAAGATCATTGGACTACCAATATAGATTTTGAAGCAGTGCCTATGGTGCAATTCGATCTCACGGGAATGGACAATGGCAAATACAAAGTATATGTAGTTCATACAGGTACCAACGAATCTAAACCATTCTCAGTATGGCAAAGAACCAATCAGGTTTCCGGATGGATATCAGACAAGGACAATGCTCAGTCCACCTCTTATGCAGGAGAAATAGAACTGTCGGATCAGATTAAGACATTAACCTTAAGAAAAAAGAAGATGGATGATACCTCTTTAAAAATAGATTATCTCATATTTGAAAAAATAAAACAATGAAAATAACCGATTTATATTTAGGAATCAGCCTTTTGGTTGCAACATTGAGTTCATGCTCGCATAACTCTCCTACAGAGAAAAAATATTTGCATCTCAGCAAGATTGAATTAGAAAATAAGATTAAAGGTGGCTGGGCAGGTCAGACCATTGGAGTTACTTTCGGTGGACCTACAGAATTTAAGTACAATGGTACCTTCATTCAAGATTACCAGACTTTGCCGTGGAGCGATGACCGGATAAAAAATACAATGCTTTCATGGCCCGAACTGTATGACGACCTCTATATGGATCTTACTTTTGTAGAAGTGTTCGACCGTCTGGGACTTGATGCTCCAGTCGATTCGTTTGCCTATGCCTTTGCGAATGCTGACTATATGTTATGGCATGCCAATCAAGCTGCACGCTACAATATTCTAAAAGGTATTCTTCCTCCCCAATCGGGACATTGGATCAATAATCCGCATGCAGATGATTTAGACTATCAGATTGAAGCAGACTTTGCCGGGTTAATGTCACCCGGAATGCCCAATGCAGCATCAGACATAAGTGACAAGATAGGACACATCATGTGTTATGGTGACGGTTGGTACGGAGGCGTTTATGTAGGAGCCATGTACAGTTTGGCTTTTGTTTACAATGATATTCACACCATTGTAACAGAAGCCTTGAAAACCATTCCAAAGCAAAGCACCTTTTATCAATGTATATCCGATGTCATAAAATGGCACAAAGAATATCCAAACGACTGGCACCAAACTTGGTTCGAGATACAAAAGAAATGGTCTGAAGATACAGCTTGTCCCGAAGGAATATTTGTTCCTTTCAACATAGACGCAAAAGTAAATGCTGCTTATGTAGTGATGGGATTGCTTTACGGAAATGGAGACTTCACACAAACACTTGAAATAAGCACGCGTGCAGGACAAGACTCAGACTGTAACCCATCGACTGCCGGGGGTATTCTAGCTACTATGATAGGATATGATAAAATTCCTCCATATTGGAAAAACAGTCTTTCGGAAGCCGAACAGATGAAGTTTAAATATACGGATATGTCATTAGAGAAAACATATCAAACCAGCCTTAATCATGCTTTATTGATGATTGAACGGAATGGTGGAATTATAAAGGAAGATAGTGTCAGCATATTGATTCAAAACCCTATAGAAGTAAGTTTGGAACAAAGTTTTCCTGGTTTAATGCCTCAAAAGAAAGAAGCATTCTGGCGTCCCATAGACAAAGAAATCTCCTTTGAATTCGAAGGTACAGGTTTTGCCTGGCGGGGTGAAGCCGTGAAGAATTCCAAAGAACTGGATGAATACGTCTTTGATGTAACTTTTTATTTGAATGATGAAGAAGTGGAGCACTGCACCCTTCCCACATCCTACAAATTACGCAAACATGATTTCTTATGGAAATACAACTTGCCAAATGGAAAGTATAAGGTGAAAATGGTAATAAACAATCCGCACCCCGACTACAAAGTATATTCGTGGGACTACGTGATCTTCTGATAAAAACACATTCGATAATTAAACAGATAACATTATGAAAAAGTATTATTTTAGTTTACTGATTTTGATTCCGACACTCCTGTTCGGTCAGTTAAGGAATGACGATGTTTATAAATTGCCGGAAATGGGCAAGGAAAATATTCGTGAGAACATCAATATACCTGGATTTGACGGTTACGAGACATTGAAATGTGATTTTCATATCCATACCATTTTCTCCGACGGAAAGGTATGGCCGGATATGAGAGTAAACGAAGCCTGGCAACAAGGTTTGGATGCCATTGCCATTACAGACCACATCGAATATCGCCCGTTCAAAGATAAAATTTTAGGTGACCTGAACGAGAGCTACAATATAGCAAAGGCACACGCAGACTATTTAGGATTCATACTTATCAAAGGTGCGGAAGTAACACGCAACAAGCCGATAGGACATCTTAATGCATTGTTTATTAATGATGCCAATAAGCTCGATGTAGAAGATCCTGTGAAAGCCTTACAAGAAGCCAGAAACCAAGGAGCATTCATTATGTGGAATCATCCGGGTTGGCCAGATGATAAAAGTACTTTGTACCCCATTCATGAAGAACTTCTGAAAGATAAAATGATTGACGGAATCGAAGCATTCAATTTCTTGGAATACTATCCCATCGCTTTTGACTATGCCAACAAGTATAATCTGGCTTATATGGGAAATTCAGATATTCACAACCTGATTACCGAAACTTATGGAGGAGAAAAGTTAGCACGTCCCTTGACACTGGTTTTCTCTTCCGAAAGATCAGAAAAAGGAATAAGAGAAGCTTTATTTGCCAAACGTACTGCTATCTTATTCAACGGATCATTGGCAGGAAAAGACGAGCTTCTCAGGAAACTTTTCAATGCTTCGGTAAATATAAGAAAAATAGAGAACGACAGTGGTTACACAGAATTAAGCAATACTTCTGATTTGAATTTCATTCTTCTGATAGATAATTATCGATATCACTTAGCTCCTAATAAAACCATACGACTAAAACTACCGGAAGCAGGAAAAGTAATTGTAGAAAATTGTCATACAGGAAAAGATTCCAAACTGGAATACATCTTACCATTGAAATAAAAGTAAAGATGCAATATAAGCCATGACTTTGATATTTTTGTTAAAATAAAATTTATTATATCCTCCCCTATTATGAGATTATAATAAAATGATAAGTATCGTTTTTCTTTGCATCCATACGTAATTGGTAAGTAGTAAGCATTAGCATAAAATTATTTTTTCTATACAAATATATTTTTTAGTAAAACGCTTACCCAAATTTACTAAAAATCAGACAGAAATTTACTAAATCTTCCTCCAATTTTTAGTAAAAATCTACTGGAAATTTACTAAAAATTTAAGTCCCTTATTTATAGAACATTACGAGCTAATAGTAATAATAAAAAAAGTATACACTAAATATACTGTACAAAAACACACAATCAAGGGATAAAAATAATAAAGGGATGGAATCTTCACAGACTTCATCCCTTTGACATATCCTAAAAATCTTTTTTGTAAAATCCTATTGAATTAATTTAGCTATTACTTGTATTACAAACAAAAAATTAGTTTTAAAAGCACATCACAAATATAAGTAATAAAAAATACTTTATCAAGTCTTAAGTGGTGTTTTTTATGCTACTTCGCTACAAATCTGAAAATAAACCTGTAACTTTGCACCGATATTAACCGGATACTAACCGGTATTAACAATAGAATTAACAGTGTTTTCAACAATATACTAACAAATACCATTATGGAATACAATTTCAGGGAGATTGAAAAGAAATGGCAAAAACAGTGGGTAGAAAATAAAACCTACCAAGTGACGGAAGATGAAACAAAGCAAAAATTCTATGTGCTAAATATGTTCCCTTACCCATCGGGTGCGGGCTTGCACGTAGGTCATCCATTGGGATACATTGCTTCGGATATTTATGCTCGTTACAAACGCCTGCAAGGTTTCAATGTACTGAATCCTATGGGATATGATGCTTACGGACTTCCTGCTGAGCAATATGCCATTCAAACCGGACAGCACCCTGCAATTACTACCGTTAACAATATCAACCGCTATCGCGAACAATTGGATAAAATAGGTTTCTGCTTCGACTGGAATCGTGAAATACGCACTTGTGATCCGGAATATTATCACTGGACACAATGGGCTTTCCAAAAGATGTTCAACAGCTATTATTGCAATGACGAAAAACAAGCACGTCCTATTCAGGAATTGATTGATGCATTCCCCAAATATGGTAACGAAGGTCTGAACGCTGCCTGCAACGAAGAATTGCATTTTACTGCTGAAGAATGGAAAGCAAAAAGCGAAAAAGAACAGCAAGAGATACTTATGAACTACCGCATCGCCTACTTGGGTGAAACTATGGTAAACTGGTGTCCCCAACTGGGAACCGTGCTTGCCAATGATGAAGTAGTAGACGGAGTATCGGAACGCGGTGGTTTCCCCGTAGTACAAAAGAAAATGCGTCAGTGGTGCCTGCGTGTATCTGCATACGCACAGCGTTTATTAGACGGACTCGATACCATCGACTGGACCGAATCTTTGAAAGAAACCCAAAAGAACTGGATAGGCCGTAGTGAAGGTGCCGAAATACAGTTCAAGGTAAAAGACAGCGATCTGGAATTTACCATCTTTACTACCCGTGCCGATACTATGTTTGGAGTTACTTTCATGGTATTAGCTCCCGAAAGTGAATTAGTAGCCCAACTGACTACCGAAACTCAAAAGGCTGAAGTGAACGCTTACCTCGAACGCACCAAGAAGCGTACGGAACGTGAACGTATTGCCGACCGTAGTGTTACCGGTGTATTCTCAGGAAGTTATGCCATCAATCCTTTCACCGGCGAAGCAGTACCCATCTGGATCAGCGATTATGTTCTTGCCGGATATGGTACAGGCGCCATCATGGCTGTTCCTGCACACGATAGCCGCGACTATGCTTTTGCCAAGCATTTCGGACTGGAAATTCGTCCCCTAGTCGAAGGTTGTGATGTCAGCGAAGAAAGCTTCGATGCTAAAGAAGGCATTGTATGCAACTCTCCCCGTGAAGGTGTAACTCCCTATTGTGATCTTTCACTGAATGGATTAACTATCAAAGAAGCCATCGCAGCCACTAAGAAGTACGTAAAAGAACACAATCTGGGACGTGTAAAAGTAAACTTCCGCTTACGTGACGCTATTTTCTCACGCCAGCGTTACTGGGGTGAACCGTTCCCGGTTTATTATAAGGACGGCATGCCATACATGATCGACGAAAGTTGTTTACCCTTGGAGCTTCCGGAAGTTGCCAAGTTCCTCCCTACCGAAACAGGCGAACCTCCATTGGGACACGCTACTAAATGGGCTTGGGACACCGTAAACAAGTGTATCGTAGATAATGAAAAGATAGATAATATTACCATCTTCCCGTTAGAACTTAATACAATGCCCGGTTTTGCCGGTTCAAGCGCTTACTATTTGCGTTACATGGACCCTCGTAACCACAAGGCTCTTGTTGATAAAAAAGTAGACGAATACTGGCGCAATGTCGACCTTTATGTAGGTGGTACCGAACATGCTACCGGACACTTAATCTACTCGCGCTTCTGGAACAAATTCCTGTATGACCTCGGTGTTTCTGCGGTAGAAGAACCGTTCCAAAAGTTAGTGAACCAAGGAATGATTCAAGGCCGTAGCAACTTTGTTTACCGCATAAAAGATACCAATACATTTGTATCGTTGAACCTGAAAGATAAATACGAGACTACCCCACTCCACGTGGATGTAAACATCGTATCCAACGATATTCTCGACCTAGAAGCTTTCAAAGCCTGGCGTCCTGAATATGAAACGGCTGAGTTTATTCTTGAAGACGGGAAATACATCTGTGGTTGGGCAGTAGAAAAGATGAGTAAGTCTATGTTCAACGTTGTCAACCCCGATATGATTGTTGAGAAATACGGTGCCGATACATTGCGTATGTACGAGATGTTCCTGGGTCCGGTAGAACAATCCAAACCTTGGGATACAAACGGTATTGATGGTGTACACCGGTTCATCAAGAAGTTCTGGACATTGTTCTTTGACCGTAACGGCAATTATCTGGTTACAGATGAACCGGCTACTCCCGAAGAACTGAAATCCTTGCATAAGCTTATAAAGAAGGTTACAGGGGACATTGAAACCTTCTCTTATAACACTTCCATCAGTGCTTTCATGATTTGTGTAAACGAATTATTTACGTTGAAATGCAGTAAGAAAGAAATTCTGAACCAGTTTATCATCGTATTGGCTCCTTTCGCTCCGCATGTATGCGAAGAATTATGGGCAGCATTAGGTAACGCAGGTTCGGTATGTGATGCCCAATGGCCTGCACACAACGAAGAATATTTGATAGAAAATACGATTAACTATACTATTTCCTTCAACGGAAAAGCTCGCTTCAATATGGAATTCCCTGCTGACGCAACATCTGAAGTAATCCAGAGTGCTGTATTAGCCGACGAACGTTCTGCGAAGTGGATAGAAGGCAAGACTATCCAAAAGGTAATCGTAGTACCGAAGAAGATCGTAAATATCGTTGTCAAATAACATATATGCAGATTACAAAACCAACCAAAGCGGAAGTGATGAGAGAGTTAAAAGACTATATTTTCATCACTTTCGGACTCATCAGCTATGCAATGGGATGGGCGGCATTCCTCATCCCATACCAAATCACCACCGGAGGTACTACAGGTATCGGTGCTATCATTTATTATGCCACTGGTTTTCCCATCCAATGGTCATATTTCATCATCAATGCCGTATTGATGACATTCGCAATCAAGATACTGGGACCGAAATTCAGTATCAAAACTACGTTTGCCATCTTCGGACTGACTTTCTTTTTATGGTTCTTCCAGATACTCGTAAACGGGCCTGATGGAATCCCTCCACAAATCCTGGGACCGGGACAAGATTTCATGGCTTGCCTGATAGGAGCTGTTCTGTGTGGTATAGGTTTAGGTGTTGTATTCAACTGTAACGGAAGTACGGGAGGTACGGATATCATTGCCGCCATTATCCATAAATACAAAGATGTTACGCTAGGACGAATGATCATGGCTTGCGACGTAGTGATTATCAGCTCCTGTTACTTTGTTTTCAACGACTGGAGACGAGTGATTTTTGGCTTTGTAACTCTGTTTATCATAGGCTTTGTATTGGATTACATTGTTAACAGTGCACGCCAATCCGTACAATTCTTTATCTTCTCAAAAGACTATGAAAAGATTGCCGATCGCATCACCAAGGAAACTCACCGTGGTGTAACCGTGCTCGATGGTATCGGTTGGTACAGCAAACGCAATGTAAAAGTACTGGTTGTATTGGCATACAAACGCCAGTCCATCGAAATTTTCCGGTTAGTGAAAGACATTGATCCAAATGCTTTTATTTCGCAAAGCTCTGTAATTGGTGTATACGGAGAAGGATTCGACCGATTGAAAATAAAATAGTAACAAGTAGCAAAATTACTCGTTACAAGTAAATAAGAACAGTATTCTATGAGAAAGAAATTCGTATTTGCCACCAACAACGCTCATAAGTTGGAGGAAGTTACTGCTATCTTAAAAAATAAGATAGAACTTCTGAGCTTGAATGACATTAATTGTCATGTTGATATCCCCGAAACTGCAGATACTCTCGAAGGGAATGCTTTACTAAAAGCCCAATACATTTATGAAAACTACCAGCTGGATTGCTTTGCCGACGACACCGGGCTGGAAGTAGAAGCTCTGAATGGTGCTCCAGGTGTTTATTCGGCACGTTATGCCGGCGATGCGCACAATGCAGAAGCCAATATGAAGAAACTTCTGCACGATCTTGAAGGAGTTGAAAACCGTAAGGCACAATTCCGCACTGTTTTTGCATTGATCATTGACGGAAAAAAACATTTGTTCGAAGGAATTATAAAAGGAGAAATTACAAAGAGCAGACACGGTGCTTCCGGCTTCGGATATGATCCAATCTTTATTCCCGAAGGATACACACAGACTTTTGCCGAAATGGGAAATGAACTGAAAAATAAAATCAGTCACCGGGCATTAGGTGTAAACAAACTGTGTAAATTCCTTCAAACTATTCAGTAGGTACTTCAACATTAAGTTATTAGTTTGAAAAGAATGATAACTATAAATGAAAATTAGAGTTTTATACAATGTCATTTTATGTCGGTTAGGAATCAGACAACTTCTACCGAAAGACTTTATCAATGCCATCGAAATAGTAGAATGCAGAGAAAAGTTAGTAGAATTTCAGGGTATAAAAGTTCGTGAAAGTGTAGCTGAGAAGTTAAGGAGAATAGAGTCCAACCTATCTTTAATGTCATACGGGATTCAAGTAGTAAGCGGTTATCGAACGCTTGAAGAACAGCTAACTTTATGGCAAAATGCAGCAGGAAACAGAAAATTTAGTGCCGACCCTACTACCGGCAAAGGTGGTGGACATCAAACAGGTGGTGCAGTAGATATCCTACTATTAAAAAATGGTGAAACGGTTGATATGGGCAGTAATTACCGCGACCATAACAACCGTTCCATAACTTTTCCAAAAGATAAAGGAATTATCACATCTGAGCAATTACTCCAAAGACAAATTCTGTATAATGCCATGATAGCCGAAGGATTTATCAATTATCCGGGCGAGTGGTGGCATTATTGCTATGGTGACCAAATGTGGGCAGCCTATTCACGAAAGAATAGAGCCATGTATGGAACTATAGCAGGGAAAGGGGAACTGTAAAATTACAGTCCCAACTTTGCCGATATCTCCAACATCCTTTGTATAGGTTTCACTGCTTTAGCAGCAATTTCCGGATCAACCATTATTTCCGGTGATTCATCCTTCAAGCAATTATAAAGCTTTTCCAGCGTATTTAATCGCATGAAGCTACACTCATTGCAAGCGCAAGTACTATCGTTAGGAGGAGCGGGAATAAACGTTGTTTGCGGGCATTTCTTTTGCATCTCATGCAGGATGCCCGATTCGGTAGCCACAATATAACTCTTTTCAGGATGTGCAACCGCATACTTCAATAAAGCGGCTGTAGATCCTACTACATCGGCAAGTTTCAAAACCGCACTCTTACATTCAGGATGAGCCAATACAATAGCATCAGGGTATTGAGCTTTTAATTCAACAATCTTTTCAACCGAGAATTTCTCGTGTACATGGCACGCACCGTCCCATAATAACATATTCCGACCTGTCACTGAGTTAATATAATTACCCAGGTTTCTATCAGGACCGAAGATTATTTTCTCATCTTTGGGGAAGCTTTCTACAATCTGCTTGGCATTGGTAGAAGTTACCACTACATCGGTTACCGCTTTAACGGCAGCTGTGGTATTTACGTAAGATATCACTGTATAACCCGGATGCTCTTTGACAAACTGACCAAACTTATCTGCGGGACAACTGTCAGCCAGGGAACAACCTGCTTCCATATCAGGTACCAAGACCTTTTTATCCGGACAAAGTACTTTCGCCGTCTCACCCATAAAGTGAACACCACACATCACAATGATATCCGCTTCTGTCTTAGCAGCCCATTGCGCCAAAGCCAGACTATCGCCTACATAGTCGGCAATATCTTGTATTTCGCCTTTCTGGTAGTAGTGTCCCAGAATGATTGCATTCTTCTCTTTCTTCAGCTCGTTGATAGCTTCTATAAGATTATCCATAATTATAAGTTTTAATTTCTCTTCTTTCTTTAAAAATCTTTTGATGGTAATGATAGGCTGTTAATTGTGTGGACAATTAGATACGATTTTTCTTGCTTATGAAGTTATTAGTACAAGGCTAAATTTTATCCATTGGTTATCAACGTAAGCAATAAGAGTTATATCTACTGATAATAAACTTTTTATCTTAGAGTGGTCCACAATCATTAACACCCTGTTAATATGCTGCAAAGTTAATAACTTTAGAGTGATTATTGACTCATATAGTGCTGAAAAATATGTTTATATAGCTCTTGAAAGTTTCTGTTAACTTATTTGTAATGTTCATTACAATGTCGCAATATGCATTGATTTGAATAATGCAAGAAGAATTTCTAAAAATCTTTCCCATGAGTATTGACACGTTTTCAACGGTTATTAACCGGGATATAAACGGAAAGAAGTATCTTTGCGAACTATAATTAAAATCAATGAACATGATGCGTAAATTGAAGATAACCGAACTGAATCGTATTAGTGTAGAAGAGTTTAAGGAAGCTGATAAGTTACCTCTGGTAGTAGTATTAGATAACATTCGTAGTCTTCATAATATTGGTTCTGTGTTTCGTACCTCCGATGCTTTTCGTATAGAATGTATTTATCTTTGCGGTATTACAGCTACCCCTCCTCATCCTGAAATGCATAAAACAGCTCTTGGAGCTGAATTTACAGTAGATTGGAAGTATGTTAATAACTCTGTTGAAGTTGTTGATAACCTTAAATCAGAAGGATATACTGTTTATTCAGTAGAGCAGGCAGAAGGTAGTATCATGCTGGATGAGTTGACTTTAGACAAATCTAAGAAGTATGCTGTAGTGATGGGCAATGAAGTGAAGGGTGTTCAACAAGAAGTTATCGATCATTCTCATGGTTGCATTGAAATACCTCAATATGGCACGAAACATTCTCTCAATGTATCTGTAACGGCAGGTATAGTTATCTGGGATTTATTCAAGAAGTTGAGATAATAACAAATGAACCGATGTTCGTTTTAGTTATTAACAGATATAGCTATATGTAAATCAATATTTTATATAGTAATACATTTTTGCTAATAACAGGTTTATCAACATTATATTAACCATCAAGTTATTGTTAGAATGAATGGTATCGCTAAGAAATCTATGATGTGGAATCTATGGCACGGTTGCCATAAACTTAGTGCGGGATGCCTGCATTGTTATGTTTATCGTGGTGATGCTAAAAGAGATGTGAATAGTTCTATAGTAACACAGACTAAAAACTTCGGTCTACCGTTACAGAAGAAGCGTAATGGGGAATTCAAGATACCATCGGGTACACTCGTCTACACTTGCTTTACTTCCGATTTCTTTGTTGAAGACGCAGATCAGTGGAGAGCGGAAGCATGGGAAATGATGTATCAACGCAGTGATCTTCATTTTATGATGATTACCAAGCGGATAGATCGCGTTGCCAATTGTCTGCCTGCCAATTGGGGAGATGGATATGATAATGTAACTATCTGTTGCACGGTCGAAAATCAGTCATGTGCCGACTATCGTTTACCTATTTATAAAGAACTTCCTATCAAACATAAAATAATTATTTGCGAACCCTTATTAGAGAAAATAGATTTAACTTCTTATTCTGTTGGCGAATGGATTGAACAAATTGTTGCCGGAGGAGAATCAGGATATGATGCCCGACCTTGTGATTTTGATTGGGTAATGGAACTTCGTAGAATAAGTATAGAAAATCATGTATCGTTTTGGTTTAAGCAGACAGGATCTAAGTTTGTCAAAGAAGGAAAACTATATACTATCAAACGTCAATTTCAACATTCGCAGGCACGTAAAGCAGAATTAAACGTAGAGAATTGAAAGTAGGAAATTAATGTGGCAATGATTATTAAAGATTTTGTTACATTTGTAATCTGTAGTAGAAGTAAATAAAGAAATTCAAGGTATATGATAAAGTTATTGTTGGTAGAAGACGATGCCAGTTTGAGATACATCGTACAGGGTGGTCTGGAAGATATGATAGGTGGTTATGAAGTGATAACTGCCGCCAATGGTGAAGAAGGTCTGTCACGATGGAGAGAACATCATCCCGATGTGATAGTATCTGATATCGAGATGCCTGTTATGAATGGGTATGAAATGGTAAAGCGTATCCGTGAAACGGATGGTGAAACCCCTATCCTATTCTCTTCTGCATTAATTTCTCCAAAAGATGTTGTAAAGGGTTACGAGATCGGTGCTAATAACTATATTAAGAAACCATTTATACCGGAAGAATTGGATGCTCATATACAAGCTTTACTGAAACTTTCTAAAGGAGAAAAAGCTAAAGATGAGAGCCAATGCTACAAGATAGGCAAAGAATTTCTGCTGGATGCTACACATGCTACTTTGAAACATACTTCTGGAGTAAAAAAGACGTTGACTGTCCGCGAAGCCGGTTTGTTGCAAATGCTTTGTGAAAAGCGAGGAGACGTTATTCGTCGCGAAGCTATTCTGGAAAAGTTCTGGAATACGGAGGACGACTATTTTGCTTCCCGTAGTTTAGATGTATTCGTAACAAAACTGCGTAAGTTGCTTTCAGAAGATAGTACGGTTAGTATCAAAACTGTGAAAGGTGTGGGATTGATGTTGCTGGAAAATTAGTGGAGCTGTGCTTTATAAGACAATGGTTGTAATGTTATTCCATGTATTTCACCTCTCCTTTACTATTAACCACTTCATACATCCAACATTCCGGTTCATGGTCATTTATAATTCCGCAAGCTTGTAAATGAGAAAAAACAGTTATGGAGCCTAAGAACTTGAAACCTCTTTTCTTTAGATCTTTGCTTAATCGATCGGATAATTCATTGCTGGCTTCAAGTTGCCCTTCTTGATGCTTTTTGTACACAAGTATCTGATGGTTGGAAAAAGACCAAATGTATTGGTCAAAACTACCAAACTCTTCTACAACAGCTAAGAAACACTTCGCATTATTTATAATAGCGTCTATCTTCCTGCGTGATTTTATCATGCCTTCTGTCTGTAATATTTGGTCTATCTCCTCCTCTCCTAACCCTGCAACGGCTTTTACTTCAAAGTTGCTGAAACATTTCCTGAAGATATCCCGCTTCTTTAGCATCATCGTCCAATTTAAACCGCATTGCATAACTTCCATTAGAATATATTCAAAATGACGTTTATCATCATGAAGGGGGATCCCCCACTCTTCGTCATGATACTTTTGGTTAATACCGTTATCGCAACACCATTTGCATCTGTTCATATTAGGCTTTATTTATCGTATAAGTGCAAAAGTATGAAATCAATCGGATACGCAGGATAAGATTGAATCTTATTTTATTGATTTATGCTGGGAAACATCCTTTTGTCCGTTTCTGTGCAGACTCCTGTTTCGCTACCTGCGCTATATTATACTATAAACTCAATCACAATGATGCCACTCTGATGTTTGCTAGATATACTATTCAATATAGAAAACCGGCTTATAGGATTATCTTCTAGTGAGCCGGCTTTTTTCTTACCATTTTAAAGTGATATGAATTTTGTATTCCAAATAAATTCAGTATGTTTGCCACACACATGTTAGCAATGCCTTCTTTGCATTGCTATAAATTCTAAACAGAATGGACAAAACAATCTTGGGCAAACTGCTACTGTTGGTAGTTTTATTTACTTTATTTTCATGTTCCTCGGATTCCTCGGATGAACAAGATGCGGATGTAGAACATTATTCTCTTTTAGTGGGCGAATGGAATGCTTCAAAAGCTTCTGATAATCACGCATTGGCCGATAAACTCGAATTATATGCTGATGGGTCGGGCAAGTATAGCAGTACCGATAGAAATGGTATTCTTAAGTGGAGTACTTCCGGTTTAAAACTTCG
Organism: uncultured Bacteroides sp.; assembly: GCA_900555635.1. Taxonomy (GTDB): domain Bacteria; phylum Bacteroidota; class Bacteroidia; order Bacteroidales; family Bacteroidaceae; genus Bacteroides. Next base: position 43,677 of record USLU01000040.1, read on the forward strand.
GTTGGAGTTTGATAATAAAGTCGTCAGTGAGAGTGATTTCTCTATCACAGGAGCAACGCTTACCACGAGCGACGGGCAATCTTACGTCCTTAATCTACCTCTCGTTGGACAATGGTATATTAGCAGTACTGACGGAACCTATACAGGTGACGCTTTTGCATGCTCTTTCTTCAATTCCGGTAATGGCATTTACACCTATTTCAATTCCGAAGGCTTGTCGGTCAATGAAACTTTCAGTTGGGAGCGACTGGAAAGTGGATCGATAAAGCTTCGTCTTAAAAGCGGTGATAAAGAAATATCTTATACCACTACGGACAATAGTCTTGTGATTCCTACTCTGGGAGACTTCACCAAGCAGAATAACTTTGATTTGCCGGGAGACTGGTATTCGGTATATTCCGAATCTGGCAACATAGAAAAGGGGGAAGCCCGATATAATACTTTCGACTTTCGGAATAGTAGTGCCTGGGATCATATAGGTTCATGCACTTATTTGCAGGATGGCAAGCAATGGGTTCAGAACTTTGTCTGGAGGCAGATGGGTGACTCATATATTCATATCTATTGGACCGACGATGATATGGATGTGCTGTTGTATTATCGCTACAGATATAATAAGACTACCAAGCGTATATTCATGGAAATTAGCCGGGAGACTGATTTCGGACAATACATAGGTTATACAAAGGCAAAAGCCGTATAAATAATAACTACTGACGATGAAAACACTACTCTATTCCCTGTTGTGCTTATGCTTTCTCTTCTCATGCTCCGGTGCTGCCGATGACGTAATTCCAGGTGATCCTTCTGCTGGCGGTAGTGGAGGTACCGGGAGTATTACCGGTGAGTGCTCTATCAAGTTGGGGTTGAAGCAGAATGGAAGGAACATATTCGAGCTTTCGGTATTTAATATCCAGTTTGACTTTGAGGGAAAAACATCATATACAGGTGCAGACATATCCGCAGCCTATGATTCAC
>USLU01000041.1 GCA_900555635.1 uncultured Bacteroides sp.
ATCCCGCATACAGATAGCAAACTTTAGCTATTACGTATGCGGGATTTAGTACAACGGGGGCTTTCCTTTAAAGGAAAATGAATATTTGCTAATTCTTGATATTCAGCATTTTATATGATGGGAAATAAAAGTGCTGAAATAATAGGTAATGTAGTTATTTATCTTACCATTTTTCTGTTTTGGGGCTTTTTGTTACATCAGAAAAGAATCATGTTACATGTCTGTGATAAATGTAACCTGTATATAGATGCCTGTATCATGATTGTACATATATGATAAAACCGAATCGATACATTTGCAAACACTACTATGGAACAGAAAATTATAGAAAATAAAAAGTGATAATATGAGAACATTAAAATTGATTTTGTCGGGCTGGCAATCTGTGGGTCTTGTCGTATTTATTGTGCTGTTTTTTAATATGGAGGTGAGTGGCAAGGGTAAAATAACAAAAAATACTCCTGTCTTTACGCAATTTATTTATCAGGGGGAGGATGCTATTTATCAAAACAATCCTTTAAAGCCAGGTGAGTTCTATAATCCTATTTTGCAGGGTTGCTATCCCGATCCGAGTATAACGCGGAAAGGTAATGATTATTATTTAGTATGCTCATCTTTTGCTATGTTTCCCGGGGTACCTATTTTCCATTCTAATGATTTGGTCAACTGGAAACAAATCGGTCATGTGCTGGACAGAACGTCACAATTAAAGGTTGAAGATTGTGGTATTAGTGCTGGTGTATATGCTCCTGCTATAAGATATAATCCCAATAATGATACGTTTTATATGATAACCACTCAATTTTCCGGTGGCTTTGGAAATATGGTGGTAAAGACAAAGAATCCGGAGAATGGCTGGAGTGATCCGGTCAAACTTCAATTTGAAGGCATTGATCCTTCTCTTTTCTTTGATGATAATGGCAAGGCATACGTGGTACATAATGATGCTCCTGCTAAAGCAAACGAGCGTTATTCGGGACACCGTGTCATAAAAATATGGGATTATGATGTGGAGAATGATAAAGTGGTTCCGGGAACGGACCGGATCATAGTAAACGGTGGCGTTAATATAGAAGAAAAGCCGATATGGATTGAAGCTCCTCATATCTATAAGAAAGATGGACGTTATTATTTAATGTGTGCGGAAGGAGGAACCGGAGGCTGGCATAGCGAAGTCATTTTTGTAAGTGATCATCCGAAAGGACCTTATTTTCCGTCAAATAATAATCCTATTTTAACTCAACGCTATTTTCCTGCAAATCGGGCGAATAAAGTAGACTGGGCTGGTCATGCAGACTTAGTGGAGGGACCCGACGGAAAATATTATGGTGTATTTTTAGGAATACGCCCCAATGAGAAGAACAGAGTGAATACCGGACGCGAAACTTTTATTCTTCCGGTGGACTGGAGCGGAACATTTCCCGTTTTCGAGAATGGGCTTATCCCTATGAAACCTACATTGAAGATGCCTTCGGGAGTTGAGAACCAAACAGGGAAAAACGGTTATTTGCCTAGTGGCAACTTTGTCTTTAAGGATGATTTCTCCGATAAGACATTAGACCTTAGATGGATCGGTCTTAGAGGTCCTCGTGAAGATTTCGTTGATATGACCGATAAAGGGTTGCGGATCATCCCTTTTACCTCAAATATCAATGAAGTGAAACCTACTTCTACCTTGTTCTACCGTCAGCAGCATAATCAATTTACAGCGGCAGCAACCATGGAGTACAAACCGAAAAATGAGAAAGATTTTGCCGGTATAACATGTTATCAGAATGAAAGATATCACTATGTTTTCGGTATCACTAAAAAGGGGAAAGACTATTACCTGATACTGCAAAGAACCGAAAAAGGACAAGCGAGTGTCCTGGGTGAGGTGAAGATAGAAACAGAGAAACCTGTGACACTGCAAGTAACAGCCAATGGAGATGATTATCGTTTTAATTATTCGATTGATGGCAAGGGTTTCCTAAATTTAGGAGGAACCGTTTCCGGCGATATTCTTTCTACTAATGAGGCTGGTGGCTTTACAGGAGCAATGATCGGACTGTATGCAACATCTGTTGGTTATTAATTAGAAACCTTATCATTCCAAATTATGAAAATACATCATCTATTTTGGGGTATATGTTTATGCTTCAGCACAAATATTTTATTCGCACAGAACTATCAGAAAACATCGTCCGGCATCAAAACCACTGTAAATGCAGTGGATATAGAAGTACAATTCTTTGCGCCTGCTGTGGCGAGAGTAATAAAATCGCCGGAAGGTGTTGCCTATGAAAAACAGAGTCTTTCTGTAATTGCCAAACCCGAAAAGGTAAGTTTCAAGGCTGATATACAAGATAATAAGATTGTATTGAACACCAGCGAACTAAGTGTCAGTGTGGACACCGGGACGGGAATTGTTTCTTATTTCTCAAAGGATGGCAAGTCGTTATTGGCAGAGAAATCCGGTATGCAGTTTATCAATTTCGATGATGCCGGGACAAAAACTTATCAGGTTTATCAACCTTTTATATTAGATAAGGAGGAAGCTATTTATGGTTTGGGACAATTGCAAAATGGAAAGATGATTCAGCGGAACATGACTAAAAATCTGATACAGGGAAATGTGGAAGATGTGTCACCTTTCTTCCAGTCTACTAAAGGATATGGTGTGTTTTGGGATAACTATTCGCCGACTCTTTTTACGGATAACGAAGTTGAAACATCTTTCCGTTCTGAAGTAGGTGACTGTGTGGATTATTACTTCATGTATGGGAAAAATGCCGACGGTGTTATAGCACAGGTACGCAGCTTGACCGGGCAAGCACCGATGTTTCCTTTATGGACTTATGGTTACTGGCAAAGTAAAGAAAGATATAAGAGCCAGGAGGAAGTGGTAGACGTTGTTCGTAAATATCGTGAATTGGGTGTTCCCTTGGATGGTATTATTCAGGATTGGCAATATTGGGGGCATAACTATTTGTGGAATGCGATGGATTTCCAGAATCCGACTTTCAATAATCCTCAAAAGATGATTGAGGATGTCCATGCGATGAACGCACACATGGCTATATCTATCTGGTCGTCATTCGGACCGATGACTAAACCTTATAGAGAATTGGACAAAAAAGGGATGTTGTTTAACTTCACTACCTGGCCGCAATCGGGATTGGAGTCATGGCCCCCCAATATGGAATATCCTTCCGGTGTAAGAGTGTATGATGCTTACAATCCCGAAGCGCGTGATATTTATTGGAAATATCTGAATGATGGAATTTTCAAGTTGGGAATGGATGCCTGGTGGATGGACTCTACCGAACCCGACCATTTGGACTGGAAGCCGGAGAATATGGATACCAAAACCTATCTGGGCTCGTTCCGTAAGGTGCGCAATGCTTATCCGTTGATGACTGTCGGAGGGGTTTACGACCATCAGCGTGAAGTGACTTCGGATAAACGGGTGTTTATTTTAACCCGTTCGGGATTTTTGGGGCAACAACGTTATGGTGCAAATGTATGGAGTGGTGATGTCGCTTCCACATGGGAGAGTTTTAGAAATCAGATTCCTGCCGGATTAAACTTTTCTTTGTGTGGTATGCCTCACTGGAATAGTGATATTGGTGGCTTTTTTGCAGGACACTATAATAAAAGCTGGAATGATGATAGTGCTTCAAAAAATCCATTGTATCAGGAGCTTTATGTGCGTTGGTTGCAGTTTGGAACGTTCAATCCGATGATGCGTTCGCACGGGACGGATGTTTATAGGGAAATCTATAAGTTCGGAAAGAAGGGTGAGCCTGTATATGATGCTATCGAGAAAATGATAGGTTTGCGTTACTCTCTGTTGCCTTATATTTATTCTACTTCTTGGGAGGTGAGCAATCGCCAATCGAGTTTTATGCGCGCTTTGATGATGGATTTTGTAGATGACAGAAAGGTGTGGGATATCAATGACGAATATATGTTTGGAAAGTCGCTCCTTGTGGCTCCGATTGCTCATGCACAATATACACCGGAAGCTGTGGTAAAAGTCTCCGAAGAAGAAGGATGGAACAGAGATGGAGCGAAAAAAACAAAAACTGACGTTGCTGTGGATTTCATGGAAACGAAATCTACTAACATATACTTACCGGCAGGAACGCTATGGTATGACTTCTGGACAAACGAGAAACATGAAGGCGGAAAGGAAATTACCAAAGAGACTACACTGGATGTTATTCCATTGTATGTAAAAGCGGGTAGTATCATTCCTGTCGGTCCACAAGTTCAGTATGCAACTGAAAAACCGTGGGATCATCTTGAATTGAAGGTGTATGCGGGTGCGAATGGAAACTTCATTTTATATGAAGATGAATTTGATAATTACAATTACGAAAAAGGAGCTTATACGGAAATTCCAATTTCTTGGAATAATGCATCTCGTAAATTGACGATAGGGGCAAGAAAAGGTGCGTATGAGGGAATGTTGAAGAACCGTAAGTTTACTGTAACTCTCCAGGACGGGACTCAAAAAAAAGTCGATTATAATGGAAAGGCTATTTCTGTAAAGTTTTGATTGTAATAGAATGTGTGATTATGCCAATAGAGAAGAATCTAAAAAGTAGAAATATGGTGAAGTTTTTTATAGTAATGGCTATGTTATTGGGTAGTAGCGTTGCAAGTGCAGAAAATAAACAGATAACAAGTCCTGATGGAAAGCTGGTAGTAACAGTCGCAGATATGGATGGAAGGCCCTCTTATTCTGTTAGTTATGACAATGTTCTCTTTTTGAAACCATCTCCATTGGGGATGATTGCAAATATAGGAGATTTCTCATCGGGGATGTCGCTGGAGAAGAATGTTTCAACAAATAAAATAGATGAAACATACGAGTTAGCTTCTATTAAGCAGAGCAAGGTTCGTTATGTGGCAAATGAAGCTGTATTTTCGTTTACACAACAAGGGAAAACAATTTATGATGTTATATTCCGCATAAGTAATAACGATGTTGCTTTTAAATATAAGATGTATCCGCAAGGTGAGACACTAAGTTGCGTGGTTAAGCAAGAAGCCACAGGATTTGCGTTTCCTGACGGAACCACCACTTTCCTTTGTCCGCAAAGTAAACCGATGGGGGGATTTGCCCGTACTTCTCCAAGTTATGAGACGTCTTATACGGCAGATGATGTCGCAGGCAAAAATGGCTGGGGAGAAGGGTATACATTTCCCTGCCTATTCCGTAATGGAGATAATGGTTGGGTGCTTGTTTCCGAAACGGGAGTAAATGGTGGATATTGTGCGAGCCGTCTGTTGGGACACAAAGGAGGAGTGTATACCATTGGATTTCCGCAAGAAGGTGAAGCAAATGGGAATGGTACGGTTTCTCCGGGGATAGCATTACCGGGCGAGACGCCTTGGCGTACTATTACTGTGGGCAAGACTTTGGCTCCAATAGTGGAGACAACGGTTCCTTTTGATGTTGTAAAACCGCTTTATCCGGCAAAAGGAGAGTATACGTATGGACGGGGTTCATGGAGCTGGATTATCGGTATGGATGGAAGTACTAATTATAAAGAGCAACTCCGGTATATTGATTTTTCGGCAGTAATGGGGTATCAGTCCGTGTTGGTGGATGCCTTGTGGGATAAACAAATAGGACGTGATAAAATTGAAGAATTGGCTAAATATGGGAAGGACAAAGGGGTAGCTCTTTATTTGTGGTATAATTCGAATGGGTATTGGAATGATGCTCCGCAAACTCCGAGAGGTATTATGGATAATGCGATAGCCAGACGTAAGGAGATGAAATGGATGCAAAGCATTGGTATCCGTGGAATAAAAGTTGACTTTTTCGGAGGTGACAAGCAAATGACTATGCAGTTGTATGAGGATATCTTGTCGGATGCAAACGAGTACGGTCTTTTAGTTATTTTCCATGGATGTACTTTGCCTCGTGGCTGGGAACGTATGTATCCTAACTTCGCATCGAGTGAGGCTGTATTGGCTAGTGAAAATCTTCATTTCTCTCAAGGCAGCTGTGATCATGAGGCCTTTAATGCTACTTTGCACCCGTTTATTCGTAATACTGTGGGTAGCATGGATTTTGGAGGTAGTGCATTGAACAAATATTATAATGTGGATAATGCTCCACGGGGAAGCCGGCGGGTGACATCAGATGTCTACGCACTGGCTACGGCGGTTCTATTTCAAAGTCCGGTACAGCATTTTGCTCTGGCACCGAATAACCTGACCGATTCTCCGTCGTGGGCTATTGATTTTATGAAAGAGGTTCCAACGACTTGGGATGAGGTACGTTTCATTGACGGTTATCCTGGCAAATACGTTATTCTTGCCCGTCGTCATGGAGACAAATGGTATATTGCCGGAGTAAATGCGCAGAAGGAAACACTGAAACTTAAAGTTAATTTGCCGATGTTCTCCAATGGAGAAAAGGTGAGACTGTTTAGTGATGATAAGGCATTACAGGGTGGTGTGAAACAAATAGAAATAGGGAAGAAACAAGAATTACAATTGGCTATTCCTTGCAATGGTGGAGTATTAATAACCAAATAACCATTTTAAATAAAAGAATATGAGAAACTTTAAATTTTTAGGCGTGTCGTTTTTGTTGGCAATCACTGCCGCTACTTCAGGAACTGCACAAAATCCTATTATACAAACAAAATATACTGCCGATCCGGCTCCGATGGTATATAACGATACCGTTTTCCTTTATACAACCCATGATGAGGATGATGCCGAAGGATTCAAAATGTTGGACTGGTTGCTTTATACCTCCACTGATATGGTGAATTGGACCGATCACGGAGCGGTCGCTTCTCTGAAGAGTTTTGATTGGGTGAAACGTGATAATGGTGCCTGGGCAGAACAGGTCATCGAACGTAATGGCAAGTTTTACATGTATTGCCCGATTCACGGTAATGGTATTGGCGTATTGGTATCCGACTCTCCTTACGGTCCTTTTAAAGACCCTTTGAATAAACCATTAGTTTGGCAAAAAGAGCATTGGGATGATATTGACCCTACCGTATTTATTGATGATGACGGACAAGCGTATATGTATTGGGGCAATCCGAATGTTTATTATGTGAAACTGAATGAAGATATGATTTCATATTCGGGGGAAATAGTCAAATTGGCTGATAAACCGGAACATTATCAGGAAGGTCCGTGGGTATATAAACGTAACGGTCATTATTATATGGCTTTTGCTTCTACTTGTTGTCCGGAAGGGATTGGCTATGCTATGAGCGACAAAGCTACCGGACCATGGAGTACAAAAGGATATATTATGCGTCCAACGGAAAGAACCAGAGGAAATCATCCCGGAATTATTGATTATAAAGGCAGTTCTTATGTGTTCGGCCTAAATTATGATTTGCTTCATCTGGAGACTTTCGACCATAAAGAACGTCGTTCGGTATCTGTTGCAAAAATGCATTATAATCCGGATGGAACCATTAAGGAAGTTCCTTATTGGCAGGAGACGAAACTGGAACAGATTGAAAACTTTAATCCTTACCGTAGAGTGGAAGCCGAAACGATGGCTTGGGGATATGGTCTGAAAGCTGAAAATCATAAGAATGGTGGTTTGTATATAACCGATATTGATGATAATGAATATCTGTGTGTGCGTGGTGTCGACTTTGGCAAGAAGGGAGCAAAGAAATTCAGTGTAAGCGCAGCTTGTGTTGAAAAAGGCGGAATGATAGAAATTCGTCTGGACAGCACGGAAGGTCCGGTAATAGGCTGTGTCAGTATATCACCAACAGGAGGACTGGATATATATAAACAGATGTCATGCCGGATAAAGAATGCAAAGGGTGTACATGATCTTTATTTCTGCTTTAAAGGAGAGAAAGGAAACAAACTTTTCAATCTGGATTATTGGGAATTTGAATAGCTTTTATTCAAAAAAAATAAGATTGTAATGTGCTTATAATCAGTGTAATTGTTTGGGTGTGCTACAAGGGGAAAGATAGATGTAACATTGAAAATGAAGATGTTATTTAGGAAAAGAAGCCCGTAACATAATTATGTTTGTAGTTTTATAAGCTGGCATATCTTTGCAGAAAAAGATCAGTAATTCATATTTGATTATAAAGAAAATAAGAGGTATTATGAAGAATACACAGGTAATACAATTAATGTCAATCGTCCGGCTCTCCATATTTATGTTGGGGATAACAATGATGTCATGTAACTCAAAGAAAGAACAACAATTACCGGCTATTGGAAAATCTGTGGCCCTCTTTGATTATTTTTCTTATAAGGGAAATGATGATTTTTATATTTCCAATCCTCTGTCAGGTGAAGACTATTTCTATAATCCTATTTTGCCGGGATGGTATTCTGATCCTAGTGTTTGTACAAATGGAGAAGGTGATTATTTCCTAGTAACATCTACATTCACTTATTTCCCCGGTGTTCCTATTTTTCACAGCAAAGACTTGGTGAATTGGAAACAGATAGGGCATGTGTTGAACCGTGCTTCGCAATTAGTGAATATGGAAGGACAGAAAGTGAGTGGCGGTATTTTTGCTCCGGCTATTTCTTATAATCCGTATAACAAGACATATTATATGGTAACAACCAATGTCGGAGCCGGAAATTTCTTTGTTAAGACGCAAGACCCGTTTGGTGAATGGTCGGAACCCGTCATGTTGCCGGAGGTCGGAGGTATTGATCCTTCTTTCTTTTTTGATGAAGATGGTAAGGCATATATTGTTAATAATGATGAGGCTCCGGATAATAAGCCTGAATATAGCGGCCACCGCACTATACGCATACAAGAGTTTGATGTGAAAACAGATAAGACGATCGGTCCCCGTAAAATTCTTGTAAACAAAGGAGCTCAACCGGCAGACAAGCCAATTTGGATAGAAGGTCCTCATTTATATAAGATAAATGGAAAGTACTTCTTGATGTCCGCCGAAGGTGGAACGGGGAACTGGCATTCGGAAGTGATTTTCCGTGGTGATTCTCCGATGGGTAAATTTCTTCCATGGAAAAACAATCCGATTCTGACGCAAAGACATTTGAATTCTGACCGTCCTAATTCGGTAACCTGTGCTGGTCATGCAGACTTGATTCAAACAAAAGAGGGAGATTGGTGGGCTGTTTTTCTGGCTTGTCGTCCTATTAATAATCAGTTTGAGAATTTGGGACGTGAAACATTTATGATGCCGGTGAAATGGAGTGAAGACGGATTCCCGTACATGACACAAGGAGATGATTTAGTACCTATGATTGTAAAACGTGAAGGTGCGAAACGCGATACGATAGTTACTTATGGTAACTTCGAGTTAATAGAGAACTTTGATTCTCCTGTACTTGATATGCCATGGATGACTTTAAGAGCTTCTGCTTCCGATTTATATTCATTGACGGAAACGCCCGGATATCTGACCTTGAAGTGTGCAGATATTAGCGCTACGGAAAAGAAAACTCCGGCATTTGTCTGCCGTCGGTTACAACATCATAAATTTGAATGTACTACCCGTATGTTGTTCAATCCTTCTAACGATAAGGAAACAGCTGGAATGTTATTGTTTAAAGATGAGGCGCATCAATATTTCTTCTGCTTGAATAAAGTGGGTGAGAATAAAAATATTTCTCTGAAACAAATCGGTGAAAAGGAACAGACATTGGCTTCAGATGAAATAGACGCAGATACAAATGAGGTATATTTGAAATTAGTATCTCAAGGAATTGGTTACGACTTCTATTATTCTATTGATGGTGAAAAAAGCTGGAAACTGCTTTGTAAAGATGTAGATCCCAGTTATCTCTCTACTACAACGGCTGGTGGATTTACCGGTACTACAATTGGATTATACGCTACTTGCAAATAATTGTTTTTTTTATATAAATCTAATACTAGCAACTATGAGTGATATTTATAATGATAGCTAATGCAATTAAAAAAAGAATGATGATTAGAAAACAATGTAGTTAATTAACATCTTAAACTAATGGTAATGAAAAATGTAACGAAGAAAATTCAAAAAATTCCTTACCTGTTTCTCCTTATGTTGTTTAGTTTTGTAACAGCATCAGCACAGAAAGGGATAACGGTGAGGGGAGCGGTTCTTGACAGTAATGGTGAGACAATCATTGGAGCCTCGGTAACTTTAAAAGGTAATAATTCAATAGGTACAATTACAGATATAGATGGCAATTTTGTATTGACTGTGCCCAGTGAGAAGTCTATCCTTATTGTTTCGTATGTAGGAATGAAACCACAGGAAGTAAAAGTCGTTTCTAAAGGTCTTATTAAAGTAACATTGGAAGATGACACCAAGCAACTGGAAGAAGTGGTTGTGGTGGGTTACGGACAACAAAAGAAAGCGTCTGTGGTAGGTGCTATTGCACAAACCACTGGTGAGACATTACAGCGTGCAGGTGGTGTGTCGAATGTGGGTGCGGCATTGACGGGTAATTTGCCGGGTGTGGTGACTTCTGCCTCTACTGGTATGCCGGGTGACGAAGACCCGAAAATTGTAATTCGTAGCGTTAGCTCGTGGAATAATAGCGAACCGCTTATCCTTGTGGACGGTATCGAACGTCCGATGAGCAGTGTGGACATGAGTTCTGTACAGTCTATATCTGTATTGAAGGATGCGTCGGCAACTGCTGTTTATGGTGTGAAGGGTGCCAATGGTGTCATTCTTGTAACCACTAAGCGCGGTAACGAAGGTCGGGCCAAGATTGACGTAAGTATGAACATGACGGCTAAAGTGGTTTCTGCTCTGCCGGGAAGAATGGAGTCGGCGGATGCGTTGTATGTGCGTAATCAGGCTGCCGAATATGAGTTAGGCTTGAATCCTGCTTCTTGGAATAAAATATTGCCGATGGAGACGATTGACAAATATCGCCATCCTGCTAATTTGGAAGAGGCCGAACGTTATCCGAACGTTGACTGGCAGAAAGAGCTTTTCAAAGATTATGCCATGTCATACAATCCGAGCATCAACCTGTCGGGTGGTACACGCCACGTCAAATATTTCGCTGCGGTAGACTTTCTGCATGAAGGTGACTTGTTCCGCGAATGGGACAATAACCGTGGTTATCAGGCAGGTTACGGATTCAACCGTATTAATGCACGTAGTAATTTGGACTTCAAGATTACCAAAACTACCGTATTGAAAGCCAATATTTTCGGTTCTTACGGTGTGAAGAAATCACCGTGGGGAGTTGCCGACGATTCATTTGGTGCCTCGCAGTTGTGGCAGGCTGCCTACAGTTCTCCGTCAGACGCTTTCTTGCCCCGTTATTCCGACGGTACGTGGGGATACTACAAGCCCAATTCGCAAGGTGCGCCGAACTCTGTGTTGAATCTCGCCAATGCAGGCTATGAAATGCTTACTACTACCCGCGTCAATACTGACTTTGTATTGGAACAGGATTTGAGTTTCCTCGTAAAAGGATTACGTGCAAGTGCCATGATTTCGTGGGACAACGTGTTTGTGGAAGCCGGTCGTGGTGTCAATGACTTGAATCACGGGACGCAGACCAAATGGATAGATCCGGAAACAGGTGAGGTGCATTATAGCAACGCGCAAACCGACTCTAAAACCGGACTCGATTTTCAGGAAGGTATCTTGTGGTCTACAGCAGGTGGTGCTGTGCGGGACTGGTCTACTCAACGCAATCTTTTTTATCAAGGACAATTGTCATGGAGCGGCAAGTTCGGTGACCACGATGTCAGCGCCATGGGAGTGTTCAACCGTACCGAACGAAGCACTGGTAGCGAATTCCCTCACTATCGTGAAGACTGGGCGTTCCGCGCCACTTATAGTTATGGCAACCGTTATTTCTTGGAATACAACGGTGCATACAACGGTTCCGAGAAGTTTAGTCCCGACTATCGTTTCGAGTTGTTTAACTCAGGTGCGTTGGGCTGGATGATAAGCGAAGAAAAATTCTTCAAGCCTCTCCGTAAGTGGGTAGATATGTTGAAAGTACGTTATTCTATCGGTGAGGTAGGTGACGATAATCTTGGTATTCGTTTTCTATATGCTACACAGTGGGCTTACGGAGGTAAGTCTTTCCACGGTTTGAACAATCGAACCGAGTCTCCTTACACTTGGTACAAGGAAGCTACGGTAGGTAATCCCGATGTACATTGGGAAACAGCTTTGAAGCAGAATATCGGTGTTGATTACGCTTTCTTCGATGGTTTGCTTGCCGGTAGTTTGGAATTTTTCTATGACAAGCGTTCGGACATTCTTGTAGCCGGCGACAAACGTGCCACTCCCGGTTATTTAGGAATTTCCGCCCCGGCTGCCAACTTAGGACGCGTGCGTACGAAAGGATACGAATTGGAACTTCGTGTAAATAAAACATTGAACAACGGTCTTCGTCTGTGGGGTAACTTCAATATGACTCATGCTGAAAACAAGATTCTCAAATACGATGACCCTGTGTTGCGTCCCGCATACCAGAAGTCGGAAGGATTTGCCATCGGACAAGACCACGCTCATCTTACGGCAGGATTTGCCAACACGTGGGACGAAGTATTCGCCATGCCTACACACAATACGATGAACGATCAGAAATTGCCCGGACAGTATATCACTATGGACTATAATGGTGATGGCGTGATAGATGCCAACGACAGCGCTCCTTACGGCTATACGGGTACTCCCGAAAATACGTACAACGCTACTATCGGATTCGATTACAAGGGATTCAGCTGCTTTGTACAGTTCTATGGAGTGACCAACGTCAACCGTTATGTGGGTTTTACTTCCTTGCACAATAACGTGAATACTGTATTCGACGAAGGAGTATTCTGGTCGAAAGATCGTTTTGATGCAGATGCTCCCATGCCTCGTATCAATTCTACTCCGAGTTATTATGAAGGTACTCGCTTCCATTACGACGGTTCGTTTATTCGTCTGAAGAATGCTGAAGTGGCTTACACTTTTACACAACCTTGGGTAAAGAAAATTGGATTGAACAGATTTAAAATATTCCTGAACGGAAACAACCTTTGGGTATGGTCGCGTATGCCGGATGACCGCGAATCGAACTTTGCAGGTACGGGATTGGCTTCGCAAGGTGCTTATCCTACTGTACGTCGTTTCAATCTGGGTATTAAATTTGACCTTTAAAACATCATCGAATTATGAAAAAATACATTATAAAATATGCTGTAATGGCTTGTTTGAGTCTCGGATTGACGGGTACGACTGCTTCGTGTACCGACTATCTGGACAAGGCACCCGAATCGGATGTCACTCCGGAAAATGCCTTTAAGGACTTCCACAATTTTCAGGGATTTGTAGAAGAGCTTTATGCTTGTATTCCCGACATGGCCAAACAATACTGGTCAAACTCTTGGAACTGGGGTGAAGACGAAGTGATTGGTGTAGACTGCAATTATCACATGGGCTATAAAGTGGACCAAGGCGACTTTTGGGGGTGGCAGGCTGAACACGACGGCTGGGGGGCCGGATTTATGGATTGCAAAACTCTGAATCTGGACTTTACTACTCCGAACGACGGATTCAGATGGAACCGCGACTTGTGGCCCGCTTCTTGGTACGGAATCCGTAAATGTAATACGGGATTAGCAAATCTGGACCTGCTTACCGATGCAACGCAGGAACAGAAGAACGCCATTGCCGGACAGCTTTATTTCTTCCGCGGGTGGTTTCATTTCATGCTGATACAATATTTCGGCGGATTGCCTTATATAGATAAGGTGTTGCCTCCCAACGAAACATTCAACGAGCCGCGACTCAGCTATCACGAATGTGCCGACAAGGCTGCCGATGATTTCCGGATGGCTGCCGATCTGCTGCCTATTGATTGGGACAAGACATCTATCAGCCCGAGCACGAAAGGATACAACCAACTGCGCATCAACAAAATCATGGCACTGGGCTATTTAGGTAAAAACTACTTGTGGGCAGGAAGTCCGTTGATGAACAAGGTGTCCACAGGAAGTGAATCCTACAATCAGGAATATTGCCGGAAGGCTGCCGAAGCGTTCGGGGAGTTGCTTACGCTGGTAGAGAACCGACAGACGCAATATAGCTTGGTGGACTTTGAGGACTATTCCGACCTCTTCTACACATACGGAAAGAATGCCCAAATGCCGGGTTCTACAGAAGCATTGTTCAGAGGATTGGTGGCAGATGGCTGGCAAAACTCAACTTTTGGTTTAGCTCTTCAGTTTGTGCCTGCCAGCTATAAGAAAGAAAACAATCCGCAACTCTCGCCCACAGCCAACTATGTACACTATTACGGTATGGCAAATGGATTGCCGCTCGACGACCAGGAATCCAAGTGGGACAAGACTCATCCTTGGAAAGGACGCGACCCACGTTTCTATCATGATATTCGCTTCGACGGTTCGCCTATGGTATCTGATGCAAAAAAAGATTCGGAGGAGGTCGGTGACTTAGCCGTTGCATCCCTCTACACAGGCGGAAACGCCCGTGACGACCAGTTCGGAAGCCGTACCGGATTCCTGCTTGGCAAGTTTATTCCGGTGACAGCCAATAAATGGGATGATGGCTGGGGATGGAGTCCGCAGATGCATATCTATTGCAGCTATATGCGTCTGGCAGACATTTATCTGATGTATGCTGAAGCTGCGGCAAATGCTACCGGCTCGTCTACAGGAAAGTCAACCAACTGTACACTTACGGCACTGGCCGCAGTCAACACCATCCGCAAACGTGCGAGAGTAGAAGGTGTCAATGCCAAATATACCGGTTCAATCGATCTGTTCAACAGTGAGATTCGCCGCGAACGTGCGGTAGAACTTGCATACGAAGGACACCGTTTCACTGACTTGCGTCGCTGGTTGCTTATCGACAAGAAACCTTATACCGAAAAGACTGCTGTCGATTTCCAACGGGTAGGCGACCTTGCCGAGAACCCTCAGGAAACAGCTGTAAGCGGCTATACATATCGGGTAATCGTGACGCGTAATTTCACGGAGAAGCATTACTGGTTGCCTCTGAAATTGTCTGACGTGACCTTGTATCCGGAGTTCTATCAGAATCCGGGATGGTAAACAAGTGACTTATTAAACGAAATAGAATATCATGAAACAAATTCATAAAAATATAATTCTTAGCGCCGGACTATTGTTTGCTTCTGCCGGGCTGATGGCTCAGACGGATGTGGAGAAGACTGATACATTGGCTCAGAAAGTGAATGTGGCTTTCCGCACAGTGGACCGGGCGGATTTGATGGGTGGTGTCTCGTCCGTCAATGTAGAGGAACTGACTAATAAAAGTTATTCGCTGTACAGTCTCGACAATATGCAATCTTTAGTGGGAGGTTACAACGGACAATTATGGAACATGGGCGAAGCGTTGGTATTGGTAGACGGAGTCCCTCGTGAGGCAAACAACATTCGTCCTACCGAAATAGCCCAAATCACATTCCTCAAAGCAGCGCAAGCCGTGGTGCTTTACGGCAGCCGTGGTGCGAAGGGAGTCATTCTTATCACCACGAAGCGCGGATGCGATAAAGACTTGCGGGTGAGTGCGCGTGCCAATGCCGGTATCAATGTGCCTAAAAGCTATCCTAAATATCTGGCTTCTGCCGAATACATGACGTTGTATAACGAGGCGTTGCGTAACGACGGGTTGGATCCCGCTTTCTCGGATGAGCAGATTTACAACTATGCAAGCGGAAGTAACCCTTACCGTTATCCGAACATCAACTTCTTTTCCGATGACTATATTCGGAAGACAAGTCAGGACTATAACGGAGTGGCCGAGTTTTCGGGCGGCGGACGCTACGCCAACTTCTATACGAACATCGGTTACGAGAGTTCCAACGACTTGCTCAACTTCGGTGAAAGTAAGAACAACCGCAATTCGCGCCTGAATATCCGCGGTAATGTGGATTTGCGTATGAACGATTGGATCAGCGGTTGGGTAAATGCAAATGCTATCTTCTACGATTCCCGTCACGATAAGGCAGACTACTGGGCTAACTCGGCTACGTTACGTCCGACTGCTCCCGGTTCGGCGCCTCTTGTACCTTTCATTCCCATTGAGTTTGTCGATAAAAACGATGCTGCTTCGTGGACGTTGATCAATAATAGCAATTACCTTATTGACGGCAAATATCTATTGGGAGGTACGCAGTTGAACATGACTAATCCTTTTGCTGCCATGTATGCGTCCGGTTATCAGAAAGCTACTTCACGTCGTTTCCAGTTTGATGCGGGAATCAACCTCGATTTGTATAAAGTACTGAAAGGATTGTCATTCCGTACACAGTTCTCCGTAGACTACGGAACTTCTTACATCACTTCTATCGACGACGACTATGCAGTGTATGAAGCCTCTTGGAACAATGCTTTCGGAGGCGACCGTATTACTTCATTGACTAAGTACAATATGGACAAGCATACCGGTACGCAAAACGTATCGGGCAGTACGGCGTATCAGACCATTTATTTCTCTGCACAGTTCGGCTATCAGAACACTTTTGCCGACAATCATCATGTGAATGCATTGTTGTTGGCTCAAGGCAGCCAGCAGACCTATTCGGGTACCTACCATCGCACTAGCAATTCCAACTTGGGTTTGCAACTCGATTATAACTATGCCGGTAAGTATTACGCCGATTTCAGCATGGCAGCGGTTCATTCCGCCAAATTGCCCGAAGGCAACCGGATAGGGCTTTCGCCTTCGTTTACGTTGGGATGGCGTCTTTCCGAAGAGGGTTTCCTCAAAGATGCCGATTGGCTCGATAACCTGAAACTGATGGCAGGCTATAGTGTGCTCAATCAGGATTTGGATATCAGTGATTACTACATGTATGCTACCAAGTTTACACAGGCAGGTACGTGGTGGGGATGGAGCGAGGTAAACAACTCGATGCAGACCACCGACTTCCTGCAAGGTGGAAACCCCGACCTCGGCTACATCAAGCGTAAGGAATTTACGGTAGGATTGGACGCTTCTCTTTGGAAGGGATTGGTGAGACTCAATGCCAATTACTTCGTAACCAATACCGAAGGATTGCTGGCGCAGCCCCAAAATTATCCGTCTTATTTCCAGACTTATTATCCGAAGTCCGATATGCGTCCTTATATTAACATGAACAACCAACGTCGTACGGGTGTGGACTTGAGTGTAAATGTGGGCAAAAAGCACGGTGACTTTGAATGGAATGTGGGGCTTGTGGGTATGTACTACACCTCCAAGAACACCAAATGGGACGAGAATGTGAAATATGACTGGCTGAAAGCCGAAGGTGAGGCGATTGATGCTTTGCGCGGATATCAATGCATCGGATTCTTCAAAGACGCTGCCGATGTGGAAAGCTCGGCAAAGGTGAATGCTAATACCAAACCCGGTGATTTGAAGTATGTAGACCAAAACAACGACGGTGTCATCAATGAGCAAGACCAGGTGGTATTGGGCAAGTGGGGTGCTTCCTGGGTGATGGGTCTCAACCTGACTGCCAAGTACAAAGGCTTCACATTGTTTGTGGCAGGCACCGGATCGTTTGGTGGCAAAGGACTGAAGAATAATAGTTATATGCACGTGTATGGCGATCGCAAATATTCTGAAGTGGTTCGCGGACGCTGGACGGAAGAGACGGCAGATATCGCCACATACCCGCGTCTCACAACACAAGGTGGCGACCTGAACTTTGTGGCTTCCGACTTCTGGTTGTACGACACTTCACGTTTCGATTTGAACCGTGTTCAATTGTCTTACGACTTCCCGGCTGCTATGCTGAAAGGCAAACTTGTGAAAGGTTTACAAATCTATGCCAACGGAACAAGCCTGTTGACCTTGGCGAAGGAGCGTAAATATATGGAGATGAATGTAGGGACTTCTCCCCAATGCCGTTCGTACGCACTGGGTGTAAAGGTAGACTTTTGATGGGTCTCTCGTTGTAGAATATAAAAATATAGAATAAATAAGTCATGAAGAAAATTATAACAATATGTGCCTTTGCCGCTTGTCTGACCGGATGCGATGACTTGTTCGAACCGGCTATCGAGAACAACCTCGGACTGGAATATATGTACGAGAATTCGCAATATGCCGAAGGAATACTGGCAAATGCCTATACACGCATACCCTGCGCAGGCTATTCTTTCAACGACGTGGCTACCGATGACGCTGTGAGCAATGATGCGGAAAACAGCTGGCGTAAAATAGCCTCCGGCATGTGGACGGCAAACAACAATCCTGCCGACCGTTGGACTTCCTGCCGTTCCGCCATACAGTACATCAATCTTTTCCTTGCCAATGCCGACAAGGTGAAATGGGCGAAAGACGAAGTGGTGGCGCAGATGTTCTGCGACCGTGAGAAAGCGGAAGCCTATGGCTTGCGTGCCATGTATATGTATTACCTCCTCGAAGCCCATGCGGGCTATACCGAAGACGGTGTGTTGATGGGGGTGCCCATCCTGACCGAACCGGAAGCAGCCGGATCCAATTTCAATGTGCCCCGCAGCACATTTGTAGATTGCATGAAGGCGTTGAAAGAAGACGCCCGGTTGGCACTCGAAGGATTGCCTTGGGAATATGGTGACGCAGCGGAAATGCAACGCTTGTCTGCTAAATATGCAGGAGCAGACCAAGGCAAAGTCACCCGTGTGTTTGGCGCAAACTTTATCGGCCGTATGTCCGGAAAGGTGGTGGAAGCGTTTGTGGCAAAAGCGGATTTGCTCGCTGCCAGTCCGGCATATAGTGACCAGTCAGGCGTTGATTGGAAAACGGCTGCTGCTAGTGCTGCAAAGGTGCTGAATCATATCGGAGGGGTAGACGGTATGGATCCTACCGGATGGACATGGTATTGCAATGTAGATGATATTGAAAAACTTAGCCCAACCGAATCACCTGCTGAAATTCTGTGGCGTGGTGAACGTGCCAAATCCCTCTCGCTCGAAGAAGATAACTTCCCGCCCACACTCTACGGTAACGGACGTATCAACCCAACTCAAAATCTGGTGGATGCATTCCCGATGCTGAACGGTTATCCGGTGTCTCATCTGTCCGGCGAATATGATGAAAATCTTCCGTACGCCAACCGTGACCCGCGCTTGGCAGCATACATTCTCTATAATGGTGGCAAGGCAGGCAATACGAATAAGGAAATCTTTACGGCAGCCGACGGAACTACCAATGATGCGCTGAACAAGGTGGTAGGACGTTCTACCCGTACCGGATACTATCTGCGCAAACTGTTGCGTCAGGACATCAGCCTCGACCCGAATGCGAAAGCCGACCAGTATCATTACACACCGCGCATCCGCTACACCGAGATATTCTTGGCGTATGCCGAAGCGGCAAATCAGGCGTACGGTCCGCAAAATAAGGGCGGCAACAGCTATTCTGCTTATGACGTGATGAAAAAGTTGCGCTCCCGTGCCGGCATTGGTCGCGACAATGGTGATGCTTACTTGGAATCCATCAAGAACGATCAGGCGAAGATGGCGGAACTTATCCGCAACGAACGTCGCATCGAACTTTGTTTCGAAGGTTTCCGTTTCTGGGATTTGCGCCGTTGGAAGAGCAATCTGACCGAAGCTGCCAAAGGGATGAATATCAGTGGAACCCGTTATACTCCGATGGAGGTAGACAAACGCTCGTTCAGTGAGTATATGTATTACGGTCCTATTCCTTATTCGGAAGTTCTTAAGTATGACGAACTGAAACAGAATCAGGGTTGGTAAACCGATAGTGTAAATTTAATAAAATGCTAAAGCATACAATGATTATGAATAAGACAATAATGAAATGCATGGTCCTTGGCTTGTTGTTTGCCGGCTGTGAAAACGGAGACAAAGAATTCGACGATTACGAATATCAGACCATCAGTTTTGCTACTCAGACTCCTATACGCACCATCACATTGGGCGAAGATGTATATCCTACCGAACAAGACAATGAATATCGGATGCAGATCATCGCTACATTGGGCGGTGTGTGGTCAAACCGCAAAGAGCGCACAGCACAGATTGTTATCGATGAAAGTTTGTGTACCAATGCTTATTTCGACAATGGCAAGCCGATACTTCCTATGCCTAAGGAATATTATACTTATTCTTCGGAACAGGTGGTATTTCCCAAAGGAGACATTTATGGACGTATGGACATACAGTTGACCGATGCTTTCTTCAATGATCCTCTCACGCCCGAACTCACCTATGTCATTCCGGTACGGTTAGCACAGGCTGCAGACTCTATCTTGGCGGGCAAACCTAAAGTTGAGTCTCCCAATCGCTTGAATGTGGCAGACTGGGACGTGCTTCCCAAAGACTATGCGCTTTATGGGGTGACCTACAAAAACAAGTATGAGGGCGTTTGGTTGAGTCGTGGCACAGACCAGCTCGACATCAATGGCAACACTTCTACGCTCAACCGTAACCCGCAGAATATAGAGAAAGCAGACCAACGTACATTAGGAACTATTGCCCTCAACAAAGTGCGTTATCCTCTTTCGCTTTCGGTGGATGTGGTGAATGAGAAAGGCGAATCTTCCAAGCAAACGTTGACAATGGACTTGGTGATAACGGTTGACGACAACGGCAATTGCTCCATCACTACCGACACACCGGGGGCTCAGGCAAGCGGTTCGGGCAAGTGGACCTATCATGGTGCCAAGAAAGCGTGGGGCGACAAAGACCGCGACCTGTTCGAACTGACCTATGAAGTGACTTATGCGCCTTATGTGTTGAATGCTGTGACCGGTGAAACGGGCACTGCCAAATGTAGCAGCACGGACGCGCTGGTGTCACGCGACAGACAGAGCAAATTTGAAACTTTTAACGTGAAGTTGAAGTGAACCGCAATCTAAACAATTTAAGAAAACTACATGAAGATGAATAGAAAAAATAATATGGTATGGGGCACGCTGGTAGCAGCTTTGCTGGCTTCTTGCGTGGATACCGAGATTGCCGATGTCACGGTGACAAAACCGGAGTCGATAGCGCAATACGAGTATCTGAATGATTATGCCCCGCTGAAATCGTACATAGACCGTGCAGCTAATCCCGATTTTAAATTGGGATTAGCGTTGGCAGCCAACGAATTTATCGAAGTAGGATTGGTATTTCGTTTAGCGGAAGCCAACTTCGACGAAGTGACCGCAGGCAATGCGATGAAATATGCTTCGTGTGTGAACGATAAAGGGGAGATGAATTTCGAAACTGTGGATAAATTTGTCACTGCCGCCCAAGCTGCCGGAATTACTATATATGGACATACATTGGCTTGGCATGCACAGCAGAATAATAAGTATTTGAATTCTTTGATTAAAGACAAAGAATTGCCGCCCTCTGTAGGAGAAGGAAATTGTTTGCATATCAATACTTCTGAAGCGAAGGCGAATCCATGGGATTGGCAAAATTACTATGATTTGGAATCTCCTCTTTTACAAGGGAAATCTTATGTATTCTCTATGAGAACCAAGGCTTCATCAGCTGTGACATTTCCGCTTTGGATAGAAACACCGAATGCTGGTAATACACATTATGGCATACCACAGATTTCAGCAGGAACTACATGGAGCACAATAAGCATTGAATTTACACCTAATAGTGATTGTTCTCGTTTGTTATTCAATTTCGGACAGTTTGGAGGAGATCTTTGGTTTGATGACATGGTGCTGGTTGAAAAAGGTTCTGAGCAAAATATGATAAAGAACGGAACTTTTGAAGAAGGAAATCTGCCTTCTAATTGGTCTAAACCAAGTTGGCATGCGCATTCTTATTCAATTATACCTACACCGGGAGATGCGGCAGTAGAGATTTTAACTGACATCATTACTAATGGTGATGCGCAAGGCAGTGAAACTACCAATTTTGTTTCTACTCATGTGGGAGGAGCTAATGCTGCTTGCGATATTGTTGATGGAGTAGGTAAAGACGGTAGTCGTGCTTTCGTTGTTACTTCTGCTGGTGGAGGAACAAACAGTTGGGATACTCAATTCTTTTTGTATGCTGACCGTCCGTTGGTGGAAAATGATGTTGTACGTATCTCTTTCGATTATCGTGCAGATACACCCAATAATTCTGAGTCTCAGGCTCATGCTGCCCCTGGAGCTTATATTCATTATGATGGTGGGTGTGCTGTTAGTTTCACTACGGAATGGCAACACTTTGAAAAAACTATTACTATTAACACTACCCTTTCTCCTGAGGGAAACATGCAGACTTTTGCATGGAACTTGGATGTAGGCGCGCCCAATACACCTGCTAATAAATATTATTTTGATAATATCAAATTGCAAATAGTTACTAAAGGTAACACTATTCCTCTTACTCCCGAAGAGAAAAAAGAAGCGCTTACTCGGGCAATGAACAATTGGATTGAAGGAATGATGAAAGCTACTGGTGGTTACGTGACTACTTGGGATGTAGTGAACGAAGCTATTTCAGGTGGTGGCAACGACGGTGAAGGTTTCTATGTCTTGCAATCTGCATCTAATGCCGGTGCTGACGCTGCCAATAATTTCTACTGGCAAGATTACTTGGGTAGTGAAGATTATGTTCGTATTGTTGTAGCTGCCGCCCGTAAATATTATGCAGAAAACGGTGGTGTTAAACCTCTCAAACTTTTCATCAACGATTACAATCTGGAATCCACTTGGGATAACAATCAGAAAGCCAAGAGCTTGGTACACTGGATAGAGAAGTGGGAATCTGACGGTGTGACAAAGATTGACGGTATCGGTACACAGATGCACGTGGCTTATCGCGCCAATGCTGCTGACCAGCAGAAGCAAGAAGAACATGTAGTGAAAATGTTTGAAATCTTAGCCAAGAGTGGCAAACTCGTGAAAGTATCTGAGCTGGATATGGGATATGTGGATGAAAGCGGCACTACGGTGTTGACAAAGGATATGACAGAAGAACAACATAAAGCGATGGCTGAATATTATAAGTTTATCGTGAAGAAATACTTCGAGATTATTCCTGTGGCACAGCAATACGGCATCACGCAGTGGTGTGCTACCGATGCTCCCGGTGCCCCCGGTGATTCTAACTGGCGTGGCGGTGAACCTGTAGGTTTATGGGATTCCAACTACAACCGTAAGCATACTTATGCCGGTTTTGCTGACGGATTGGCTGGTAAATAATAGAGATTGATAAGAAAAGGCAGCGGGGCATATAACATGAATCCGCTGCCTTTATTGTTTCAATAAAAGTCGGATAATAATGAAAAACATATTATTTATTTTAAGTTTGATTATTTGGTGTAGCTGTAGTAATGAAATTCTGTTTGATATAGATAAAGTAGGAGATATAGTTACAAGGGCTGCAAATTCGGATAGTACATATTGTTTTGGGGCTTCAGATTCGGATGTAGTGGAGGACTTTGTTATTAGTCCGAAGGATGACTCACAACCTCTTAGTAGAACTTTATGTTCCTATGTAGAGGTTAATGGAACAAAAACATTATTGCAACCTGAAATAGTGAGTGGTCCTTCATGGTTGGATTATCTTATATGTTTTCAGTATTATGATATATATGTTCTATCGGTAGTAGCCCAGGACAATACTTCCTCTCTCAGAAGTGGAAAAATTGTATTGAAACAGCCGGGATCTAATAAAACATTAACAGTTGGTATTACTCAAAATGGAATTGATAATCGCATAATGATTTCAATGAAAGAACTGTATTCCAATCATCCTATTTTTACTGCCACGACAACTTATCCCGTAAAAAAAGATATAAGTTGCAGAATCCCATACGAAGCATACAATGATGGTGGAAAGTATGAGAGTAGTGCATCAATCACTATTCCTAAAGGGGAAACGAAAGGAACTTACGAAATGGATTATAACGGCTCTCCGTTAGTTTTTTATCATGGTGATATAAAAGGCTATAAATTGTATGAAGGAACTATCAGTGGTGACGGTATTTACAACTATAGTTTTTATCGCTATTGGTAGTATTGTTATTTTTGCAACAACTATTATGTAACATCAACATCATTATGAAAAAGATAATTTATTTGCTGGTGTGGATAGGCATGACTTTGGCGTCTTGCTCAGACGAAAGCTCTCTTCCTATACAACCGGAGATTCCTGCCGAACCGGAAACACCTAAGGACGAACCGGCTCCGGAGAAAGACTATCATCAGTTGCCGGTGTTGCACGTAGAGGGGCGCTACCTTAAAAACGAAAAGGGCGAGACGGTCAATCTTCATGGATTTACACAGACCTACAGCCCCTTTTTTAACGATAACGCATGGACTAACTATGACGTGCAGTCGTGTCTCAGCTATAACAAACGTATGGTAGACGGAATTGTGGCTGCCGGATGGAAGTTCAACTTCGTGCGGATGCATCTCGACCCTTATTGGAGCGATGATACTTCAAAGCCGTTTGTACGATACGAAGGGCACGAACGCTTTTCCGAGACCCGTTTCCGCAAGTATCTCGACGAACTGTTTGTGCCGATGGCGGAGTATTTTGTATCTAAGGGAATGTATGTGGTGATGCGCCCGCCCGGGGTATGCCCCAACGAAGCTCCTTATCAGGGAATAGAGGTGGGCGATAGCTATCAGCAGTTCCTGCTTAACGTGTGGGACATCGTTTCGCAACATCCTAAAGTGAAGAACAATACGGACATCATGTTCGAACTTGCCAATGAACCGGTCAACATCAAAGGGACCGACGGCGCCTATGGTAGCACCTCCGATGCCTGCTTTGCCAATGCAAAGATTTACTTCCAGTCCATTGTAGACAAGATAAGGAGCCATTGCCGTAATATCATTTGGGTGCCAGGCTTGGCCTACCAGTCGCAGTATGCCGGGTATGCCACCCACCGCATCGAGGGCGATAACATCGGCTTTGCCGTGCACTGCTATCCCGGATGGTATGGCAGCGATGCCGAAAAAGACAGTGGCGAGGGAATCGGCTCTTCCACCGGTGGCGGCTACGAGCCCTTCCAGCGCGGATGGGATACGCAAGTAGGTCCGGTGGCGGCGATTGCCCCCATCATGGTGACGGAAATAGACTGGGCACCTTTGAAATACGATGCCACTTGGGGAAAAAGCATCACAGGCGAAGCCGGTGGCAAGGGCTTCGGCGCCAACTTCAAATATATAGCCGACAATGCGGGAAATGTGTCGTGGCTCTTTTTCACTACAAGAAGCCACGAGCTGGCAGCGTTTAAGGACGTGCCGGGTACAGAGGGCAACTATACGTTCCTCAACGATCCCGAAGCCTGTCCGTGGGCAATGTATCATTGGTTCAAGGAGTATGCCGAGGGAGTGACCGTCAATGGCGAGCCCGAGAGACTGGAACTGATGGGCGAGCAGGCGACACGCTCGTTGCAGATGGGAGGAGTGCACTACCTGAAAGTGAAGGCGGTGTATAAAGATGGCACCTCGCGAATGGTGACTGCCGAGGCGACTATCAATAGCTCGGACGAACAAGTGCTGAAGGTGGAGCCGACTGGCAAACTGGTGGCAGTGGTACCAGGCAATGCTACGGTAACGGTGACTTACCGCACAGCAGCGGGAAACAGCATGCAACAGACATTGCAGGTGACGGTGGTTTCGCCTTTTGTGCTGACGGAAGACGTGTTTGACCCTTCGATATGGGAAGAAGGCACCTTTGACGAAACGACCCGCATCTTGGTGACAGGCAAATATGGCTTTGGCGGATGGAAATACCCCGGCGGACTTGACTTGTCGGGCTACCGGAGGCTGACCGTGGAATTGGGCAACGACAACGAGTGCGGTGTCTCTTTCCGCCTTTTTGACAAGAACGACTACTGGACGAAGCCCGCCACCTACGATTTCGGACAGACACGCAGAGTGGTGGTAGATTTGCAGCAGATGAAAGATACTGACGGCAATAGGGTAGACCCGTCGCACCTCTACATTGTCGGGTTCTGGTCGACTGGTGGCAAGCCGATTGTGATAAGCAGCATGAAGTTGGAATAAATATAATATAGAAAGATAGTAAATGAAGAAGTTATTATTGTTGAGTTGTTTGTTGTGTGCAAGCCTTTGCGCGGTTGCACAGGATGCAAACTTTTACATTTATCTGTGCCTAGGGCAGTCTAACATGGAAGGCAATGCCCGCTATGAAGCACAAGATACGCTGGTGGATGCACGCTTCCAAGTGTTGGCGGCGGTAGACAATAAAGAGTTGGGACGCGTGAAAGGCGAATGGTATCCCGCCCGCGCTCCGCTGTGCCGTCCGAACACCGGGCTGACACCGGCTGATTATTTCGGACGGACCTTGGTAGAAAACTTGCCCCCGCATGTGCGCATCGGAGTGGTGCACGTGGCGATAGGCGGGTGCCGGATCGAGTTTTTCCAGAAAGACAAATGCGAGGAGTATATCAAAACAGCTCCCGACTGGATGGTGAATACGCTGAAAGAGTATGACAACGACCCGTATACCCGTTTGGTGAAGATGGCACGCATTGCACAGAAAAGCGGTGTGATAAAAGGGATACTTCTACATCAGGGCGAGTCGAACACCGGTGACAAGGAGTGGCCCCAAAAGGTGAAGAGCGTATACGACAACCTGCTTGCTGACCTTCATCTGCAGGCTGACGAGGTGCCCCTGATTGCCGGTGAAGTGGTGAATGCCGACCACGGTGGTGTTTGTGCAGGCATGAACGAGGTAATTGCTATGTTGCCGCAGGTGATAAAGAACTGCGCTATTGTCTCCTCCAAGGGGTTGAGCTGCGCTCCCGACCATCTTCACTTCGATGCTGCCGGTTACCGGGTGCTGGGACGCCGCTATGCGGCACAGGCACTCCACCTGATGGGCATTGAACTTCCTTCGCCCGATGATGTGTGGAAGCACACAGTGGCAGCCCCCACCAATATGCACGGCAGCGACTTCCCTCGTATCGACAAGGACAACCGTGCTTATTTCCGTTGCTACGCTCCCGATGTGAAACGCTTGCAGGCAGACGTCTGCGGCAAGAAGTATGAGATGGCCATGGACGAGCACGGCTGGTGGAGCGTGAAGACCGACCCGCTGCCGGTGGGATTCCACTATTATTTCCTGTTGGTAGACGGATTCAGGGTGGTAGATCCCTCTTCGTGCACCTTCTTCGGTTGTTGCCGCATGGCGAGCGGCATCGAGATACCCGAAGGGGCAGAGGGCGATTACTATCGCCCGCAGCAAGTGTCGCATGGGCAAGTGCGCTCCTGCACCTATTATTCGGAAGCGAAGAAAGAGTTTCGTCGTTGCATGGTGTACACACCGGCAGAGTATGAGTCTCACCCCAAAAAACGCTATCCGGTGCTCTACTTGCAGCACGGCATGGGAGAAGATGAAACCGGCTGGAGCACCCAGGGATATATGCACTACATCATGGACAACCTGATAGCCACCGGCAAGTGCGTGCCCATGCTCGTGGTGATGGATAGCGGAGATGTGGAGACTCCCTTCGTGCCGCGTCCGGGGAAAGATGTGAACGAAGAGCGTGCGCTTTACGGCGCTTCTTTCTATGATGTCATTTTGAAAGACCTCATTCCGATGATAGACCGTACATTCCGCACCAAGACCGACCGCGAACACCGTGCAATGGCAGGCTTGTCGTGGGGAGGACACCAGACGTTCCAAACAGCGTTGCCGCGTCTCGACATGTTCTCCTACATTGGCGGGTTCAGCGGGGCGATTTTCGGGCTGGACGTGAAAACGTGCTTCGACGGTGTGTTTGCCGATGCAGGTAAGTTCAACAAGAAAGTGCATTATCTCTTCCTCGGCTGCGGCACGGACGAACAGATGGGCACGAAGCAGTTGGTGGAGTCTCTCCGCAAACTGGGCATCAACGTGGCTTATTATGAATCGCAAGGCACCGGCCACGAATGGCTCACATGGAGACGCTGTCTGAAAGAGTTTGTTCCACACTTGTTTAAACATTGAAAATGATATGAATCTGAAAGCAAAACTTGTGGCGGCATTATTGCTGCTTGGAGGTGCTCTACCCCATGAGGCAGGAGCGCAAAATCCGTTTGTGCAAACCTGTTATACGTCAGACCCTGCTCCTATGGTGCATGATGGCACATTGTATGTCTATACGGGACATGATGAAGATAAGGCTGATTTTTTCTGGATGCAGGAATGGCGCGTGTATTCTACCAAAGATATGGTGAACTGGACCGATCACGGCTCTCCTCTTGCCATCGAATCATTCGACTGGGCGGACGACCGTGCCTGGGCAGCACAGTGCATCGAACGTAATGGTAAGTTTTATTGGTATGTCTGCCTGCATTCCAAACTTTCCAATACGATGGCAATCGGTGTTGCGGTAGGCGATTCGCCTGTCGGTCCTTTTAAAGATGCCATCGGCAAACCGCTTCATGACGGGAGCTGGGATTATATAGATCCTACCGTATATATAGATGATGACGGTCGTGCTTATCTGTATTGGGGAAATCCGAATATCTATTATGCAGAATTGAATGAAGATATGATTTCTTTGAAAGGTGGAGTGGGCAAACTGGAACAGACTGTTGAGAGCTTTGGTGCACCTAATCCGGAAAAGCGTGTCAAAGGTGTTAAGTATAAAGATACTTATACAGAAGGTCCATGGCTTCATAAACGGGAAGGAAAATACTATCTTCTTTATGCTGCCGGAGGTGTACCCGAACATATTGCCTATTCCATGAGTGACGGACCTCTTGGTCCGTGGAAGTATATGGGAGAAATCATGCCTTTACAAGATACGGGTTCGTTTACTAACCATTGTGGAGTGATAGACTATAAAGGCAATTCTTATTTCTTCTATCATACGGGTAAGCTGCCGGGTGGTGGAGGCTTCGGGCGAAGTGCGGCGGTGGAGCAATTTAAGTATAATGCTGACGGTACTTTCCCGATTATTAATGCTACCCGGGAAGGGGTGTCACCGGTAGGTATGCTCAATCCTTACGAAAGGGTGGAAGCTGAAACTATTGCGTTTTCTGAAGGTGTGAAGTCTGAACCCAATGCGAAAACCGGTATATATATATCTGAAATTCATAATGGAGATTATATAAAGGTACGTGAAGTGGATTTCGGCAAAAAATCCCCCAAATGGTTTACTGCTACCGTTGCCAGTGCCCTTCGTGGCGGGACACTTGAAGTACGTACAGACAGTATAAGCGGACCATTAGTTGCGGAACTGACTATTCCTTCAACGGGAGGTTGGGAATGCTGGAAAACATTGCAGACTGATATTGTAAAACCGGTCACAGGAATACAAGATATTTATTTTGTATTCAAAGGACGTAAAGGCTGCAAACTGTTTAACTTTGATTGGTACAAGTTTAACAGATAAACATGCTAGAGAGCAGTTGGGTTACTCTTCTTTTTTACTCAACTGCTCTTTCATATACATTGAAGGCGGCATTCCATACAATTCTTTGAATGTTGTCGAGAAATTATTAGGATCAGTGAATCCTGTTAACATGGCTATTTCGGATATGGTATGCTGTTTTTCGGACAATAGACGAGCGGCTTCTTTTAAACGTATATTACGTATAAAGTCACGGGTTGTCTGGTTGGTGAGCTCTTTGAGTTTCCTGTGAAGATGTACGCGGCTGATACCTACCTCGGTGGTGATTGTCTCTATTGTCAAGTTAGGGTTACCGATGTTTTCATTGATCACTTTCATAATACGTTCCATCAATTTCTCATCGGGTGATTTCACTTCCAGTTTCTGAACCTTGTTCTCCAGATTTTGCTGGCCTGTAAATACTTTGCGTAACTGCTGCCGTGTATTAATCAGATTTTCTACCGTCTTTTGCAGAATTTCGATATTGAATGGCTTCATGATATAGGCGTCGGCTCCTGTATTCAGACCTTCAAGGTTGTCTTCTTCCCTCGTTTTCGCAGTAAGCAAAATGACTGGGATATGGTTGAGGTTTACATTCTGCTTGATCTTCCGGCATAAGGTAAGTCCG
This sequence comes from uncultured Bacteroides sp., assembly GCA_900555635.1. GTDB lineage: Bacteria > Bacteroidota > Bacteroidia > Bacteroidales > Bacteroidaceae > Bacteroides. The sequence goes on from USLU01000041.1 coordinate 29,860, forward strand.
TCCATTTCGGGCATCATGATGTCACTAATGACTAAATCCGGAGCCTTTTTAAATATTTGCTCTAATGCTTCTTTACCATTACGGCTTTCCATGATATGAAATTTGTCCCCGAATTCCTTCGCTATATAATTTCGGATTTCTTCGTCGTCTTCTACAACTAATACGCGATATTTAGTTTTTACCCTGACTTTCTTTTCTTCCTCATTTTCTATAATGGGAGAGATGACAGGAACAGTTGGTACGGTTACTGTTACCTTTTGCTCATTGTTGTCAACTTCTTCAGGTCGTAGATGCTTGTTACCCAACGGTAATCGGATAATAAAACGGCAACCCGGTTGTTCTTTATTATTTTCTACATAGATAATTCCATGATGTAATTCCACTAATGAACGAGTCAGATGTAATCCTATTCCCGTTCCGCCTTTCGGATTCTGTTGGCTGTTACGGATCTGATAGAAACGTTCGAAGATATGTTCTTTTTCCTGTTCATCGATACCTGTTCCGGTATCTGCGATAATTATTTCGGCATATTGTTTCAAGGGATCGGGTAGTGTATTATCTTCTCCCGTACGGATGGTAATATCTATGTTTCCTTTTTCAGGAGTAAACTTGAAGGCATTAGACAGAATATTCAGGATAATCTTATCAAAATTACCTGTGTCTACCCATACATTCAGTTCCCGGAGCGTACTGTGAAGTTGTAGCCGGATATTCTTTGTATTTGCCTGTTGACCGAAAGTTGTACATAAATCTTCTATAAAAGGAATAATATTGGTCTCCCGGAACATCAGGAACATTTGTCCTTTATCAATTTTCCGAATATCCATTAGTTGATTGACAAGATTCAGAATACGTTCCGCATTTCTGTAGATAATATGATATATTTTCAGGCGTTCATTGTTCTCCTCATTCTTAATCAGTTTCTGTAGAGGACTGATGATTAGAGACATCGGAGTGCGTATCTCATGAGAGATGTTGATAAAGAACTGCAATTTTGCTTCATTGATTTGTTCGGCATGGATATGTTGCAGCATTTCCTGATGCATTCTGTACCGATGTCTGATCTGAAGAATAATGATAAATATAATGGTCAGTAATAATAAGGAGTAGATAACTTTGGCCCACCATGAAGCATACCATGCAGGAGATATAAAGATGGTAATTTCTTTTATATTTGAATACACAGTGTTGTCTTTTGCTCTGATTTTAAAGTTATAGGTACCGGGTTTCAGATTGCTGAATGAGATACGGTTTACACCTTTGGGCAAACTAATCCATTTTTCATCGTTGATAGAATAAAGGTAGTTGATGTGTTCGGGGGCATTTAATTCCAGAGTGGCAAACTCGATACTGAACACATTGTCTTTATGGGATAGATAAAACTCTTTAGCGTTGAATACAGGGCAGTTGATAATATTGTGAATACCGGATTTCATTCCTTTTCTAACCGGATTGTTATGCAGGAAAAAGTCGGTAATCCGGATATTCCATGTTTTTGCCGGATTGATAATGTCTTGCGGATTGAAATAGGTGATACCATTCATTCCGCCAAACCAGATAATACCTTGTTTATCTTTGAAGGAGGCATTCTTGTAGAACTCATTTCCCTGTAATCCGTCGCTGACATAATAATTGATAAATTTGTCGTTTTTCTTTTGGAATTGGGAAATTCCGGCATTGGTGCTTATCCAAAGAAAATCTTTTCCGTCTCCTTGTATGGCATATATTGTATTACTGGGCAATCCGTCTGCAGTCGTATAAGTGGTTAGTTCTTTCGTTTTTTTATTCCAACCGGATAATCCTTCGGAACTGCCCAACCAGACAACTCCGTCGGCATCTTCAAAGATTGAATAAATAACATTTTGTGAGAGTATCTTATGACTTTGAAAATCAGGACTGTCAAGGTCTATACAGTTGACGCCGTCATAAGTTCCGACATACAGCTTATTATCATCGGAATAATGGAGGCAACCTATCCATTCGTTGATTAGAGATGTCTGAGATTGTACGGATGTAAATTCTTTCGTTTTCAGGTCATAGTAGAACAAACCGAATCCCATTGTCGCAATCCAAAGACGCTTGTTTTTATCTTCTGCGAAATCATATACACGTTGTATATAGTTGTTGTTCTTATCTACCAGTTTGTACTGGTAATCGCATAATCCTGTCTGTTTGTTCAGTTTTCCCATACCGTTGATAAATGAACCAATCCACATATTGTGTTCGGAGTCTTCATACAATTTAATAACAGTTGAGGGTACTGAATGAGGATGGGTGGTGTGTGAGAAATGTTTTGCCGGCTCCAATTTTTCTGTAAGGGCATAAATACCGTCGTTATCCGTTCCCACCCATAGAGTCCCGTTATTATCTTTGCAGAACGAAGTAATGCAACAGGAGCCTATGCAATTTTTATCTGTTGATTTATGTCCGATATACTTAAAGCTGTTGGTGCGGGCTGGGATTAATATAACTCCTTTCTGATAAACAGCTAACCATAAGTTACCCGAATTGTCCTTTAGGATGGAGTGTATTTTCGAGTTCCCCGAATCGAAATAATTATTGTCAAACTTGTATTCGGAGATTTCGTGTGTTCGGATATTATAAATGGCTACTCCCTTGCCGTCAGTGCCGATATACAATTCATTGGGTATACCGGAATAAAGGAAGCAAACAGGAAGTTCTCCTTTCTCTTTCAAATCGACCGGAACAAAGGTTTTGCGTTCTTTATCGTAAATGAATAGTCCTTTTCGTATACTTCCTACATAAATGTTGCCTCGTTGATCCTCACATATACTTTTGACGTATCCGTTGTCTTTAGACAAGTGTAACGTAAGCTGATTGTCGGGAGTGAGTTGATATACTCCTTCTTCCCCTTTTGCCATCCATACATTTTGTTTTTTATCCTCAAACAGGCTTCCGGGTGAAGTGACTGCAATATCGACTTTCCGGACAGTCAACAGATGGTCTTTGATGTCCAGCTTGCACAACACATTTCCGGATACCCATATCTCTCCGTTTTTTCGCTCGATGAAAGAATTAATGTTGCTTTCAAGCGTTTCTCCGGTATCTTCCAATTTGGCAAGTGGAGTAAAATTGTCCGTGGCCGGATCATACATTTGAATTCCTATATATGTGCCGATAAGCAAATGACCTTTGCTGTCTTCAAAAACAGTACGAACAAAATTGTGGGCTAACGAATGTTCGTTATTGGGCTCATGTTTGTATATGGTAAATTTAGCACCGTCATAACGGTTCAGACCATCTTCTGTTGCAATCCAAATGAAACCGTTCCGGTCTTGATATATTTGATTAATCAGACTACTGGAGAGCTCTTTGTCAGTAGTGAATAACTTAGGAGATTGCCCGTTGCATAACAAAGAAAACAATAATAATAGAAAAGTGAATACATTTTTCATAGTTATAGATCGTTGTTTGTTGTACAAAGAAAACTAAAAACCTAAATATAACCTAATAAAAAATGAATATTTTCATTAGGCTCCGGGAGTACAATCGGATGTTGTAACATCGTTTGTAAATAATGTAACATGAGAAAAGATTTATCCCTTCTTCTGTATTATTGTTTTCCTTCGATTGTATTTACAATATAGGTTTTACCCGTCTTTGTTTCGATGTCATATTCATAAACCTTCTGCAGTTTGGGAGATTGCGCACTTACCCATTTGGCTACAAGAGGCCGTTTGATAGGAGTGGTGGCGAATAATCTATTTGAGCACTCTTTCCCGTTTACTTGTTTTAAGCCTTTCCCTTTCAGTGGGACATAAGACCGGATGCGGAGCGTACCGCCTATATTCGATCGGATGATCGCTTTATTTAACACATTGTTTTTCCAGTCCATATCAACAGTAAAGTTTCCACGTGCCACTAGCCCCTTCACACTTCCTTCTTCCCATGTATCAGGCAATGCGGGCAATAAATGTACGGCACCGTCATGACTTTGGAGCAACATTTCCGCTACTCCGGCTGTATAACCGAAATTACCGTCAATCTGGAAAGGCGGATGGGCATCCAGCATATTGGGATAGGTACGCCCGTTCGGATATTCTTTAGCCAAGTGATCGTTGGGCAATAGTTGAATCATATTTTTGATGATTTGGAAGGCATGGTTTCCATCCAGCATACGTGCCCAGAAATTGACTTTCCAGCCGATACTCCAACCGGTAGCCTTATCACCGCGTTGAAGCAATGTGTTTCTTGCTGCCTGGAATAACTCGGGATTTGAGTATGGAGAAATTTGATTACTCGGATATAGCCCGTACAAATGTGAAATATGACGGTGCTCGTCCTTGGGATTGTCAATATCTTCAAGCCATTCTTGTAGTTGGTTATGTTTTCCTATTTGCATAGGTGGCAATTTCTCTAGTGTTTGTTTGAGGGAGTCTTGGAAAGAGGGGGCTTCACCTGCGATGTATGAAGCCAATAAGGTATTATGCAGTGCATCAAAGGCAATCTGGTTATCCATGGTGCAACCGGCCGTGATAGGACCGTGTTCCGGTGATACAGAAGGAGACACTACCAACCATTTATACACTGGATGTTCTACCAAGAAATCCATGTAGAACTGCGCTGTTCCTTTCAGGATGGGATAGTACTCTTTCAGGAATTCTTTATTTCCTGTAAAGAGGTAATGTTGCCAGATATGTTGTGCTAACCAGGCTCCCCCACTAGGCCACATGCCGGCTGCAGCAAAGTCTACAACTCCGCAAATTCGCCATAAATCAGTATTATGATGCGCCATCCATCCCCTACAATCATACATAGTTCGGGCTGTTTCTGCTCCTGTGACGGATAAATCTTTCAACATAGAGAATAGCGGACTATGTGTTTCACTTAAATTAGTGACTTCTGCCGGCCAATAGTTCATTTCTGTATTAATGTTGATGGTGTATTTACTATCCCAAGGTGCATGAGTACTGTTGTTCCATATACCTTGCAGATTAGCCGGTTGCCCACCCGGTTGCGAAGAAGAAATCAGCAGATAACGTCCATAATGGAAAAGTAGAGCTGCCATTGCCATGTCTTCCCCATTTCCGAAGTTTTCAATTCGTTTGGGAGTCTCCAGTTGGGAAGCTTTGCCTGCCGGTAATGTAAGGCGTACACGGTCAAATTGTTTTTTATAATAAGCGATATGGCTTTTGAGAGCTTTTTCGTAAGGTATTTGCATTGCTCTTTTCAGATATTCGCTGGTCCGGTGGGATTCATTGGCGCTGACATTCTGGTAGTTTACGTAGTTGGTTGCTGCCGATATATAAAGGGTTGCTTCTGTTCCTTCATTTATTTGGAGCGTATTTCCTGCCGGGCGGAGAGTGCCATTCGTTTTTACCTGGATTTGACATTCTGCCCGTAGTGCGGCTTTCAAACCTTCCTGCTCTTTCCCTTGACAGGTGACGGTCAGCTTATCATTCTGAACATTCACCTTATGTACTAGAGGGAAGTTATATGCAATAGTAAAGTTCAGTGCGTTTGCTTTACTTGCTTTGATATGCATAATAATGACATTATCAGTAAATGAAGCAAAAGTGGTGCGGGTATAAGTGACGTCATCCACTTGATAACGGGTAGTTGTCGTTGCATTCTCCAAGTTCAGATCGCGGTAAAAGCCGGATGCGTTTTGGTGTTCCGGAAATTCCAGATAAAGGCTACCTAATGTCAGATAGCTCATTCCGTGTTGCTGGGTTAAGAAGTTGGCGTCAATGAGTCTTTGCGCTTCCTTGTTTCTCCCTTCAAAAATCAGTTTGCGTACAACCGGTAGCACATGTATGGCATTCGGGTTATTATTATTGTATGGAGAGCCTGCCCAAAATGTTTCTTCGTTGAGTTGTAATTCTTCGCGTTCGATTCCGCCATATACCATGGCTCCAAGACGGGAGTTGCCAATAGGGAGAGCTTCCGACCAATTTTGTGCAGGTTGACTATACCACAGTTTCAGGTCCTGTCCTGAAACAAGGTTGCTTATTAATAGGAATAATACAAAAAAAGTGTTTCTGTTCATATTGTATGGATTTGTAGCAAAGGTAGCTCATTTCCCAATACAAAAGGCAAAATACTGTTTCTGAAATCTACCTTGGAAGTAACTTCTTTCCATATTTATGTTACTAATATATATGGTGTATGTTCCACAGGGTAAAATAATAACTGCTGTTTTCTTTTTGATTTATTATCAGCCTTGCCCTCTTGTCATATAGCTTATTTGCAGGCTGATTAAGTGGGAGGTATAAAAAGAGAAGCTGGTATAGTTGCGTTGGGATGCCGGTATCGTTCCATTAAAGTACCGGTATCATTAATTTCCCACGGCCGTGACAAGATCTTCCCACGGCCGTGGTAGGAACTCGTCACGGCTGTGGGAAGAAGCTACCACGGCCGTGAAGAATTAAGTATACCGGCATCCTGATCGAACAATAGTTATTGAATGATAGAAGTATACCAGTTGTATGACGGATGTTTAATGGAGGCTTTTCTTGAAAGGTAAGTAAAGCTGGATGGATAGGAGATATGGGAGAGCAAAATCATAAAACAATAGGCTGACAATAAAACTTATAAAATGTTATTGTCAGCCTATTGTCAGGGCTTATTGTCAGCATTTAATGTGCTGGAAATCATTTGTCTAATGAATAGAAATGACGGCTGACAATAAGAACTGCAAAATTTATATGTAAATACAATCAGTGTGAGTAATTGACTTGTCTCTACATTGATCTTACGTTTCACTGTAACCGGATATTCTACTTTGCAGATAATTGGTAATTGAAAAGTATATAAAAGCAGGCTCAAAATGATGCAAATATCCTTCTTCATAAATACTATATTTAATGAAATTATCTTCTTTGTGTCTTAAATTCCAAGAATGGTTTATTTTTTGTCTGTACTGTGACACGATGCAAAGATAGTTGGTATTGATAAGAACGGGCTTTGGGTATGTTTCAATTATTTATACTGTTGATACCAATCTACTTTTTCTTGAAGTTTTTTCTTCGGAGATAAAATGAAGAAGTGTGAACAAACTGCTTTGTTCAATAAATGTTTTTGATTTTGTTTCAAAATCTTTTTGTATTGTATCTATGAGGCTGTCGGATGAATAATGATGGTTAATGTGTCATATTCCGTATTAATAAGATTGGTATGTGATGCGTATAATATAAGTTGGTTAAACAAGAGTAAGTAGAGATTTTAATGATCTTGAGAATATCGGTAAGCGTCAATTGCATTCTTAACCGAACCGTGTAACAGTAACAATTTTTGTGCATGGTCATGATTTAATCCTAGTTCCTCCATAATCATCCTGGTGCCTCTTTCTATCAGTTTATGATTACTAAGCTGCATGTTTACCATCTTATTTCCTTTCACCCGTCCGAGTTGAATCATCACCGACGTACTAATCATATTCAGAATCATTTTCTGTCCGGTACCCGATTTCATCCGGGAACTGCCTGTCACATATTCCGGCCCTACAATCATTTCGATGGCGACATTTGCCTCTGCCGCCATTGGAGAATCGGGATTACTGGTGATACAACCTGTCAGGATACCGTGTTTACGGGCTTCCCGTAAAGCACCGATTACGTACGGGGTAGTGCCGGAAGCGGCAATGCCGATAACGGTGTCTTTTTCGTTGATCTGGTGTTCGACGAGTTCTTCCCAACCTCGATTTTTATCATCTTCGGCTCCTTCTACCGGATTGCGCAAGGCTGTATCGCCTCCTGCAATCAATCCGATAATCCAGTTGGGAGACATTCCGAAAGTAGGAGGAATTTCGGAAGCATCCAATACTCCCAGGCGACCGCTTGTGCCGGCCCCCATATAAAAGATGCGTCCGCCTTGTTTCATGCGGGGCACAATCTGATTGACAAGCTCTTCAATTTGTGGAATAGCCTTTTGTACGGCTAACGCTACTTTCTGATCTTCCTGGTTGATATCTTCTAAGATCTCTCGCACAGATTTCTTTTCCAGATGATCGTAAAAGGACGGTTGTTCGGTTATCTGCATTTTTATAATTACTAGTTATAAATTACAATAGGTAAAAGAATTATTGTTGATGGTATTGAATCAGTCCTTCCATCGGACTTTGAAGAATCTTACCGATTTGAATACCTGTTGTTTGCGCAGCCTCCTGCAAAATCTCCTTGTAACAGTGAGCTACGGAACCAATAAAATGTACTGGATATTGCTTATAATCATATTGCATCACGTTTCTGCGGAGAAAAGCGATAAAGCTGTTGAGTACTAGTGAACGGATAGCCGGTTCTTCCAAGTGCTGTGCAAGGAAAGGGGAGAGACTAGCCAGAAAACGGTTCGGAAAGGGTTGGCGGTAAACGCGGTCGATGATTTCGGGGGCCGTCAGGTCGAACTGTTTTAAGAAAGCTTCTTTGATGGCGGGTGGAAGCTGGTTTTTCAGTACATCGCCTACCAGTAGTTTTCCTAAGACTGCGCCGCTTCCTTCATCTCCCAGGATGAATCCAAGAGGGGAGATGTTGTTGACAATCTCTTCACCGTTGTAGAAACAGGAATTGGAACCTGTGCCGAGGATGCAGGCAATCCCTGCTTCATGTCCGCATAGTCCGCGGGCAGCGGCAAGCATATCCGAGTTGGCTTTGATATTTCCGATGACAGGCAGGCTGTCGGCGATGGCCCGCCGGAGGACGGGAGCCTTTTCGGGAGTGCAGCCTGCACCATAAAAAAAGACGGAGTTGATCGTTCCTTCCGGTAGTTGTGGCAGAAGGGAATGTGTCAGCTCTTGTTGAATTTCTTCTTCTGATTGGAAGAAGGGATTAATTCCCTTCGTTCCCATTCGTTTGATTGGGGTGTCGTTGAAAACGATGCACCAGTCGGTTTTTGTAGAACCACTATCTGCAATGAGTATCATATCTTTGAGTTTTTTATTGTTTCTTTCCGAAAGAATCCTCCAGTCGGTTGCGAATCATTAATGAGGCGACGATACCGGGTAGGGTACAAATACAAACCCAGATAAAGAAGTTTGTGTATCCGAGATGTTCCTGTATCCATCCGGCAGGCATACCGGGAATCATCATGCCTAGTGCCATAAATCCGGTTCCGATAGCATAGTGCGCCGTTTTGTGTTCACCTTCTGCTATATAAATCAGATATAGCATATAAGCGGTAAAACCGAAACCATACCCCAACTGTTCGATCGCTACACAAATGGCTATAAATATAGGATTGTCCGGGGTGGCGGCAGCCATCCATACATATAATAGATCGGGAATGTTGATGGCTAATGCCATGGGTAATATCCATTTCTTGAATCCGTCACGGGAAACGAGGAAACCACTAATGATTCCACCGAGCAATAAAGCTATGACACCTATCGTGCCGTAGATCATTCCGACAGTTGCTGTGGATAAACCCAGTCCACCTTTATCGGTCGTGTCGAGCAGGAAAGGAGAAGCTATTTTGGCTAACTGTGATTCTCCCAACCGGTAGGTGAGGAGGAAAAAGAACATGAGACCGAGGTTCTTTTTCTGAAAGAATGTGACAAAGGTCAGGAGGAAATCTCCCAACAACTTACCCGGTGTGAGTCCGGGACGTTTAATGTCCGAATCAGGATGGGGGAGGATAAGCCGATGATAGATAGTAAGAGCCAGAAATAATCCGGCAAGGAGGTAGAATGTAATACTCCATGCCAGGGGAATATTGTTCTGTGACGTTTCCAGCCATCCTGCCAGCATGACTAGAATTCCCTGCCCGAAAATATTGGCAAGCCGATAGAAAGTATTCCGGATACCGACAAAGAAAGATTGTTCCTTATTATTGAGTCCGAGCATATAGAAACCGTCTGCTGCGATGTCATGCGTAGCGGAACTGAACGCCAACAGCCAGAAAAAAGCAAGAGTCAACTGTACATAATGAGCAGTCGGAATAAAGAAGGCTATTCCTGCAAATCCGGCAGCGATGAAACCTTGCATGGCAATAATCCAGGCACGCTTCGTTTTCACCAGGTCGACGAATGGACTCCATAGCGGTTTGATAGTCCAGGGAAGATAGAGCCAGGAAGTGTATAAGGCTATTTCCGTATTGGATAATCCTAAACGCTTGTACATGATAACAGCAATCGTCATTACCGCTACGTATGGCAGCCCTTCTGCGAAGTAGAGGGTGGGTATCCAGCTCCAGGGATTTCTTTTTATAGTGGGGGTTGTCATGGTATTATTCTTTTTTTATTGATATTGTTTCTCGAGCGTACTGCCGGGGTAATAGTGAGACAGTATTTCTTCATATTTGTAACCTTGCTCTCCCATTACGGCAGCACCAATCTGGCAAAGTCCTACTCCATGCCCCCATCCGGCTCCGGTAAGGATGAATCGTGAAGGGATTTTATCCTCTTTATGTCCTTTTTCCTCATATTCCTTGTCTACTACGAAGGCGGAACTATACAGATGAGAAGTAGATAAGGTACGGCGTATTTCCAACTCTTTTCCAATGATGAGTGTCCGTAAGGTTCCTACAATCTTTAGTCGGACAAGACGTCCGGATGTTCCCCGTTCTACAGGAATTAAATCAATGATTTGTCCGAAATCAATCCCTGAACGTTGATGAATCAGTTCTGAAAGCTCCTGCTGCGAATAACTGACTTTCCAACGATAGAAGTCTGCTGTTTCCTGATCGTAGTTGTTTAGTACTTGGCTTAGAATTTTCTTATCCTGCGTATTACAAAAAGCAACAGGTGAGGTACGTATCCATTTATCAGCTTCCGCCTCTATGTTCAAATCGGGAAGTTGTTTTTCAGTCTTGCTATCCCGTTGTCTGATTAGATAAGGATGCTTTACGTTTTCCCAACAATTTTGGAACTCTTCAAAAGCTCCGCCACAACATTTAGAGAAACGGGCATCACAAATCGCTCCTTTATACATCAGCACTTCCCCCCGCGTGGCGGAGACTGCTTCGATGGCTTGTGGTGTTGAGGCTCGTGTAATTCCCTGATAACGCTGGCAATGATCATCGGCACATACATCGAAATTTCTATGTGCTTCATGGTCATACCATTTTATAAATTGAGAATGGAGAGTGGAGAGTGGAGAGTGGGCTGCGCTATCCGGCTGCACAGTAACTCTCCACTCTCCATTCTCAACTCTCAACTTATTAAGTAACCAGCTTCGGGAGATGACGGCGTGAGCCTTTAGTAGTTCTAAAGAAGCTGTTGCGCTCATTTCGGATGAAATTACACTGGTAAGATATTCTTCAATGGAAATCACATTGATGGCGGTTAGTTGTTCTCCTTCGATGATAATCTTTAATTCCCCTTTGAATTTCTGGACTTCTTTGCGTTCCCAATGGAAGTTGATTCCGATGGTCACATCTTTCAGTTCAAAGAAAGCATGTGCATTTTGTGGAGGAATGAAGGATAATTCGTCGTACTCTTTCCCCGGCCAATGAATCTTCCCATCCTGATAAATAACTTTCTGTGTCCCGGAAATTTCCGTTCCGACAGAAGAACTAAATTTCACCGGGAAAGAGAATTCAATCTCTTTCCCGGAAAGGATACCAACTGTTATTTGAGGTTGAGTCATAATACAGCCTTAATACGTTCTAATATTTTTTGCAGTTTTTCTTTGGATATAGATATTTCCCGATAGATCTCATATACCTTTTCAGGAGTCAGTTTCTCCATATCCTCTTCACGTACTATAGGGAATATGCCGTTCATTTCAGCAATAGCAGGACTGATGATAATTTGTTCGTCCCCTTTTGCGTAATAGCAGTCAGGACGATGTTTGCTGCGTAAGAAGATAATACAATTGTAAGGGTGTTCGGCCACTGACTCAAATTCATCGTCATAGTTCTTTCCAAAATCCTCTTTGGTGCGTTCCAAACCATACCAGGCAAGAATATTCATCATTGGTTCTTTTCCGTTATTATTGGCAGCTAAAATGTCGTAAATCAGATGAAAGGTTTTCGACATTGTTGTCTTGTTTTTCGCCTGAATCCTGATGAAACTGTACGGGAAATCTTCATAACTAATTTGCACCTTGTCGTTATCTATTAAATCTATGTGATCGCAATATGGTCCTTGCATTCTTTCCTCTTTACTGCAAGCTTGAAAATGGGCATGATCGGGAGCGGAAGCTCCACATTCCGGTCCATTATACAAAAGGAAGTATTCTCTCATTATGTCGGTGAATTCTATCATATCTTTAAAACGCCCGACTATGGATTGCGACTTGTGTTCCTTATCTACAATTGTAAAGTGGTGTTTGAATATGGGATAGGGATTAACCAGTATCTGATAATTCCTATAACTGATGAACTCTTGTTCCTGCGGTCGGTTTGTTTGGCAGAGGAAGCAAGGTCGTGAATGAATGGAGGCAGTGTTTGTCTGTGCGGTAGCCGAAAGAATACGTTTCGGATTAAGGAATAGGTTCGCAGCTAAACCTTGATTACCAAACCATTTGGATATTTCTTTTGTTCGTGACCGATACTGTTCCAATGCTTGGTAATTCTCTTTGGCTAGTTCCCAAGAAAGAGTTTGCTTTTGGAATAACTGTTCGATTTTTTGCTGAATTTTCTCTAATGTCGTTTCTTGTTGCAGGATGCGCTGTTCCAATTCCCACGTACGAAGTCGGTCTTTATATAGATTATTCTGGTTGATTTTCTCAACAGGCAGTGCAGCATCCGAGTTGCCTTCCCAACGGCGGCAAAGGGAAATCACGTCGTATATTCTGCCTATCTGATAATCGTGTGAAATTTTCAATCCAAGAGCATAATCTTCTCCATAGCTTGTGTTCGGGACTTTGATTTCCCGAAGAATGGGAGTGTAGAATGCACGGGGAGCTCCCAGACCGTTGATACGTAATGCATTATTTCGTCCGTTGTCGGGCGTCCATTCCTTATGATCGATGATGCCGGGGGCAATTTCCTGCATATCAAAGTTAGTCATCATATAAGTGCCGATTACCATTGCACATTTCTGTTTATAGAAAGTATCAATGATGATTTGCAGGCTATGTTCGTCTTTATACACGTCATCGCTATCAAGTTGGACGGCAAACTTTCCGCATTTCTCGTGATGGATACCTATGTTCCAACATCCGCCTATACCGAGGTCATCTCTTTCGGGAATGACGTGAATCAGCCGCTTGTCCGAACTAAGTTCATGGAGAACTTCACTGGTCCCGTCTGTTGAATGATTGTCGATGACAATGACATTGAACGGAAAGGTCGTTTGCTGGTTCAGTGCCGAGCGTACGGCATCTTTGACTGTGCGAATACGGTTGCGTACGGGTATAATGACAGAAGCTTCATATTCAAAAGTGTGAGAAGAAAAGTCTACGGGACGGAAGATAGGATAAAGATATCCGCCAATTTCCTTCAAATGGTTGGTGCATGCCTGTTCCATTTCAATCTGTACCTGACGGTTTTTAGGGTCTACATAATCGAACTGCTTCTCACCGCTTTTCCGCTTGTCACTTTCTACTTCGGTATATAGATATTCGTTGATGTGTACCAGTTTGCTCTTTTGGGATATTTTGAGTCTCAAATCATACAAGCCTGCATATTGATATTCCTCTTCTGTATTTTCTATAACTTCCTTGAATGCGTTGGCATTGAACAGTAAAACCGAGCCGAAATTGAAGTCGTCACGCAGGCTACCGGGTTGGTAATCAATGACCGGAGCTGTTTTTTGCACACCGTCTATCTGTTGGTAATGGTCTGCATATACCATGCCAGCTTGGGTCATTTCCATTACTTGAACCATTCTTTCAAGAGCGAACATGCCTATTTTTAGTGCAGTGTGTTTGGTATAAAGCAAGGTATATGTTTTATCAGAATGATCTGCAATAGCTCGCATCGCTTGTGTAGACTGCATTTTCTCTACAGAGATGAGTTCGCATCCGGGAATACAGACATTGGTAATTGGCGATGCCAATAAATAAATTTTGTCTACCAGCGTCGATGCACGTAACTCCTTAACTGTTTGCACAGTTTCTTCCAACCGGCTGAAAGGAAGAAAACAGTTGATTGTTGTTTTCATTATTTTACTTCTTGTTTTGTAGTATGAGTTGTGTAAGATGTTTCTTTGTCTTGTCTTTTGATGAACAAACAAAGTCCAAGGAATGTGAACAGGGCATTGATTATCAACAACTCGTAACTAATTTGGTAACCGTTGAGCCATGCTTCCGAATTTCTTTGCAGGATATAGCAAAGAATAGGAGAAGCGATAGCTACCAACGGAATATATTTATCATAAACTTGTTTCTTGGTGA
>USLU01000042.1 GCA_900555635.1 uncultured Bacteroides sp.
GACTGTGCAACCGGGAAGAAAGTCAGCGTGTGCTTCGCCCTCAATGAACTCACGGATGCTGCTCTGCCGCTCCAGTTCACGGGCAAAGAAACGAAAGACGGGTTCCCACTTGCCGTCGTAGGCCATATCCATGACTAAAGACGAAAGCTCGGACATGTCGGGATCGAAGAGTTCGGCTTTGCTGTAGGCTTCGGCCAGATAGGTATACAGTTGTTCGCGTACGGTCAGATTAGGGATACCCAAGACTAAAGCCCCACGGTAAGTGCCTTGAATGGAAAGCATACCGAAGTAGTAGAGCAAGCTCTTGAAGTTCTCGGTCTTTGTAATGTTCTCGGCAGGAAAGGCAGTGACAATATCGGTCACAATACTACCTTCGGAAACTATTTTCTGAATGATGGAAGCGTTGGTGCCGAAGGTTTTGTCCACACGAATAAGGTGGCGAAGCTTGGAATAGTCGGTACGGATGTTATTGTCGACCATCGTTTCGGGCACTTCGCCCTGTTGCAAGTAATTATTAAGAAAGTATAGCGTCATATCCGAATTATACATAGACTCAGAAAGCTGACGGGAAGAGAAACAATAGTTATCATACCACGGTTTCATAATATCTATCAGATTATCCGAAGTTTCAGTAATCGCTCCTTCTGCCTTATAATAAGCAATCATCTCGCGCACTTCCGTTTCGCTAAAACCTATAATATTATTGGCTTGCGGAAGCATACTTATATTAGTACCGATATTGAATCCACTAGTTACATCGTCCATCGTAACAGGACTGACACCGGTAATGAACAACCGCTCAACGGACGCTCCTGATCCGGTAGTTGTTTCTTTTATCACATTAAAGAAGTTACGGATAAACCCTTCACCATGAGTGGCCTCCCGATAACGTTTCTCACCATAAGTAGCAAGAATTGTATTGGTGAAGTTGTCGTATTCGTCAATGAACAGATAGATACGGATGCCGCCTTTAGAAGTAGCATAGCTATTGATGGCGGATAACAACAGGGGCGCATTTTCCTTCACAGGTTCTATTGTCTTCCAAATATCTTCGCCCAGCAGATACTCATAATCGCGTACAAATTGAAGCAAACGGATGCAGCAGTATTCCTTGAACGACCACTCAACATCTTCTATCTTAGCAGTAATTGCCGAAAAGTTAAACCGCAATACCAGAAACTTGTTATGCAACGATGTAGGATGCTTTCCTATGTACAAATCGCCGAACAGTTCCTCAAAACGATCTGCATAAGCCACGTCATAGTAGCATTGGAGCATAGCCAAAAACAACGATTTACCGAAACGGCGCGGACGTATCAGAAACAGATAAGGCGGCTGCTGCTCTATCAATTCAATGTAGCTACTCTTGTCCACATAATAATAATCCTCTCGCCGGATACGGGCAAAGTCAGAGATGCCATAAGGAAGTCTTTTCATAATTTACCTATATTGCTAATTATAAGTCCAAAAGTAGAAAGAAATCTTGGAAGATGCAATAAATAAGACTCTTTCCTCACAAGCAACATATAATATAGAGTGCTGTTTACGTAAAAAAGTAGAGACTGACCCACACACGTGAATCAGCCTCCCCTCTCATATGTTGATTTACTAGAAACTATTCCTTAGCAAACGGTTCCAATAACTGTTCAAAAAACATCTCAATTGCTTCTTTATTAATAAATACTCCTTTCGCACCCGCTACTTCCACTGTATCCATTAACTGTGCCAAGCCGCCAAATCCCGCTTCATCAGCAGCCACGATCTTATTCAGATAAACATCTGAAACCAGACGAGCTTTGCCATCATCGGGCAATGCCTTGAATTTGCCCAAATAATAATTTCCACTGAAGAAGTTATTCGTAGACTCAGTCAAGTTGAAACGGCTTTCTTCGGGAGTATAAAATACATTCTCCGAAACAAATGTACTATCGGAATATCCTCCCCATGAGTCCAGCGTCATCATAGTGCAGTCAATATCCGCTGCCGGCTTCTTATTAACGTGTAGGATGTTTCGGCTAATATGTGTATCCTTCACCGGACCAGCCACATGGATATTCGGTGAAAACATTCCGGCACGTGTCGGTCCGGGACGGATACCGTCGTTGATGCTGACATTGTAACGTACTTGGGTTCCCACATTACCGATATTGAAAGAAGCGGGTGATTCGCCTGAATTGCAAACAAGTACCAAACCTCCATAATTGTCATGGCTGTAATTATATTGAATTACCGTACCCGTACAATTCCAGTCCGAGTCAAAACCTTGCGCATCCCAAGGTGCCTTGTGGTCGCTCACTTCATTGAACTGTATCAACGTATTATCACAACTCCAAGGCCAAATGCCCGCAGCAGCCTCGGTTTCGGGAAGCAATTCGGGACAATTACGCATCACGTTGTATTCTATTACCGTGCTATCGCAACCGATAGGCACAATTCCATCGCCCGGAACCTCTTCTATCAGATTTCCCCGTATCAAGGTGTGTGTGCTGGGGTGCCAATCTTCGCGGCTGCTATAGGCAGACCATATCATGGCGTTACGGGTGCAGCGCAGAATATGGCAGTTCTCTATCGTCAAACTATCGAAAACTGAAACCTTCTCTTTACCGCCATTGACTACATAGATGCCGCACCCGCCACCTTTTTCTTTCACCAACGAACCATTCACATCTCTCACCGTAACATTATCAACCACAATATTGTGTGAAACGCCATAGTCCGTACTCTCTATTTTCAAACCCGAACGAGAAGGTACAGGTTGCTTTCCGGTATTGATTATCTCAATATCCCGGAATGTCACATAGTCTGAGTTATAGATACGCGCGGCATACATAGACGTATCATGTCCTACGATACAAGGTTTCATATCTCCCTCACCATAGGCTTCCACATAGATGCGACGATCGGGTGTACCTTGTGCCGAGATTTCCAACTCGCCATTGAAAATATCTCCGCGTTTCAACAAGACTTTATCTCCGGGATTTAATACTACCCCGTTCAGCTTTTCCAAACTTTGCCAAGCATCGTTTGAAGTGGTTCCGCTATTACTGTCATTACCGTTGGTAGCATCCAGATAATAACTTACCGAACCATCGGAACAAGCTATCAGCAAGCAGGAAAACAAAAGATAAATAAGTGTTTTATTCATTATTCTTTCTATTTATACGATTACATTCTATTATTTCCACAGGTCATTCTGAACTAATTTCTTATTAGTATCCAGTTCTGAGGTTGGCAACGGCCATACGTAATCACGTTCTCCATTAAATTTACGTGCCTCGTAAGCAAGACCGTAAGTGGTACGTTCCTTCTCTATATTCGCTACAGCCTTATCCAACTCCTTCCAGCGGTAAAGGTCAAAAAGACGTAACCCCTCGAATGCCAACTCCACGCGACGCTCGTGCTTGATAACTTCCAACAATCCATCTTTGGTGAGTCCTGTACCTTCCACTTCTTCCACTGTCGGCATATCTACGTCAGCGCGTTGTCTCACTTGATTTATCAAAGCTGTTACTTCACTATAAGTATAGCCGCCTTTCTGAACCATTGCTTCAGCCAACGAAAGCAAAACTTCAGCATAACGGACAATATAGAAGTCCTGACCATTGTCCCAAGAATTCGCCGTATCTGTAGGATCGAAATACTTATAGACATACACCGTTGAGAGGGAAGCTGCCGCACCACCATATACATTGGCATAAGGATTGGCAGCCGACATATCTACACCACCTTTGCCGTTCCATTTCATACCGGGAACAAACAACGTAGTATAAAGACGAGGGTCACGATTTTCATAATAAGCTACATTGGGTTTGTTTACATCTATCCCGCTCCCACTAGCAGCAGGTTCGGCAATCTTTGTTTCAGTTGTCGGTTTGCCATCTTTGCAATAATAAGCATCTGCCAGATCGATTGTACCGTTCATTGCCTCCAACGGGGTATTCCAATGAGCATTAAAAACTGCTCCCTCGCCCATACCGGGGCCTTCATAACGAACGGCAAATATAATTTCGGGCGAAACCTCACCAGCCGGAGTGAAAAGTTTAGCATAGCTGGGTTCGAGCGAATAGCCTAAACCTAATACCTCTTTATAGGCAGCAATAGCCTCATCCCATTTTTCATTATACAAAGCTACCCGTCCTAACAGAGAAAGAGCCGCCCCTTTTGTTATATGTCCGCGTGACACCGGAGTAGCAGATAAAACCTCTGCCGCGTTTTTCAAATCGGTCATAATTTGAGCAACAATGGTAGCACGGTCAGTCTTCTCGCATTCTGCATTTTCAATAGTCAAAGGTTCTGTAAGAAAGGGTACATCCTGATAAGTCATTGTCAGATTGATGTACATCAACGCACGAAGTGTTTTTGCTTCAGCCAGATAAGTAGCCTTCAGGGAAGCATCCATACTTACACCGTCGATGTTAGCGATCAGTACGTTACAACGGCTGATAACTTCATAACTATCTTTCCAGTAAGCGCTGATTATACCTGAACTGGGGGTATGAATTCCCATCGCCATATCATATCCTGTCATCCAACCGCTCCAATTAAAGTGTCCGCCATTATCAGAAATACAGTCCATGTATAAAGGACCGAGCGAGTACTGATCGGAATTATAAAGATTGTTGCTCTGCAGAGCATCATAACAAGAGGCCAAAGCCATCAAAGCATCATCGGATGTCTGCCAGAAAGTGTTTGATGAAGACTCGGTAAGTGAATCTTTCTGCAAAAAGCTGTCAGAACAGGAAGTAAGCAAGGCTCCCGACAACAAAGCCAATCCAATATATTTATTTATCGATTTCATAGTTTAATCCTTTTAAAATTTAACGTTAACACCAAATGAATAAGTACGTGTATTAGGATGTACGTCATTACGTGTATCCGTACCTAACTTTTCAGGGTCGTAATCATCCAGCGAAGTAAAGGTAAGCAAGTTAGTACCTGCAATGTAAAGTCTGAGACTTTGTACACCCAACTTGGCAAGGAATGTATTCTGCCGGAATGTATAACCAAGTTCCACATTCTTCAAACGAAGGTAATCGCCTTTGCTCAGCCAGAAAGATGAGTAGTTATTGTTGACTGTTCCACCCAAACGAGGCATACTGCCATTCGGATTCGCTTCCGACCATCTGTCCAGCCAGCGACTGGTCTTGTTTCCACCATTGGAGATGGTCGTTTCATCCCAGTTGTAGCGATAAACACCGGCAATACCTTGCCAGAAAGTATTGATGTCGAAATCTTTATAAGAGAATCCCAGGTTAAACGAATATTGTAGTTTCGGGAACGGGTTACCGATAATAGTACGGTCGGCATCATTGATATTGCCATCGTTATTACGATCTTCGTACATAATATCGCCTAATTGCGGTTCTTGGTTATTCTGAAGAATCTTTTGTCCCTTCTCATTTACACGGTCCAAATCGGCTTGTGTACGATAGATACCGACAGCTTTCAAGCCATAGAAAGAGCTGATAGCTTCGCCTTCACGGTTAATGGTATTGTTGGAGATGTTCTCCACTCCTTTCATATCGACAATCTCATTTTTCACTCCCGAGAGTGAGAAGCCCGCCTGCCAGCTGAAATCGCCTTTCTGGTCGAAATAGTTGGCTGAAAGTTCCCAACCACGGTTACGCACTTTACCTGCATTCTGATAAGGAGCTTCCAATGAACCCAGGAAGATGCCCGGCATAGAAAGGCGCATCAAGATATCCGAGGTATTCTTTTCATACCAGTCGAAAGTCATATTAATCTTACCTCCCCAGAAAGAAGCATCAAAGCCAAAGTCGGTAATAGTAGTTGTTTCCCATTTTATTTTTTCGTTAGGTATTTTAGAAGTTTTCATACCGATTTGTTTGTTATCGCCGAAATAGTAACTGCCACTTGAAGAGAGAGTAGCCGAATAGGCATAGTTACCAATTTCCTGATTACCCAGTTTACCCCAGCTTCCACGAAGTTTTAACGAATGCAGAAACTTGACGTTTTCCATAAACTTCTCGTTTGTCAGGATCCAAGCAGCCGAGAAAGAAGGGAAAGTGGCATAACGATGTGCCTTAGGCATACGTGACGAACCATCGTGACGAATATTCATTTCTAACAGATAACGACCCGCATAGTTATAGTTTACGCGTCCGAAGAAAGATTGTAAAGCAGTTTCTTCTGCCGATCCGGTTACTTTATCGTTCATCGTACCGCCATCCATTTCGTAGATGTTATCCGTAGCAAAGCCTTGTTTAGAAGATTCATTCTTATCCCAACGGCTTCCCTGAATAGAATGACCTGCCAACAAACCGATTTCATGTAAGCCGATAGTAGTGTTATAGGTCAGGATGTTCTCATTGATATAAGTAGTTTCCAGATAATGATAATCAGTGAGGCTGTTGGTACCTACAGTAGTCAGGGCATTGCCTTCCGCATCATATTTCTGGTTGTTTTTCGGATTAAATGTCGAAACATCATTCATGTAATATTTATAAGCAAGGCTTGAACGGAACTTCAATCCTTTGATGATGTCTATTTCACCGAAGAACTTACCATCGAAACGATAATGTTTATTGTCTTTGTAACCTGTATGCAAGGCTTCTAGCGGGTTCTTGAAAACGGATTGTGAAATATTAGAATTGCCATCCACACATCCGTAATGTCCATTCGCATACTGAGCAGGAACTGTCGGGCGTGTAAACCAGGTAAGGTAACGCATCAAACCGTCTTCTGTTACTTTGGTAGTCGGTTCGTCTATATTCTGGCGGCTTCCTGATAAATTCAGTCCTAATTTGACAATACCCAGCTGGGCATCCAGATTGGAGCGGAAGTTAAAGCGCTGGTTCGCCGTTTCGCGCATGATACCGTCTTGTTTGAAATATTGAGTGGAGATCATATAGTGGACTGTTTTACTGCCACCATTTACAGATAAGTGATGCTGCTGCATGGCTGCTGTGCGGAACATTTCTTTTGCCCAATTGGTATTGGCAAAATGATCGGGATCGGAACCATCCTGCAATTTCTGCAACATCTCATCCGTGTATGCTTTCGAGGGCCAGCATTCATTATACATTTTCGCCCATTCGTAAGAATTCACATAGTCAGGCAATACTGTAGCTTCCTGCAAGGCGATACTTCCCGAATAAGTAATGGACGGTTTCTGGTCACCACCGCGTTTGGTAGTTACAAGAATAACACCGTTTGCCGCACGTACCCCATAAATGGAAGCCGAAGCAGCATCTTTCAAGACAGAAACACTTTCAATATCATCGGCAGGAATCTCGGCTATCTGACTTACTGAACTTTCCACACCATCAATGATAACCATCGGATTATTCGACCCGAAAGTACCTACACCACGAATACGGATCTCAGGATTATCATGACCCGCTTGAGCACCATTATTGGTCAGCATCACACCCGGTAAACGTCCTTGAAGCATATTCGCCGTATTGGCAACCGGCATGGAAGCCACATCTTTGAAATTGACGGCAGATACGGAACCGGTCAGATTTTCCTTCTTTTGCACTCCATAACCTACTACGACTACCTCGTCCAGCAATTCCGCATCTTCCTTCAATGTTACAGTCAGTACGGTATTGTCTTTAGTAATTGTGAATTCTTTATTAGTATAACCAATAAAAGATACGACAAGAGTAGAATTGGGAGCCACGGAAAGAGAGAACTTTCCATCCAGATCAGTTACTATTCCGTTAGTAGTGCCTTTCTCAAACACACTGGCACCAATAACCGGTTCGCCTGTGGCGTCTTTCACTATACCGGAAACTTTAAATTTGCCTGCGGGCAGACTGAATGTACTTGCATTCACCACTTGGATGAAGAAGCAGAAACATAGAAGCAGAGCTAAGATAGACTTTCTTCCTGTTCCATTCGGAGTTTTCATGTTCATAATACTTAATTATTAAAGGTATAACAAATGGATATAATTTGCTTTATCCACCGGCAAAAGTAAAATGAGACAAGCAGAAAGAGGTAGAATTATTACCGAAAAAGGGCTGTTTAACTACTAAACAGCCCTTTTTCGGTAATAATCAGCTATCATACTTCGCCATATAATCGGTAGGCGAAAAGCCAAACTTCTTTTTAAAGCAGGAACTGAAATATTTGGGATCATTGAAGCCTACTGCATAGGCAAGATCGGTAATACGCATCTTCTTTTTTTCATCAATCAAACGACAAGCTGCCTGCAAACGGACATTACTGATAAACGCCGAAGGAGTCAGTCCCGTTAATGACTTCAACTTATCAGCCAAAGTGGTACGTGCCATCCCCATCTCCGCCATAAACTGGGCATGTTCAAAAGTACAATCACTTAAATGAGCATTCACACAATCTACAGCTTTCTGAATAAAAGTTTCGTCCAGCGAAGTATAATTCAACTCTTTGGCTTCAAAAACCAATTGCTTGCGGAAATCCACTCCCATCCGTTTTTGTTTTTTCAGCAGATTATCAATCTTGGCAAAAAGTACAGACAACCGGAGTGGCTTACAAATATATCCATCCGCTCCCGATTCATATCCTGTTACCCGGTCTTCGTCACTGGTCTTTGCCGTTAATAAGATTAACGGAATATGGCAAGTTTCAAACCGGGTCTTTACCTGCCTGCATAACTCAATACCATCCATTTCGGGCATCATTATATCGGAGACAATCAAGTCGACCTCTGTGGTTTCGAGCAAAGCAAGAGCTTCAACTCCATTCCGGGCTTTCCGGATGCGATATTTACCTTGCAGAAGACGGATCATCAATGCTAACAACTCATCATTATCTTCGACTAAAAGAATAACAGGCATATCTGTCACTTCACTTGTCATGTTAGTAGATTGTCCGTCCCCACTTTCCTCCTCAGCTAGCACAAGTACCGGATAATCTACATTTTCTGTACTCTCATCAATTTCATCCAAAGAATATGAAGAACGCAAAAGAGGTATTTCGACAACAAACGTATTGCCATCCACCTTGTTACTAAACACCTGGATAGTACCATGATGCAGTGATATTAAATCTTTAGTCAACGACAACCCTATACCCGTTCCTATGGTATGAAACTTCCGGTATTCACCTTCATAAAAGCGTTCGAACAAGTGCTCTAGTTTCTCTTTCGGAATAACTTCTCCCGGGTTGTTTACACTGAAAGTAAACCAACCTTCAGCTTCATTATACTGCTGCCGTATGGTGATAATTCCCCCTTCAGGAGTATATTTAGCAGCATTCGAAAGCAGGTTATAAGCTATCTTATCCAATTTATCCACATCAAAATAACCTGAATACTCGTCTTCTCCTTCGAAATGGATAGAAAGTTTCTGCTTCTTCACCAAAGGTACAAAAGCAGAAACCGATTTTCTGAGGAATAAGCTGATATTACCTTGCGATACCCTCAAACGTAACTTTCCATTTTCGACCTTACGAAACTCTAATATCTGCTGAATCAGACGAATTAAACGGGAGGTATTATTAGAGATTACACCACATACCTGCGAACCGGTCGGAAGTTCCTGCTTCAATTCGTCCACCGATGCGGAAATAATAGAAAGCGGAGTCAACAACTCATGAGTAATGTTCGTAAAGAATTGGAGTTTGGCATGATTGATTTCTTCCATCTTCTGACGTTCTATCTTACCCATTTCTATAGCCTGCTTCATACGGATACGATTTCTTACGATGCGATAGGCATATACTGCCAAAGCTATGAAAGTCAGCGCATAAATACAATAAGCCCACCACGACAACCATGGAGGCGGAAGAATTGTTACCTGTAGACAACGGACTTCGGACGACCAAACTCCATTCTGGTCGGCTCCCTTGACACAAAAAGTATAAGTGCCGGCAGGCAAATTATTGTAATAGGCAAAACGACGTCCTGCTCCTACCGAAACCCATTTCTTATCATATCCTTCAAGCTTATACTGATAACGGTTCAATTCCGAATTGATATAATTCAAGATAGAGAAATCTATACTGAAATTATTTTCCTTATAGGACAGAGTGAGACTCTCAATGAAATCTATTGCCTTATTACCGGAAATATGTTTCCGTTCCTCATGCGGAAGATTGCGCAAAGAGAGATTATGTATCTTTATATCAGTGATAACCACCGGAGATCTGAGCGTATTCTGAATGATAGCTTTCGGAGAGAAACTGTTTAATCCACGAAAACCACCGAAGAAAAGTTCGTTATCTTTTGTTTTAAAGCAGGAATTGCGATTAAATATATGATCTTGTAATCCGTCATCGACAGTGTAAGTACGCACTTGGGGTTCAGTTCCATCCAAAGGCATATCGATGTGATACATTTCCGAATTGGTTGTCAGCCACAAGGTATGATCGTTATCTTCGAGCATACTAAAAACGACATCACCACTTAAAAAATAGTTATTCAGAACAGATTTAAAACAATCTTCCTTACGGTCATATAAATCCAGACCATTGCCATTGGTACCTACCCAAACGCGATTGAATCCATCTACACAAATACTCATAGCCCCAACGGTGGACAATGTATTTTCTGTAGGCGAATAAAACCGTATGCCATATTTCTCTCCGGATGTATCGACCCTCCAGACTCCCTTATTACTGGTAGCGATCCAAATAAATCCTTCTTTATCTTCTACCATCTTGAAAATAGAGATTTGAGGCAAAACTTGATTGGTGTCCGGCAGTAACTCATCCAATGAATGAAGTTTCTGACTGGTATCCAGCACATATACTCCCGACCGAGTGCCGATCCATAAATTTCCACGTGTATCTTCCAACAATGAGTAGATACAGATATCATTCAACTCCGGATTAGTTTGAGTATTCAGTACATGTGCCTTTCCCGCTTTTTCATCATAGAACCATATTCCATCATCCCACGTGGCGAAACATAATTCACCCGTCCTTTGGCGGTAAAGAATATCATTGACTGTAGAAGTATAGTTCATACTCTTCAATACAGGATGTTTCCTATACGGAGTTATTACTTGCTTTTCTTTGTTATAACTTACCAAGCCATACCCCATTATACCCATCCATATCAGTCCGCTATCATCTTGAAACACACTACGAACAGAACTGGTAGGACAATATTCATGCATGCACTCCAGCGGATCATAATTGAAACGTGATTTTCCGGTATTCACCGTACAGACGCCGCCTCCCAGCATTCCCACCCACATAAGTCCGTCATTGCTACACATCAGGCTGTTTACCTCATTGAATGGCAAATCATACTGTCGGTTTCCGGGTTTAAAATTAGTAAAGTTTCCATTTGCTTCCTCACTTTCCATGATACTGACTCCACTACGCGAGCCAATCCATATCTTCTTTGAAGTCCGGTCTTGTGCTATACTATAGATTATGTTATCTAGTAAGGAGTGGTCGTCTCCTTCGATATGCCTATAGGTACGGAATGAAAAATGTTCCATATCATAAGCATTCAGCAGCTTTACCAAACCATACCTCCAAGTCCCTATCCATATATTCTCCGCTTCGTCCTGAAAAAGAATATGCGATGAGTTATTGGGATTCAGCCCCAAATAAGTGTAATATTTCTGTTTATCCGGATCATAGCGTAACAATCCTTGTTCCCAAGTACCTATCCAGATATGTCCCCGATTATCTTCGATGATAGACTTAACATCAACACTCTGCACTCGTTCAAAAGATGGCTTCCCCGCTTTACGGCAGAAAAGTCCCTTATTTCCTCCTACCCATAGATCACCGTTTTTGGAAAAGAGTATGGCTTCCACATTACATACCTGAAGGATGGGACTGATGATTTTCTCTATTCCATCCGTCTCTTTATAAAGTACATAAAGCCCGTTATGCGTGCCTATCCATAAGTTGTTATTTTCATCTTCCGTTACAACATTCACAAAACTATCGATAGAACGTCCATGATTGATACCATCAGGCTTATACATAACAATAGAATAACCATCATAACGCAATAGTCCATTGTAAGTGGAGATCCAAATATATCCTTCACTATCCTGATAGAGTTTACGTACTTCGTTAGTCGGAAAATTGAGAGTGGTAGTCAGAGGTTTAAAATGGATTATATCTTTATCCTTTGCCCAAATGCCCGAAGAGAGTAAAAGAGTATAGACGAATAAAAAGACATATTTCTTCCATTGTGTTTCAAATAGCATAGCTTATATGTTAGATTTAGTTGCAATATTCGGGAAAAAAAAGGAGTTATACAACTATTACTTATGAAATACACTCACGATATAGTAATAATCATAATGTTGATTGGCATTAATCATTAAAAACAACTTCTACTACTGTTATAAAAGAGTAGCATCAAACAACTTCTTAAAAGGAAGAAAATATCTTCTTTCGCGCTTATATACAAGTAAGTCGTTTATAAGCAGCCCATCGGCCGTTTATAAGCGACTAATAAGCCGCTTGCAAACAGCCGATGGACCGCTTGCAAACAGCTTACTTATTTATAGCTAACTCAAAAATTGTTTTTCCTATTTAAGATAGTTAGTTTTAGCTAATGTAAAGGTTACTATCAGTAAGTATTTGAAAATCCTCATTTCGCCTTTACCCTCATAATCGTATAGGAGAAAGGTTTGAAGTTGTAATCAAAGCTATTTCCAAAACCTTTAAACTCACTCTCCTGCGGATAAATCTTCTTTGGTTCTTCAAAAGAGTTTTCGTCTAAATCACTACTTGCAGAAAGAGTAATGATTTTACCTATCTTCTCTACTGAGTTCACACCATCGAGTTTAACACGTAATGGATAAGATTCGGCTTCTGCATTGACAACTTTTATAATTATCTCTCCTGTTGCTTCATCATAACCCGAAGAGAAGAATTGTAACGGAGCCGTTTCAGGAGAATATGCCAATATCAGTTTGTTGTCTATAAACAACTCGCTCTTATCGGGAGAAACTGTAATTTTCACATCATACCACTGGTTCGTTTCAAGAGATTGTTCGACTTTCCTACTCACTGCACCTGCAGTTCTTCCATCTGCTACAGCTTCTATCGCTGTGGTTTGGTTGTTCCAGCCAGCAACATTGTATACATAGCCGGCTTTGTTATCTTCGGTCAAACAGAAATAAACCAAAAATCCTTCCTGACCGCCTGTCTTGCGAACTTTAAATTCCAAAGTGAATTGATTGCCATTGAATCCATTAATGATATATTTGGACGGCTGTTCAAGAGAAGTCTGGCTCAAGACACCGCTCTCCAACTGCCATACTCCACGCTTGTCGCTTGAAGCATTAGCAAGATCGATAGTAACCGGAGCCCCCTCCTGAGTAACCTTCACATCTTTGAATTCTACCTGCGTATTCCATGATCCAAAGCCAAAACATCCTTTGCTATATTCAAGCGGACTAGGAGTACTCATGGTTATATTACTCTTTACATTATAGGTAGGACGATTCTCCGCCGCCATCTTCTGTACATAATAAGAACTACGGCCTAACACTTGGTCTGTATCCAGCCAAATCAAGTTTACTGGCCAAACACGATCGTTACAGTTCTCGAGAAGAGGAGCATAAGAAGTCATCTTCACCAAATCACCATTACGTTCCATCCCTGAGATGAAAGCAGCTTCCGAAAGAGCAGCCCGGTGATTACCGATTCCTACATTGGAATTACAAGCATATTCACCTACATAAACATCATATTTGCCACGTGTATGATTATCGAAGATTGTTGTATTCTTAAAGAAAAAGTCGGGTGCTACATACCAATGAGGGTCAATCATATCAGTCTTATCGATTTTACCTGTTCCGCCCAAGCCATGATTGGAGATAAGAGTCAATTGAGGATATTTCTCTTTAATCGCCTTGTAGAAGATATCGAAACGTTTGTCATATTCAGCTCCCCAGTTCTCGTTACCAATCTCTACATACTGCAAGGGGAATGGTGCCGGATGTCCTTGTTCGGCACGCTTGCCACCCCATTCAGTACTTACATCTCCGATGGCATATTCAATGGCATCCATACAATCGTCCAAGTAATAAGCTATTTTACTTTCCGGTGAAGCATCCCCCATGCGGGCTTGACACCCCAAGCCTACATTACAGACAAACATAGCCTTTGCATTGATGTCTTCACAGAATTGTAGCATTTCATAATATCCAAAACCATAAGAGCAACGATATCCCCATGTGCTATACTCTCCTGAGCGAGCAGCAGGATCGCCCAACGTCTTCTTCCACTCAAAGCGATTTTCGAGCGAAATACCTTCGACTACACAACCACCCGGCCAACGGACAAATGCGGGTTGCAAACCTGCCAGCATTTCGGCCACATCATTTCGCAAACCATTGGAATGATTATGGAAAGTATTCTCAGGAAAAAGAGATACATAATCCAGATAAACCGTACCTGGACTATCAAACTCCAAGGCCAGTTTACCTTTAGCAGCAGTTGCAGAAGGTTGTAATTTTTGGTTAGTATCGTTCCAGTCTCCGGCTATTTCAATAGGAGCGGAAGCCAATACTTCATCTTTATCTGATAGCAAAAGTACAGTTACCTTTCCTTTGTAATCGGAAGCCGCACGGATAATAGTACGCAACAGATAAGAATTATCTTTAATCAAATTCATTCCCCAATACCCTTCATTAACCAGGCGGACGGGAGTTGAAGCATCTTTGATAGTTACTTTCAGATTATTAGGAGCAGTAGAGAACTTAGGTTTCTCTTTGGTCAATTGCATTTCTGCAGCAATTTCATTTGCTGTCAAACTCCAGCCAGGCACCTGTTCGGTAGTCCAACGGAAAGTGGCATTCACTACTTTACCAGTCATGTGGCTGCATACTTCCTTTGGATGCAACACATCGCCTTCGGCATGATAGCCTTCGGGCATTTCAAGTTCTTCAAAACTACGGTTCTTTACCAGTTCGGCATACAGACCGCCATCACCGGCATGATTGATTTCTTCAAAGAAGATACCATACATAGTGGGTGAAACTTCAGCACCTTTCTCCCGCAAATTGATTACAAGTTCTTCTTTGGGTTCAATCCCACTGCCACAAGCTCCCAGCAGAAACGCTATTGTAGCAAAACATAAAAATTTGTGTTTCATAATGTAATTATTAATATTTGGTATCAGACATCATATACTTAACAAAAGTATATTTTATGATGAAAAGAGGCTGTATCAAAATAGAAATTCATCATCCTAAATTAACACAGCCCCTGAAAATACTACTGTTTACCTAAACAACCTATTACCGACTAAATCCATTACAAACTAATCTTCTGCACCTGTGTATACAAGTATTCATTAGATTTATTTGATTTTATACCGATACGGGCAAAACAGAAACCACTTTTAATGAGGCTTTCCGGAATGATGGAAGTCATAGTCATTTCTTGTCCCAGAACTAACTTCGATAAGTCAAATTGTCTATTATACTTAGCATCACCATTCTCATTTTTATTATGATCCGTCAAGATACCTTTGCCTAAATACAGATTGATTGATTCAACTTCGGATGAAGCTACTATCTTCTCAACCGTAAACTTGACTGTTATAGCGCCGTCCGCCCCCTTTTGAAAACTTTCATTCTTTATTATAAAATAAGGAGTCACAGGTACATCAACTATCGTATTCCCTTTTACATCAATATCCAACGTATCGCCAACCTGTGCTTCCCAAGGAGCACCGCCTAAACGTACCAGTTTATAATGCCCATCAAATAATGAAGCAGAAAAAGTACCATCTTGTGCAATGTAGACCGGTATTTTAGTATACAACTGATATCCGGGCTGCCACAATTCCAATTCTGTTCCGTTTGAGCGTACCCCAACAGGATTTCCATCGTATACTACTTTACCGGACAGTATAGCAGAAGGAGCGTCAAAGTTATCGTATTCACAACTTGCGAATATGAAACAAATGAATGCAACTATTAATAATATTCTTGTTTTCATTTTTCTCTTAGTTTTAATGGAACGGGTTCTTTACTATTTTAGGATTATTATCCAGAACAGATTGTTCTATGGCAGTATAATAATTAGCCATTCTGAAGAATCTTGCTCTCTTGAATCGAGTGGGACGTACTCTTTGATAAATATACTTTCCATCATCCGGATGTCCCGGACGATAGATACGATAGGGATAAAGTCCGTTAACAACAGCCACCGGGTCAGAGTCCAAACCATTCCAAACCCTATCTGCAATTCTCCAACGCTTCAAGTCGAAGTAGCGGTGATCTTCAAAAGCTAATTCTACACGACGTTCATTACGAATAATGTCATTAGTAAGTGTCGTGATACTGTTTGCCGGAAAACCTCCATGTACCTCTCTCACCTTATTAATATAGTCTTTTGCTTCCGGCTTGTTCAATTCAAAAGCTGCCTCAGCAGCATTCAAATAAATCTCGCCTAAACGGAACCAAGGATACCAGTTAGAAGCCAATGACGGACGAACACCGTCCTGTGGATTCTCACTAACATACTTGCGGATATAGAAGCCTGTATTACTTACGTATTGGTCGTTATCTCTGGGACCATCGAAACCGGTCAACATCTTTCCGTCTTCATAAACCGCACCCAAATCGCCTACCTTGAATTTATATGCACCATCTTCCCAAGTAGCTACACCCGCTTGAATACTAACAGGCTGTGAACGGAAGGAACTTCCTGCATAAACTACCGTACCATACAAACGAGCATCTTTATTAGCAAAAATACCATCAATCGTTTCATAAGGAATATAATTGCCATTCTCGTCCTTATCACGCAATGTACCTTTAGATCCATCCAGATAATCATAACTTTCTACCAAACTCAATGAAGGCGAAATGATAGAAGAACCTTCAATATCTACTCTGAAGCTTCTAACCACATTATCATATGTAAAACCATGTACCTTACCAGTCATAAAGTCTTTAGCGAAGATGATTTCCTTTGAACTCTTATCCATAAATAGTTTATAGAAATTCTCACCTTTTGAAGCACCGGCAGGACTATAGAGTTCATAATCAGAATTTGCGATGATGGCTTCCGAAGCAGCCAGTGATTTTTGATAATAATCAGTAGCTTTCTCTGCTGGAATACCTACTTCACCACCGGGCAGACTAATAGGAGCACTCATCAAGTTGTTGTATTTAGCAATAGAACCGGCATACAACATTGCACGACTTTGAAGTGCCAATGCCGTAACCTTATTAGCACGGGTCCTGCTACTAGTAGTCTGAGTAAAGTTATCCTTAATATCTTGGATTTCATTATAAATGAAATCATACACTTCCGCCTCTTTCGCTCTGGGGTTTTGTAAAGAGGCAGGGTTGCCACTTCCATCATAAATTAACTGAGTAGTGATAAGAGGTACTCCACCCACACGCTTTACCAGTTCAAAATAAACATAAGCGCGGATAAATCGCAACTCGGCATTAAACTGCTTCTTTTGTGTATCGTTCAGTTTTGTGCTGAACTTGTCCATATTCTCTAAAGCCAAATTGATATCTCTGATAAATCCGTAGTCCCAATATTTGCCATAATCATTAGCATATTGAACCTCGTTACGCCAGTTCTGGTCAACGTGTCCTGACCACATTGCGTCATCAAATTCCGTATTGGTTCCAGTATTGAATACTCCGGCAAGTTGGGGCATACGATCGTAATAGTTTGCCAACAAACCCAATATCATGCCGGCATCATTCCAAAGTTGTTCATCTGTAATCCTGTCTTTTGGATCTCTTTGCAGCCATCCATCTTCGTCACAACTGACAAAAGATGTGACAATAGCCAATAAACATGCGAATACTATATATTTACTTTTCATAATGATATTAATTAAAAGGTTACATTAAATCCAACCATAACAGTTCTTTGTTGCGGATATACCACAGCTGCTCTTGCTTCAATTTCCGGGTCAACTTCATATTCACCCATGTTGTCGATAGAGAATAAATTAGAAGCACTTACGTAAAGACGCAGTCTTTGAATATTCGCTTTACTAATGAGAGCTTTTGGGAAGCTATATCCAAGTTCGATATTCTTGAGACGCAAGAAACGGACATCGTGCAACCAAAAATCGCTGTTCTTACCATTGTTTTCGCTAGTACCCTTACGGATAGCCGGATATTTGCCAGGAATCCATTCACTATTAGGATCATACGGATCGGCACGGTGCCATCTGTCTTCAAGAATAAAGGCAGGAGACGTACCACCTGCATGATACGGGTTTCTTAGTTCATAATCCTGACACCAAGATTGCATAGCTCCACCGGCAAAGTCCATGTTAAGGTCAATACCTTTCCAACGTAATCCGATATTTCCACCATAGCTAAACATAGGCGACCATCCTGTAGGATAACCAATCGGCCTCTCGTCCATTTCATTGATCACGCCGTCACCATTCACATCCTTATAGATTAGGTCTCCGGGAAGTTGGGTTCTGTTGTTCTGGCCATCATTATTAATAGGATAGTTCTTTATTTCTTCTTCTGATTGGAACTGTCCGATTACTTGATAGCCCCACCAAACGCCACCAAAGCGATCTTCGATAGAATTACGGTATTCATTCCATGAACTACCAAAACGAGGTTTATAGGTTTCCAAATTTCTGAAACGAGAATATGTAAAGTTAACACCTACGTTGTATTCAAGTCCACCAATTTCATCGGCATAGGTAATCATTCCTTCAACACCTCTGTATGCATCTTTATTAAGATTTTCATTCGGTAACTTATATCCTACTTCACTCGGTAAAAGCACATCATAACGAGCAGCAGGTCTTCCGGAAATTACTTTAGTAAAGACATCCACTGAAGCAGAAAGCCTATTATCCAAGAATTTCATATCGATACCGGCATTGTAAGTCGTATTCTTTTCCCAAGACAGGTTGGTAACAGGCATGTCACCCGGTTGTACGCCGATTACATATTTACCATCCAATACAGCACCTCCCTTATTGAAGTTATATCCACTCAGATAGCCGAACATATTTACACCTGCTTCGCTACCCGTCTGGCCGACGGAAGCTCTTATCTTCATGTCATTCACTACACTTTTCAGATTTTTGAAGAACGATTCATCCGAAATACGCCATCCTGCTGAAACACCCGGGAAGAAGCCCCAACGCTTGCCGGGAGCATAAAGGTAAGAAGCATCATAACGGGCTAGCAATTCAAGCATGTATTTGTCTTTGTAGCTATAGTTGATACGACCAATATAACCCGATCTGGCTTGATAAGCCCATTCGTCAGCATACTCAGTAAGTTCAGGAAGAGTCTTTAAAGGTATGTAATTATTAGTAGGTGCAGTATTCGATAATCTGTTCGCACGGTCGTAGTCCGATCTTTCATAAGCAAAAACAGCTGTCAAACCATGATCGCCGAAAGATTTGGTATAGTTCAACATAAACTGACCGTAACGTGCTACAGCATCTGTTTGTTCTTCACGTCTCCATCTGGCACTTTGTCCACCTTTTTGTTCATATATATCATTTACTCTGTCATAATTATACAACTCATAAGAATATTGGAATCCGTCAAAATCAAGATGAGTATAGTTATATGAATAGGTGAACTTAGCAGTCAATCCGAAGTCAAATTTATATTCGGCAGCTAGATTGGCATTGAAATTCTTCGTCATATTGTCTTTGTATCCTGCAATATCACGACTGAACAAAGCGGGATTCAAATCCGGACGATTAGGGATATTATTCATATAGTCCGGATTATCATTGGCATACGGACCATGAGTAGGAAGACTACTGAACATTGAAAGAATAGATGAGAAATAACCATCACCACCCGGAAGCCCCACATCTCTGGTTTTTTCGAAACGTGCACTGGTCTGAGTACTGATAGTCAGCCTCTTCGTTACCTTGGTTTCCAAATTTATCTGAAGATTTGTTCTTGAATAGTCGAAGTCCTTCATCATAGCCTCTTGGTTTGTATGAGACAATGAGATGTAATAATTAGAATTCTTCGATCCACCGGTTATATTAGCATTTACATTATATTGCGGTACATTCTTGCGCATAATAATGTCGTAATAGTCATAGCTCTTAAAACCTGGTTCAGTGCCCTGTTGCCACTTCTGATATTCTTCTTTAGAATAGAGAGAACTCGGATCCTTTCCTGCATTTTGTTCAGCTTCCAGTAAACCTCTTACATATTGGGGTGCACTTGCTAATTCCGGAAAACGGGTTAAGTTCTGCCAACCATAGTAACCATTTAGATTAACTTTCACATTATCATCTTTTGAACCTTTTTTTGTAGTCACCAGCACTACACCATTCGCTGCACGCAAGCCATAAATAGAAGCAGAAGCATCTTTTAACACAGAGATACTTTCAATATCTTCCAAACTCAAAGCATTAAAAGCATCTTCACCTGAAACCTGTGAGCGTCCTACCCAGTTTCTGCTTGCATCTCCACCATAAGGAATACCATCAATTACATATAAGGGTTTTCCCATATTACGTATTTCAACATTGATACCTCTACCCGGTCTTGCATCCAAAGCTCGAGTAGATACACCAGCCATCTTGCCACTCAACGCACCGGCGGTAGTAGTAGACGATGATCGCATAATATCTTCCGAACTCACATTACTGATAGCCGTTGTAACCTTCCTCTTAGACTGAGAACCATAACCTACCACAACCACTTCATCAAGAACTTTAGAATCTTCACCCAAAAATACATCAATAGAACTTTTGCCTTTCAGAAGAACTTCTTGTGTCTCATAACCTATATATGAAACTTTTAGTACAGCATTCGGTTTTACAGAAATAGAAAAGTCACCATCGATTCCAGTAATCGTACCATTATTAGTGCCATTTTCCAACACCGTTACTCCAATAAGAGGATCTTTGGTATTTTTGTCCAACACCCTACCTTTAATCAACTGATTTTGGGCACAAACCGGAAGTATTCCCAAAAATACAAATATAGATGCTAGCAAGAATCTGCCATAGATTTCTTTCAAAACATCCACTCCGACATTTAGATTAAACTTGTTTTTCATAATAAACTCTCTAATTAAATTCGTTTTTCATAATAATTTTAACTAGCATTTACGTTCATGCTCTCTTTTTTTTAAATAAGCACCAATTTCATGTTACCATAAGCCTTTTATTTAAGTTATTTTCATATCTTCGCAACAAATGTAAAAAATCTTATTATACATTATGGATACAAAACATGCAAGCATGGTATACAAATCGTTCACCCCACAGCAATAAGTGTAATTTGACCATTTATTCTGATCTTATGACGAATTTTTAGTAGTTTGCTGCACAAATTCTATCCAAAACAACTAATAAATAATCTCTTTAAACAGTTAATCTTAAGTTACCAAAATCAATATATCAATGAAACGCATATTTTACTTATCTCTATTCATGTGGGTGTCTTCTATTCTAAGTATAACCTACGCACAAGACCGTCACATCAAACATTTTGGTGTCGAAGACGGATTATCCAATAATTATGTAGTTGATATTACCCAAGACCAAAATGGCTATCTATGGATTGCTACAGAAGCGGGATTAAATCGATTTAACGGAAATGATTTTACCATATATAATAAAAGCAATTCCGGATTAAGCAGTAACGAATTAAACACCTTGTTAGCCGATCCTAATGAAGATAAAATATGGATAGGTACACAACGTGATGGCTTATGTTACTTTGATCCTAAAACAGAAACAATTAACAGATTAAAAGTCAAAGGGATGTTAACGAGTGATATCACACAACTACTTCCGGCAAATGATGGCGGAATATGGATAGTGCACTATCATTTAGGTATAGATCATTATAATCCTAAATCTGAAAAATTCACCACTTATTCCACTGATAATGTGAAAGGATTATCAGGCTGTAACTGGGTAGCAGCAGATGACGGTAACGGCAATTTATATGTGGGTCATACCAATGAAGGGCTCAGTATTATTTCATTAGAAAACCGTACTGCATGCAATTTCAGATATGATCCCAATAATCCAAACAGTATTCCAGGCAATGAAGTACGTTCCATTTGTATAGATCGAAATATGAATATATGGATTGGAACTGATAAAGGACTAGCCCTATTTAATTCACAGAATAAACGATTTACTGTATTTAGACATGAAATGAAGAAACCTAATTCATTGTTGCCAGGAACTGTGATGAATATCAAGGAATTGAAGAATGGAGATTTATGGATAGCTACCAATATGGGAGGAGTCAGTATTTTAAGTTTAAAGAATAATACCTTCACTAATCCTGCACAAGCTAATTTTCAGAATATTATCGCCTCCGAAGATGGTTATGGATTATCCGGTCCTTTTGCACGGTGCATACACCAAGATACCTTTGGAAATATTTGGATAGGGAATTATCGATCAGGATTAGATTTCATCAGTTATGAATCAGATCTTTTCAAAACCCTGAACTATGCAGGTGAGATACAAGGAAGAATGAAACATAAACAAGTATGGGGTTTATGTATGGGACATGATGGACGAATTTGGATAGGTGGTGAAAATGAATTGGCAGTTTATGAGAGAAAAAATGGGGTAAAAACAATTCCATTACCAGTTACGCAGACTCATCTACAAACATATATAGCAAGTATATTTGAAGACAGTCGACATCGCATTTGGCTGGGAACAAGCGAGACAGGGGCCTTTGTTTACAATCCAGCCAATGAAAGTTTCAAACACATAGAAACTGTTGGAAATATAATAACAGAAGTGAGTTGCTTTTACGAAGACTGCAATAACAAACTTTGGATTGGCGGCAAAAATGGATTGTTTTCATACTCCGATTCCGAACAAAAAATTATATTTGAGCAGAAACTGACTCAACAACTTCCGGATAATATTGTACGTAGTATTTTAAAAGATAAAAAAGGAAAGTTATGGGTAGGAACCTTTGGAAAAGGAGTTACTATATTTGATAAAGAGGGAAAATTTGCAACCAACTTTGTCACAGACTCAGGTTTTCCCTCAAATGCTGTGAATAGCATGATTCAAGACTCACGAGGTCGTATTTGGGTCGCAACCCGCGAAGGTATTGTTCTTTTTCCTGATATTGATAATCCCTCTCTCTATGAGGTTTTCAGTATGAAGGAAGGGTTGAATAATTCTCAAGTGCGAGCCATATCAGAAGACCATGAAGGTTATATATGGATAAGTACCAATGGCGGTATTTCCCGTTTAGATGAATCAACCAAACAGTTTTATAATTATATTCATCAAGACGGAGTGCCTCTTGGAGATTTT
Source organism: uncultured Bacteroides sp. (assembly GCA_900555635.1). Taxonomy (GTDB): domain Bacteria; phylum Bacteroidota; class Bacteroidia; order Bacteroidales; family Bacteroidaceae; genus Bacteroides. Next base: position 23,177 of record USLU01000042.1, read on the forward strand.
ATGGATGGTTCAGTATGTATATCCCAAGATGGTATGCTCTTCTTTGGTTCACAAAATGGTGTTTGCTACTTTGACCCACAGAGATTTTGTTCGATACAAGCTGTATCACCAGTCACTATTACGCAATTCTCTGTATTCAGCAGCCAAACGGAAAGCAAAAATATTGGGCTGGCTATACCTTTATCGTCGGGTATAGTTGAACTGACACATGAACAGAATACCTTCAAAATATATTTCAATGTTTTGGATTATACACAAAGTCCGCAAGTAGAATTTGCTTATATGCTGGAAGGCTTAGAGAACGTATGGCACAATACACAAGGAGAGAATCAAGTGATTTTCCGTAATATACCTCCGGGAAAGTATAAATTCAAAGTAAAAACCCGTTTCCGTAATCAGGAATGGGAAGATAGTATTGCTTCACTCACCGTTGAAATAAATCCGCCACTTTGGTTAACGTGGTATGCAAAGTCATTCTATACCATATTGATAGTTGCCATCATTTATTTTCTACTCAGCTTTTATAAGCGTAAATTGGACTTAGAGAGTTCTTTGGAAGTTGAGCGAAAAAATAGTCAAAATGAACAGGAACTAAACAATGAACGCCTACGTTTCTACACAAATATAACTCATGAATTACGTACACCATTAACACTTATTTTAGGACCGTTGGAAGATTTATTGAGCGATACTACCTTATCGCCTACTCATTCTAATAAGATTCATATTATACATGACAGTTCAACCCGCTTATTAAACCTTATCAACCGAATCCTTGAATTTCGAAAAACAGAGACTCAAAACAGAAAACTATCAATTGCTAAAGGTAATTTATCGCAACTCGTACAAGAGACCGGGCTTCGGTATAAAGAATTAAACCAAAATCCCAAAGTAAAATTCAATGTAAACATTCACACAGAAATAACGGAATTATTCTTTGATGCTGAGATACTAACAATCATAATGGATAATTTACTAAGTAACGCAATCAAATATACCTCACAAGGAGAGATTACTCTTAGTTTAAATTCTATTCAAGAAGAAGATATAGAATATACCGTTATAAGTATCAGCGATACCGGCCATGGGATTAGTGCAGAAGCATTACCACATATATTTGACCGGTATTACCAAGCCAACAATAAATATCAGGTATCCGGTTCAGGTATCGGGCTGGCATTAGTCAAATCATTGGCGGAGTTGCACGAAGCCATCTTAGATGTAGTAAGTGAACAAGAAGTAGGTACTACTTTCACCTTGAAGCTACTTACAAAAAATACTTACCCGAATATAGATCACGCCACTGCAACTCCACAAATAGAAGAAGATACAATTGATATGCAGGACAATAAGTCGGCTCTTATTTTAGTTGTAGAAGATAATAAAGATATATGCGAATACATCAAAAGCTCCTTTACAGACATTTATGAAGTGATCACTGCCAAAAATGGTAAGGAAGGATGGGAATTGGCACAATCACACATACCAAACGTCATCATCAGTGATATTATGATGCCAGAAATGGATGGTATTGAACTTTGCCAATTAGTAAAAGACAATATGCCGACCAGCCACATTCCTGTTATCTTGCTTACTGCCAAAGACTCTCTGCGAGAAAAAGAAGTAGGGTATGCAGCAGGTGCCGATTCATATCTTACCAAGCCATTCAGTGCAAAGCTACTCCACAGCCGCATCAACAATCTATTGGAAGCACGTAAAAAGATTGCTTTACAATTAACTTCGAACATAACTCCAAAGCAAGAAGACATAGTTAGTGTTCTCAATAAATTGGACAATGAATTTGTACAAAGGATCACTCAAATCATAGAGGATAATTTGGAAATGGAGAAAATGGATATTGCATTTATCGCAGAAAAAATGTGTATGAGCCATTCTACGCTTTACCGGAAAATCAAGGGAGTAGCAGATATGTCGGTCAATGAATTCATCCGCAAGATAAAGATGAAAAACAGTTTAAAGCTTCTTCAATCTGGCGAACATACCATTTCAGAAATCTCATACATGATTGGATTTAGTAGCGTAGCCTATTTTAGACAATGTTTTAAAAGTGAATTTGGAATGGCACCGTCTGAGTATATAAAACAAAAGAAATAATATGATACTAAAAACAGGAGGGTGTGTCAAAAGTACTTTTCACCACAGATTACACAGATTACCGCAGATTATATACACTGATAATCAATAATTTAATTTCAGTCTGTGTTTATCTGTGTAATCTGTGGTGAGTTATGACACATCCTCCTATATGCAGTAAATTAATAGAAAAGCCCAATTATTGTTTCTTCTTCCAATATGTTTCTAACCTTTCAGCCTCTTCCTTTGTTATCTGAATTACAGAGCCATGTTTGGGTGATTGAAAATTTACTGCTTTCATCACTCCTTCATTAAAACGTCCTAATGGTTTGAAATCAATAAAGTCGGTAGTTTCACAGAAACCGAAGTTATGGGGATTAATACCAAAGATATCATACATCACCACCCATTTGTTTTCACCAATACGCTTCCATACATTAGGAGCCTCACAAGACTTAGGCTCGAAATCTATCCAACGCGGGTCATACTGATAACCACTGTGGATGCTATCGGAAAGTGCCATTTTAATACCACTGGGACCATCTTGTGCCACATACATCATACAATATCTGCTACCGGGGATAGGAGTAATATCAGCATCCAATATCTGCACTTTGGGATTAGGATATTCAAATAAGATGCGTGGTTCAGTAACTAATTCGGTGAAATCATCATTAGTATAGGCATAATAAAGTTGGCTTTTCCCATTGCCGATACGCATGGTGAAGTAAATCATCATCTTATCAGCTACCGGATCGTAAGTTGTTTCCGGTGCCCAGGCACAACCTATATCACCAAATTTATCAGGGAATACTTTATCAATGCGCAAGTTAGTACGTGTCCAGTGAATAAGATCGAAGGACTTCATGAGTACTAAACCACGATTGTTTCCCCAACCATACCTATCTCCATCACGTTCCCACTCCGTATCACGAAGCCCGACACGTTTGGCAAAGATATGCAAGTCAGTCATACAAAGATAGAAAGCGCCGTCCGGTCCACGTGAGATGTGTGGATCACGAACTCCACGTTGTTCGGCAATGGTATCTCCGGCAATGATAGGCTGACCGTCATTAATAGCAGTAAAAGTATAACCATCGTGACTCGTTGCCATAAAAAGACTATGAGTAGGATCACTGAAGAATACGAACAAATAGGCTCCCATATCCTTTTCTGAAAGCCTTTGTTTTTGCCGGGCAGAGACCAATACAGCACACAACAGGCAAATAAATAATAGTATATTTCTTTTTTTCATCATTTTATTCAATATAAGTTTTACTAAGCAATTCATGACTTATAAAGGTTTGCCCACTACTAATTTATCACCCGATAAATCTACTTCAAATAAATGTGGAATACGGATATATCTACCATTCATATCTTTATGACTATGGACAGACATCAACCATTTACCCTCAAAAGTTTGAAACAACATACCGTGACCAAAATTGGGCGGTGTAATCGAATTGGGTTCTTGTATCCACGGACCATCCAGTGTTCCGCTTTCCGAATAGGCTATCCCCTGAGTGTAGGTTGAATAAATCCAACTCGTCCAAATCATGCCCAAACGCCCGGAAGCAGTACGAAACAACCAAGGTCCGTCTGTCACACGGTTAGGTTGAACTTTTCCATTCACCTTCTCGCGACTCCAAGGGGAATTACTGGCTCGAAAAAGAATTTTTCCTTTTCCAACAGAACCACTGAGATCGGGCTTCAATTCTATCTTTTCAATAGTACCGTTCCAGTTCTGTAACCACTCGTGACAATATACCATGTAAGGTTTGTTATCCTTATCTACCCAAAAAGTACCATCAAGAGTGGGCATGCCTGCCGGAAGATAAATAGAATCTTTCATTGGTTTATAAGGACCATCTGGAGTATCACTTACCAGAACATGGCTGGCACGACGGGGAATTACATTTCCTTTTACCGAGTCTATACGAATAGCATTATTTGTGAAAGTGGCAAAATAGTAGTACTTGTCTTTGTATTCATGCAATTCAGCCGCCCATATATCGGGGGTATGCCCCATCCAAGAAGCAGTATCAATCTCTGTAACCCGATAAGGACCTTCCCAAGTAGCAAGGTTTTGGCTCTTCCATAGCAAACCACCGGTACCAGTCATATAATATATGTTTGTCTTCTTGTCGGCAAGGATGCAAGGGTCGCTCAGGCGAATAGAGTCCAAAGGTATATTAGCACGAAAACGACTGGATAGCTTTTGTTGAGCTGGCAAGAGAATAGTAAATAACAAACCAAATAATAAAAGAAAACTTCTTCTTCTCATAGTATTATTCACGTGTGTTTCTATTAGTTATCAAATATTTCAGGCACGAATTAAGCGAAATTTCACGTATGATATATTGTAATATCCCCGTAAAAACTCGTAATTATTCCGTGCCTGAAAAATCATTCATTATTAACTTGTCTACTCAATATCAATACTCTTTTGTACCGGCGAAAGTATGAATGTAAATTCATAATCACCATAAGGCACTTGGTATTCCGGACGAGCAATACGTCCCCAGCTATCTTCACAACCCAAGCCAGTTTGAACCTTGTCAATGCAGAAGTTAATCAAATCAGCTTCTTCCACTTCGGGAGAATGCCAGTTTTGTTTATTCCAACCTTCATCCAAAGACTCGATAGTGTAATGCAATGCTGATGCAGAGAATGGAGCCGCTGATACCACCTTGATACCACTGCCCGACGGACTCAACATCTTCCACCAGCGGATATCAGTCTTGTTACCGTTCTCTTGCGGACGGATGTAAGAGTAGAATTGTTCATCAACACTCTGACGATAAATACCCAAATCAGTGCAATGATTGCGATCGTTGTAATTCTCAACCGGGCCACGACCGTAATACTCTACTGTCTCAAAACTACGAGGCATAGGCATTTGCATACCGAAGCGGAACATATTGGCAACTTTGGCATCTTTATCAGCAGTCAGTTTCTGAGTGACTTTGATGGCGCCTTCATTATTGATGACATACGTCAGATTCAGTTTGGCAGATACAGAAGGCATGTCGTAAGCAGCTTCTACCACTACCTGATTATTCTCAGTACGTTGATCAAAAGAAGTCAGCTTCATTTCGGGGTTCTTCCAGGCAACATACTTACGTTGAAGACCGGCACCGAAGTCATTATCGGTGGGTGCACGCCAGAAGTTAGGCTTCAGGGCTTCGCCTTCCTTGATGATATCCTGACCGTTTACGTAATATTTGGACAAGAAACCATTGTGCTTGTTAAATTCAAGACGGAAAGCATCACCGGTTACAATGAGATATGTCCAGTCATTTTCTTGTACGGCAGGAGCAGTAACAGCGATGTTGCTCTGTTCCAGGTTCTTCAAATCCATGGCAGGAGCTTTGTAAGGAACCAAGGTTAGCTGATTCTTGGCTACGGCATAACCGGCAGGCAACAAGCCCTCACGGTTCTTCAGCTTGTAGGCTACGTTGAGCAACCATTCTGCACATTGGCAAGTCTTGCCTAAATCCAGTTTCAGTTTGGCAGTCTGTTGAGGAGCCACATTCAGATTATCTACACGGCCGGTGCGGATTACTTTACCGCCTTTCAATACTTCCCACTCCAGATAGTAGGCAGAAAGATCGCGGAAGAAGTTCTCGTTGTATACATTGATTTCTCCGTTCTGAAGATCAGCGGGAGTTGTCCAAATATCCTGATAGATATGGCCTACTTCGTACATATGCGGATTGGGAACACGGTCGGGACTAATCAAACCGTTATCGCAGAAGTTACCGTCGCTGGCATCGAAGCGGTTGAAGTCACCACCGTATGCGTAAATCATCTTGCCGTTCTTGCCTGTCCAGCGTACGGATTGATCTACGAAATCCCAAATGAAACCACCTTGGTACTTAGGATATTTACGAACCAAATCCCAATATTCCTTGAAGCCACCTTGTGAGTTACCCATGGCATGCGCATATTCACATTGAATCAGAGGTTTGGTCATAGAAGCGTCTTCACAATAATCCTGGCAACCTTTGTATCCATAATACATCGGGCAGAAAATATCAGTCTTGCCATCTTTGCGAGCCTGTTCGTATTGTACCGCACGGCTGCTGTCTTCAGCTTTTATCCAATCGTATGCAGCTTCGAAGTTAGGACCATAACCTGCCTCGTTGCCGAGTGACCAGAAGATGATGCTGGGATGATTGAAGCTACGTTGTACATTACGCTGGTTGCGTTCCATGTGAGCCTTCTTATAATCGGTACGTTTGGCAAGCGTTTCATCGCCATAACCCATTCCGTGTGATTCGATATTTGCTTCAGCAACGACGTAGATACCGTATTTGTCGCAGAGGTCGTACCACAGGTTATCATCAGGATAGTGGCAAGTACGCACGGCATTGATATTGAACTTCTTCATTACTTGAATATCTTGTATCATGCGCTCGGGAGAAAGGTAGTAACCGTTATCCGGGTCTATTTCATGACGATTGGCACCTTTGAAGAGAACAGGCTGACCATTCACTAATATCTGAGCGTTCTTTAGTTCGATCTTACGGAAACCTACCTTAACAGGAATAACTTCGTTGCTGCCTTGAAGAGTGGCACGCAAAGTATAGAGGTAAGGAGTCTCGGCAGTCCATTTATGCGGATTCTCGATATTCATAACCACTGTTCCAGAGCCGTGGGCAGTTTCCGTAGCAACCGTTTTGCCTGCTGCATCAAGCAGTTCGAGGTTCACATTACCGCTACCTTTGAGGCTGAGCGCTACACGCAATGAACCATTCTGATAATTGGCATCCAAGTCGGGAGTGACGCGGATATCCTCAATACGCTTTTTATTGCGGGCATACAGGTAACAATCACGACCTACCCCGCTGTAACGGAAGAAGTCCTGATCTTCGAGATAAGTGCCATCGCACCAACGGAATACTTGAAAAGCTATCAGGTTCTTCTGACCGGGTTTCAGGTAAGGAGTCAAATTAAACTCGGCTTCAAGCTTGCTGTCTTCGCTATAACCTACGTAACGGCCATTGACCCACAGGTATATATTAGAGGTAACAGAACCAAAGTGTGCAATGATTTCTTTGCCACCCCAATTGGCGGGAACCGTAATCTCACGACGATAAGAACCCACGTGGTTGTTCTGTGTCGGCACCTGCGGAGGGTTACTCTTAAACTGATTGCGCCATGCATATCCGGTATTCACATAGATAGGATCGCCATAGCCGTTCAATTCCCACACACCGGGAACGGACATATCGCTCCAACCTTTGTCATTATAACCAACTTTCCAAAAGTCGGTAGGACGGGAATCGGCATCTTGTACCCAAAAGAACTTCCAGGTACCGTTGAGCGTCATAAAGTTGGATGATTGTTCTTTTGCACCACGGGCGGCCGCATCAGCCGATTCGTAGGCGAAGTAGTTTGTGTGCATCGGAGCACGATTTACGGCATTGACTTCCGGGTCTTGCCATTCATGAAAGGACTGTGCATTAGCAGAAAGAGCTAGAGCGGCAAACAGTCCGGTAAGGAGATGTTTCTTCATGGTAGTATATTTATGAAATGTTTGTAGCGGCATGCAAACGAATCTTACATACCGCTACAAAGGTAGAAAAGTTATAACGTATTCAAGTGGAATTATCGTTCAAAAAGGGCTGTTATTTACTCATTTGCAATCGATATACTCCGAATGAACGGGGTTGCACCTCTAAATCCAAGGAAGCGGCATTTATTTCTACCGGACGGACACGAGGCACGATTGCTTCCTGATCCAATGTATTGATCGCTTTCCAATCGCAATTCTGCAAATAGGTGCAAGTACCCGATACGATCCGTTGTTTCTTCAATCCGTTGAAGTCAATCTTTATCTTTGCAGGTTGAGCGCTCGCATTGACAAGCTTCAAGATGACTTCACCGGTCGGGGCGTCCAGTGCAGCAGTTGCATAAAGGCTGTCTTGTCCGACCACTGGCTTACCGTTCATTTGTAAAGACAACACGTCGGTTCCGGGATTCATGCCGTACATCTGTTGTACGTAGTAGTTGGGCGTGCGCATCATACGCAGGTTATCAAACCAGATAAGATCGGGGTTCCATTGCCAAGCGTCTACATGGGCAAAGAGCGGGGCGTAAGTAGCCAAGCGCACTACATCGGCATTGCGTTCGAGGCCCGTCATAAAGGCGGCTTCGGACAGAGCGGCGAGGAAGTTATTGGCTTTACCTGTAGGATGGTCGTGCGAAGCATATTCGCCGGCAAATACCTTAGGACCTTTGCGATCGTATTTATCATAACGGGCGGCGTTGGCAAAGAACCAATCGGGAGCCATGTAATAATGCTCATCCACTAAATCCGCACCGAGACGTTTCATTTCGGGCCAGAGGTAATCGAACTTATCACCGTCGGCATTAGGACCGGCAGAACCGATAATCTGTATAGTAGGGTATTTGGCACGAATAGCTTTCATAAATACTTCGAGACGTTCGGGATAAACTTCACCCCATTGTTCGTTGCCGATAGCAATCATTTTTAGGTTGAAAGGAGCCGGATGTCCCATATCAGCACGTACTTTGCCCCATTTAGAGGTAACGGGACCGTTGGCAAACTCAATCAGATCAAGCGCATCCTGTACATACGGGTCGAGCTCGGCAATAGGCACTATTTCATTACTTTCGTACTGACAAGAGAGTCCGCAGCTCAAAACAGGCAGAGGCTCTGCACCAAGGTCTTCGCTTAACTGGAAGTATTCAAAGAAGCCTAATCCATAGGTTTGGAAATAGTCCGGAAATGCTTTGTGAGTGAAGGTATAATTCCAACGGTTCTCATTCAAAGGACGATTCTCAACAGGCCCTACACTGTTCTTCCATTGATAGCGGGTAGCCAGTGTGTTGCCCTCAATGATACATCCACCGGGAAAACGAAATACACCGGGGTTGAGATCATAAAGTGCTTGGGCAAGGTCTTTACGCAAACCATTCTCACGTTGTTTCCAAGTATTGGCAGGGAATAAGGAAATATGATCCATATCCACAGTACCTTTCGTCAATAAGACCACACGAAGACGGGCATGGGCATCGGTGAAAGGGGATTTCAAGGTGGCGGTAAGCTTCTGCCAGTTATTACCACTGACTTCGATTTCTTTCTTTAAAAGATTCTGACCGTTGGAGTTTACCAACTCAATAGAAAGTTTCATCGGCTTTGCATCCGGAGTACGGGCATAAACAGAGAAGCGGTAATCTTCACCTTGTTTTAAACCAATACCACGGTAGCCTTCATTATCAAGACCGGCACGCAACCGACGACCATCATTCACAACACGTACATAGTGCGGATTACGTTCAAAGCAAGGATTTTCGTCCTTAACCGTTACATTTCCAAAGGGTACCCATCCCACAAAAGATTGAGGAAACTCAAAAGAACGGTTTTTCACAAGTTCGGCATACAGTCCGCCGTCGGCTCCGAAGTTAATATCTTCAAAGAAGATGCCATACATGGCAGGGTTGATCTTGGCAGATGGTTTAGAAACATCTACCGTCATTACATGCTGTTGCGCATGGATGCCAAGAGCAAAAGATAATGCCAAAACAGTCGTTAATCTTTTCATATCTATATATTAATCATTTATAAAATACATAATAAACTTACTTGTCTCACTTTTGAGGCATAGCAGAAGCAGCACTTACCTCCATCGGCAGCCAAACATCCATCTTGCCTTCCCCCCGATGATTCCAAGCATAATAAGGTATTAAAGTCAACTGAACATCTTTCGTAGCCAATTTGCCTGTTTCATTATAACTCAAAGATTGAGCCTCCGTTACAAGTTGGTTGATGCCATAAAGCATATCAGGTTTCTCAACGACCTTGAATTGAGGGTTACGATTCAACAAAACAGTATTCACATCGAAACTATTGTCCGGCCATTCTGCACAATACACAATAGGCCCCCGTTCTACGGCTACCCGGCCTTTATCGGCTTCTACCTTATCGTTGGCTTTCACCACACGTGGAAGCATATCGAAGTGTACTTCTACCACATCTCCTTTCTTCCATTTGCGGTCGATATCCAGATAACCGTCCGCCAGTTCTCCCTGCACTTCCTGCCCATTCACACGAACACAGTAAGTAGGTTTCCGATTGTCGGCATACGTATATAGATCGCTTGGCAACACACTGTTACGTACCCATCCCGGAATGCGGATCTTCATGGTAAACGGCGCATTGCCTTGTGCTACTGTCAAACGGATATCTCCGTTCCAAGGATATGCGGTTTCTTGTTGTAGGGTTACTTTCTTATTATTCACCTTCAGTTCTGCTTGGTTGGAGAGGAAGAGGTTTACATAGACGCGGTTATCCTTCACGGCATAGACATAGCCCGGCAAAGAAGGGATGAAGCGACTGATGTTGCTGGGGCAGCAAGCGCAGCCAAACCAAGGCTGGCGTGTTATCGTATGGTCGGCATTAAAGTGATATTTACCATCGCACGACAACGGATTGGGATAGAAGAACTTCCCACCATCCAGCGATACACCGGAGATAAGTCCATTGTATAGAGAACGTTCCAAAACATCGAAGTATTTGGCATCGCCGTGCAGCAAGAAGAGGCGATAATTCATGTAGACATTAGCGATAGCCGCGCAAGTTTCGTTATAGGCGGTAAGATTGGGCAATTCATAATTGTTACCGAAAGCTTCGCCCGCATGTCTGGCTCCGATGCCTCCGGTTATGTAGATCTTCTTGCCGACGATATTCTCCCAAATCCGGTCAATAGCCTTGATATAGGAACTATCGCCCGTGATGGCGGCTACATCCCCCCTACCGGAATACATATAACCCGCACGTACGGCATGTCCTACAGCCTCATCTTGCTCCAAGACCGGCTTGTGCGACTGCAAATACATATCCTTGCGTGCTGTAGTGCCGCGTGCGTCGAGGAAGAACTTGGCCTGGTCGAGATACTTCTTGTCTCCCGTCACCGTATAGAGGCGCACCAATGCCATTTCTGCAATCTGATGTCCCGGGATAAGCCGCTTCTGTCCGTTGGCTTCGCCTATATTCCGACATACGCAATCGGCATAACGGATGGCTATATCCAGGAAGTTGCGTTTGCCGGTAGCTTGATAATGGGCTACTGCACCTTCTACCATGTGTCCTAAGTTATAGAACTCGTGGCTCAGGTTTTCCACTTCCGACCAACGTTCCGGTCCCGACCAGTTATGCGGATGCTTGGGATTCATGGTACGGGCGGTATAAAGATAGCCATCGGGTTCTTGTGCTCCGGCTACAATTACCAGTACGCTGTCGATGTACTTTTCCAGTTTCTTATCCGGATAAGTCTGAAGGGAATAGCTGGCACCTTCAATCGTTTTGTACACATCGGTATCATCAAAGGAGAATCCTCCTACTTTATAGTCATCACTGGGATGAGCCGCTTTTATGAAATTCTCATAGCGACCTGTCTCTTCGCATTTGCTGAAGGCAAGAGGAATAGTTACTTTACGACTGGCGTCGAGACGTTGTCCCCAAAATCCATCCGTCACCTTCACTGCGGTGAAAGGTACGGGATCGATAGGATATCCCGAATGAATAGTCTGCTTTTTCTGCGCCGACATACTGCATGTTGCAACAGTGACAAGTGTCAATAAAAGTATTCTTTTCATTTTATATTTATATTATTTCTATAAAAAGGTATTTAACGAGGTTATCAGGATAATTTAACGGAGTATCTTTATTCTCCTCCTCCCGGGAGGAGGAGTACCCCGAAGGGGGGAGGTGGTAGGTAGAACTCATTCCTTTGAAAGAATGATTCAGCCTATGTACTCACCTACCACCCCGCCCTTTGGGCACCCCTCCTCCCGGGAGGAGGGGAATGAAGTTACTTCTGCAAAGTATATCACTAAATTATCATTTCCTATTCTCATGGATGCGTATCACCGTAAACGAGTAAGCCGGCATTGTATAAGGGAAGTCATTGCCCTTCACTTCAAAGTCAGTAGTGACTGATTTAGCTGTCTTGTCCTTCGGATCACCCGACAAAAGAGTCTTTGTAGCTGTAGGATTTACTAAAGCAACATCTTCCAATTTTATTTGGGAAGTGATTTCTACGGGAAGCAGGTTGACCAGTTTCACGATATAATCGCCTGTATAGTTGTCTTTCACCACCGATACACCGACACGTTTCTTCACTGCATCTTCCTTACTGTTCAGGCTGACGGAAGAAGCAAGATAATCGGTTCCTGCATTCTGACCGTACATTTGCTGAGTATAATAACCTACGGTAGGTTTCACTTCGGCGTTATTGAAATAAATCAAATCGGGGTTCCACTGCGTATGGTGCTCCTTGGCAAGCAGAGGGGCGTATGAAGTCATGGATACCACATCACCGTTTCTTTCGACCGAGGTGAGGTACAAAGCCTCTGCCAATGCCGTCTCTATGTTATTAGGACGACCGGGCAGGTGGGCTGCATATTCACCCAGGTATACTTTCGATTTATTGCGGTCGTAACGGTCGTAGTAATCTTGATTATGAATGAGCCAGCCGGGAGCCACATAGTAATGCTCGTCCACCATCGGTATATTCAGCCGGGAGGCAAGCGCCCAACCTTCATCATAGTCAGTACCTTCGTAGAAAGGACCTACGGTACCAATCACCGTTATCTCGGGATATTTCTCCTTGATGGCATTGAATATCATCGTAAAGCGTTCTACAAAAATATCGGTAATCAAATCTTCGTTGCCAATGCCGATAAACTTCAGGTTGAAAGGCTTGGGATGTCCGGCTTCGGCACGCTTACGTCCCCATACGGTTTTCTTGGCATCTCCATTGGCATATTCTATCAAGTCGAGAATATCCTGGATGTACGCTCCCATCTCTTCCATAGGAATACCGCCCTGCTGACCGTTGCAGCCCAATTCTCCTTTTGCATGGTGGCTGCAAGTACCGGAGTTCTGGCAAGGCACGCCGGCAGCAAGCACAGGCACAGGTTCGGCACCCATATCTTCGCAGAACTGGAAGTACTCAAAATAACCCAAGCCACGAGTCTGATGGTAGCCCCACAGGTTACGCAGAGGCTTGCGCGCTTCGAGCGGGCCGATGGAACCTTTCCAGTCGTAGATATTGTCTACGCCATCGCCATGAGCCACACATCCACCGGGAAAACGCACAAAGCGGGGCTTCATATCGGCCAATGTTTGCGCCAGGTCGGCACGTAATCCGTTCTTATGTCCACGGAAAGTATTGCGGGGGAAGAGGGAAATCATATCGAGTTCATAAGTACCCGCAGTCTGCGGAACAAGTGCCAGCTCGGCAGAACGCACATCTGCATTGGCAATAAGCTGGGTACTGTATTTTTTCCATTCTTTAGAAGATACGTTTACAGATGAAGAAGCTATTTCGCTACCATCTTGATTAATCAGTTTCACCAGTACCTTACCGCCCTTACTGCCTTGCGGAACACGACCGAAGAGGGAGAAGTCATACTTCTCGCCTTTCTTCAACGTGATGCCGTCGAAACCGGGATTCTGAAACGATGCACCCGGTTTGGTTATGTTGAGCACAGCATAATGTGGGTTATTCTCGTGGATAGGATTCGCAGTAGCTATGGTAAACGTTGCGTCGTCACCCCGTACCGACCAAGCGTAGTTGCTGTCCCAGCCTTCGCGGGAACCGTCTTTCGAGGAGTATTCAAAGTCGCGGTTCTGTATAAGTTCTGCATATAGTCCGCCATCGGCCGCATAGTTGATATCTTCGAAGAAGATGCCAATCAGATGCTCGCTGATGGGTTTTGTTTGTGAGGTTTGTACGTTGATAGTCGCTTCGAGCGGTTTCAATCCGGCAAAGCGCACGGGATCTTGCTCGGCACGTTCGTCATAAAGTGACTGGCGGTACTTCTTGTGTTCGGCAAAGCGAACCAGTTGCTCGATGGTAGAATAAGATACACGTTGCATCCAGCCGTTCTCTTCCCGACCGTTTACAGTAATTTTCTCTTCAGTAATGGGGAAGATAGTTGAAGGTAGATACTTGGTGCGGTCAGCTTCTGTGAAATAGCTTTGCGGTCCCCATTTCAGTAAGTCTGCCGAAGCGGCATGCGCCCATACTTCGCCACTTTGGGTGGCTGTCCAGAGGCAATGCCAACGACCGTCGGCACGGTTTTGCATCAGCCTGGGACGGAACATCTTCTTTTGGCGTCCCCAAGGACCGAAGTCACATTTCACATAGTCATAACCATCGGCTACGGAAAACCATTGAGTACCTTCCGTGCTCCAGGCAAATCGTAGTCCACTTTGCCCATTGGCATCGGAATAGGAAAAGAGAAAGACGGAATCGGGTTCATTGGTTACTCTGTTCGTTCGGGCTTGCAGAGTGGTGGCGCAAACTAGAAACAGGCAGGTAGCAAAGAAGTACGTTAATTTATTCATGGTATTGATATAGTATTAATTATTTACTTATTAAATATGAAATAAGGTCAGTCTTATTTGGAGGGTATCTCAATCGTATACTTAGGGTACCTCAGTCGTATACTTAGATACCCTCAGTATACGACTGAGATAGACTAAATACAAATACTTGATAGCCAAGCTGTTACAAAAGGCTTTATTCACAGTAAATTATCTATACTTATAGATCGAAATCAAATAGCAAATAAGCTGTGAATTGATAGCGTACTTCATCAATCGGCAACAAGTACTGCTCCCCCTTGTGGTTGTATCATCAATTGGAAGCTACCGTCAGCCTTTATCTTTTGCGATTTCATCTGCGGTTGGAGTTGCTTGTCATCGCTATAGAACGAAACCGTTTTTCCTGCCAGCATAGGCAAGGAGAGTTTCAATTTCAGAGCTTCTTTGCCACCATTTACGGCAGTTACATACCAACGGTCGCCGTGACGACGGGCAAGGACAACATACTTGCCGGGATAACCGTCGATAAAGCGTGTCTCATCCCAGGTAGTGGGTACTTGTTTCATAAAGTCGAGGCAGACTTGCGGTGCGTCCGTCAAGTTATTGGGAGCCAAGGCAAAGTTCTGAATAGGATTTTGGAAAAGGACGGCAACAGCCAACTGGAAAACATCGGTAGTGCGTCGAATGTTTCCACCATCATTACTCCGGTTCATACGCTTGTTCAGGAAGGTGCCGCCATACTCCATGCAACCTATCGTATTGCGGATAAAAGGATGCAAGCAAGCGTTGAAAGCTTCTGCGTCGCAGAAGTGCTGACTGAAGATGATATTCTCCGATGCCAATACTGCCTCACTGCCCACGTAATTGGGGTACATACGCTCCCACCCGCGAGGAATGGTACAACCGTGGAAAATCACCATCAGACCGTGGTCGTCGGCATCGCTCAAGATATCTTCATAGAGACGCATCGTTTCCTGCTTGTCACCACCGAAGAAATCGACCTTGATGCCTTTCACTCCTTGTTGTTGCAACCATTTCATCTCACGTTTGCGGATGATGGCATTGTCCATCATATTGGTAGGTCCCTGCTCGATGTCGTTCCAGTAACCGCTGGAACTGTACCACAAGAAGACATCTACCCCTTTGGAATTGGCATATTGGATGAATTGCGTCATGCGGTCGCGTCCGATGTTTGTATTCCACCAGTTGTCGATCAAGACATATTGATACCCCATGGCAGCTGCCAGGTCTACATATTTCACTTGGTCATCGTAATTGATGCTTTCATCTTGCCAAAGAATCCAGCTCCAGGTACCACGGCCCATTTTATAGTCGTGTTGTGTCGTATAACGTGGCTCTACCACATCCCAGGGGACGGTGGTTTCTACAATCGGCTTCAATGTCTCGCCTACTGTAATGGTGCGCCACGGAGTAGACCCCGGCAGGGAAAATGCCGGTTCCGATGTTCCGTTACCGTTATTTTCTTCGGGCATAGGGAAAGCGATGTTGTACATACCGTCTTGTGCATCACTCAGTCGTGAGCCACAATAACGGCTGTCAACACCGGTTTCACTAATTAACACCCAACCATTATCTCCTATCTTGAACAAACATGGGAAAGTATATCCATGCCCGTATTGCGAACGCACATTCATCGGGGCATCCGCTTTGTATTCTTCTTCATAACTGGGTTTTGTACGCTTCCAGCCTATCATGGCATCACTTTGCGGACAAAGGAAAGTAGTAGTCTGCTGCGGGAAACGGAAACCGGTTGCTTCCTGATTCACCGTCACGCTGCCACGTTCGCCCTGACGGGGCAAAGTGTAGCGGAAAGCTACGTCGTTATTACTTACACGAAAGGTGACATCCATCTTCTGACCTGCGGCATTGGCAAAGGAACATATCAGTTCATTAGCTGTATAATGTACCTGCGATACTTTAATGCGCGACTGGTTATAAACAGTATCTATCGACGTCTGTGTATGTCCGGTCAGTTTCATAGACTTGGCAAAGTCTCCCACATTCGTTTCCAGTCCCAGCGGTGAGGATGCTAACATTTGTTTTCCATTGTAATCAATGGCATAAGATGCCTCTCCCCCTTCCGGGCACGATACTGTGAGTTGTAATTTTCCGTCTGGTCCTTTCACTACTACGTTCTGGGCGGCAAGCGGCATCACTGTCATTAGCGCTAAACAAGCAAGTCCTTTAAGTTTGTTCTTCATAATATATAGCTTTTTAGATTTATATTTTAGCGTGTCGGTACTACCGGTTTTATCGTACCGTCCTCATTGAATTCCATACGATCCATACACACTTCGCGATGAATACCGGGACTATCCTTCAGGTATCCTTTATTAATACGATGGTAAACGATAAACCACTCATCCGTACCCGGAATTTGTAAAACCGCATTGTGGGCAGGACCATATATCTCCTTATCGGGGTTTTGTATCAACACTACAGGTTTCTCCGCCACTTCTATCGGTCCCAATGGAGACTTGGAAGTTCCGTAAGCCACGTGATAATTGGGCGACCCCGTATCATCTACCGACCACATAAAGTAATAAAGTCCGTTGCGGTAGAACACGTATGCTGCTTCACGGAAAGCATAATCCTGCAAGGTTCCTCCTTGCGGAGTCATTACCTTAATTGTCTTTTCCTTGATAGAAAGCATATCCTTATTCAACTCGGCACCAGCCATATAGCCGTTGCCCCAATACAGATAAGACTTCTTCGATACCGGATCGGTGAACACATCCACATCAATCTGTTGTCCTCCGCCAACAGGAGACTTTGTAATGATAGGATGTCCCAAATCAACGAAAGGTCCGGTAGGAGAATCGGCCACAGCCACTCCTATCTGCTTGCCTCCACCTTCGGTCCAGTTGCCACTATAATAGAAGAAGTACTTGTATTTTCCATCGACCAACTTCTCCTCAATGCACGGCGCCCATGCGTTACCATCCGCCCAAGGCACTTGTTCGGACTTGAGATCCAACATGACACCTTCGTCCGTCCATTCCTTTAAATCGGGAGATGAAAATACAGTGAAGTACCATCCACCCCAGCCCGGTTGTCCGTCGGTAGTGGAATATATATAATATTTCTGTGTTTGATGAGAGTACAAGATTTCAGGATCAGCATGGAACCCCGGTAATACAGGATTATTGGGCAGTTCTCCCAATTCAGCCGGTTTACCCCATTTATCGGTAATACGTTTCAATTCGGCACGTGTAATAGGAATAATGGTTCCGTGACGTGGATGGAAGTTCATCTTCACGTCAGCATCTATGACTTTGAAGTTTTGCAAATCGGTAGTTTCGGTAAACTGATATTTGCCCTTCATATAGACGTCATACATTAAAATATATTTATCTTGATTGATAAGTTTGAAGGTGCCTGCACCTTCTACGGCATCTGTAGTTTGTTGTTTATAATCCGGTTCTTCCGTCCACTTGCCCGAAGTAAGCGAACGGGTAGTAGCTACCTTGATACCATTTCCATGCCCTTCTGTCTTATAGAACATGTGGAACACACCGTCTTTATATACGATGTCTCCGTCAATACACGACTTTCCGTTTTCGGGTAGGAACAGAGGTTTTGGGTCGCCTATCAGGTCGGTAAAGTCATCATTTGCATAAGCATAATAAATTACATCCGCACCGTCACCATATTTCATAGACCAATAAACCATATATTTTCCCGCTTCAGGGTCAAAAATAGTCTGCGGTGCCCATACACGTTTTAACTTCTCTTGACCTGTATAACGTTTCTGCATGTTGACAACCGAATGTGACCAGTTCACCAGGTCAGTTGATTTCAGTAGTACCATAGCCCGGTTAGAATCCCAGCCATTGTCGCTAACCATATCTGTTACCACCATATAAAAAGTTTTACCATCCTGAGAGCGCAGAATATGCGGATCGCGTACTCCCCCCGTCGAACTAATCACTTTAGAATCGAGTATAGGTTTGTTACCATTCAATGCCCAGTACGTATAGCCATCCATACTTACCGCATAGCAAACAGCTTCTTCACTTATATGATTTCCTGTAAAATAAGTGAACAAGTAGGCTACATAATCCTTTTCAGGGAAAGGCTTTTGCTGAGAATAACCGGGAAGTGTAAACCATGACAATACTATTGCCAGGAAACTCATCTGAATAGTGCTTTTCATTTTAATAATCATAATCTTTTTATATTAAATCAATTAGCAGGTGTAAAAATAACACTTTATTGAATACTACACAAAAGAAGTGTACATGTTGTGTAACATATACACTTATTTATTTCTTTCTATTAATGGTTATTCAAAAAACGCACCATCTCACAGGATGCAAGTAAGAAGGCCCCCACACCAAAATTGGAGGTTGAGTTGGCGTCAACAATCTGCCCGGGAATCGCTTTTTCACCAATAGGCTGCACATACCCGATTCGTCCGTTCGGTTGCAAAGCTACGTTAGTCAGATAGTCCCATGCTTTCAGAACGACCGGCTGGTAGGCTGCCTTATCCAATAATCCATTGTTCATTCCCCACAATAGGCCGTAAGTAAAGAATGCCGTACCACTGGTTTCAGGTCCCGGAGCATGTTCGGGATCAAGCATACTGCGCGTCCAGTAACCTTCGGGCTGTTGGCAGGCAGCTACTGCTTTGGCTAATGTCTGGAAACGCTCTACGTATTCCGGTCGGTTCGGATCTGTTTCAGGCAGATCTTGCAGTACCCGTGCCAGTGCAGCAAGTACCCAACCGTCCCCACGTGCCCAAAAATCTTTCTTGCCATTTACGCTTTTATGTTTGGGATATACGTATTTGGCGTCACGGTAGTACAAACCAGCCTCAGCGTCATACATAATGCTATTGGCATACGTCCAATATTCGTGCATCTTCTTCAGATAAAGCGGATTATCAGTCAATTTATACAGTTTTGTCATTACCGGCATAGCCATGTATAGACCGTCTGACCACCACCAATAATCATTCTTGTCTGTGCTCATCTGATATTCCATCACTTCACGGGCACGGGCTATCTTCTGAGAATCGGGTTTTACGTTATATAAATCCGCATATACTTGGAAGCACGTCTGATAATCACCAAAAAGTACATAGTCATCGCTTTCGCCATAGCTATATTTCCATTCGGATTTATTGTCACTTTTGGCACCTTTCCATTCATTGTGTTCGGCCCATGCCTCGGAATAAGCGTAGTAATCGGAATTACCGGTCAGGAAGAACGCTTCCATATTTCCGGTATGGTAGGCAGCATTATCCCAGAAGGAACGTTCATGTTCGGGGTGTGTCTGCTGCCAATAGTTATTCACCTTAGTTATTATACCGATAACATCTTCTGTTTTCGGTCTTTGAGCTGTGCATGAGGCTGCGCCCACACAAAGCATAAGAATAAAGCATTTCAATTTCATATTTTAGTTGACTAAAGCTTCATTTAATTATTTCTAATACATATACCGGTTGAGGTTCAAACTCTACCGTTCGTTCACCGTCACCCTGTTTGGTATGTTGCACAAATAGTTGCAAACGTCTTTTCTGCTTCCAAAGCTCGGTGTCGTGTGAAGGCTCCCAGGCATCTACCGGAAAATCGGTCAAGTCGGTAGTAGTCCATTGGGCGGCGGCTACATCCTTCGTATGTGCCAAAGACACCCTGCTACCCCGTTCTTCATCCCGGAAGACATAATATATTTCTCCATTATCCACAACAATGCGAGGACGGGAAACCGGTATCATCTTCGTACCTCCACCTTTCAGGGAGAAAGGAGTCTTACGCTCGGACACCTGACGACTCTGCCACTTCTTGCCGTCATTCCAGACGATACGGTATTGCGGAACGTCACTATCCGCATCGCGCCAATATGAGGCAATATACGGATTGCCTTTTGCATCCGCACTCATACTGGTCTGATTTATCAATTCCGAATTTTGTGGGATGTGGCATGCATACTCTGCATTGGCAAGACGGATGGGCAGTACATATTTTTCTCCATTCGACTTATACCAAGTGCTTCCATTGTCGAAAGAACGGGCATAGCATAAGTCATGATTAGTTTCCACCAGCCATGTTTCACGCCACACCCAGGATAAATGTATCGTACCTTGTTCGTCTACATACAATTGCCAATAGGCATTACGCTTATTTTCTCCGTCAATCAGGACATCTTGCACACGTACCCATTTTTTATCCTTTACGGAATAACGGTTCATTACCAAGTTACCCCGCCCCGAAGCACCCGAACGATATGCAAACAGCAAATCTCCTCCTGCCAACGGATAGAATTCGGGATAGGTCACATCTTCTTCGCCTTCTCCTAAA
>USLU01000043.1 GCA_900555635.1 uncultured Bacteroides sp.
CCCGGCGATGAAGTGACTTTGTGGTGTGCGGCTATCGATCCTGATATGAACGAGCACTCGTATATCGTTCCGGGACTGGGAGATGCAGGCGATTTAGCATTTGGAGATAAGATATAGTATCAGCTGATTTTATCCCATTTGTCAAACACTGGTGTTCCGCTTGTCAGACACCAGTGTTTGTCACGATAAACACCAGCCTTTGTCGCGATACACGCCAGTGTCTGACAAGAGGAACACCAGTGTCTGACAAATCTCACATGGTGGTTATGTCAGTGTAGAGAGCAAAGAAGGAAAGTACAGTGAGTTTACCGTATCATTGCCGTTCTTTATTCTACCGGTGGTACTTCCGATATGCTACCATAGCGGTGATACTCGAATGAGATGCTTTGTTCCTTGATGTAGTGGATCAGCTCTACGCGTCCGTCTTTTACCGGTGGTGCGGTAGCGATATACTTATCAAAGTGTGCGGCTTGTTCGTACATCTTCATCGGGATATCGGCACTACAAGTACGGATACGTTCGTAATCTTTCATGGTAGCGAGGAATTCGTCGAATGACTCCTTCTTTATTCGGCAGTCGGCAGAAGCTAGGATTTCCGTACGGTCATCAGTCGGATCGCAGCTGATAACAAGCGGAGTGTGGCAAGTCTTTGCTGCCAAAGCTATCATACGGATTTGCTCGTTGCTATCGCCCGGGAAGAGGCGTAATACCATATTCTTCAAGGGTAAGTAGCGGAAAGCATTCTGCTCGCCATAGAGGTTGTTGATGTCCCGGGCATGGGCAAACTCTTTCTCGTAGGCTTCGGCATAACTCTTCTGATAGTCGGTAGTACTGCCGGGCTTGTCGGTAATCTTCAGGAAGCAGGCACAGTAATTAGGACCTCCCGCCTTTACGCCGCCACCAAAAGCGGATAGCTTCATGCCGCCGAATGGCTGACGATTGACAATAGCTCCCGTAATGCCACGGTTGATATAGAGATTTCCCGCCTGGATAGAGTCTTTCCACTTTTTCTGTTCTGTCTCGTCGAGGCTTTGCAGGCCGGATGTCAGACCATAATCGAGGCTATTAACCAGCTTGATGCCTTCTTCGAGGTTTTCAATGCAGGCTACGCTAAGCATCGGTCCGAACAACTCTGTACGGAATGAATAACTTCCGGGCTTTACTCCCCACTTCACAGTCGGAGCAAGGATATACTCTTTTTTATCAAGGAAACGGGGCGGTACCAGCCACGATTCTCCCGGTTCGAGTTTGAGGGCGGCAAGCAATTTTTCGTTCTTGTTGGTAATCATCGGCCCTACTACATTTCCTGAATTCCAGACACTGCCTACTTTCATACTGGTAGCGGCATCTTTCAATTTGTCGCGGAAGTTCTTATCTTCGTAGACTGAACGCTCAACCAATAGCAAGGAGCAAGCGGAACATTTCTGTCCGGCATTGCCGAAAGCGGAGGTTACGATGTTCATGATGGCATGGTCGCGGTCGCCCGATGCGGTGAGGATGATGGCATTCTTGCCTCCTGTCTCGGCCGAAAGCGGAGTGGCGGGGTTGGCGTGAGCTATATTCTGAGCAGTGTCGGTTCCGCCGGTGAGGATAATGTGCTTGATGGCGGGGGCGGTAGTCAGCACGTTTAGCGCATTGCGGTCGGTGATGATTACTTGTAAGGCCTCTTTGGGCACACCTGCATCCCAGAATGCCTTGGCAAACATCCAGGCTACGGGGGCGGCAACGGTTGCCGGCTTCAGTATCACGGTGTTTCCACCAGCCAGTGCTGCTGCAATGCCGCCGATAGGGATAGCACACGGGAAGTTCCATGGAGAAATGACGAGAATGGTTCCTTTGGGAGCAATGTCTACGTCGGGCAATGCGGCAAAGGTCTGCATGGAGGTGGTGTAGAAGCGGGCATAGTCTATACCTTCCGAAACTTCCACATCGCCTTCGACTACAGTTTTTCCGGTGACTGCGCACATGCAACCTATCAGGTCACCACGCAAATCGCCTAGGCGGTTGGCGGCTTCGTACATGATGCGGTGACGCTCTTCGAGGGTGGTATTTCGCCAGCCTGTGGGATCTTTCTCGGCGATGTCGATAATCTGTTTCACTTGTTCGCTATTGGCTTGCGACATTTCGCAGACGCACACTTCGTCGTCCTGGCAGCGGTCCATGTATTTGTAGCGTTTCTCGCATACTACGGTTTCAGCGCCTATCTGCAAAGGGATAATTTCGGGAGTATCATCGGGAGATTTCTTCCATTTGGCGAAGATATTCCGTACCCATTCCTGGTTCTGAGCCAGGTCGAAGTCTGTATCCGGTTCGTTCTTCATGACTGCTTGGGGCTGTACAGGTCGATAAGGTTTCAATCGGTTTTGTGTGCGGGTAGGAATATGAGTGATACTGTCTTTCATACGGTAAGCATCTTCGAATTGCTTCTCCAGGAAACGCCAGGTATCTGTGTCCGGTTTCAGGTTGAAGGAGTGGGTGAGGAAGTTGTCGGGTGCCGTATTCTCATCCATGCGGCGTACCAGGTAGGATACTGCATTGAGGAAATGTTCGTCCTTAACCACAGGAGCATACAGAATGACGTGATTGCCCAGTATGGATTGTGCCCGCCATACATGGTCTGCCATTCCTTCGAGCATTTCAAATGTCATATACGCTGCACTGCCCAGTTTTTGGCTTAACAGATAAGCGTATGCAATTGTGAAGAGGTTGTGCGAGGCCACTCCCAGATGGAGTGCTTTTGCATTTTCGGGCAATAAGGCGCGTTCCAGCAGGTGCAGGTAGTTGGCATCGACTTCGGTCTTTGAGGAACGTATCGGGTTCGCCCATCCGCGAAGGGACGAAATTACAGTCTCCATCTCCAGGTTACAGCCTTTCACCAGGCGCATTTTCAGTGGAGCGCCACCATCGGCTACGCGGGCTTTGGCAAACTCCAGTAACTCTGTTTGGAAGTCGTAGGCATCGGGTAGGTAAGCTTGTACCACAATACCGGCCGAGTAGTTCTTGAATTCCGGCTTGCTGAGCACTGTTTTAAAGAGACGGAGTGTAAAGTGTGTATCTTTATATTCCTCCATATCGAGGTTGACGAATTTTGCGCGTTTCACTCCGTTCCCGTCTTCATATGGAAAATCTATCGCCTTTTGGTACAAGGCAGACATGCGGCGTACCAGTTCAGGGAAACTTTCTTCATAATTCAGTGCATGGGTCTGTGCGTAAATGCCCGATATCTTGACGGAGATATAATTGATATCGGGAGCTTCGAGAGATTCCAGGTAGTGGAAGTAGCGATGATCGGCTTCTCCATTTCCCAATACCACTTCGCCCAGCAGGTTTACGTTCTGCCCTATCTTTTGTTTGGAACGTTCGGCAAGGTGCTCTGTCAGTTTGGGGCGTGCTTCGTCAAGGATGACCTTGGCGGTATCCATGCGGAGCCGTTTCTTTATAATAGGTATGGCGATGAAGTCGAAATGATGTCCGAAGGATTGGTACATCTTGAAGAGGAACGTATCGCGTTTGTTCAGGAATTGAGGGACACCGTAGCGGTCTATCAGAGTTTTGATACGGGCGGCAAGTTTCTTGCGGTCGCGTATCTGGGACGATTCGTCGAGCATCTTCACAAGGAAGCGTTTGTCTTGCGGGCGTTGCACCATGACGGCATATTTATGCTGTTCCCGGCGTTCTTCGTCAGTGATGGTTTGTTCACAGGTATTATAAAGCTTCAGTACCCATTCTTGTACTTCGGCAATGGTTGGCTTGTTTTCCATAAGGCTTTTACTCACACTCCTCGGTTCCCCTAAAGGGGAAGGGGGATAGTTTAAATTAATAATCAGGATTAATGATTTACGGAGTATTCTCCTCCCCCTTTAGGGGGACGAAGGGTGTGTGGAGGACTGAACATAACCGCACGGTATCTGTGCAAGGTCTGGAGAGCTTGCTGTGAAAACCGGTCAAAGAGTAGTTCTCGGTCCATAAAAAGAAAGATTTAGAGGTATATAACAATGTATGCAAATATACACTAATTCTTTTATTATCAAAGGAAAAGACATGATTTATTTTCCTACTAATTCAAACTTCAGAAGTAAAATCATTCCTTGAGAAATGTATCTGCTCCGTATTCGTTCCGTGTATGCTCCACATAGAGATACCTTTTTACGGAGCAAGTACGGAGCAGATACGGAGCGGATATGGCTTGGGTTGCCTTTTGAGTATCATTCGGAAGCTTGGCTCCTATTCTTCTTTGGGGAATTCGTTTTCTTGTATCTTCTTCCTGAATTCCAATGGCGTCATTTGCACGGTTTTTTTAAACTGCCTGTTGAAGTTTGAAGGACTGTTGAAACCGGAGTCATAGCACACTTGTTCTATACTGTACTCCTCGGAATAGAGCATCTTACACGCATGGCTGATTCTTCATTTATCAGTCTGGAACAAGCATTGCTCAACTTGCAGGAAGTAAAGGATAAGAGCTTCGACCAAGTGCGCGAATCTGCAAAGAACCGGTGGAACGATGCCTTGGGACGTGTGGAAGTAAGCGGTGGAACCGATGATGAACTGAAGACGTTCTATATCAGCCTTTACCGTTCAACTCTCTTTCCCCGTAAGTTCTACGAACTGAATGAGAAAGGGGAAGTCTATCATTATAGTCCCTATATCGTGGATGCTTATCTGAAAGGGGTGAAAGTGGAAGATGTCAAGACACTCTACGAGGGTCTGATTGCTACCGCCAACAAGGAGCATCCCACTGTGAAATCCACCGGACGCTGGGGTTGCGAGTATTACAACAAACTAGGCTATGTGCCTTATAATGTGAATATTCGCGAGAATGCCGCCCGTACGCTGGAATATGCTTACGATGACTGGTGTATCTATCGGTTGGGTAAAGCCTTGGGACGTCCCAAATCGGAAATCAACTTGTATGCCAAGCGGGCTATGAATTATAAGAACCTCTTCGATAAGGAAACATCCTTGATGCGGGGCCGTAATGAAGATGGCAGTTTTGCCGTTCCTTTCTCTCCTTTCAAGTGGGGAGATGCCTTTACCGAAGGAAATGCGTGGCATTATACCTGGTCTGTTTTCCATGATCCGCAAGGATTGATAAACCTTATGGGAGGAAAGCGTCAGTTCGTATCCATGCTGGATTCTGTGTTCATTGTTCCCCCCGTCTTCGATGAGAGCTATTATGGAAGTGTCATTCACGAGATACGTGAAATGCAGGTGATGAATGTGGGTAATTATGCACACGGCAATCAGCCCGTGCAGCACATGATTTATCTGTATAACTATGCCGGCACACCGTGGAAAGCACAAATGCGACTTCGTCAGGTAATGGATAAGTTCTATGCACCGACTCCCGATGGCTATTGCGGTGACGAGGACAACGGCCAGACTTCTGCCTGGTATGTATTTTCCGCTCTTGGCTTTTATCCGGTATGTCCCGGCTCAGGGCAGTATGTCTTGGGTTCTCCGCTTTTCCGTAAGGCAGTCATCCACTTGGAGAATGGCTCGGATGTAACCATCAACGCACCCGAGAATAATGCAGTGAATCTGTACATTGATGAACTTACAGTCGACGGAAAGAAATATGAGAAGAATTATCTGGAGCACGATAACTTGCTTCGGGGTGCCAAAATGGACTTCCGAATGTCCGACAAACCCAATACCCGGCGAGGTACGGCAGACTCGGATGCTCCCTATTCCTTCTCTCTGGAGAAAAAATAAAGTGTAAATACAGTATTGATTTTCAGGATTACTTGTATCTCTAAAGAGGATGTGTCATAACTCACCACAGATAACACAGATTAATACAGATTGGGATTAAATTGTTGACTTTCAGTGTATATAATCTGCTATAATCTGTGTAATCTGTGGTGAAAAGTACTTTTGACACATCCTCTTGTTTTATGGAAGTTGGCGCGTAATATTTCATAGACTTTCTTAGTCTGTTTTCTGCTATTCTAAGATAGAATTAGCTACATTTGCAAGTGCAGATTAGAGAATTTGCCCGGGATGCAGAACTTTAAATGAAATATATCTATGAAAAACCATGAACTGATTCTTTTGTATAGTGGACTCTTAGTGTCTTCAACCGGCGCCTATGCACAGAAAGCAAAGACGTTTTCCAAACCGAACATCATTTATATAATGTGTGACGATATGGGGTATGGTGACTTGGGTTGCTACGGACAGCCCTTTATCAGCACTCCGAACCTTGACGGTATGGCACGGGAAGGCATGCTGTTTACGCAAGCTTATGCCGGCAGTCCGGTTAGTGCCCCTTCACGCGCTGCTTTCATGACAGGGCAGCATTCGGGACATGGACTGGTGCGTGGCAACAAAGAGTATTGGCAAGATGTACCGCTTATGAAGTATGGCGAAAATGATGATTTCACGCGGGTAGGTCAGCATCCATACGATCCGGAGCACATCATTATACCCGAAATCATGAAAGACAACGGTTACACTACCGGTTTGTTCGGCAAGTGGGCAGGTGGCTACGAAGGTTCCGTTTCTACTCCCGACAAGCGTGGCATTGATGAATTCTACGGTTATATCTGCCAGTTTCAGGCGCATCTTTATTATCCTAATTTCCTGAACCGTTATAGTAAATCAGCAGGAGATACAGCCGTAGTGCGTGTAGTAATGGACGAAAATATCCGGTATCCGATGTTTGGACGCGACTATTTCAAACGTACGCAATATTCTGCCGATATGATCCATCAGGAAGCCATGAACTGGCTCGACCGGCAGGATGCCAAACAACCGTTCATGGGTATCTTTACTTACACCCTCCCACATGCAGAACTGGCTCAGCCCGAAGATACCATTCTGCTCGGCTATAAGAAGAAGTTCTTTCAGGATCGCACGTGGGGAGGTTCTGAACCCAGTCGTTACAACCCTTCCGACCATACCCATGCACAGTTTGCCGGCATGATTACCCGTCTGGACTACTATGTGGGCGAAGTACTGAAGAAACTGAAAGAGAAAGGGCTCGATGAAAATACCATCGTTATCTTTACCAGTGATAACGGTCCTCACGAAGAAGGAGGAGCCGATCCCGCATTCTTCGGTCGCGATGGTAAACTGCGCGGACTGAAACGCCAATGCTATGAAGGCGGCATCCGTATTCCTTTCATTGTGCGTTGGCCCGGCAAAGTACAAGCCGGCAAGGTGAATGACCATCAGCTAGCTTTCTACGATCTGATGCCCACTTTCTGTGACTTGGCAGGCATAAAGGATTATGTGAAGAAGTATAAGAACAAGAAGAAAGAAGTGGATTATTTCGATGGTATCTCTTTTGCCCCCACGCTATTAGGAAAAGACGGTCAGCAGCAACATGAGTTCCTTTACTGGGAATTTCATGAGACCGATCAGATAGGTGTCCGCATGGGTGACTGGAAATTAGTAGTTAAGAAAGGTGTTCCCTTACTCTACAATCTCTCAACCGATATTCACGAAGACCATGATATAGCCGCTGAACATCCTGAGATAGTGAAGCAGATGAAAGAAATTATCCGTTCACAACATACTCCGAGCGAATTGTTCCATGTGACTTTACCCGCTCAATAGAGTTTTGCATGCCAGGGCTGAACAGAAGTAGCCTTCTAAAAAAATCCCCCTTCATCAGTGTCATATGACACGCTGATGAAGGGGGACTAAACAGGACTATCTTCTGATTCGCGGGGTTATTTTACCTCCCACGTATCGTTCGTCATCAGCAATTCTTTGAAGTTAT
This sequence comes from uncultured Bacteroides sp., assembly GCA_900555635.1. Classification (GTDB taxonomy): domain Bacteria; phylum Bacteroidota; class Bacteroidia; order Bacteroidales; family Bacteroidaceae; genus Bacteroides. Next base: position 7,727 of record USLU01000043.1, read on the forward strand.
GGTACTTCTTCTTATCGGAGATCTCCTCGATCTGAGCATGGATGGCATCGTCGTAAGTAGGAGCATCTACGTCGCGGATTACACCGAGAGCGACGGGGAAGTCAGGGCCTTCCATCAAGGCAAGCTTCAACTGTAGGGTGTTATCAGCGCAGTGTGCATCGTGTACAAGGATATCTTTTTCAGTGATACCGTTCTCGCCGAGTTTCACGACTTTCAAGCCGAAACCTTGCTGCATCAGTCCGAACTCATTGTTCTCACCGAACAGCATCGGTTTGCCATGTTGCAGGTAGATGGCGTTTTTGGCACGGCCTTCTTTCTTGTAAACTCCGTCGAAGGTGTTGTCGTTGAAGATAACACAGTGTTGCAGAATTTCGCAAACGGTAGTTCCTTTATGTCCGGCAGCGGCTTTCAGTACCTCTACAGTTCCGGCAGCATCGGTTGCTACACAGCGTGCAAAGAAGCGTCCGCGCGCACCAAAGCAGAGTTCTGCCGGGTGGAACGGGTCTTCTACCGTACCGTAAGGAGATGATTTGCTGACGAAACCACGGGGAGACGTCGGAGAATATTGTCCTTTGGTAAGACCGTAAATACGGTTATTCAACAACAAGATATTAATGTCGATGTTACGACGGATAGCGTGGATGAAGTGGTTACCACCGATGGCCATACCATCACCGTCACCCGATACCTGCCAAACGCTGAGGTTCGGATTGGCTACCTTGCAGCCGGTAGAGATGGCGGCAGCACGTCCGTGGATGGTCTGCATCGCATATGTATTCATATAATAGGGCAAGCGGCTGGAGCAACCGATACCGGAGATAACGGCTGTTTCGTTCGGTGCGATACCGATTTCTGCCATTGCTTTGTGCAGTGAAGCCAAGAAGAAGTGGTCACCGCAACCCGGACACCAACGGGGTTGTCCTTTTTTGAAATCTTTCGCTGTATATTCGCTCATGATGTTTCTTTCTTTACGGGGGTTATTACTTGTTTAAAATCTCGGTGAAGGCATCAACCAATTCGGCTACGACGAAAGGTTGTCCCTTGACTTCATTGAACTGATACGGAGTGAAGTTGTCTATCTTCATGCGCAGGTATCCGGCGAATTGTCCCAAGTTTTGCTCAGCAACTACCACTTTCTTGTATTTCTTCAGAACGGCTTCCGTATTCTTGGGCAGCGGATTGATGTAAGAGAAGTGAGCCAGCGCTACTTTCTTGCCTGCTTTGTTCATTTCTTCAACGGCAGAATACAAGTGACCGTATGTACCACCGAAACCAACAACCAACAAGTCCGCATCTTCTACGCAACCTTGTACTTCTACATCGGGTACCTGAATCTTGGCAACCTTCTCAGCACGCAGGTGACACATCAGGTTGTGGTTTTCGGGATCAGTAGAGATGGCTCCCGTATTGCTGTCCTTCTCCAAGCCACCCAAGATATGGGTATAGCCTTCCTGACCCGGAATGGCCCAGTAGCGTACACCGGTTTCCGGATTGCGCTTGTAAGGAGCATAATTATCTTTCATCTCCGGAGTGACGTACGGAGGGTTGATAGTAGGATATCCGTCTATGTTAGGCAACCTCCATGCACCGGAACCGTTGGCTACGAAACCGTCGGTTAAGAGGACAACCGGAGTCATGTGTTCCAGGGCCATCTTACAAGCGTTGAAAGCTGCGTCAAAGCAGTTTGTAGGAGAAGTTGCAGCGATAACCGGCATCGGGCTTTCGCCGTTACGGCCAAAGAGTGCTTGCAACAAGTCGGTTTGTTCCGATTTCGTAGGCAGACCGGTAGAAGGACCACCGCGCTGAACATCGAGAACCACCAACGGAAGTTCGGTAATCACTGCCAGGTTCATGGCTTCTGACTTCAGGCAGATACCGGGACCGGAAGTAGTGGTTACTGCCAGTGCGCCTGCAAAAGAAGCGCCGACGGCGGTAGCACAACCCGAAATCTCGTCTTCGCATTGTACAGTCATTACACCCAGTGATTTATGCTTGGCAAGTTCGTGCAACACATCGGTTGCAGGGGTGATAGGATAAGAACCTAAGAAGAGCTTCAAGCCTGCTTTTTCGGCAGCGGCAATGAAACCGTAAGCAGTAGCTTTATTACCCATGATATCCATGTAGGTACCTTTGGCTTTGGCTTTGCTGCCGATTTTATAAGTGTGGGCTACGGAAGAGTGGGTATTGTGTCCGTAGTCGTAACCGGCATGCATCACTTTGATATTTGCCTCGGCCACTTCGGGTTTCTTTCCGAACTTTTCGCGCAAGAAATCTTCTGCTGCTTTCATGTCGCGGTTGAACAACCAGAATACCAGACCTACAGCAAACATGTTACGGCTTTTCAGCATGGCTTTGTTGTCCATTCCTGTATCTGCCAGGCAATCTTTTACCATCTGCGAGATAGGAGCGGCAATCACATCTTGCTTGATACCCATTTCTTCAATAGGATTATCGGTCTTGAAGGCTGCCTTTTCCAAGTCGGTTTTCTGGAAAGCGTCTGTATCGATGATGATACAAGCGGTAGGTTTAGCAAACTTATACTGTGTCTTTAATGCGGCGGCATTCATTGCTATCAATACGTCACATTTATCACCCGGAGTGTAGACTTTGTCCGCTCCGATGTGCACCTGAAAACCGGATACACCGGTAAGTGAACCTTGCGGGGCACGGATATCTGCCGGGTAGTCGGGGAATGTACTGATGTCATTTCCCGCCGTAGCCGAAACTGTTGAAAAGATGTTGCCGGCGAGTTGCATACCATCACCGGAGTCTCCGGAGAAGCGGACTACCACTTGCTCCAGTTCTTGGACCATCATGTCGTTAGCCATAACTTAGATTTATATATGTTATATAATGAATTTGTTTCTGAATTTGTTCCGAGCGCAGGCAAATTTCGGAAAGTTAATCGGATTAACAAAACTTTTTTCGGAAAATCAGCAGAATACATTATCTTTGTGCCCGCAACATGCGGTTAAATGCAGATTCTATGCAAAAGGCCTTGTAGTTCAACGGATAGAATAGAAGTTTCCTAAACTTTAGATAGGGGTTCGATTCCCCTCGAGGCTACTATGATGATGAATAGACCGAAAGCATGCCGTTACCTGACGGTTTTTTTGTTTTCCCTGCTCATTATGTTTGCGGGGGCGGGTGTTGCTGTCATTCATTGTTATTGTGTAAATTGCCAGTTGACGCACGAATGTTGCGAAAATACTCACGATCATGTAGCCCGACAAACTCCTTCTTGTCAAAAAGCTACTGCTGATTCCGGTCAAGAGGATTGTTGTACTGCTACTGTTTACAAGATTGATTTATTGAAGGGAGCGAACAAAACCCTGGTCGTTGCCCCGCTTGAGTTGCAGCTATGTAAGGAAGTTATTGCATGGTTGATGCCTCCGCCTACTGTTACGCTGCAAGCCTTCGCCTGCATTTATCCACTTTCTCCGCCCGAACCAAGGCGGTATCTGGCACTTTATTCCGTATTCATTATTTAGTCAGTCGTTTATCTCGCTCTTGTGCTTGTTGTGCAGGAGGGGGGATTGTTGTGTTGTTTCCATTATGAATATTCCGCTTTGTAGGAAGTTAGTGGAACTTGTACTCCTGAATTTTCAGGTGTGGTAAAACTAGTTTTTAAACGATTACTGATTAACAAATGAAATACATACTTATACTACTATTTATTCTTCCCTTTCAACTGGCCTCGGCTCAAATAGAAGGAACTGTTAAAGATGTTGCCGGCGAAGCAATTGCCGGTGCAAATCTCTTTTGGTTGGGCACTACCAATGGTGCCACAACCGATGCCGAAGGACACTTCAAGATGGTAAAACCCAAGAATGCCCATCAACTCGTGGTGAGTTTTATCGGCTTCGATAACGATACTATCCGCGTGAAGAAGGCCGACGAGACGCTCGACATTGTTTTGCGTGAAGGCGTACACCTCACCGAAGTAAATGTAGTGAGCCGTCGCTTGGGTACGATGAAGTTGCGCAATAGTGTGATGAACGAGGATGTGATAAGCGCTGCCGAACTTTGCCGTGCTGCTTGCTGCAACCTTGGCGAGAGTTTCGTAACCAACCCTTCGGTGGATGTGAGCTACTCCGATGCTGCCACAGGGGCCAAGCAGATTAAGCTCCTCGGGCTTTCGGGTACCTATGTGCAGATGCTTACCGAGAATATACCCAACTTCCGCGGTGCCGCTTCTCCTTATGGATTGGGGTATGTGCCCGGTCCCTGGATGCAGAGTATTCAGGTGAGTAAAGGCAGCTCGTCGGTGAAGAACGGCTATGAATCTATCACCGGGCAGATCAATGTAGAGTTCAAGAAACCCCAACTGCCCGAAGCCGATTGGGTGTCGGCCAACCTCTTTGCCAGCACTACCAACCGCTACGAGGCCAATGCCGATGCTACAGTGAAGCTGGGTCAACGCTGGAGCACCACTCTGCTGGCACACTATGAGAACGAAACCCGGATGCACGACGCCAACGATGACGGCTTTGCCGATATCCCTCGTGTGGAACAGTACAACGTGTGGAACCGTTGGGCATACATGGGTGATAACTATGTCTTTCAGGCAGGCATCAAAGCCCTTTCTGAAAAGCGTCAGGGCGGTCAGGATACGCATAACGTCAGTGCCATACATGACTCCTATCGCATCAATGTAGAGACTGACCGTTACGAGTTCTTCACCAAGAATGCCTATATTTTTAATAAGGAGAAGAATACTAATATTGCCTTTATGCTTCAAGCGGCACTTCACAACCAAGATGCCGGTTATGGCCGCAAGCTCTACGATGTCGATCAGACCAATGTGTACAGTACCTTGCTCTTCGAAACCGAGTTCACTCCGCAGCACAGCTTGTCTACCGGACTGAGTTTTAATTATGATGGTTACGACCAGCGCTACCGCTTGACGAACGATGCCGAGTTGGGTCGTATCAAAGATTTTACCAGAGAGTCGGTCTTTGGCGGACATGCCCAGTATACCTACAACCTTGACTCCAAACTAATGCTGATGGCCGGTATCCGGGGGGATTATAGCAGTCAGTACGGCTTCTTTGTAACCCCGCGCGCCCATGCCAAGTATATGCCTAACGAGTATGTCAATGTCCGCCTTTCTGCCGGTAAGGGATATCGCACCAATCATGTGCTGGCCGAGAACAACTACCTGTTGGCGAGTAGCCGCAAGGTAGTCATCGCTTCCGACTTGAAACAGGAAGAGGCATGGAATTATGGTGCCAGTGTTTCTACCTATATCCCGTTGTTCGGCAAGACGCTCAATATTAATGCCGAGTATTACTACACCGATTTTCAGAACCAACTGGTAGTCGATATGGATAGCAATCCGCACGAGATAGCTTTTACTAACCTGGACGGTCGTTCTTACTCACACGTCTTTCAGGTAGAAGCCAGCTATCCGCTAGTCAAAGGTATGACGCTGACGGCTGCCTACCGTATGACCGATGCCAAGACTACTTACAATGGGGAACTGTTGGAGAAACCGCTCACCGGCAAGTACAAAGGCTTGGTTACCGCTTCCTATCAAACCCCGCTTGGCCTGTGGCAGTTCGATGCTACGCTGCAACTCAACGGTGGCGGTCGCATGCCCAATTCTTACAAGCTTGCCGATGGTACTCCCTCGTGGGAGGCGCGTTACGGTGGTTTCGAGCAGGTCAGTGCACAGATTACACGTTACTTCCGCCGTTGGTCTATTTATATTGGCGGAGAGAACCTGACGAACTTCAAGCAGAAGAATCCCATTGTAGATGCTGCCAATCCTTGGGGCGAGCATTTCGATTCCACTATGATATGGGGACCCGTGCATGGTGCAAAAGGGTACATAGGCATTCGGTTTAATTTAGCACGATAGACTTTTTTTATCAACCTTTTATAAGAACGAATATGAAAACAAAAAGAATGGTGACTGCCCTTGCAGTCGTGTTATTAAGCGTCGCCTCCGTAATGGCGAAAGACTTCCGTACTGTGGTCTTCAAGGTAGAACAGTTGCACTGCGAAAACTGCGAGAAGAAAGTGAAAGACAACATCAAGTTCGAGAAAGGAGTGAAAAGCTTCTCCACCCAGTTGAATGAAAGAACGGTTACTGTCACCTATGATGCTGAGAAGACAAATGTAGAAAAGCTGAAGGCCGGTTTTAAGAAATTCAAGTATGAAGCGGTGGTGCTGAAGGACATGAAAGCGGAAAAGAAAAAGTAGTTTGTTAATAGGATGAATTTGCTGTGACAATACTGAACTTACTCAGTATCCTCACTGTAAATTCATCGAACTCACGTTAAATAAAAAGGGAGAAAACTCATGAGGTTTTCTCCCTTTTTATTTATTGGTATTTAGCTGGTTATTTAGCTTCTACAACTTCGGGCTCTGCACCTTTCTTGTTCTTCAGCATCATGTAAGCAATTGGTGATGCAACAAACAATGAAGATAATGTACCGATAACTACACCCAGAATCATGGCGAATGCAAAGCTGCGGATAGAATCACCACCGAGGATGAAGATACACAGCAATACGATCAATGTACTGAGTGAGGTATTGATAGTACGAGCCAATGTCGTATTCAATGAGTCATTGAACAGCAAGCGTACATTACGTTTCGGGTAGAGGCCGAAGAACTCACGCACACGGTCGAAGATTACCACCTTGTCATTGATAGAGTAACCGATAGCCGTCAGGATAGCACCGATGAACGTCTGGTCGATTTCCAAGGAGAATGGCATCCAACCCCAGCAGAGTGAATAAGCACCCATAATCATTAATGTATCACTGGTAAGCGCAACTACTGAACCCACACTATATGCAATGTTGCGGAAACGGATCAAGATATAAAGACCGATGGCAATCAAAGCGAAGAGTACAGACCAGATAGCGCCTGTCTTGATATCGTCTGCGATACTCGGACCTACTTTCTGTGAACTGATGATACTACCACCTGTGTGATTGTCGCGGTCGATGAAGGTAGCCAAAGTAATATCCTGTGTAAGCAGAGGCTTCACGGCTTCGTATAGATAAGCTTCAATTTCCGAGTCAACAGTCGGTCCGTCTTCTTGTATACGGTAGTTGGTACTGATACGTACAGTCTTCTTGTCTGTACCGATGGCGATAACGCTAACGTTGGCATCACCGAATTTATCAGAAATCAGCGTACGTACTTGTTCCGGTTCGATAGGTTTCTCAAATTGTACCTTGAAGTTACGTCCACCGGTAAAGTCGATACTCTGACTGAATCCTCTGACAAACATAGAACCAATACAGATAACCAAGATTATGCCGGTAATTGTGAACCACTTCTTGTTACCACCCATGAAATCGAAATGTGTATTCGTAAACATGTTCTTGGATAGCGGAGAAGAGAACGTTAAGTTCAAGAATTTATCCTTAGACATGAAATACTCATAGAACAAACGTGTCATGAACACAGCTGTAAAGAATGAGCAGAGAATACCGATAATCAACGTAGTGGCGAATCCGCGGATAGGACCTGTACCGAAGTAGAACAAGATGATACCCGTAATGATAGATGTCAAGTTAGAGTCGAAGATAGCAGAGAAAGCGTTGGAATAACCGTCGGATAATGCTTTCTTCACACCCTTGCCGGCACGAAGTTCTTCTTTGGTACGTTCGTAAATCAATACGTTGGCATCCACCGCAATACCCAGCGCCAATACGATACCGGCAATACCGGACATGGTCAATGCTGCCTGGAAGGACGAAAGAATACCCATGGTAAAGAAGAAGTTCATGAGTAAAGCACCGTTAGCAACCATACCCGGAATGAATCCGTACAGGAAGCACATGAATGCCATTACCATAATAAGAGCTACAACGAATGAGAACATACCTGCATTAATAGAGGCTTGTCCCAAAGACGGACCTACGATATCTTCCTGTACGATGTGGGCGGGAGCCGGCATCTTACCTGATTTCAATACGTTAGCTAAGTCCTTTGCTTGCTCAGGAGTAAAGTGACCGGTAATTTGTGAGTTACCGCCGGTGATTTCCTGGTTTACATTCGGTGCTGAATATACATAACCATCCAAAACGATAGCGATGCTGCGTCCTATGTTCTGCTTAGTCAACTGAGCCCAACGGCGTGCACCGTCACTGTTCATAGACATACTTACAGCAGGTTTGCCGAAATGGTCGAATTCATCTTTGGCATTTACTACTACGTCACCTTCCAGCGGAGCTTTACCGTTACGTTCGGTAGACTTGATAGCATAAAGTTCGAAAGTCTGAGCTTTCGGGTCACCTTCAAAGGCAGATACACCCCACTTCAAGCGCAGGTCCTTAGGCATTTCGGCCTGTACTTCCGGCATGGAGAGGTATTTGTTGATCTCTGCTGTATCTTTATAGTTGGCATAAGCAGCTACCGGACCTTGTCCGCTAGGATTAACTTGTAGCATTGCCAACAAAGGATGTTCCTTCTTGAATTGTGCAAGGTCAGCTGCTTGTGCTTTGGTTTCACCTTTCAAGGCAGCAGCAAGGCTGTCAGCTGTGCTGGTTGCTTTGGCTTCGATAGGAGCGGAAACGGCAGTGCTGTCTGTACTGTTAGCTTGTGTTTCATTAGAAAGAATGGCACGAAGCTTGGCGTCAGCCGATTGCAAATACGGAACAACATCCTTAGCTGTGTATGTTTCCCAGAATTCCAAGTTAGCAGAACCTTGTAATAATTTTCTTACACGTTCAGGCTCTTTAATACCCGGAAGTTCTACCATGATACGTCCCATCTTGTCTTCAAGACTCTGGATGTTAGGCTGAACTACACCGAAACGGTCGATACGAGTACGGAGTACATTGTATGAGTTGGCAACGGCAGCTTTCACTTCTTCGCGCAGTACTTTTTCAACTTCTGCGTCAGACGTTTTTTGGTTTACTTTGTCTTTTAATTGTTGGGTTGCAAACAATTCGGCAAGACTGGCACCCGGAGCGAGTTTATGATACTCTTTCACGAATAGGGTGATGACGTCTTCCTGGCTCATAGTAGCCTGTTTAGCGGCATTTGCCAATGCTTGATTGAATGCTTCGTCCGATTTGTTGTCCGCCAATGCTTTGATAACATCGGGTACTGAAACTTCAAGGATAACGTTCATACCACCCTTTAAGTCCAAACCTAAACTGATTTCCATCTCACGACATTGTTTCAGCGTCCAATTGCCGAACCACACCTTCTCGTTTGATAGAGAATCAAGGTAGTCCTGCTCCACTTTCACATCGCCTTTTGCGAACTCTTTTGCCTTACTTGTATAGTGGCGAGTCACAAAAGAGAAGGAGAGATAGAACACACACACCAGTGTGAGCAATATCGCAAAAACCCTTACAAATCCTTTGTTTTGCATGTTACTTTAGTTTATTATGATTACTTTTATAATTAATTTCTGTCGTATATAAGGCTGCAAATATAGCTTTTTTTTCACAATTCTTACTTCATACCGCGATTTTTTAACATCGGGTCTAATTGGGGCTCAGCGCCTCTGAAATTCTTGTAGAGCGTCATCGGATCTTCACTGTCTCCTTTCTCTAAAACATTGCGACGGAAGAGGTCGGCGGTTTGAGGGTCGAAGATACCATGTTCTTTGAAAGCTTCGAATGCATCATTGTCCAATACGTTTGCCCAGAGGTAGCTGTAATAACCGGCAGCGTATCCTCCGATAATGTGGTTGAAGTAAGTAGTGCGATAGCGTGGGGCTATTTCTGCGATTAATCCGAGTTTATCCATCGCTTCTTTTTCGTAGGCTACCAAGTCGATGTTTTTAGTATCTGTCAGGTTATGCAGGTTCATATCGAGGATAGCGGCGGCAAGCAGTTCAGTAGTCATGAATCCTTGGTTGAAAGTCTTTTGGTTCAGGATTTTCTGGATCAGGCTATCGGGGATTACTTCACCGGTTTTGTAGTGCTTGGCATACATTTTCAGTACTTCGGGTTCGCTAGCCCAGTGTTCGTTGATTTGAGAGGGTAACTCTACAAAATCACGTACCACGTTAGTGCCTGCTGTACCTTTGTACTGGCATTTGGTGAGTAAACCGTGCAAACCATGACCGAATTCGTGGAACAAAGTTTCTACTTCGTCTATGGTCAACAAGGAAGGAGTATCACCTACGGGTTTGGTAAAGCTGCATACGTTGCATACCAGCGGGCGAACATCTCCGTTTTGTTCACGGTAGTTGCTCATCCAGGCGCCACCGCTCTTTCCAGGACGGGGGAAGTAGTCTACGTAGAAAATACCCAGCTGAGATCCGTCGGCGTCTTTTACTTCAAACACTTCTACATCGGGGTGATAAACGGGGATGCTGTCCAGTTTGGTCAGGGTGATACCATACAATTTGTTGGCAACTGTAAAGGCGCCTTCGCGTACATTCTCCAGTTTGAAGTAAGGTTTGATATCTTCTTCTTCGAGGTTGTATTTCTCTTTACGCAGTTTCTCGGTGTAATACCACCAGTCCCATGCTTCCAGCTTCTCGCCTTTGCCTTCTTTATCCATCAACTTTTGCAGTTCGGCAGCTTCGGCTTTGGCTTTGGGTAAAGCATATCCCCACAGGTTATTCAGGAAGTCCATTACTGTGGTGGAATTCTTAGCCATGGTATTGTCGAGAACGAAGTTGGAGTAACAGTCAAAGCCCATCAATTGTGCCTTTTCGAGGCGTAGGTTAATGATGTCAGTGATAATCTTCTTGTTATCGTTCTTGTCATTATTGTTACCACGGTTGATATATGCTTTGTATATTTTCTCACGTAACGGACGGTTGGCGGAGTATTGTAAAAAAGGCAGGCGGCTGGCATTGTGCAGAGTAAACAGCCATTTTCCTTCCTGACCGTCGGCTTTTGCTTCTTGAGCAGCACTCTGGCAGAACCATTCGGGCAAACCGGCTAGGTCTTCTTTCTTATCTACATACAGTTTGAAAGCATTGTTTTCGTTCAGGATGTTGTTGCTGAAAGTGATACCAAGGGTAGAAAGTTGTTTGTTGATTTCACGCAGGCGTGCTTGTTTGTCTGCCTCAAGATTGGCACCTGAACGAACGAAGTCTTTATAGATTTTGTCCAGTAATCTCTGCTGTTCGGTAGTTAATCCCAGGGCATCTTTTTGCTGATAAACGGCACTTATCTTCTTGAACAGACCTTGGTTGAGAGAGATATTATCCTCGTGCTCGGATAAGGTGGGAGCCAACTTTATGGAGAGGGCGGTCAGTTCGTCTGTGGTTTCGGCTTCCGTCATATTGTCGAATACGCCTCTTACTCTATCTAGCATGGGCGAACTGTTGTCGAACGCAAACATTACATTTTCGAAAGTCGGGGCTTCGGTATTATTGACTATCGCCTGGATATTGGCGTTTTGCTCTTCCATACCTTTCAGATATGCGGGCTCATAGTGTTCCAGTTTGATTTTATCGAAAGGAGGAACGCCATTCGGAGTTTGGAACTCGGTAAAGAACGGATTGCTTTCCGTTTTAGTAGCACAAGAGTACATCATACAGCATGCGGCTAAGATTAGAATACTTTTCTTAAACATCGTTTTTCAGTATTAAATATTTAGTATTATTCTCAATTTTCCACTTTAGCAATGTAGCACCATATAGGGTAATGATCGGATTCATTTATGGTACGATCTACGGTGCAATTATATGATTGCAGGTTTTTACTTATCAATATATTGTCTATCCGGAAATAGAATTTATTCTGGTTGTAAGAGATTCCCAGACCCCGTCCTGATTGGGTGAAGGCGTCATTCAAGTCTTGTGCAATGGTTTGATGTGCATAAGAGATGGGAGTATCGTTGAAATCGCCGCAAACAATGATATGCGGATGGCGGGAAGACGCAATATTATTGGCGATACTGTCAGCTTGTGGTGCACGGATGGCAGAAGCTTCCGCCAGTTTCCGGATCAGTAGGCGTAAACCACTTTTCACCTTTTCTTTTTCGGGATCTTTCAGCATCGCTTCGTATACAACTTTATCGGCTTTTGTCAGTTTGTTAGACTCCAGATGATTGTTGATAAGGGTAATGGTGTCTTCATCTATTTTTATCTCATATATCACGGAACCATTGTATTCACTCGGATAATCTAACACGTGAGTCGAGAGAATAGGATATTTGGAATAACAAGCTATCTTATTAGTGCGTCCCTTGCCTTTACCACTACCTACTGTGTTGATGCGGTGATAAGGATATGCTTTCAGCTCCTTTTCCACGTCTTTTTGTGTGAGGTGGCGACCCGATTCGACTGTGGCATATTCCTGCAAACAAAGAATGTCGGCGTCGCTTTCTTTCAGGTATGTAAGGATCGGATTTTTCCCATCTTTCTTGGTAGCGCCGTCAAATCCCATGATGTTATACGATAGCAACTTGATACTTTCTTCAGGCAAGCTGTCTGAACGGAAGTTTATGGGCAAGTAGGTCCGTATTTGTGAGTAGCACAGCAGGAAACCTAATAGGGGGAGTAAGGCGGATTTATATCGTTGAATCACCAACCAAAACAAGAGAAAACACCCGTTTATCACTAGAAAAATAGGAAATGTCAACCCCAGGCACGAAAGAACCGGATGCGTCACCGGTTGGATGTGCGGACTATATGCGGTAAATAGTAGCAACCCTGTAAACAGAGCATTGACCGCTAGAATGAGGAGAGCGACAAAATCGCCGAAATGCTTCACCTTTATTAATTTAACGTTTGCTCGCATCAAACAAGCTTTTCTTTTCATCAGTTGTCAGGCTTTCATACCCGGACTTCTTCAATTTGTCAAGAATACGGTCTATTTCTTCGTTTTGATTCTTTTTCCGGGTATTATAATCGTAGTCTTTCTGCCTGTTGGTACCATAATGTACCTTCATCTTCGGCTTGCGAGGCTTGAAACTGAACAAGGAGACAACTGCATCCAGTATTTTGTTAATCCAAGAGGTGATGTCGGTACCTTTACTAAGTCCGGCAGCAAACCAAAGTCCGGCGAGTGCGCCACCAAGGTGAGCTATATGCCCACCGGCATTACTGGAAGTGATAAACAACAGGTCTGTTCCTATTACTATCAATGCCAGGTATTTCAATCGTACGGTTCCGAAGAGAAACAAGCGTATCGGATAGTTAGGCTCACGATAAGCGGTAGCAGCAACAATGGCTAGTACCGAGGCCGAAGCGCCCAACATGAATGAATAGTCTATCATCGGGCTGAAATAGGGGAAGATGTTATAAGCTGCCATATAGAGCAAACCACCACAAATACCTCCTAGAATGTATAGGCCCCGCAGATGTTTTGCTGAGAAGAAACTCAGAAATAGTGCGCCGAACCAATACAGCCAAAGCATGTTAAAGAGGATATGCATCAAGCCTGCATGCATAAACATGTAGGTCAGCAGCGACCAGGGCTGAATGATAAACCGTGTGAGTGATGCGGGCAGTTCCAGCCACTCGAAGGCGCCTTCCAGACTACGGTTAAAAAGTTGCAGCATGACTTCCAGCAGCGTGGTGAGCACAAATACTCCCGCGTTGATGTAAATCAGTTGAATGTATATGTTCCCTCTGCGGAACGTTTCTTTCAAATCAGTTATAATAGCCATTTCCTTTGTTCTTTTTTCTCCAATACATTATCAGGAAGAAACCGAATATCATACCACCCAGATGTGCGAAGTGCGCTACATTATCGCCGGCACTATTGGCAAATCCCGAATACAGTTCGATTGCGGCATATCCGATTACGAAATATTTAGCTTTGATAGGTACGGGTAGCGGGAAGATGAACATCTGTTGGTTGGGAAATAACATCCCGAATGCCAGCAAGATGGCGTATACTGCACCCGACGCACCTACGGTAGTCATCATGTTGAGGTATTCCTTCATCGGTATAACGGAATATCCTGTGTTGACACTATCGTATGCCGAAAGCACTGTTTCGTAATGGATGTATTGCACGAGCTCCTGTATAAGGCCGGCACCTATACCGCATACCAAGTAATAAAACAAGAAACGTTTCGGTCCCCACACTTGTTCGAGAATACGTCCGAACATCCATACCGCAAACATATTAAAAAATATGTGGGTAAATCCGGCATGCATGAACATGTATGTGATAAGTTGGGCTACATTAAACTGATCGGAAAGGAAGAAATGTAATCCTAAATAATCAGCAAGATCTATTCCGTAGCGTTGAGCGACGATAGTACCGAGAAACATCAGTACATTGATGATTAGTAGATTTTTTGTAACGGTTGGTATAGTATTCATAATCTGTTATTTCGTTCAATTCAGTAGCATTATTTTTAGCTTTGCTTGGCAAAAATACGAATAAATTCTGTTCTATAACAGAAAAAGCCTGTTCTATTGTTTCTTTTTCGTTATTTTCCAATCTTTTTTTTATCTTTTTATTTGATATTCAGAAATATTGCTCTATTTTTGTGAGGGTTTGTGATGGAATATGAAGATATCTTTTGTGTAACATATTAATTAATCAATTGAGCATTATGAATAAAGCAGAACTCATTAGCGCTATGGCTGCTGAATCGGGCTTGTCAAAGGCAGATTCTCAGAAAGCATTGAATGCATTTATTGCATCTGTAAGTAAGGCTATGAAAGCCGGTGATAAGGTAGCATTAGTTGGCTTTGGAACTTTTTCTGTAGCTGAAAGAGCATCTCGTATGGGTATAAATCCTTCTACTAAGAAGCCCATCCAGATTGAGGCAAAGAAGGTGGTTAAGTTCAAGGCAGGAGCAGAATTGAAAGCTGAATAGGCGCGTAAAGGATACTCAAGTTTATGAAACAGAGAAGGAGGCACATTAAGCGTCTCCTTTTTTATTTAACCTTCAATCGGCTCTCCTCCAGATTTCGTAGCTTCATAGATCAAATCACGCATGTTTCTTGTGTAAACGATGTATATCCCTTACACAAACTACAGATGTTTCTTGTGCAAATAATTAATGTATATGATATGCGCACGTCTGTGGTACTGCTTTCCCACGTATGTGAATCTGCTTCTTCATAATGGTGAATCTGCATCTTCATAGATGTGCGCATGTGTAAATAGTTGATGTAAAGGCTATAAACAATAGATGTTTAAACAAAGCAAAGCTAATGTTTTACGTATAAAGTACAGAGATACTACTCATAAGAAAGCATCAAGTTGTTTTTTAAACGTTACTAAGTTGGAATTTTGTATTATCTTTGCAGCCGGAAAATACATTAAAATCATGAATATAGAACAAAAACTGGTGACGTCCGTCATTAGCGGACTCAAAGCTTTGTACGGACAAGACGTTCCTGCCGCACAGGTGCAGTTACAGAAAACGAAGAAAGAATTTGAGGGCCACCTCACCTTGGTAGTTTTCCCTTTCCTGCGCATGTCGAAGAAGGGACCGGAGCAAACCGCACAAGAGCTTGGTGAATACTTGCTGGCAAATGATCCGTCGGTATCAGCATTTAATGTTATCAAGGGGTTCTTGAATCTTACGATTGCTTCTTCTGCCTGGATTGAATTGCTGAATGGCATTCATGCTGACAAGCAATACGGAATTGTGACTGCTACTGATAATTCTCCGTTGGTGATGATAGAATATTCATCTCCTAACACCAATAAGCCGCTCCACTTAGGACATGTACGTAACAATCTTTTGGGTGGTGCATTGGCGAATATCATGCAGGCAAATGGCAATAAGGTTGTAAAAACCAACATTGTAAACGACCGTGGTATCCACATCTGCAAATCCATGTTGGCATGGCTGAAGTATGGTAACGGTGAAACACCTGAAACCTCCGGTAAGAAAGGCGACCATTTGATTGGTGATTATTATGTAGCTTTCGACAAGCATTACAAAGCGGAAGTAAAAGAACTGATGGCGAAATATCAAAGCGAAGGCATGAATGAAGACGAAGCCAAAGCTAAAGCCGAATCAGAATCAGCTTTGATGAAAGAAGCTCGTGAAATGTTGGTGAAATGGGAAGCCAACGATCCCGAAGTCCGTGCTCTTTGGAAGAAGATGAACGACTGGGTGTATGCCGGTTTCGATGAAACATATCGCATGATGGGAGTTACTTTCGACAAGATATATTACGAATCGGAAACTTATCTTGAAGGCAAAGAGAAAGTAATGGAAGGCTTGGAGAAAGGTTTCTTCTACAAAAAGGAAGATGGTTCCGTATGGGCGGATCTTACCGGTGAAGGACTGGATCATAAACTTCTCCTCCGTGCTGACGGTACTTCTGTTTATATGACACAAGATATAGGTACTGCCAAACTGCGTTTTGCTGATTTTCCTATAGACAAGATGATTTATGTTGTTGGTAACGAACAGAATTACCACTTCCAGGTTCTTTCTATCCTGCTCGATAAGCTAGGCTTTGAATGGGGTAAAGGATTGGTGCACTTCTCTTACGGCATGGTGGAACTACCCGAAGGTAAGATGAAGAGCCGTGAAGGTACGGTAGTAGATGCCGATGACTTGATGGCAGAGATGATCAGTACTGCCAAAGAAACCTCCAACGAGTTGGGAAAACTGGATGGTTTAACGAAAGAAGAAGCCGATAATATAGCTCGTATCGTTGGACTTGGTGCTTTGAAATATTTCATCTTGAAGGTAGATGCTCGCAAGAACATGACCTTCAACCCGAAAGAATCTATTGACTTTAACGGTAACACAGGTCCGTTCATTCAATATACATACGCTCGTATTCAGTCCGTTCTTCGTAAGGCGAAGGAAGCGGGTATCATGATTCCAGCTGAATTGCCTATCGGCATTGAACTGAGTGAGAAAGAAGAAGGTCTGATTCAAATGGTTGCAGACTTTGCTGCGGTTGTAAAACAAGCCGGTGAAGATTATAGCCCGTCTATTATTGCAAATTATACGTATGATCTCGTGAAAGAATACAATCAGTTCTATCATGACTTCAGCATTTTGCGTGAAGAGAACGAGGCTGTGAAGGTGTTCCGTCTTGCGTTGTCTGAGAATGTGGCGAAGGTGGTACGTTTAGGTATGGGACTGCTTGGTATTGAGGTTCCTGATCGTATGTAAAATAACTATTAAGTATATATTATATATAATGAAGTCTGTTGCACTTTGTCGCTTAGTCATGAAAGTTCGTGCAACAGACTTTGTTTTCTCTTTCTATGAGTTGTACCTTTTTTTGATATAGTTTCCTTTAGGCAAAACCATCTATTTGTGTATTTTAATCCATTGTGCAAAGAAGAGGTTATCTATCTCATATTGTTTCATGATGACGTATTCTTGCTGACTCAATCGCTTCAAGTTGCAGAAAGCAGTACTGGACGATTCTATGTTGGAACGTGAGGTACCCAAATCAATATTTTGTTTGTTTTGTGGGTATTGGATAACTATAGATAATCCTATAGAACTTCTTCTTTTTCTGTATATCCATCATAAGCTCGATTAAATGTTTCCAACATTTCATCTGATTCTGCTAAGCTATGTGCTTTATGTACTAAAAAGAACAAGAATCGTTTTCTCCTAATAATCCATAGAATCATCATGAAAAGACATATTTTTCCTCCAAAAGCTAGAAAATAGAGAGCTAGTTCAATATATGATTTATTCCAATTGAATAGTTTAGGCATGTTATCAGTATTCCATAAATACATTAAAGGGTATATCATTTGAATCGCTGCATATACATAAAGGGTCAAAATAAGCCATTGTGGAATGTCTAGATAGCTGCTATTTAAGCGTCCTAATACTACCATCATAGATAGACATGCTATCATTCCTATAACTAAACGAATAATAAACTGCAGACTTTCATAATTACTTTGCATATTTATTCCTGCTAAATCTACTCCTATACATAATGCACCGATAATAACTAAGGAAATAACCCCAATATGCATTTGTTTACAATCTCCATCTTCTGTGGAGACTTGTACTGTCGAAAAAGTTATCACCATATAAATAAAAAACATAGCAAAACTGTTGAACAAGTTCAGTGTATTTTCTACAAAGTTATATAAAGGAGTATTGTTACTATCAATAATCGGTACAATAGTTCTCCAAATGTACATCAATAACCAAATGCACCATACCACAATCCACGAATAGTAGAACTGTTTTATAGAAACGTCCATACGATGAAAAAAAGTATGCTCTCCATTATGTAGTAAACAACAATCATTGCCTAGGTTGCTTTTTATGTATGAGCATAAATGCTTTTCCTTTTCTTCCGTATTTTTGTTTATTAGAAAGTCGCTGGAAATCAATACTATTAAGGTCACTAATACAAAAATGGCATTTGCTAAGTTTAACAACCACAAAGTTGCAGCACTTGTTAGTTCACTATTAGTTCCAATATTGCTATTAGTTCCAATATTACGTATCCATTCAAATAATGTAGGAATGAATGGAATCAAGGCGCATACTACAGACAGGAGGACTGTATATTTCTGATTTCTCAGCCAATTAGAAAAACTATCATCATTCATCATTTTTTATTATTTAATTGGGCTAAAATTTTATTAGTATCATTACATACCCAAAAATGGTTCATATTAGGAACCAATAGTGGTTTGACAGAGGTATCATGTAAAGAGTAGACTTTTTGGTTACAAGTGAACAGGTTCTCAATATTCTCTATTTTACCTCCGAATATGTGACTCGGTGCATTATAACCGAAAGAGCGTTCTATATAGATACGAGAGTCGTTATTACTGAGTCGCTCCATACAAATCACATTGTCGGCTAATGATCGTAGGTTTTTGACTAAAGAGGCGCTTTTGTCACAAAGAATATAAAGATCTATTCCCCAGTCTTTACATATAGCGATTAGTGCCGGTAGAAATAACGCATCTTCTTTAAGAAGAGGAAAGCTATAATCTATCCTTTGAATATCGTCGATAACAATACGCTTAATTCCACCAGTTCTTTTATCTTTCGATTTTGGGAACAATCGAATTTGCCTTAATAGATAGTAGAAGAATTCATCGGCAGAAATATACCCCATACGTAAATCCCAGAAATGTATATATTTATAACATATCTGACAAGAAGGTAATCTGCACTTGTTTTGACATCCGTCACAGTCCGATGACTTTCCTTCACACTTGATTTTATTTTTGTTTGCTTTAAAGGCCCATGTAGGACAAACCAACCGTTTGCGCATGGTATAATATTCTTGATCCAATAAAATATTCAAAGTATGCTCCTGATGGCAACAAGCACTAAAAGTTCCCCCTAATGATAAATATCGTTTATAACTATTGGGGTCTCCAATAATGGCAGTTACTTGACTACTCATTTCATCTGTTTCCAGCTTAGGTTCTATCAATATACTTTTTAGTAGTTTGCATATATTTTGTTCCTCTTGAAGAGTACTGTATATTGTTCTTAATCTGTTCCAATGTAATTTGTCTTTCTCAGCAGAATAGTTCTCGTAATTGGCCTTATCGGGATTATTATCAATAAATTGCTGATAAGTATCCGTCAAAACGTCAGAGTATCCTCTTAGTAATGCTTTGGGCATGTGCCTTCTGCGTTGCAACAATACGTGAACACTTGGATAAATTTCGATTCCATAATCTCTTTTTTTATATCGATGCCATCCTAATGCAGTAGTTTGCAAAACACTTTTTCTAATACATAGTTCGTGTCTTAGATAGTCATTCTTTTCATCTTCGTAAGAACGTACCTCTAGCATGATATCAGGTTCATTCCTCATGTCTGCTTCTTTTTTAATGTCTAGCTCATCCGTAATAGATTGCTGTTTTTCGTTTAGAACCAATATTGTAACAAGACTTCTTTTACGTAACTGTTTTATTTCGCTGACATTGAGTTTGCTAGCATCGTCTAAGTCTAATACTAGACAGGGAATATATGTGTCGGATAATTTTTTATTTATATACTCTTTATCGAATTTTATAATTTCAATTGGGAAAAAATCATCAGCCAAATGGCCTAAATAGCATTTCTTATTTAAGTCACAGTAATCTTTAATTTCATCTGAAATTCTTGGGGCAATAAAGTTGCTGATATCATTGCAATTATTTTCATCATCTTTCCCTTGTGGAAGAACAAAATGGAGAGCATTAGTACGGTTATTGTATACAATAACTTCCTCACTTAATAGGAGATCCATTTCTGCATACTTTATATTTTTCTTTGCTATTTCCTTTTCATCCAGTTTGAAAAAAGTGGAGCAGAAGTTACAACCGTTCCATTTGTTTTTCTCCTTTATATTATCTTCAATTATAGAATTAACGCATTTGGATATTAAAGTGTCAAGAACCATATCCTCTAAATTGTTTTTATCATTAGAGTCCGAGCAGAAAATAGGGGCTGAAAGTTCTATTCCTGTGTCATCATCATTTTTTAGAGCTAACATTCTAATATTCTTTGTTATTCCATGTAGAAGTTGCATAGCCAATAGAGCTCTGCTAGTTCCACTTTTCCCTGTTATTGTGATAACTAGTTCCTTTATCTCTACTTTTTTGTTATTATCTTTTTCAATATTTTCCTTCTGTAAAATACTATTTTCTTGTGGATTTTTTTTTGTTATTTTTTGTTCTTGTAAAATGATCCCGCCAAATAGCAATTTATCCATTCCTAAAATACCTGTAGATATTTTTTCGTGATTGTATTTGAATTTCATAATATGTATATTTATAGTTTAACAAATTACAGCAAATGAACAAGCTATTAGACATTAATTCTTTAAATCCATTATGAGTTTATAGAATTAATAGGAAAGTGTCCTAGATCTACTATGCAAGTTTAATTTTAAGGCTCTTTGCAAAAATAATATTTTTTTTGATATAATGTAATGAATCACTGTTTTAAAGATAAATATTTTTTTCTGTTTGGGTGACACAATATATTGGTATTGCTAAGCTACTCATGATTGAGAAGTGAATAGCTGTATATGTCATAGGCGATAATTGGTGATATGAAGATTTATTCGTTTCTATTTTAAACTTCCGATATTTCTTGGAGGATAAATAATTTTTTTTCGTGGAATAGGTGGAGATTTCCATAAGGAATATTATTTAGTTTTTTTGCTAACTGGAATGGTGCAAGGACGGTTTTCTTATCAAAGTTATTCTTCGCTATTTGTTATTGGCTATCTAAGAATACATAATTTGTATAATTGGTGCTGTTTAGGATAGATTGTTGCTTGTCATTAAGATTCTTGTCCAATGTCTTTATCTTTTAAATAGCCTTTTCTATTTTTACTTTTTCCTTTATTCAACTTGAAATATAATTTTTACATTGCAATAATCAGACTCGTTTTTTATGCTTACAACTATTTATTCTATCTGTGATAAAAGTGAAAGTAATTTAACGGTGCGAACTACTGCCTCCGGATACACCTGTTTGTACACGTCTAATAAATCCAATTCTAACTCGATAATCCCTTTTTGGGTATGTTGAAATAAATAGTCGTAGGTATTCTTATTGATTGTTATTCTAAGCCGATTTATCTTCCAATCATATTCTCCGGAATATGTATTTCCGTTAGGCTCATTGATCATTACGGCATTAAGATTTTTATTGAAAGAATACATAGTCCCTGTTCTCTGCTCTGCCCTCCTTTTTAATTCCTTCTCAATTTTGTCTTGTACGTCTTTCTCATCGCAGTGTACTGTTGCTATGGCTTTACTTCCGTCTTCTTTATAATTTCCGTAGAAATAGTCGGAAATTACTTTAATTTCTGTGGTTGCATCAGTTTGTTCAGAGGCAGTGATGTAGATAGATGTGCTACCGATGTTTTCGCCTTTTATCCTAATTGATTTTCCGTTATTCGTCCACCAAGCTGATGCTACTTCGGGATTCTTTTCTTGCAGACTTAGTTTCTTTGAATCTGAGAGTACATCAATGATGTATTCGTCACCTGCAAGGAAGTGCACTGAATAGCAGCTCAACTTTATCAGATTATCTATTGGTGGCTTGTTCTCATTTTCGGAGCAGCCTACAAAAATCAATATTGTCGTGATAAGGTAATATTTTAGTTTCATAATTGGTCGATTTTAGTATTATTTCTTATTTACTGAATATGTAATTTACCTTTGTCATACCAGATCCTACTAACTTTCACTGAGGTAATTTCTGCTTGTGGATATAATAACTGATATTCTTTGGTTTTATCAGCTTGTATAATGTAAATATCTTTCTGGAGTATGATTGTAGAAGCATACTTTTCTGTGATGTTATTATAATTTAGGATCAACGAATCTATGCTCCAACTGTATGTGCCTTCGTATTGTTCTGTTAGCTGAGTAATATTCATTTTAAATTCTTTCGTTTTATTGTTGAAGGAGTATTTTGTACCTTCCCTCAAGTTCACATAGTTCCACAATTCGTCTTCAATAAGTTGTTTCACATGTGAATCTTTACATTCTACAATGACCTCTGGGCTTAATATTGCTGACTTTCCCCATTCTTCTATTTCTGTACTTCCTATGTAGTGTGCTGACACTTTTATAATTAGTATGGTGTCACTCATTGTATCAGTCACGAATATTGAAGCTTCTCCGCATTGTAACGTTTTGATGGCTACCATTTCTTTATCTTGGAAGTATTCAAAGGAAAGTATGTCCCGGTTGTCTGTATTTAATGTGTAATCATTTGTTCCTTTTTCAATAGCTAATTTGAGTTGTTGCCCGACTATTACAGAATATAGTGTTGTCTTGGGTCTTACTATTTTAATTTCATCTTCTTTATCAGTACAGCTTAGTAAGAATAGAAGGGATAGAATGATTAAAATTATATTTTTCATAAATAGAATAGTTTTAAGTATATGTTTTTATTTTTTCTCTACATTAAATATCATAAATTGCTCTTGGGTATAATAAGCTATGTTCGCATGACCATCATAGTTGAAGGCAATATCGCAATCTTGAAAATTGTTTTGTGCTTTAAAATAAATACATGATGTTCCTTCGCCCCAACCCATATTGACCGACCAATATAGATCGTTACTAGTCTGACCTGCTTTTCTAGTTATACAATATCCGTCAATTAGCCAACCATGTCCAGGAGTACTGTTATAGGGTGGTTCATTAATAGGCTGATGGTTATCATTAATAAAATGTCCATTTCCAAAAAGAAGAACAGGCTTTTGATTTTGTAGAGATTGCATTACTGTATTGGGATTGAATTTGGTATTTGTTCCGCCAGAGTATGTTGCCCAAATTTTAATGTAGTTAAGCATATTAAGAGTTGTTGTTGATGTTTCCATGACGGCTTTTACGTAATAGGGATTATTATCTTCGTCGAAACTTTTAATATCTATGAAGTGAGGTTCTGATTTAGTCCTATTATAGATTGCTCTCAATAAGCTACCTGACATTTCGAGCATCTTTGCCGGACTAAGATAATTCAAACTTCTGTTAGTTGTAATATAATCCCAGTCTATTAAAATTTGTCTACCTGACGCTGTTTCACCAACCATAGCTGGTTGTAATATGCTGAGGAGTGTTGCAATTGCAATGTTTGCGCACCCAACTGGATATCTGCCTTCAGATGGCCATCCCCCGATCGATATGGTACCTGTAGGCATTTGGTTGTTATATGGCTCGTCTTGATGCCAAGCTATATTAGATATTGGAGATACCATTGACATTATACGCGCTGGTGGGGTTGTTATGCCGCCAATAGGATTATATTCTCTCGTAAGAATATCTTCATTGATTTTTATTTTAGTTTTAATAAAATCGTTAGTGATTTGTTCTAAAGGAATATTAAACTCTTTACTAATTTTATTAAGTGTAGAGTCCCTTTTTGTCGATTTTAGATTCTCAATTAGTTCGATATCCGCAAGTGAACTCTGTTTGGCAACTTCCATTAGATACTTCATTTCAATGTTAGATTTATCAAGTGAGATATTATAATCGTTAGCATAGAAAAGTATTTTGGGAGCTCTTTCATCGCCACATATAATTGCAAAGTCTTTTTGGCTATTGCCTTTACTTAGTTCAACTTCATATATTGGTATGTCAAACTTGGAGAGATTTGCAGAACGGGTAGTATTATGTTTGGCTAGACCATTATTATAGGCAAGGTAGTATTTTTTTATATTAGATACCTTGCTCTTATCAGAACTCTTTGTTATAGGTTTGTTCCAAATTTGAGATTCGAGAGATTGAAAATCATTAATGATATCAATGATCTCATTCTCAGTGAGTTCCTTGGGGACGTCATAAGCAATGCTTGCATATTCTTCGGGAGTTAGAATGAGTTTGCTGATTGGGGCATTGTTGCTTGCCGCATCATCGTAAGTATCAATACATGCTGACGAAAAGAATGCAAATAGTGTAAGTAGAATGAACATTTTTCTCTTTTTAGCCTTTATTGCGTTGATGCTATGGTATTTCATGTGGATAACAGTGTTTATATATTTTTTGATGTTGCTTAGTAATTCTTTAACTGCAAATAAGCAGTTTAAAAATTACTAAGCGTTTTTAGATAAAATACTAATTTGTAGTCTGACTTCTACGGCTTGTAGACTTGTTTTTGATATTAGCTATCATAGTCAAAGCATTATCTTTAAATATTAATGGGATGGTTGTTTCAAATGTTATTGTTGTTTTTTCTATATCCATTAAATAATATCCATCTTGATAACCACTACCAAATCCGAAATTTGCATGAATATAGTTTACGTTCACATCGTAAGGCACGTTATCTATTCTTCCACGGCATTCTTTTAATCCATCAATTATAAAGGGATAAACGCCATCTGAAGGTTTATTGTCAGGTTTTCCATATACCAATATGGGTTCTAATGCTTTTAATGAATTTTTGATAACATTTATATCCCATTTCTTTTTACTACTACAATCGAAGATATAGTTAATATAGCTCTCTATCTCTGAAACAGTACACGTTGATCCTGTTATCACTCCTTTTGAATTAGTGACAGTATGTGAATATGTTTCATAGTAAATTTCATCGAATATATTTCCAACCATTTGTCTTTTTTCGACAGGATCTCCAGCATTAAAATAGTCAGGCGCTTTTATCTCTTTATTTTCAGTTAAGTATGTCCAACTGATGCTACTTGAAGGTCTACTTGAAGATCTATTTGAGGCTTCAGTTCTTCTTGTACTTCCGTAACTTCTTCTGTCTGTAGTAACACTTCCACCTGAATTTCTTCGTGATCTTTTCAAGTGCGGTTCGAGATAAGCCATTAAATGAGCAATAGCTACAACACCAGAACCTGCGGGATAATTAGATTTTTCTATATAGCCGGGAAAGAATTTTTCGCAATTACCTTCTGGAAGCATACAGTTGTATGGCTCCCATTGTCCCCATGTTACCGGACACATTGGGAGGACAGCAGTTATGATTTTCAAATTTGAAGGAACTTCTTCGACAACTTTTGAACGAGTTGCCGGAATTTGTATTGTTAATTGGTCTTTAATGTCGTTAAACTTAATGTCCGATACAGGTATCATCAATTCTTTTGATATTTTAGACGTGGCAGATGCATATAAAGAATCCTTAATCTCATCGAATGCCTTCACTTCATTTCGTATATACATTTCTCCCCATTGTAATAATGTATTTGGAGCTGCTGATATTGTATCATTATCTTTTATTTTATCAATATATGCAAGGATATGCGGTGCTCTTCTATCTCCTGAAACTATGGCGATTCCATTGTTTTCTCCTGATTTAATCTTTATTTCATAAATCGGAATTTGCATCCCATCACCAAGTACACTGCGTGTACTTGAATGGTTTTTCTTGATATTGTCTCTGCTTAGATAGTATTTACTGTTTATAGAAAATGAAGTTGGTTGTGACAGGGCACGTGTGTTTTGTTTATTTATGTCTTTAGCCTGAAATGCTTCTAATAGATTGTACATTTCTGTTTGGCTTAATTCGGGTGCACTTTCGTATTGTACACTTAATAGTTCTTTAGGAGACAATTCTACTTTTCTATTGTCAATGGCATGTAAGTCTTCCATTTCGGTAGATTGACATCCAAACACAATAAATGAAAAAGATATCAAACTGATAATTATATTATTTTTCATAATGCTTTTTTCTTATTAATATGTTTTAGTGTTATAAGGAGAACTCAATCTTTAGCGCGTATATTCTTGATACAATCTTGTTTATAGCACCATACATTTGTTCCACCGGCTTCAAAATATGTATTTGCATTATGGTCTAACTGGTAATAACCTGTGGCTGCATTTGCCCATCCAAAGTTTGCATGCCAATATACATCATTAGTCTTTACTAATTGGCGAGTTTTATTCGCCTTTTCTGTTATTAAGATGCCGGAGATAATGAAAGCGTGATCCTTTGTCAACATAAGTATTGGATTCTTGTTTCGTAATGAAGCCCAAACTTCATCTCCTTGGAAAGCACTTTTAGGATTAAATTTAAAGTATTTGTTCATAGTATTAAGCATATTTTCCTCTGATACTTCACTGCCAATCACAGCTCCGTCCTGTGCTTTTTGTGATGTTGTTTTATTTATATCATAGAGGTCGAACATAATATATTTAATATGATCAGCACCAGCACCTGGTACTTCTTGTATCGTTGGCTTTGCGGTCATTCTGAAGAAATCGGGTTGAAATGTATATGCTGCAGATGCTCCCGGTACTTGGAAAATAAGTGGATGATATACTCTAAGATGAGTATATCCCATTAATTGAGCAATTGCCACATTTACACAACCTACCGGCACTGCCTTTTTTGTCATTCCGTTATTCGCAGTTCTTACCCAGTCTATTTTTTTCTCATCCCAATCGAAGCAAGCATTATAAGGTTCTTCTTGTCCCCAATTTGTTTTTATATAAGGATCAATTGAACTACTTAGTTTTGCTATACCTGCAGGTTGTCCTTGAACGGCAGTTACTCTGGTAGATGCATCACTAGCATCGGTTAAAACGATATAATCCTTAATTTTATCGTATGTGATTTCGTTTATAGGAATCTGTAATTCCTTGCTTATCTTCTTAAGAGTTGGAAGTTTTAAAGAGTCTACCAATTCTTTAGTCTTTATTACTTTATATAAATAGCTAGCTTTTGATGCATGCAATAGTTCATTAGCACCTGATTGTTCCATAACACTTTCATTTCCTATATTCGGAATATATGCTAATATAGATGGAAGTTGTGCATTAGTTGCTATAACAGCTTTTCCTTTAGCGTTCTTATTATTAAATTCTACTTCACATATCTCCGAAGTGATGTTATCTTTTGCATGGATAGCTCTTGACGCAAGCGTTTGTTTGTCAAATTCTCCTTCTTTATTGATATAGGTTCTTTTCGTAATATTGAAAGATGCTGCATCACTTCTTGTTGTACCATTATTTTCCATGGCAGAAAATGAACTTACAATGTCTAATATATCTTTGTCACTTAATTCTTTGGCATCATCCCACGCAATACTAAGTGCTTCGTTCTTGGTGAGTTCGACCTTCTTCTTATCAGAAGTAAATTCGTCTGTATTTTCATTGGTACAGGAGAATAGCGTGACTCCTAATAGTACTAATGATAAGTAATAATTCTTTTTCATATATTTGACGTTGTTATGCTCCTCAGGGCTAGGAGCTGGTTAGTTATTGGTTTATTTCGAAATAGCCATAGTATTCGTCTTGACCATTACTCAGTTCTAAGGTATATACTCCATCTACTACATTTTGAATAAGAAAAGTATATGGTTGTTGCGGATATACAAAGATGGTTTCATCAGAGATTACTTGACCTGCTTCGTCTTTAATAGTCACTTGAAGGTTTTCTAATGGTAGTTTCGAATATAAATAGATAGTATTGCCGTCTTGATAGGCTGATGGTACTAGAGGCATAGAACGTTCTTCTCTAGCTCTATGCCTTGATTTCTTTAAGTCTATAGGTTTTCTGTGTGCCCATGAGCTAGTAATAAGTATTAGCAGAGTACAAACCATGATAATCAATCGTTTCATTGTCTTTAGTATTATTATTTAACGATTGTAAATCTATGCGATATTTTCTCTGCATGTAACCTAAATCTGTGCGATTTTTGTGCGGTTCTGTTCCTCTTGTGCGATTTTGTGCGGTTTTATACGATTGTTCTTATAATTGTGCAATGAAATTGTCCCATTGCTCAGGTTTTCCTACTTTACCATATACGTTGTAATACATTTTCTTGCGTGCCGAAACTATTGCCGATTTACTTCGGTTAAGGATTATGGATATTCCTGTTACAGTTATGTCGATTTTGAGGAGTATACAGATTTTCATATCAATATCACTTATAGGATGTATTGAACGCAGTTTTCCTGTGAAATTAGTATAGCAGGTATCTAATTTAGAGCATAATATTTCCCAATCTTTTAAGTCGATTCCTTTTGCGTCATTGCATACTGCATCATGAAACTTTTTATAAATTTCAGTTTGCTTGAATGCGGACACTTTTTTAGCTTGAGTTTCTATATCTGTTGCAGCATCGCTGTTTAAGAAGATAATTTTCTCTTTTTGTTTTTGTAGTTGCTTTTGTATTTCATCATTATGACTACTGCTTTCCAGCAATGCTTTTTCTAATTCTTCTATTTTTCGCTTGTTTTCTTCGATGAATAGGTTACTTTTTCGATATTGTTCTTCTTTTAATTTTTCTAGTTTGTTTAATTGTACTTCTAATTGAAGTTTTTTTCGTTTGTTATATTGTAAATGCGCTATTGTGTATAATATCAGAATGATGAATGTAGAAATGCTATAGTTGATCCACTGTTTTTGTTCGGCATTATTCACTTTTAGTTGGAGATTTTCTTTTTCACGTAGTTGATAGTTGTAGAGCGATTGAGTTTTACGGATTTTTTCACTATCAGTTACTTTTCTAATAGAATCCGTCCATATATTATATTGGCGTAAATGTTCCAATGATGATTGGCAGTCAGATTGTTTTTGTGCTACTTCTGCCAATCCCCAATGTGCTGTTTGTTGTGCATAGATATCATCAATCTCTATTAGCTTCTTGTAATAGTATGCGGCAGAATCCAAGCTTTCAGTTTGGAAGAATAAATCAGCGGCAATTGTGTAAGATGCAATTCGCTCATGAGGTTTACAAGTATCTAATGTTTTTATTGCTGCTATTGCTAAATCATATTTTTCAAGTTGAGTATATAAATCTATTAAAGAATTTTGGGCTCTGTCAATCAGATGCTTTCTTCCGTCTTTCTTTGCAGTTTTATAGGCTGTTTGATAATAATACATTGCGCTATCCATATTGCCAATAAAATTGAAGGTAGCTCCTATGTTACATAAACTAATTACTACACCCTCTTCGTCTTTCGTGTATTCTTTACTATAATAGTAGCTCCTTTTGTAAGCTTTCATCGCTTCTTCATACACATCTTGGAAAAAGAACAGCCCACCCATTTGACTATAAAGTACTTTTTTTAGTTGATAGTCTGTATTCCCTTCTAACAATTCAGCCGCTTTTTGAAAGTAATCCAGCGCTTGTGGTGCATCCCCCAAGTCACTATATACCCGTCCTGCATAATAGTAAGCTTCAGGCAAATGCTTTTCATCTTCTTTATCTTCATAATAGTGCAATACTTCAAGGATGAGGCTGTCCGATGTGTGCATTACATATGCTTTGTCTTTTGCTTTTATGGTCAAAAGCCAATAGTACATTTGTGTTGCTTTGGGTTCGGAGGTAATACTATCTTTCAGATGTTCTAACAGTACGATGGAATTGTCTGGATTGTTGTAGACTAGTGTGTCCACTACCTGTATTGTATGAGGATAAGGTTTGCTGCCACAAGCATAGAAACATAGTGGCATTAAGATAGCTAATAGAAGTTTAGTCGCTCTCATAAAGAAAAAGAGTAAGGTTTATAGTATTACACTCAAAATAGCTAAGCAGCGTTTACGATGCTTTGTGTGTACCAAAGATATGCATTCTTTATTTGTATAACAAGATTAATCTGATTAAAATCATATCAATTTGAAAGAGTAAGTATGCGGGATTTAGTACAACGGCTTGTTTCAAGTAACTGTACAGTTCGTTTCAATAAGCTAAACACTTTGTTTCTGCTAAGTAAACATTTCGTGTTTACTATCAAAACGGATTGTTTATATTAGTTGAAATAATTTGTTCAGACTATATGAAACAAAGTGTTCAGTACTGTGAACTAAGTGCTTATATCATATTGACTATATGCTCTCTTGCATGATTATCGTCTTTTCTTGTATGGTTGGAATGGCGTGTGGCAGATGTTTTTCAAAAAACAAACTTTTGTGTGGAGCGGAGTTATCTTCAAATTGAAGATATATCTGCAAGGGGAAAAAGAAAGAGGTTGCGTCAGGGTGACACAACCTCTTTACTACTTATATTCCTATTTTACTTCTTTTTGGTTGCCTTTGCAGCTGCTTTAGTTGCAGTTGCCTTTTCTGTTGTTGCTTTTGCTGTCTTAGCTGATGCGGCTTTAGCGGGCTTTGCAGCTTTAGCTGGTTTAGCTTTCGGTGTCTTGGCTGCACGCTTTGACTTATCCGGATCTTTTTCCTCTTGAAGTCTGACAATCTCTTTGCAGGCAGCCAAGCTCAAATCTTGAGGTACGATATCCTTAGGGATCTTGTAGTTGCTTCCTTTGTAAGAGATGTATGGACCGTAACGACCGTTCATAATCTCAAGATCGGGATCTTCATCGAATTTCTTGAGATGTCTTTGGGCAGCAGCTTCTTGCTTGAGCTTTATCAGTTCTATGGCTTCTTCTAAAGTGATAGTCATCGGATCTGCTGTTTTGGGCAATGAAGCATACACTCCATTGTGCTGTATGAATAGTCCGAAACGGCCGCTACCCACAGTTACGGT
Organism: uncultured Bacteroides sp.; assembly: GCA_900555635.1. Classification (GTDB taxonomy): domain Bacteria; phylum Bacteroidota; class Bacteroidia; order Bacteroidales; family Bacteroidaceae; genus Bacteroides. The sequence goes on from USLU01000043.1 coordinate 38,466, forward strand.
TTTACCCTCATGGGTGCCAAGAGTACGTGGAAGCTTGAAGAGTTCCAGCGCTTCTTCCAATGTGATGGTTTCGAGGGATAAGCCTTTGGTCATTTGTGCAAAGCGGGGCTTTTCTTCATCTTCTACAGTACCCATTTGTACTACAGGACCAAAACGTCCTATCTTTACAGAAATCTGTTTTCCGCTGACCGGATCATTGCCTAGAATGCGTTCGCCGGCTTTATGTTCGCTCTTGGAGGCAAGCGTCTTCTCTACCGAAGGGTGGAAGTCTTTATAGAAGGCTTTCATGATAGCCGTCCATTGTTTCTCACCTTCGGCGATTTCGTCGAATTGCTTTTCAACGCTTGCAGTGAAATTGAAATCGAGAATGTTCGGGAAATACTCTATCAGGAAGTCATTCACAACAATACCGGTATCGGTTGGCATTAGTTTGGACTTCTCGGCACCGGTAATCTCGGTATGGGTATTGTCTGCTATCTGATTGTCCTTCAACATGAGCACGTTGTATTCGCGTTCTTCTCCCGTCTTTTCGCCTTTCAATACATATTCGCGTTGTTGAATGGTAGAGATAGTAGGAGCGTAGGTAGAAGGACGGCCGATACCCAATTCTTCGAGCTTGCGTACCAGACTTGCTTCTGTGTAGCGCGGAGGATGTTGGGTGAAACGTTCGGTGGCAGTGATATCTTCGTGTTGAAGCTTCTGTCCTTTCTTCAGAGGAGGCAATAAGCGTGATTCATCTTCCTGGTCGGTGTCATCATCAAACGATTCGCGGTAAACGTGGAGGAAACCATCAAACTTAACCACTTCTCCGGTAGCGGTGAAAGTATCGGATTCGTTGCTGATACCTATGCTTACAGTAGTCTTTTCAACTTCAGCATCTGCCATTTGGGAGGCTATGGTACGTTTCCAGATCAGATCGTACAGTTTCTTTTCCTGTGCGGTACCTTCAATCTTGGAATTCTCCATATACGTAGGACGGATGGCTTCGTGCGCTTCCTGTGCACCTTTGGTCTTAGTGGCAAAGTGGCGGGGATTAACATAACGCTCGCCCATCATGTGTGTGATGGCCTCTTTACTACCGTTGATTGCAAACTCGGACAGGTTTACAGAGTCGGTACGCATGTAGGTGATATTTCCTGATTCGTACAGGCGCTGCGCTACCATCATGGTTTGTGCTACCGTGAATCCCAGTTTGCGGGCAGCTTCCTGCTGCAAAGTAGAGGTGGTGAAGGGAGCTGCGGGGCTCTTCTTCAACGGGCGGGTAACGATGTCATTGATAGTGAATGTTGCGGAACGGCAACTTTCCAGAAATTTCTGCGCTTCTTCTTTTGTCTTGATACGGCGTCCCAACTCGGCTTTCATTTCTACCAGTTTGCCATCTTCGTCGGGAACAAGGAATACGGCAGTGATGCGGTAGGCAGCTTCGGTCTGGAATGCATGAATCTCGCGTTCACGCTCTACGATAAGGCGTACAGCAACGGATTGTACACGACCTGCCGAAAGGGCGGGTTTTACTTTCTTCCATAGTACGGGCGAAAGTTCGAAACCTACGATACGGTCCAGGATGCGTCGTGCTTGTTGGGCATCAACCAGGTTGATGTCTATATTACGAGGTTGCTCGATGGCTTTTAAGATGGCACCTTTGGTGATTTCATGGAAAACAATACGTTTGGTGTTCTCCGGCTTCAGTTTCAGCACTTCGTACAAGTGCCATGCGATGGCTTCTCCCTCGCGGTCCTCATCGGATGCTAACCATACGGTTTCTGCCTGTTCAGCTTCTTCTTTCAGTTGGGCTACGAGTTTCTTCTTATCTGCGGGTACTTCATAGTGCGGTTCAAAGTTCTTTTCTATGTCAATACTGAAATCTTTCTTTTTCAAATCGCGTATATGACCGTAGCTGGAAAGGACTTTAAAATCTTTCCCAAGGAACTTTTCAATGGTTTTTGCTTTTGCCGGAGATTCGACAATGACAAGGTTTTTCTGCATAAATTTCTGTTTTGTAGTGACTCACGCCACCTAATTCGCCCGCAAAAGTAGAAAAAAAAGATTCTTTCTACCTTATAATATAAGGAGAATTTAGCAAAAATGACCTTTTTTGTTCAAATTAGTTGTGTTTCGCTGCTCTTGTTTCTCTAAAATTGAAAACTTACTCCACCGAGGAAATTGAGTCCTTCGGTAGGATATCCCCAGTAGTATTGATAGTCCTTATTCAACAAATTGTTTACTCGGGCATAGACGGAAATTCCTTTGAAAAGTTCATAGCTTCCACCCAAGTAGAGATTGCTGACCGGGTCTGCCTTTTCATTATTCACCTTTTCACGGGAAATGTTTTGATAGCCCAGGTTGATGAGTACACTAGGAATAGGGCGGAGGTCGATGCGGAAGTTTGCTTCGAAAGCGGGTTTGTAAGCTAACAACCAATCGGCTTCTTTATCAGATATTTTCCAGTCACGGTAGACGCCGGAGGCGGAGAAAGAAACGATGTCCTTATACGCATAGCTTACTTCGGCACCGGCATAAATATTGTCGGTATTACGGGTGTCGAGTAGCAGGGCATATCCGTAAGGATCGGGAGAGGGCCCGGAAGAGTGCGGCGAATCTCCTGTAACGAATGCGGTGTGGGATTGCAGCAAGTCGTTTTTCAGGTCTTGATATCCACCGTAGATGTTGAACCACAGTCCGGCAACGGGGCTTGCCTTGAAGCCAAGCGCAGCGTTAAGTTGTTCGTAGGTAGCGTCTAATTGTCCGGCAGTTTGTCCGTAGGGGCTGATAGTCTCCATGCGTCGGAAGTCATTTTGAATCTTGCCGCCTTTGGCTTGGGCATAAAGGGTGTAACTATCGGAGAAGGTATATGCTGCCGTTACATCAGGAGAGACGCGGAATTGCTTGCCAAATCCGAATGCCAGATCTACATGGGCGCCGAGGCGGATCTTCCAGTCGTCATTCTCGTAAAGATAGTATGGGTTCAGGTTTAAGGCTGTATAGTCCTCGAACTTGTTATTCTTGTAGAATACATTGTCCATGGCGAGTGCCAATCCGATGAATTGCTCTTCGGAGATGGAACCTTTTACGTCTGCCTTGGTGCGTAACATGCCTTCTTGGGTGTCGCTGAAGCTCAATTCGTGTTGGCGTTCATAGAACATCAGATTCGTTTCGGCACGGAACTGCAAGGGCAGGTCGTCGCTTGTGGATTTTACACCGAAATGTATGTCACCGGAAGTGAACTTCTGCTTGTTGTTTACTGAATAAGGCAGGAAGTTGAAGTTGCTCAGGTCAAAGTTTCCTGCTATATTCAGGTTCACCTTCTTGAAGGCATGTACATAATCCATGCCGGCATGGGTATGATAATAGTAGGAATTCCAATCTGCTTGATCGTCCCCCATATCCAGTTTGCCGTCCATACCATTCATGTGGAAAGTGAGGTTGAGGCGGTCGCTGTTGGGCAAGGTGAACAGGTAGTTGGCGCGGGCATCGAGGTTGCCATAGTTGCCATATCCAAGACGGGCATATCCCGGAGATGCTTTGCTCTGTGTTTCCTTACCTGTATAGGCTTGCATGGTGGGAGCAGGAATGTTTCCGGCAGGCATAAGCGTGGCGTCATATTCCACTTCTTTTTTGCTCACGGTAGGAGGCTCTACTTTGGGAAGTACGTTTACTTTGGAGGCATCCATGATGTCCGGGTTATATTCCTGTTCTACAACAACCGTGCGGGTTACGGTAGAGTCTTTAGGTTGATTCTGGGCTTGGGCTTGTAAGGGGAGGGCTATAAGGGCTATTGCTCCAAGGATATATTTTATCTTTTTCATATCTAAACTTATATATTTATCAATTATTTCAATGTGACTATCTCGGACTATCTCAATTCTCCTCCTCTTGGGAGGAGGAGTACCCCAACGGGGGGAGGTGGTAGGTGAATTAAGTACCTTTGAAAGAATGATTAAGATTATGCATTCGCCTACCACCCCGCCCTTTGGGCACCCCTCCTCCCAGGAGGAGGGGAATATAGTTA
>USLU01000044.1 GCA_900555635.1 uncultured Bacteroides sp.
TACAAAGTGCTGATTACTCATTTGGTAGTCAGCACTTTCTGTTTGTGAATATGCTGTGGAAGGGTTAAAACTTAGGAATATATCAAATAAAATGTTGTTTTTCCTTGTTTCTTTCATAGAAACTATTTATCTTTGTTATAGAAAAAATAGCCGCATTGGTTGGATCGGGAAACTCATCAAGTTTTATGAAATACCGAGACAAGCTTCGCTCCTCAATGGCGGGCCACGCCCTTCGGGGTAACTCTTGAGTCGGTGGATTACAAAGAGGGTGAGCTCTCAAATCATGTCATTCGGAGTTTCATCACATCATCGGTGCGGCTTTCTATAGAAAAGGAACGGTAATCTTGGATTGACTACCGTTCCTTTTACTTTTCTACTCTTTTAGCCGATGAACTTTCTTATCTAACACATATAAGTGCGTAGCCTTACACACTTATATGTATAAGCCAACACTCCTATAAGCGTAGGGTTACGCTTATAGGAGTGTAAAAGTATGAAGTTTCAAATGGGTTTATTTATTATCTCGTAGATCTTTCACCCTGACGGCTTTTCCTTCGCTTTGGGGCAGAGAACCTTTCTTTACCAACCTTAACTTAGGCGTGACGAGGATTTCATCTTTTAGTTGGCGGGTAATCTCTTTGCGGATCTTTTCCAATTCAATGTAATTGTCGGTAGATAGATCACTGAGTTCTACCTCTACAATCATTTCGTCTTGATTGTCAACAGTTTCGAGTGTAATGAGGTAGTTACTGCCCAATTGTGGGAATTGTACCAATACCTTTTCAACTTGCATAGGGAAAATGTTTACTCCCTTGATGATAAACATGTCGTCGCTGCGTCCTTTAATTCGGTCAATGCGAAGGTGAGTACGTCCACAAGGGCATTCTCCTGGTAGGATGCGAGTTAAATCGCGTGTACGATATCGTAGTAACGGCATCATTTCACGATCAAGGGTGGTTAGTACAAGTTCGCCTATCTCACCTTCAGGAACAGGTTCGCCTGTTTCAGGGTTGATAATTTCAACGAGAAAACAGTCTTCCCAAAAATGCATGCCATTCTGTTCTGTGCATTCAAAAGCGACACCCGGACCATTCATCTCTGTCATACCAAAGCTGTTGTAGGCTTTTACACCAAGCATTCGCTCAATCTTTTTACGCTGTTCGTCGGTATGCGGTTCAGCACCGATAAGAAGCGTTTTAAGGGTGGTATTAGTCGGGTCTATGCCTTCTTCCTGAAACACTTCGGCCAAACGGATTGCATAGCTGGGAATAGCATGGAGTGCGGTAGTTTTGAAATCTGTTATAAACTTGATTTGTCGTTTACTGTTTCCAGCTGCTGCCGGTACGGTTAATGCTCCCAAACGTTCAGCACCATATTGAAAGCCTAATCCACCGGTAAACATACCATAACCTGAACTGTTTTGAAAAACATCGGTTTTGCGAAGCCCTACAGTGTAGAGACATCGTGCCACCAAATTTGCCCAAGAGTCTAAATCGTGCTGGGAATGAACAATAACAGTCGGAGTGCCTGTTGTGCCACTTGAAGAGTGAATGCGAACTCCATCTTCACGCATATTACCTGATACGAGTCCGAAAGGGTAATTGTCGCGCATGTCAGCTTTGGTTGTAAATGGAATCTTACGGATATCCTCTACTGACTGGATACTATCTGCGGTAATATTGTGTTTTTGAAATACATTCTTATAAAATGGCGAACTTGCTGCTATATTGATAGTCTTTTTCAGCCTTTGAAGCTGCAATTCACGCAACTTCTCTCGCGGCATGGTTTCTATGTCTTCTTCCCAGTATTTGTCGTTCATGGCGTTTTGAGTTTTGAATTGGTTTACATCAGTTTCTCTGCGATTTCCTTACCTGCTGCCAAAGCTTTGAGATTTAATTCTACGATTTCTTCTCCTTTGCGTTGGAAGATTTCCCGAATGCTGTCTTGCATTTTTACATAATCGATACCTAGGAAAGGGATGGTTGCACCTAGTAATACAATGTTGGCGACACGGGTAGAACCAATTTCTTTAGCTACCTCGTTCACATTCAACATGATTTTATGTGGTAGTTTGTTGATTTCTGCTTTAATCGCTTCTTCGGCAGGATAGTTGGGAATATTAATGAATGGGGCTTCGTTAGTTACCAACCAACCTTCATGATTGAGGTAGGGAAGGTAACGCAAGGCTTCCATGGGTTCCAATGAAATGATTAGGTCGCATTTTCCTGTCGGGATAAGATCAGAAGCAATAGGCTGGTCACTGATACGCAGGTTGGACTGAACGTCTCCACCTCGCTGGCTCATACCATGTACTTCCGATTGTTTCATATACAAACCGTCTTTCAGGGCTGCTTTTCCAATTACAGTGGCAATTGAGAGAATTCCTTGTCCTCCCACGCCGGAAAGTATGATGTCTTTTTTCATGGTTTTACTTATTTCGTTTTTTACGTGCTAAGGTTTGAATACATTCTCTGCGAGGGATGATGACGGATACGCCGCGATATTCAATCTCTTCGCGAATCACCTGTTTCATCTCTTCATAATTCTTTTTTAAAGGAGTTACTACACGGATATGTTCGGGAGCAACGCCGATGCCTGTACAAATAGCTTCGATTCGTCCGGTTCCGGCAGAGTCTTGACCTCCTGTCATGGCGGTTGTTTCGTTGTCCGAAATGACGATGGTTACGTTTGCGTTTTCGTTTACGCAATCCAATAATCCGGTCATTCCTGAATGAGTGAATGTAGAGTCACCTATTACAGCTACTGCCGGATGCAGTCCTGCATCGGAAGCTCCTTTAGCCATGGTGATAGAAGCACCCATATCCACGCAGGAGTTAATAGCGTTGAATGGTGCGTTAGCTCCCAGGGTATAGCAGCCTATATCGCTGAATACTTTATGAGTGGGATATTCTTCTTTTAGTACTTGTGTGAGTACGATGTACATATCACGGTGACCGCAGCCGTCACAAAGTGCTGGCGGGCGCATTTCTACTATAGAAGGAATGTTGAATTCGCTTTTATTTTCTTTTCCAAGCGCGGATGCAACTGTGTCCGGATTTAATTCTCCATCTTGGGATAATGTTCCGTCTAAACGTCCTTTTACTTTTACACCAATACCCAGATAGCCTTTCAATTGCTTTTCAACAAATGGTTGTCCATCTTCCAATACTAATATTTCGTCACATTCACTTACCAGTTGCATCAGCTGCTTTTTGGGAAGAGGGTATTGACCTATTTTCAGTACGGGATACTCGCATCCCTCAGGATAATTTTCCATTAAGTAATTGTAGCCGATACCACATGCAATAATGCCTAACTTTTTATTAGGCCCATCTGTATATTTGTTGTATGGAGAATTTTCGGAGGCTTTGATAAACTCATCCTGACGTTGTAACAGGGCTTTGTAACGTTTACGCGCGTTGCCGGGGAGCAAAATGAATTGACGCGGATCTTCGCTGAATGAAAGTTCATTTTGTGGTTGCTGTGCATTGCGCTCTACACCTGAACGAGAGTGCGCTAAGCGTGTAACCATACGCATCAGCACAGGTTCCCCCATTTGTTCCGAAAAAGCAAAGCCATTGTATACCATGTCGTAAGCTTCTTGTTGATTGCTTGGCTCGTACATCGGGATCAACGAGAAATCACCATAAAAGCGACTGTCTTGCTCATTTTGAGAAGAGTGCATGCTGGGATCATCGGCTGCTATGACAATCATGCCGCCTTTTACACCTGTAATAGCAGAGTTGATAAAACAGTCTGCGGCTACATTCATACCCACATGTTTCATACACACTAATGCACGTTTACCTGCGAAGGACATACCTAAAGCAGCTTCCATAGCTGTTTTCTCATTGGTGCACCAACGATTGTGGATGTTCTGCTCAGCAGTAATGGGTGCCATCTGAATATATTCGGTTATTTCCGTAGAAGGAGTGCCGGGATAGGCGTATACGCCTGAGAGACCGGCATCTAATGCAGCTTGTGCAATGGCTTCATCGCCAAGTAAGAGTTGCTTGCTCATATTTGATTGTTTAAGTATTAGTCATTGATTAATTGTGGACGCAAATATAGCCTTTTGCTTTTATTTTATCATTAAATTACTTGAAAATCTTTCTTTCGTTTAATGCATTCCAATATTTTCTTGCATTTTTCATGTGGTCGGCATAATTGGATGCAAAATTATGTGTACCTGAGAAATCTTCTTTGGCGCACATATAAATAAAGTCATGTTTGACATAATTCAGTACTGCGTCTAATCCGATAGGAGAGGGGATTCGTATAGGACCTGGAGGTAAACCGAGGTTACGGTAGGTGTTGTAGGGTGAATCGACACTGAGGTGAGCATTGGTGATTCTTCTTAGTCCAAAATCCTGAAGTGCGAATTTTATCGTAGGATCGGCTTGCAAAGGCATATCCGAATGTAGCCGATTGATGTATAGTCCGGCTACCATAGGCTTTTCCGGATTGTTATTTGTTTCTTCTTCGACGATGGAAGCAAGAGTACAAACTTCTGCTGGTGTCATCCCAATAGCTGTAGCTTTATTTAGGCGTTCTTGGTTCCAAAATTTTTGATGTTCCTTTTGCATACGTTCAAAGAGGTCCGTTACGCTCATGTCCCAATAGACCTGGTATGTTTCCGGAATAAATAAACAGGGTATGGTTTCTTTGTTGTAACTCAATTTATGTTGGAATAAAGAGTCATTCATTACCTTGGCTACTTCAGCCGAATCAATCATAAGTTGTTTGCCTATACTGCGCGCTAATCGGTCAAGGGTACGTACGCTACCAATGGTGAGGTTTATTGGATCTTGATATCCGCGATATAAGCGGCTGAAAACATGATATACATTTTCACCCGGATGAATAGCATAACGTCCTGTATGAATGTTTCGTGGGTAGTCTCGATACTTCGCCATCCATAAGAATCCTTTGAAGCTTGTGGGGTGCCCCTGATTTTTTACCTTATTATATATGGAGTCAATAGTATCGTCACGGTCAATGTATATATATGTTGTCTTCTGTGGATGGAACTGTGGGGCAAATAAAAAGTAGTAAATAGTTCCGGTACAAATGAACCCGATGAGGACTAATGACACTAATCCTCCAATGAGTATTTTTTTCTTCTTCTTATCCATATATTCTAATAATAAAAGTCGGGCAAAGGTAAAAAGAATAAGCGAAATATACTTGTTCCTAACTGAAAAACCGTTTCTAAGTCAGGTAATAAAAAAAGAGACGCTTATGGCATCTCTTTTTTATGAGCCGCTAGCCAGACTTGAACTGGCGACCTACGCGTTACGAATGCGTTGCTCTACCAACTGAGCTATAGCGGCTTGTTTACGGGGTGCAAAGGTACATTTTTATTTGAATAAGCAAAAAGATTTGATTGAATTTTTAGATTTATTTTTTTGAGTATATTTTTCTGTTTGGGTAATGTGTTATTTCTTCTGGAAAAATTGGATAATCAAACAAAAAACAGCATCTTTGTAAAATGACCTTGTGAATAAAATGGTCTGATACTGTTTATGAATTTGAGATTATATTATAAATATCTTTCTTCTCGTATTGCGTCTAAATGGACGGTTTTACTGGTGGATGTGTTGATTGTGGTGATAGCAATGTTTTTTGCGTATTTACTGCAATTTCGTATTTCATCTATTTGCTATCCTTTCTCTTTATATGCATGGATGTTCATTCTTGCATTGTTAAGTAATCTTTGTTTTTTTCATGTTCTTCGTACCTATGTAGGTGTAATTCGCTTTTCTTCTTTTGTTGATATTTACCGAGTGTTCCAAAGTCTAACACTAGGCTATGGAGTGCTGGGATTGGGGAATTTATTTTGGTCTGCTTTAGGTTTGGGAGAAACGCTACCAGGAAGTGTCTTATTTATAGCATATGTTTTCTCTTTCATATTTATGGTAAGTCTGCGTATTGCTGTGAAAATGCTTTATGAGGCAATTGCTTTTGATGCGCGTCATTCTGTGAATGTATTTATATATGGATGCCATGGAACGGGAGTTAATGTTGCAAAGTCATTAAGGGTTAGTCGTAATAATCACTTTCGTTTGCGTGGATTTATATCTGATGAACCGGATATGATTGGCAAACATACTATGGGATGTAGGGTTTATGCTAATGATGACAAACTATTTGAGTATCTTAAGAAGAAAAACGTACAAACTGTAATTGTGTCTCCATGTAAGATCGCTGATTTGGAAACTTTGGGAGTGTTAGATAAGTGGTCATCACGTAATATTCATGTTATGACTATTCCACCATTGAGTAACTGCTTGGATGATGGATTGATTAAAAATATCCAGATAGAAGATTGGTTACGAAGAGAACCGGTGCAAATTGATATTCGAAAGATTACTCCACATATAGAGGGAAATCGAATTTTGATTACTGGTGCTGCCGGGACTATTGGAAAGGAAATTGTACGCCAATTGGCTACCTTAAATCCATATCAGCTAATCTTAGTGGATCAAGCGGAGTCTCCTCTTTATGATGTACAATTGGATCTTTCGGATCATTGGAAAAACTTGGATGTTCGTGTGTTGGTGGCTGATGTAACTAATCGTACACGTATGGAAGCCATTTTTAAAGAAACACAGCCTCAGTTAGTGTTTCATGCTGCTGCTTATAAACAACCTATATTAATGGAAGATTATGTTTCCGAAGCTTTACAGGTCAATGTCTTGGGGACGATGAATATTGCAGATTTAGCTGTGAAATATAAGGTTTGCCGTATGATCTTGATATCTACAGATCAAACTGTCCAACTAGAACATATTGTAGGGTATAGTAAACGTTTATCCGAATTGTATGTGCAATCATTGGGACAAAAGTTACAGAAGGAAAAGGGTTTAGGAGGCAGTTTTATTATTGTACGTTTTGGAGATGTATATCCGGATGACCCTCATAGCTTGATGACTTTGCCTGAAGCTTGTGCCCTTATTTTGGAAGCCGGAGTAATGGGGCGTAGTGGGGGCGTATATGTTTTTGAAGAAACGAATAAAGTTGCTTCGGTGCCAACCTGGCATGATAAAATAAAATGTGAAGTGTCATCTGTTTATGATTATGAACAGATTTATAAAATCCTTTCGGAATTAGTTGAACATAGTTATACTGAAAAAAATGCTGTTTTATTAAGTGAAATAAAAAAAATAGTGCCATAATTTACCATTTCTACGCTCATGTTAGAGAATATGACGGAGAGTACTTTTTAATGCTTTTTCAAAAACTTAGAGGTGAAATAAATGTATATTATGAAAATAATATGCTACCTTTGTGCCCGATTTATATTTATTACAAGAACTCTAAAGATTAATCAGAATATCTTATGCGTAGATTAATAGCACTATTATTCTTGATATTTACTTTGTCAGGAGTGGCTGTAGCCCAGCAAATGTCAGATGATCAAGTTATTCAGTATGTAAAAAGCTCTCAACAAATGGGGAAGACTCAAAAGCAGATTACTACTGAATTAATGCGAAGAGGGGTCACAAAAGAGCAAGTTGAGAGAATTCAGCAAAAATATGAAGATTCTAAATCTGGAAATCAACAAAGCAATACACAAAATCAATCACGTCAACGTGGGCAGCAAAATGCGGAAAAGAAAGCTGATGCTAATTCTCTAAATCACCGTAATAATACCCAACAACGTACTATAAAAGGCTTACGTACTGTCAACGGACGACAGATGTATCGTGGTGACCAAATGGAAATCACGGGCGATTCATTATGGATTGATGGTAATAATGGTGGCATGTATTTGGAGGAAGAAGATCCGACACAACAAATATTTGGTCATAATATATTTACTAATGCAAATTTGACGTTCGAGCCTAATGTAAATGTTGCCACTCCGGTTAATTATCGTTTAGGTCCTGGAGATGAGGTGATCATTGATGTCTGGGGAGCTTCTGAAACAACTATTCGTCAAACAATTTCTCCTGAAGGAAGTATTTTAGTTAATAACTTGGGGCCGGTTTACCTAAGTGGAAAGACCGTGAAAGAGGCCAATAATTATTTGAGACAAGAATTTGCTAGGATATATTCCGGTGTAACGGGAAATGTTCCATCTACCCAGGTGAAGTTAACTTTGGGAGAAATTCGTTCTATCCAAGTAAATATAATGGGAGAAGTTGTTGTTCCCGGAACATATACTCTTTCTTCTTTTGCTTCTGTATTTCATGCTTTATACCGTGCAGGAGGAGTGAATAAAATAGGTAGCTTGCGTAGTATTAAAGTGGTGCGTAACGGAAATGTTATTGCAGATCTGGATGTTTATGACTTTATAATGAAGGGTAAAATGAAAGATGATGTCCGTTTACAAGATGGTGATGTAATTCTTGTAGATCCTTATCAATCATTGGTACAGATATTAGGAAAGGTTAAGCGTCCAATGTTTTATGAAATGAAACCAACCGAAACTATAGCTACATTGTTGACATATGCAGGTAGTTTTACTGGCGATGCTTATAAAAAAGCTATTCGTGTTATCCGTAAGAGCGGTCGTGAACACCAAATATATAATGTGGATGAAATGGATTATTCTGTATTCCGTGTAGAAGATGGTGATGTTGTAACCGTGGATTCTGTGTTGCAACGCTTCGAAAATCGTGTAGAAGTTCGTGGAGCTGTATATCGTGAAGGTTTATATCAGTTGAACGGAACAGTGAATACAGTAAAACAATTGATTAAGAAAGCAGAGGGTGTTCGTGGTGATGCGTTTTTAAATCGCGCTATCATTGACCGTGAACGTGAAGACCTCTCGCATGAAATTATTCAAGTAGACGTTAAAGGGTTGCTTAATGGAACAATAGCAGATATTCCTCTACAACGAAATGATGTTTTATATATTCCTAGTATCCATGATCTGAAAGAAGAGTCCACTTTAACCATTCATGGTGAAGTTGCCAATCCGGGTACTTATCTCTATTCGGATAATATGACTGTGGAAGATATGATTTTACAGGCAGGTGGTTTATTGGAAGCTGCTGCAACTACAAAAGTTGAAATAGCCCGTCGTGTGAAAGAACCGAAAAGTACTACATTCAGTACTACAGTAGGGCAAAATTTCTCTTTTGATTTGAAAGATGGTTTGTTGCTAGGTGATGGTAGCGATAATTTTCATCTTGAACCATTTGACGAAATATATATTCGCAAGAGCCCAGCTTATCATAAACAGCAAAATGTAACTGTAGGAGGTGAGGTGCTTTTCAATGGAAGTTATGCTTTGTCAAAGAAGAATGAACGTTTGAGTGATTTAATTGCAAAAGCCGGTGGTATAACTCCTGATGCTTATGTAAAAGGTGCTCGTTTGATTCGTAAAATGACAGAAGAGGAACTTCGCCGTAAAGAAGATGCATTGCGCATGACTCAAATGGGTGTCGGTGATTCTATTTCTATAAAAAAGCTTGATCTATCAGATTCCTATTCAGTTGGTATTAGTCTGGATAAAGCGTTGCAGAATCCGGGTTCGGATTATGATATGGTGTTGCGAGAAGGAGATATGTTGTTTGTGCCGGAATACGTAAGTACGGTAAAGATCAATGGAGCTGTGATGTATCCTAATACAGTTCTTTATAAGAAAGGTGAAAATTTACGTTATTATATCAATCAAGCCGGTGGTTTTGGCAATGATGCAAAGAAGCGAAAAGCTTATATTGTCTATATGAATGGTACGGTTTCACGTTTGAAATCAGGAAATACAAAAGCTATTGAGCCTGGTAGTGAAATTATTGTTCCGAGTAAAGATCCAAGGAAGAAGATGAGTGCTGCTGAGATTATTGGTATGGGTACTTCTGCTGCTTCGTTGGCAACGATGGTTGCGACAATGGTTAATCTTTTTAAGAAATAGAGCATATGAGTGAAGATAAAATACAAAATAAGACCCCTCAGCAACCTGAGGAACAGGAGATTGATTTAATAGAACTTGCACAGAAAGTTTGGGCTGGTCGTAAATTAATTTTCAAGGCATGTGGTATTGCTGCTTTAGTCGGATTGGTTGTTGCATTTAGTATTCCTAAAGAATATTCAACAAGTGTTACGTTAGCACCTGAGAGTGGTGGTAAGTCTGGTGGAGGAAGTATGGGTGCCTTGGCTGCCATGGCCGGAATCAATTTGGGAAGCTCTTCCGGTGAGGATGCTTTGTCTCCCGATCTTTATCCTGATATTGTAAGTTCTACTCCTTTTCTTATTGAGTTATTTGATGTCAAAGTTAAAGATCAGAAGGGGGAAATAGATACTACTTTATATGCTTATTTAAAAGATTATCAGCGTGCACCTTGGTGGAGTGCAGTAATATCTGCTCCGTTTAAAGCATTAGGATGGACACTCTCTTTATTTAAAGATAAGCCTGAAGAAGGTGAAGTTAAATTCGATCCTTTTCAGTTAACTTTCGAAGAATCTGGGGTTGCCGGTGCACTAAGTAAACGCATTTCTATCGCTGCGGATAAAAAGACAGGTGTGACCACGTTATCGGTAACTATGCAAGACCCTTTGATTTCTGCTTCATTGACAGATACAGTAATGCATTGTTTGCAAAATTATATCACTGATTATCGGACGAATAAAGCCCGGCATGATTTAGCTTTTACTGAGAAACTTTATGGAGAAGCAAAAGCCAATTATACAGAAGCTCAGAAAAAATATGCTAACTTTGTAGATGCAAATCAAAATATAATTATGCTAAGTTATCGTGCAGAACAAGAACGTCTGCAGAATGAGATGAATTTAGCATATCAAGTATATACACAAGTATCTCAGCAATTGCAGATGGCCAAGGCGAAAGTGCAGGAGATTACTCCGGTTTATACTGTTGTTCAACCGGCTACAGTTCCATTGCGTCCTGCTAAGCCTAACAAAATCATGATTCTAATAGGATTTGTATTTTTGGCTGGCGTTGGTTGCGTAGGTTGGATTTTATTTGTGAAAGATTTATTAAAAGGATGGAAAAAGCAAACGATATGATAACAAATGATACTATGACATGTTGGTATGCGTTGCATACGGCTCCTAAGTTAGAACATAAGCTAATGCAGTGTTTAAATGCTGCCGGATATACGACTTTTTGCCCAATGCAGGCTGTTTTTGTGAGTTGGAATGGACAAACCAAAGAAGTGATTGTCCCTCTTTTTTCAGGATGTCTGTTTGTGGCGGGGGATATAACTAAAATGACTTCCCTAATATCTTCACAAGATGCTGCAATTATAGTAGATAGAGAAGGTAAAAATTTGACTATTGAGGCTGATAAAACAGAACTCTTAACTAAGTTTATTCAGTTGCTGAAGTAATAAAATGATGAAGTTGATAACGGAAGAGTTGTTGGATACTGTTACATCTCAAGCAAAGGAGAATCCACGTTTACGTATGAATTATAATCTTCATACTACAATGGATGCTCCTGTTCATCGTATGTTAAATGCTTTAGAACCTGATACCTATCTGCCACCTCATCGTCATACTGATAAAGATGAGACCTACTTGGTTTTGCGCGGAAGTTTATTGGCTTTCTTCTATGATGAAGTGGGGAATGTGACGGAAAAAGTATGTCTTAATCCTGCAAAAGGGAAGTATGGTTTGGAGATTCCTCCTTGCACATGGCATAGCATTATTGCTTTAGAATCGGGTACTGTTATTTTTGAAATAAAAAAGGGGCCCTATCAGCCACTTCCGCTACAAGATCTTGCCTCATGGGCGCCTGCAGCTACTGATGTGGAAGGCATAAAAGCTTTTATGAAGCGGATGTTGGAGCTTTAGCTCTCAAACATCCTGCTTCGTGCTAACATGCATGCGCCGACGATGCCAGCTCGATCTTTAAGTTTGGAAGTTGAAATGACTGAATCCTTGTTTACTAAGTTTAGAGAGTATTTTTTAATTGCTGTTTTTATTGGTTGTGTGATATAATCGCCCGTTAATGACAGAGTTCCGCCTATAATGACTAATTCCGGATTAAAAATATTAATGAGTCCGGCTATTTGTTTACCTAGCTTCTGCCCAATTTCTTCTACTATTTCAATACATAATAAATCTTCCTTGTTTACTGCTGTAATGATTTCATCTAATGTAAGTGAATCGTCTTTCGTTTTAGTACGGTCGGATAAGATAGAGATTTCTCCATTGCCAATGCGCTCCAATAAGATACGATGTAGTGCCGAACCTGATGCTTCTGTTTCCAGACATCCTTTTTTGCCGCAATGGCATAGTATTTCATTGTCAAATGTATTGACGTGACCAAATTCTCCGGAGAAGCCGGATTTTCCAGTATAGACTTTTCCATCTATAATGATTCCAATGCCCAGTCCCCAACTTATATTTATGAAGATGATATTTTTCTCTCCTTTAACACAGCCTTGCATATACTCTCCATAAGTCATGGCACGAGTATCATTATCTATGGTTACTTTATGTCCTAATCTTTCGGTTAAAATATCTGCCAATGGGCGTTCTTCAAAGTTGAACTGACTGAAACTATATCCTGACTCAGGGTTTACTCGCCCTGAAATATTCACATTTATATTTAGAATTTTTTCTTTATCGATGCTAAGTTTTTTAATGAAGTTGAGGATTAGTTTACATAGCTCATTTAATCCTTCAATTGAATTTTCGAAATGATAAGGTATATCCATTTTAAGTTCTACCATATCACCTTTGAAATTAATGAGGCCTATATTGACAGAAAAACGTTTGATATCTACTCCTATAAAATATCCGGATTCAGGATTCAAACCATATAAGTTAGGGTGTCTTCCTCCATTTGTTTCTAATTTCCCATAATCATTGATATAACCATCTTCACACATTTCACTGATGAATTTGGTAACAGTTGGTACACTTAAATCTAGTTCTTTGGAAAGGTCAGTAATGGTGGAACTTCCACTATATAAATAATGTGTAATGATTCTCTTCTTAACTAACGCATTTTTAGATCCGATTTCGATTTCTTTTAAAAACTGTTGATTCATATAATTCCGTTCTTTTTTATGTATCCACTACAAATATAATTAATATATTTATTAATAAGGAGGATATAGGTAAAAATATTATTTTCTATATGATATGGCTACTGATAGTTTGTGTCTTATATCTTTTATCATATAATGATGTACTTTTAATATTGAATGTTTTTTATTTAAAAAATGTTTCTTTTGTTTTTTGCATATCTATATATTACGTTTTTAATATGTATATATAAATAAAATAGTAATAATTTAAGCTTGATATAATAAAAATATTAATTATATATTGTTTATATAATAAATATATATATATTTGCATCGTGATACAAAAATGAAAGTTTTATCATAAGTATCATAAATGCTGTGAGATATTTATTCGATAGGTTTTAAATACATAATGGTTAATCTTAAAGTTATTAATTATGAAGGCAAACACACGTAGGGATTTTCTTAAAAAAGCAGCTTTAGCTGGTGCTTCCATGTTAACTGCTCCTTCATTATTAGGTGAGGAGAGGGAAGTTGTTTCTATTCCCTCTCCCAAAATAGAAATAGGGGAATTTATAGTACCTAAAGAGAACGCTTTAAAAATCACCGGTACTTTTCTAGATGAAATATCTCATGATATTCCTCATCAAAATTGGGGAGAAAATGAATGGGATCAAGACTTTCAATATATGCGAAATATTGGAATTGACACAGTTATTATGATACGTTCTGGTTATCGTAAGTTTATAACTTACCCTTCTCGTTATTTGCTGAATAAAGGGTGTTATATGCCTTCTGTTGATTTGGTAGATATGTATCTTCGTCTAGCAGAGAAGTATAAAATGAAATTTTATTTTGGTTTATACGATTCTGGTAAATATTGGGATACCGGTGATTTATCTTGGGAAATAGAAGATAATAAGTATGTGATTGATGAAGTATGGGAAAATTATGGCGAAAAGTATAAAAGTTTTGGAGGCTGGTATATTAGTACTGAGATAAGTCGTAAGACGAAAGGAGCTATTAATGCCTTTCATTCTATGGGGAAACAATGTAAAGAGGTGTCTGGAGGATTGCCAACATTTATTTCACCATGGATTGATGGTAAGAAGGCGGTAATGGGGACAGGAAAATTGACCAAGGAAGATGCAGTTTCTGTTCAAGAACATGAAGCGGAATGGAATGAAATATTTGATGGTATTCATGATGTGGTGGATGCTTGTGCTTTTCAAGACGGACATATTGATTATGATGAACTAGATGCTTTTTTTAGTGTGAATAAGAAACTTGCTGATAAATATGGAATGAAATGCTGGACTAATGCAGAAACATTTGATCGTGATATGCCTATTGACTTTTTGCCCATAAAGTTTGATAAACTACGAATGAAATTGGAAGCTGCAAAAAGGGCAGGATATGATAAAGCTATAACATTCGAATTTTCTCATTTTATGAGTCCTCAATCTGCTTATTTGCAGGCGGGTTACTTATATAATAGGTATAATGAATATTTTAATATAAAGTAAGATGAATGTTCTGATCAGATATTGTTTTTTATTTTGCTTGTGCATTATAAGCGTAGATATTGTAGCTCAAACATTGAATAATAATATTAAGGGGCTAGTGAAATGTCAAGGAAAAGGTGTACCTAATGTGGTTGTAACAAATGGTTTTGACTGTGTATTGACTGATATTAACGGCAAATATATAATACCTTACCATCGAGATGCCCGTTTTGTTTATATAACCACCCCTGCGGGATATCTGCCAGTTAGAAAGCATAGTCTTCCTTGTTATTATCAGAGAATAGACGGTGAGTCACAAACTTATGATTTCACATTAATCAAGAATTCAAAGAATGATATTGATCATATTTTCTTAGTACAATCGGATGTGCAAGTTGCAAAAGAAACTGATATTGCAGGATATGTGAAATACTTGCAGGATGTGCATCAATATATAAATAAGCAAGTCAAGAATGATGAATTGTTTATACTGGATTGTGGTGATATTGTGGGCAATACTCCATCGTTTTTCTCTAAATACATTGAGGCATCTGATGTGATAGATATTCCTGTTTATCGCACCATTGGTAATCATGATATGGAATATGGTGTACGTTCTTATGAACATTCTTATAAAACATTTGAGGATTATTTTGGACCAATATACTATTCGTTTAATCGTGGTAAAGCACATTATATAGTATTGAATAATAACTATTATATTAATAGAAATTATCGCTATATAGGATATATTGATGAACGCACTTTACAATGGTTAGAAAAAGATTTGGAATTTGTTCCTAAAGATCATTTGGTTTTTGTATCCATGCATATTCCATCTAGCTCTACGAAAGAATTGCAATTTAATGCTCTATTGCCGGATGAAACAAGCAATGCTGCCAGTTTATATGATATTTTGAAAGGCTACGATGCCCACCTTCTTACCGGACATAGTCATTATAATTGGAATGTTGTTTTTAATGATAGTTTGATGGAGCATAATACAGCTGCTGTATGTGGTACCTTTTGGAAAGCCGATATATGTACAGATGGTACTCCAAGTGGTTATGGAGTTTATAAAGTGTCCGGAAACAAAGTAACCTGGGCTTATAAGAGTATAGGTTATCCTATAACTCATCAATTTAGGGTTTATCCGGTTGGAGCATCAGATGAGCGTCCTGAAGATATCATTGCTAATGTCTGGAATTGGGATGAACTATGGAAAGTGGAGTGGTATGAAGATGGCAAATATATGGGTGCTATGGAACGCTTTGAGGGATATGATCCTGAAGCAAAGATTATCTGCTCTGATAAAGAAAGAGTTGTTTATGACTGGATTATGCCAATAAAAACAGAACATCTATTTCGGGCTACCCCTACAAATAAGAATGCTGAAATTGAAATTTGTGTTACAGACCGTTTTGGCAATATTTATAAGGAGAAAGTTAAAACTATAAAATGATATAACTACTATAATCGATTAATTTATGAAATCTACAGTTAATATAGGCTATCTGGTATTTCTTTCTTTTGTTGCTGCTTTAGGAGGATTTTTGTTTGGATATGATACAGCAGTCATTTCTGGAACAATAGCTCAGGTAACAACCCTTTTCCAATTGGATGCGTTGCAACAAGGTTGGTATGTAGGATGCGCTTTGGTTGGTTCTATCTTTGGAGTTTTGTTTGCAGGAGTTTTGAGCGATAAGTTCGGTCGTAAAATAACAATGATTCTTTCTGCTATTTTATTTTCGACATCTGCAGTGGGATGTGCTTTATGTGCTGACTTTAATCAGTTAGTGATATATCGTATTATTGGAGGGGTTGGAATAGGAGTTGTTTCTATTATTTCTCCATTGTATATATCAGAGTTGGCTGTTGCGCAGTATCGCGGTAGACTTGTTTCTTTGTACCAACTTGCTGTTACTGTTGGTTTCTTGGGAGCCTATTTAGTGAATTACCAATTGTTGGCATGGGCAGGGAGTAGTCCAGAAGTAGGAACAGGATGGCTTAACAAAGTATTTGTAACAGAAGTGTGGCGTGGTATGTTGGGCATGGAAGCATTGCCTGCTATATTATTCTTCCTTATAATCTTTTTTATACCCGAAAGCCCCCGTTGGTTGATATTGAGAGGTAAGGAAGCTAGAGGATTAGGAATTTTGAAGAAAATTTATCTTTCAATAGAAGATGCTGTATTTCAAATGAATGAAACTAAAGCAGTGATTTTGTCGGAATCCAGATCGGAATGGACGTTACTTTTGCAACCTGGCATTATGAAAGCGGTGATAATAGGAGTTTGTATTGCAATGTTGGGGCAATTTATGGGAGTAAATGCTGTACTTTATTATGGACCTTCTATTTTTGAGAATGCGGGACTTTCTGGTGGTGATTCATTGTTCTATCAGGTATTAGTAGGAGTGGTTAATACATTAACTACAATATTGGCACTTGTTATCATTGATAAAGTAGGTCGTAAAAAACTGGTATATTATGGAGTATCAGGAATGATTATTTCTTTACTACTTATTGGTTTCTATTTTGTATATGGAGAAGCTTTAGCTATATCAAGCCTTTTTTTACTCGTATTTTTCTTATTCTATGTTTTCTGTTGTGCAGTTTCTATTTGTGCTGTAGTATTTGTCCTTCTTTCTGAAATGTATCCTACAAAAGTGCGTGGCTTAGCTATGTCTATTGCTGGTTTTTCTCTATGGATTGGAACGTATTTAATTGGTCAGTTAACACCTTGGATGCTCCAAAATCTTACCCCCGCTGGAACATTCTTCTTGTTTGCTGTAATGTGTGTGCCTTATATGTTAATCGTTTGGAAATTAGTTCCAGAAACAACCGGTAAATCTTTGGAAGAGATTGAACGTTATTGGACGCGTATAAAATAAATCGACCTTATTAATTATAATATCAAAAAAACTATGGATTTAAAAAAATTAGCAGTTCTGTATAAGGATGAACTAATGGATAATATTCTTCCTTTTTGGCTTGAGCATTCTCAAGATCATGAACATGGCGGATACTTCACCTGCTTGGATCGTCAAGGTAATGTATTTGATACAGACAAATTTATATGGCTGCAAGGCCGTGAAGTGTGGATGTTTTCAATGCTATATAATAAAGTAGAGAAACGCAAAGAGTGGTTGGATTGTGCTATTCAAGGTGGAGAATTTTTGAAGAAGTTTGGTCATGATGGCAATTATAATTGGTACTTTTCATTAAATAGTAATGGTAATCCACTGGTAGAACCATATAATATCTTTTCGTATACATTTGCAACTATGGCATTTGGACAGCTTAGTTTGGCAACAGGTAATAGTGAATATGCAGAAATTGCAAAGAAGACTTTTGATATAATTCTTTCAAAAGTAGATAACCCAAAGGGAAAATGGAATAAACTTCATCCTGGTACTCGTAATTTGAAAAATTTTGCATTGCCTATGATTTTATGCAATCTGGCATTGGAAATAGAACATCTATTGGATGAGGAATATCTGGATAGAACAATGGAAGTATGTATTCATGAAGTAATGGAGGTGTTTCTTCGCCCTGAATTAGGTAATATTATAATAGAAAATGTGCAAACAAACGGTGAACTCTCCGACTCTTTTGAGGGGCGTCAAGTTACTCCGGGGCACGCAATTGAGGCAATGTGGTTCATTATGGATCTTGGAAAACGTTTGAATCGTCAGGATCTGATTAAAAAAGCAAAGGATACTACATTGACAATGCTAGAATATGGATGGGATAAAGAATATGGTGGTATTTATTATTTCATGGATCGGAAAGGTTGTCCTCCACAGCAATTGGAGTGGGATCAGAAGCTTTGGTGGGTACACATTGAGACTTTAATTTCATTGTTGAAGGGTTATCATTTAACGGGAGACCAGAATTGTTTAGAATGGTTTGAGAAAGTGCATGATTATACATGGAGTCATTTTAAAGATGAGGAATATCAAGAATGGTTTGGCTATTTAAATAGAAAAGGTGAAGTTTTGTTACCATTGAAGGGTGGAAAATGGAAGGGATGTTTCCATGTGCCAAGAGGCCTGTATCAATGTTGGAAACTATTAGAAGAGATTACTAATAAAAATCAATAGTCTTTGCTGACTAATAAATATAATACTATGAATAGACGCCGTTTTTTTAAAACTTTAGGTTTGAGTACCGCTGGTTTTATGTTACCAGGAATAGCTCAAGCAGATGTTGGGAGACAAATGGCAGTGAACCGGAATATAAAACCAATTTCTGGTTCATGGTTTGAATTTCAGCATCCAGGTGGTAAGGAAGGAGTATACTGGGACAAAGATTTAAGAAATTTCACCGCAGATCAGTGGCGGGAAAAGATTCGTGAGATCAGTGAAACAGGCATGGAGTATTTAGTAATGATGAATGTTGCTGCACATGGTAAAGCCTTCTATGACACCCAACTAGCTCCGAAATTTGAAATGGGATGCGAAGATCCTATTGAGACTGTACTATCTGCTGCAGATGAGTTTGGTATAAAGTTCTTTGTTAGTAATGACTATTGGGGACCAGATCTTGATGCTTTCAAAATGATGACGGATAAAGATTTGGGTAGAAAGAGAAATCGATCTATGGAAGAAATTTATGCAAAATATGGACATCATAAAAGTTTCTATGGGTGGTATTTCCCAAATGAATCTTGGTTGGATCCATATTTTGGAGAGTTCGTAATTCCATATGTCAATGAATGTGCTCAAGTTGCCAAATCATTAAATGCTAACTGTGTTAATATTATTGCTCCATATAATATAAAAAAGGAGAAGTGTGATGATTTCTTTGTTAAGCAGTTGGAACAACTTAATATAGAAATTGTAGCTTATCAGGATGGTGTAGGAGTAGGGGCGACAAAACTGGAGGAATCTGCCCGTTTTTATGAAGACTTATCTAAAGCTCATCAAAAGGCAGGTCGATCTAGAATATGGGCCGATATGGAATTGTTCTATTTTGAACAAACTATCCATGGAAGTTTGATGCCAGCCGATTTTGATACAAGAATAATTCATCAAATGGAAGCTATTTCTCCTTTTGTAGATAAAATTCTAGTTTATCAGTATTTGGGAATAATGAATAAACCTAATTCTAAGGCTCATGCTGGATTACGAGATGAATCAGTAAGGCTATATAACCAATATATGGCTTGGTATAAGAAACAGGATTTTAAATAACTATGAATAATATGAAAAGATTAGCGTATTTTATAATATCTCTGTTGACTTTTAGTAATATGGTAGCTCAAGATCCTGCAGACTTTGTGCTTCCGTCTATTATCAGTGACCATGCTGTGATGCAGCGTAATGCTGAAGCAAAACTTTGGGGATGGTGTCCAAGTGTATGGGACTTAAAGATTGTATGTAGTTGGGCTCCGCTTGATACGATTCATGTTTCCTCGGATAAATATAAATATTGGGAAGTATACGTAAATACCCCTAACGAAGAAGGACCTCATACGATTAAGTTTTATGGATGGGAAAATAAGTTATGCGCAGAGGTTAAAGATATTTTGATGGGGGAAAGTTGGCTTTGTTCTGGACAATCTAATATGGAGTATTGCTTTAAATGGCGTGTAGATGATGTGGATGACCAAACCACTTTATTTAATAATAAAAAGATTCGCTTTTTTAAAGTAGCAAAATCATCTTCAAAATATCCTGTTGAGAGAATTCAGGGAAAATGGGAAATATGTTCTCCTGAAACGGCAGAGGATTTTAGTGTAGTAGCGTTCTGTTTTGGAAAAAAGTTGAATGAAGAATTGGAGAATGTACCGGTTGGACTGATTGGCTCTTATTGGGGAGGTACTGCTATCGAACCTTGGATGGATGAGTTTATGTTGCGCCATGAAAAACTAGTTGACAAAACAGAAGCTTTAACTGCAGGTTGGGCACCTACTGCAAATTCGTCTCTTTATAATGCGATGATTTATCCTATTATCAATTACACTATTGCCGGAGTTATTTGGTATCAAGGGGAAGCGAATAATGAACGTGCTTCTGATTACGGAACTATGTTCGATACGATGATACGAGGGT
The DNA here is from genome assembly GCA_900555635.1 of uncultured Bacteroides sp. Lineage (GTDB taxonomy): Bacteria > Bacteroidota > Bacteroidia > Bacteroidales > Bacteroidaceae > Bacteroides. The sequence continues at coordinate 20,512 of USLU01000044.1, forward strand.
GGCGAAATGCATTTCATCGGTATTTACCTTTCTATTTTGTTCAGATTGCTCCGTGGAATGGTTATGATGATAAAAATGCTGCATATTTACGTGAACAGCAAACTGATGTAGCTACAACTTTAAGAAATACTGGCATGGTAGTGATTGGTGATTTAGTAAATGACATTTCGGATATCCATCCAAGCCTGAAGAGGCAAGTAGGGGAGCGTCTTGCCAATTTAGCATTGAAAAACTTATATCACAAAGACGAATTGCAACCATACTCGCCAATGTTGAAGTCATTTAAGATTGATGGTCGTAAAATTATTGTCACAACTACGGCACAAGGGAAACTGACTTGCAAAAATGACGAAATTCTGCATTTTGAAGTAGTAGATAAAGCGGGTAATCTTTATCCGGCTAAAGCTTCAATTCTGAAGAATGGTGATATTAGTGTAACTTCAAATAAGGTTAAGGAGCCTGTTGGAGTACGCTATTGCTTTTCTAATGATGCTATGCCTAATTTGTTTGATATTAACGGTTTGCCTTTGGCACCATTTAGAACTGATAGAAAATGATGAAAAAGTTTTTATTAAATATTATTTGTTGTTTTATATGTATTTCTGTTTTCTCACAGAGTTCAAATTTAAAGTTCCACAACGGGAAGTTTAAAATTGTTCAGATAACAGATTTACATTGGGTGGAGAGTGAGTCCTATAAACTGAAGAATGATAGTACCTGTAATCTTATTCGTGAGGTAATTCGGATAGAACGGCCTGATTTGGTGATTCTAACTGGTGATGGAGTTGTTTCTTGGAATGCAAAGAAAGGATGGGAGAAGTTGGCAAAATTGTTTGAAGAAGAAAAGACACCGTTTGCGGTTACTTTTGGTAATCATGATGAGGAAACCGATATGAATAATGCCCAGATACTGGACTATCTGCGTACATTCTCTTACAATTTAACGTATGATGCTGAAGATGGACTTTCTGGGTCCGGAAATTGTGCGTTACCTATTATGTCTTCAGATGGATTATCACAGAAATGGGTACTGTATTTGTTTGATTCTCATAACTTAACAAAGGACCGCTCATTTGGATACTATGACTGGATTAAGTTCGATCAGATTGTGTGGTATAGAAAAACCAGTGATCAGTTTACGGAACAAAATCAACGTAAACTACCTTCAATGGCATTTTTCCATATACCTCTTCCTGAGCATGAAACAGCAAGATGGGTTTGCCGTGAATTTGGTGAAAAACAAGAAGGCGTTTGCGCTCCAAATGTGAATACCGGCTTATTATCTGCATTTATAGAGAAAAGAGATGTTATTGGGGTTTTTGTAGGTCATGATCATAATAATGATTACATGGTTGACTGGGATGGTAATATTGCTTTGGCATATGGTCGAAAAACCGGATATCCATCTGCGTATAATGAAACACTTAGCCGAGGTGTTCGCGTAATTAATTTGAGTGAAGATGAAGCTTCTTTTGATTCTTACATCAGAGACTTGAGTGGCACTTATTTCCATTATATGTTCGAGCAGAAGAACATGGGGACTGACACGCCTCGTTTTAGCGGATCTTTTATTCAGGAGTATTTGGTTGCAAACTGGGATGATAAACGTTGGGATCAAGAAATGGAAATACTGAAAGAAGCAGGTATGAAGTATTTGGTTTATGCGCCGGCATTGTTGGTAAATGAACAAGGTAAGTTTGGAACAAATTATCCATCTACATTGTCCAAGAAAAAAATGCAAAATAAAACACTAGAAAAATGTTTGCATAGTGCTCAGAAAAATGGTGTTAAGGTATTTGTAGGTTTGAATTTTAATGACCGGTGGTGGAAATTCGATTATGATGCTGATTGGTTGTTTGGGCAGATGGAAATAGGTAATAGAGTTGCAGATGAAATTGTTGCATTATATAAAGAAAAATATCCGGATGCTATGTATGGCTGGTATTGGGTTTGGGAAGTTGACAATTTGAATTGTATGACTGAAGAACGTCAATCAATTCTTGCAAATGCATTAAATATCAATTTGGATCATCTCTCGAAAATAACTCCGGAAATGCCTTTTATGATGTCTCCATTTATGAATTATAAAGTTGGTGGAAATGCTGAGGAATATGGAAAAATGTGGGAAAATGTTTTTGCACAAACTCATTTTCGGCTAGGAGATATTTTTGCACCTCAAGACTGTATAGGTGCAGGAGGATTAAATTTAGATAATCTATGGGAATGGTTTTCTAAGTTAAAGCAAGCGGTTAATACTAAGCCTGGATTAAAATTCTGGGGAAATGTTGAAACATTTGATCAGCGTTTTTGGACCACTGCTCCGCTAGAGAGGGTCAAAAAACAGTTGGAAATAGTGAATGGTTATGTTGGCAATATTATATGTTTTGCATATAGCCATTATAATAGTCCATTTGTAGTGAATGAAGATTATCATAAAGTTTATCTGGAATACAGTAAGAGCGGTCAACTTCCTAAAATGGCAGTTCCGGAAAAGGTTACTAATGCTAATGTTCAAAAATTGGATGAAGGTGTGAAAATTAAATGGGTATCGGATAATTTGAAAAGAGTAGCCGGTTATAGCATATATCGGGATGGAGAACTATTAAAAAGACTTCAAGCGCAAGATGGGATAATCCCAACAACTTTTGTAGATAAAGAGGGGGATTTAAATAGATTATATGAGATTGCAGTTTATAATGTTATTGGCAATGAATCAATAAAAGTAAAAGCGGAATGAGAATAAATATGAAAAATATAGCTTTGATTATTGTTGTTTGGATGATCGTTGTATTGAATATAGGATGTGGTTCTTCTTCGTCTTCGGTTGTACAGGACGAAGTCTCAATGACAATACAACAGCTGGCCGACAAAATAAAAGGAGGATGGGCAGCTAAAACTATTGGTTGCACTTATGGTGGTCCTGTTGAATTTCTGCATAATGGTACAATGATTCAAGATTATACTCCAATAAAGTGGTCTAAAGATAGAGTGAAATTTTATTTTGACACATTTCCTGGTTTGTATGATGATATCTATGTTGATATTATATTTGTAAATGTGTTTGATCGTTTGGGGTTAGAAGCTCCTGCTGATTCTTTTGCGATATCTTTTGCTAATGCCGGTTTCCCTCTTTGGCATGCTAATCAGGTTGCAAAGTATAATATAAATCAAGGTATTATGCCCCCAAAGTCTGGTCATTGGTTGAATAATCCTCATGCTGATGATATTGATTATCAAATTGAAGCTGATTTTGCCGGATTGATGTCTCCAGGTATGCCAAATGCAGCATCTGACTTTTCGGATAAGGTTGGTCATATTTTTACTTATGGTGATGGATGGTACGGTGGAGTATATGTTGGAGCACTGTATTCTATGGCCTTTGTTTCCAATGAAGTAAAAACTGTAGTAGAGGAAGCTTTGAAAACAATTCCCGAACAGAGTGATTTTTATAAATGTATAAAAGATGTGATTAGTTGGCATAGCCAATATCCGGATGACTGGAAACAAACCTGGTTTGAGTGTCAGAAGAAGTGGGCTTCGGAAGTTGGCTGTCCAGATGGAGTATTTGTTCCGTTTAATATCGATGCAAAAATAAATAGTGCTTATGTAACTATCGGTTTATTGTATGGTATGAAAGATTTTCATCAGACGATTGATATTGCTGCACGTTGTGGACAAGATTCTGATTGTAATGCTGCTACTGCTGCCGGTGTATTGGGAACCATTCTAGGTTATTCTAATATACCAGATATTTGGAAGGAAAGCCTTTATGGAATAGAAGATTTGCCTTTTGCTTATACAGATGTATCATTGAATAAATTATCTGAATTGAGTTTGAAACAAGCAATGGACGTGATAAAGAAAGAAGGAGGTACTGTAGAAGCAGGTAAGGTTACTATTAAACTACAGAAACCAATTGCTGTAAAATATGAAAAATCGTTTGAAGGACACTATCCCATAGATAAAGTGGCAGTTAATCGCTCTTTACAATCTCAATCTGAATTTACATTTGATGGGGTTGGATTCGTTTTAAAAGGATATACTAAATGTGCAGATAAAGGTTATGTTGCTATTGTTGAAATGTATATTGATGGAGTTTCAAAAGAAACAGTGAATTTGCCGGTTGCACAAGTTTCTTCTATAGATAATAGGAGAGTTGACCTGTTTCATAAATACCAGCTATCTAATGCTACGCATGATGTTGTTTTCAAATGGTTGAATCCTCGTGAAGATGCGGAAGTTTATTTGGGAGAAGCTGTTATCTATTCTAATCAGTCTAATTAAATATCTTAAATTAACAAATAATATTTATACTATGATGCAGAGTTTTCAAATGAAGATGTTAGGTTTACTAAGTATATTAATGGTATTCCCGATGGTTCCTGTATGTGCGGGTAATTATACTTTTGATAAGCCATTAAAGGAGAAAGTTACTAAATCCGGTTCAATAGTAAAGCCAATAACCGGTACTTGGATAAATCTGGCATATAAAGATGTTCGTAACAAGTACACGAATCCACAAAATTTTGATAATACAGATCCAAAATTGTGGGAGGCGAAAGTTCGCGAATTGTCTGCAATGGGCATTGAATACATTGTATTCATGGAAGTTGCTAATGAAGGTAAAGCCTATTATCCGTCAAAAATCATGCCTTGGCTGTATGATAATAATATGAAAAGCCCGGTTGATGCTATTCTTGACGAAGCTGCCAAACATAATATGAAAGTATTCATGAGTACTGGTTGGGCAAAGGATCAAGATGATAATCTACTTGATCCAGTGATTAAAGCACGTCAACTTCAGATAATGGAGGAATTAGCATCCATTTATAAAAGTCACAAAGCATTCTATGGTTGGTACTTACCGGTAGAAGACTGTCTTTGCCCAATTTTTGCGGAGCATGCTGTACAATCAGTTAATACCCTGACTGAAAAAGCTCATACTTTAACCCCGGGAAAGAAAACATTGATTTCGCCTTATGGTATTGGGCTGTCTGAATTCGATCATCCCGATTTTGAAAAACAAATGGCAAAGTTGAAAGTTGATATCATTGCTTATCAAGATGAAGTAGGTTGCGTACGTGATAAGTTTACTCTTCCTCGTTTGAAAAAGAATTGGAAGAGAATGCGTGAAATACACAATCGTCTGAATATTGAAATGTGGGCAAATTGTGAAACCTTCACTTGGGAGGAAGGAACCAACGATCGTCAATCTGCTTTGATTCCCGCTGCATATTCCCGATTGCTTTCTCAACAGGTAGCAGCATCTGCTGCTGGTGTAGATCGTATTATTTCTTTCATGTTCGGTGGTATTATTGAAGATCCGAATTCTGTATATCAATTAGGACAACCCGTTTGGTCCAATAACATGTGTAATAGCTATATGGCTTGGAAAAAAGGTGATGCTTTTTGGAAGTTGTTTGAGGCTGCTTTATTGGAAAAGTTAGCAAATTCTGCCCAATCAGAAATGGTGAGTGAAATAGGTCAAAAAGCATTACTGGACGGACAAGTTGCTGAAGAAAACAGTGACGATAATCGTTGGGTAAAGTTTGAAAAAGGGTATCATGAAATAATAGTGGACTTACAGAAGATAACACCTGTTAAGAAAATTATGGTACGTACATTGAATTATAATAAAGAAGGAATCGGTACTCCTCAAAAAGTTTATGTATATACTTCTACAGATGGAAATGCTTATAGTTTAGCATCTATCAAAGACGCTCCTTACTTCCCTAATAACAAGCATGATGCTTGGATAGATGGAATCTTATTCGAAAAATTGAATGCGAATGCTCGTTATGTGAAAATAGCTTTTGATGCACCACAAGAAGTTTACATAGATGAATTGTTTATTAACCCGATGATAAAATAACAAAAAATAGAGAATAGTTATATAGTACAATTTATATGTAGGGAGAGAAAGCCGCCCTATCGTAGTCACTTGCTATAAATCGACTTTTTTTATTATTAATAACCTTATATTGTGGCTGAAAAATATGTTAGTTTATCATTTTTTATATAAGTAATTTTACATTATAGTTATAACTGTAACTTCTAATACAGTAAAAAACTTCTTTTATTTATTTAATCCAAAAAATAATCTATGAAAGGATTACACAAATCAATGAATCGAATTATCGGAATGCTTTTTATGGCATTGATGATAGTTCCGAATGGTTTGAGAGCAGAAACTGTTGAAATGCTTCAAACCTCTAAAATCACAGGCGTTGTTACTGATGATTTTGGTGAACCTGTAATTGGTGCTACTGTTCGTGTGAAAAATGCGAATAACGGTACTATCACTGATGTAAATGGCAATTATTCTGTTAATGCTGCTAAAAATGCTATTCTGGTAGTCTCTTTTGTTGGCTATAAAACACAAGAGGTCGCAGTAAAAGGTAAAACTTTAATTAATATAACCTTAATAGAAGATAGCCAAATGTTGGAAGAAACGGTGGTTATCGGTTATGGAAGTGTGAAGAAAAGAGATCTAACAGGTGCTGTATCATCATTAAAAAGTGAAGACTTGCTAAAAACAAACCCGACAACTATTAATCAAGGTTTGCAAGGTAAGTTGGCTGGTGTGAATGTAGCTCAATCTGATGGTGCTCCGGGGTCAGGTGTCAATATCCAAATTCGTGGAGCGAATTCATTTACTACTAGTACAGAACCTTTGTTTATTGTAGATGGAATGCCCTATACTGTAGGTGAAGCTCCTGCGACGGATTATGGAACTAAATCAAAGAATAATCCGTTGAGTACAATTAGTCCACAGGATATTCAATCTATTGAAGTATTAAAAGATGCGTCTGCTACAGCTATTTATGGTTCTCGTGCTGCTAATGGAGTAGTAATAATTACTACTAAGTCTGGTCTTGAAGGTAAGGCAAAGGTTCAATTCAGCGCAAATTTTAACGTGTCTAAATCTGTGAAAACCATAGATGTGCTGGATGCTTGCGATTATGCTATCTATCAAAACGAAAGAAGAACTAATGGATGGTTATACGACGGAAGAGATTATGCATTGTCATATCCTTTGGTAGGATTTTGGGATGATGTATTAGTTCCTGATCCTGTTACAGGTGAAATGGTTCCGTCTGGTAAAAAGGTTTATAAACCATCTCCACAGGATTATCGTAATGGCTTTGACCTTAACGGTGAAAAGTTTTATGGCTCTAGATGGCAGGATGAAATTTTCCGTACAGCTTTTAGCCAAGATTATAGCATCAGTGTGTCAGGAGGTGATAAGAAAGGATCTTATATGTATTCCGGAGGATATCTAGACCAGCAGGGCATTATTACTAATACCTATTATAAACGTTATAATATTCGTGCTAATAATACGCGTAAGATTAATGATTATATTGAGTTGGGTACAAACATCAGTTTCACGAATGCGGAAAACCGTTTGGCACGTACCAATACTGAAACATCCGGCCTTATTACTTCAGCTATTTCTTTTAATCCGACTTATCCGTTAAGAGACCCCGAAAAGGAATCTGGTTTTTCTGAAGATAACTCAACAGGGCTTGGAAATCCGTATTTGGCAGCCAATTATGAAAAAAATATATTATTAACGAAGAATGTATTTGCTTCTGGATTTGGTATCATATCCTTTACCGATTGGCTGCAATTTCGTCAGAACTTAGGCTATAGCTATAGTTATGATGAACGTAACCAATATTATAATCGTTATACTAGCAGTGGTAGGGGGACGAATGGTTTGGGTATTAAAGATGACCAAGTTTATGAATGCTTGACTTCGGAGTCAACAATGACATTTAATAAAAAAATCGGCATTCATGCAGTTAACCTGATAGGTGGATTTACTTATGAAAAGGTGATGTGGCGCAGCAAATATTTGAAAAGTACACAATATCCAAGTGACGGAAATGAAGAAAATAATATTGGTGCCGGTGTGGAAGGCAGAGAAATGAAGAGCGACCGTGGTAAATCTCAGTTGATGTCTTATCTTGCACGTGCCAATTACAATTTGTTGGATCGATATATGTTCACTTTCTCTTTCCGTCGTGATGGTTCCAGTCGTCTTTCTCCGTTGGATCGTTGGAGTGATTTTTATTCAGGTGCTTTTGCATGGCGCATATCTGATGAAAAATTTATTAAGTCATTAAATTTCTTTGATAACTTGAAATTACGTTTGAGTGCAGGACAAACAGGAAACCAAAGTGTAAGTCCTTATGCAACCCGAACCGTTCTGACTGCTAGCTCGAACAATTATCCATTTGATGGAAACCTGACTAATGGTTTGGCACAGGATAGATATAGCGCTGCGGCCCCTACATTGCTGGGTTGGGAAACGACTACTCAATATGATTTAGGTCTAGATGTTTCATTCTTCAATAATCGTGTGAATTTGGTTGCAGATATTTATCATAAGAAGACAGAAGGCATGCTGATGGATAAGATGATTTCATGGATGAGTGGATTTAAAAAAATTAAAGCTAACTTTGGTAATGTAACGAATAAAGGTGTGGAAGTTAGTTTGAATGTAATTCCAGTAAAAACACGTGACTTAATGTGGACACTGGATGCTAATATCTCATTCAATAAAAATACAATCGGTGGTTTGGAAGCTGATCACTTTATTTCTAATTTGGTTTGGGATTTTAATAATGTCTTCTTGATGAGAAATGGGCACGCTATTGGTACTTTATATGGTTATGTAGAAGATGGATTCTATGATAACGAAGCTGAAGTGCGTGCCGATCCATACTATAAGAATGCTACAGATGAAAAAATTAGGAGCATGATAGGAGAAGTAAAGTATAAGAATATGGATGATGACCCCGTGATTGATGATCGCGATCGTGATATTATCGGTGATACCAATCCTGATTATATATATGGTTTAACCAGTACTTTGGAATATAAAAATTGGACATTCAGCTTCTTCTTGCAAGGGATACAAGGTAACGATATCTTGAATGTGAACATGAAGCGTTTTGATATGAACTCCAGTGATAATATGCCTTACTTTGTATGGAACAATCGTTGGACACCTGAAAATAGAAGAGACGCGAAATATCCTCGTTCACTTATTACCAATGCACGTACAATGAAAGCTTCTGATCGTTATGTAGAAGACGGTTCATATTTGCGTTGCAAAAATATCAGTTTAAGTTATCGGCTGATGCATCCTATGAAATTTGTAGAGTCTATAAATTTTGTAGCTAGTGTTTCCAATTTATTCACGATTACCGGATATAATTGGTTTGATCCGGATGTGAATTCGTTTGGCAGTGACTCTTCTCGTCGAGGAGTAGACTTGGCATCTTATCCAAGTGCGCGTACGTTTAATTTAGGTATTCAACTATCATTCTAAAAAATCTGACAATATGAAAATTACTAAAATAATAGCTACTTGTACAGTCGGTCTGTTTATAATGAGCTCTTGTTCGCTTGATGAAGAAGTTTATACTTCAATGGCAGGTGAAGTAGTAGCTCAGGAAGGTAACTATCAAGCGTTAGTATCCGGCGCTTATTCTACATTGGGTTATCTGTTTGAGTGGGGAAATTATCCTGATGCTGTAAATTTAGATTGTGATTATCAATCAGGACCGGATTGGGCTTTTACCAAGGTTGGTAATGGTAATTTCTATAATAATCTAGACGAATTTTATTTCTATTATGCCCAAATTATTGATCGTGCAAATTACCATTACTATTTGGTAAATCAAATTACCGGTGCTCCTGAGAAGTTGAAAAAGAACGCTATGGGTGAACTTCGTTTCCTGAAAGCATGGGCGTTGTTTGAATTAGTTCAGAAATTTGGATCATTACCATTATACAAGTATTCGATTGAAGAGGGTAATGACGTGAATTTGCCACGTTCTTCTGTTAAAGAAGTTTATGAGCATATTATTGAAACATTGCAGGAAGCAGAAACTTTGATGATACCGCGTACCGATTCCGACTATAAGAAAGGACATGTATGCCGAGGTTCTGCCAAAGCTTTGTTGGCAAAGGTTTATGCAACTATTGGTTCGGCTTCGATGACAAGTGGATCGGTTACAGTACAAGGAGGTCCTCCTAAAAAAAAGACTGAGGATGGTGGAGAAACCGAATTGATGCCACAACCGATTACTCATCAGAAGAATATAGTTGCTGGTTTCGAAGAGTTCGATTCAAAAGAGTATTATGGGCTGGCTCGTGCCAAGGCACTGGAAGTACTCACGGAAGGAGAATTTCAATTAGCTTCCAGTCAGAAAGAGTTATGGAGCCCTTCGAATAAGAATAATCCGGAATTTCAATTTTGTTTGCAAACAATTGCGGCTGGTGAAAGTATATATGGCAACTATGCTCCCTATGACTATTATGGTCGTTGGAATACGAAAGAAAAAGATGTGATGTTTTGGGATAAAGGATATTACACTCAGCGTGACCATTGGTTGCAGATGTTCGATGACTGGGATGATGAGCGTATAACATGGGGAGTGCACCATCGTTATCCACATCATTATGATAACGATACTAAAGTAATGACTTGGTGGTATTATCCGGCACGTGATAGCATTTATGTCAAAAAAGGAGAGAAAGGCTATGAGAAAACTGACCAACTGGCAGAAGGCGCATTTTATGGTTCAGCTTTAACAAAATTCAGTTGTACCACTGGTAAAAATGAAGATGACATACGTATTGACTATAATTGGCCATTTATGCGTTATGCCGAAACTTATTTAATTTTTGCCGAAGCAGATAATGAGGTGAACAATGGTCCTTCTTCCGAAGCTTTGACTAGATTGTCTGAATTGAATCGCCGTAATAATAGTACAACTGCCATTGATCGGAACCGGAAGAAAGCATTTACCCAGGAATCTTTCAGATCTTATGTTTTGGAAGAACGTGCCAAAGAATTTGCGGCAGAAGGTATTCGTCGAAACGACTTAATCCGTTGGGGTATTTATCTTCAGGTAATGAATGCTATTGGTCAAAATGATGAAAATGGTAATATTAAAGCGCGCGAAGAGAAGCACTTATTATATCCGTTGCCAGTCGATGAGGTGAATGCAAATCCTTATATTGATAAAAACAATCCGGGATGGTAATTCTAGTTATGAATGACTTAATTGATAAAATGATGAGAAATATAATGAATTTTAAAAAGGTGATATTGGCCGGAGTGTTGTTTTTCGGCTTGTCATTGGCTGCATGTTCAGATGATGATAATGCTATACCTATCGAAGCATCTGGAATAACTAAGATGTCCGATGTGAATACTTTTATTACAGAGGGAGCTATGGGAGATTTCATTGCGATTCATGGGACGGGATTGGACTATGAGAATATCGACTCTATTTTAGTGAACGATGTGAAGGTGGAAATGTTGGAAACTTATTCGGAAAAAGATGTACTGTATATGCAGATTCCTGTGAAGCTTCCCAAAAAGGAAACCGATAAAATTTATATTTATAATTCAAAGGGTATAAAAGAATTGAATTTTAAAACATTGGCTCCTAATTTGAAGCTGACGCGTATGTTTAATGAATATACAAAGCCGGGTGACACTATTATGATCTATGGTGATTATTTCAATTTGTATGAGATCGATTCATTGAATGCGGTAGTCGATTTTAATGGGAAAGAATCCAAAGTAATAACTTCTAGTAATACCTATTTGACCACTCAAGTGCCCAAAAATGTTGATAAGAATATAAAGGTAAAAGTGAAAGGTACGAAATGGAATGTAGAAGCATTATGCCCGGGACGTTATTACGATCAAGAATGCATAATAATGGATTTTGATGACATTATGCCAAACGATCCTGTGAATGTAGCTACTGACCCGGATGATAAAACACGTTTGAGTGGTAACTATTTGCTTATAAATGATGAATCAAAATATTCCGGCTGGTGGTATATAGCTGAGAAGTCAGATGTTCCTTTTACAGATGATATGCTTGATCATTCGGAAAATTATGTGGTGAAATGTGAGTTTAGAACCGGTAATCAATTTATTACTGGAAAAATTCAATTCTGCAATTACCTGTTTTGGGATGCGGAACCTATGTATTGGGTGCCTTCTGATTTTACGAATCAGAAGTTCAACCAGTGGGAAACGATAACCTTGCCGTTCAAGAGAAATTATTCAACCACATATCCTGAAAATAGTTATTATCACTCTTTTAATATGCGCTTAGAAATAGATGAGGACCTTGCACGTAATTTTGCTTTCGATAATATACGTATTTGCAAGAAAGGTGATTAAAATATACATTTATATCAGAGTTTGAATATGATTTCATCTGTCACACTTATTATAAATGTGGGTTATCTGTATTGTGCACAGTGTATTAATGCGTGACAGATCTCTTTTAATTATTGTAATTTGTAGAACAAAATGATGAAGATTAAAAAATGCGTGGCTATCTTAGCTGCTATGTTAATGGGGGCTTGGAGTCTTCAAGCATGCGATAGTGGACCGACCAAAGAAGTATGGTTGGATGAATTCGGACAAGATTCTTGTTATGTACAAGACTGGGGAATGGTTGAAATCAATCGCTCGGTTGTGCATACTCCACTAACTGTAAATGGGGTAGTTTATGAGCGTGGCTTGGGTGCACATTCTATAAGTCGCTTGTTATACCAATTAGATGGTAAAGCAGTGTCTATTTCCGGCTTGGCCGGTGCTGATGATAAGAATCTCTTTGCCGGAAAACTCCAATTCAAGATATTGGGTGATAAGAAAGTTCTTTGGGAGAGCGGTGTTATGAAGAAAGGTGATCCCATTAAGGAGTTCAATGTAAAATTGAAAGGTATTGACAAAGTGCTGTTGTTGGTCGAAGAGTGTGGTGATGGTATCATGTATGATCACGCCGACTGGTTGAACGTAAAGATAACCACTCGCGGTGAAGTAAAACCTATTCCTGCATGGGCAAAACCTATTGCGAAAGAGAAATATATCTTAACTCCAAAAGCACCCGAAACACCGGTTATTAATAACCCGTTAGTATTTGGCTCACGTCCCGGAAACCCTTTCCTATGGTCGATTATGGCTACTGGCAATCGTCCGATGAAGTTTGAAGCTACAGGGCTTCCTGATGGTGTAAAACTGGATGCAATTACAGGGCATATAACAGGTAAAGCAACTCAAAAAGGCGAATATAAAGTGGTTCTGAAAGCTACCAATGATAAAGGTGCTGCCGAGAAAGAAGTTACTATCAAGATTGGTGATGAAATAGCTTTGACTCCTTCCATGGGATGGAACAGTTGGAATTGCTGGGGGCTTTCTGTTAATGATGAAAAAGTACGTGACGCTGCCCGTATGATGAATGAAAAGCTACATGCTTATGGATGGGAATACGTGAACATTGATGATGGATGGGAAGCACCGGAACGCACCAAGCAAGGTGAACTTCTTTCTAATGAAAAGTTTCCTAATTTTAAGGCATTGACTGATTATATTCATGGATTAGGTTTGAAGTTCGGTATTTATTCTTCTCCAGGTGCTACTACTTGTGGCGGTCATTTGGGAAGTTACCAACATGAGGAGATTGATGCCAAAACCTGGGAGCGTTGGGGTGTTGACTATTTGAAGTATGACTACTGCGGATATTTGGAAATAGAAAAGAATTCTGAAGAAAAAACTATTCAGGAGCCATATATTGTAATGCGTAAAGCATTAGACAAAGTGAATCGTGATATTGTATATTGCGTAGGTTATGGTGCGCCTAATGTATGGAATTGGGCACCCGAAGCCGGTGGTAATCAATGGCGTACTACTCGTGATATTACCGATGAATGGAATGTTGTAACTGCTATCGGTACATTCCAGGATGTTTGCGCCGAATCAACTGCACCGGGTAGAAACAATGATCCGGATATGTTGGTAGTTGGTAAATTGGGACAAGGTTGGGGAAGCAAAGTTCATGATTCATACTTGACTGCCGATGAACAATATTCACATATCTCTTTATGGTGCATTCTTTCTTCACCTCTATTGATTGGTTGTGACATGGCGAATATGGATGATTTTACTTTGAGTCTGTTAACAAACAACGAAGTGATTTCTGTTAGTCAAGATCCGATGGTAGCACCTGCCAAGAAGATAATGGTTGATAACGGGCAGATTTGGTATAAGAAACTATATGATGGATCCTATGCTGTAGGCTTCTTCCAAATAGATCCTTATTTCATTTTGTGGGATCAGGATGATGCAGAAGCCATGCAGGAACGCGATTATGATTTCAAATTTGATTTGAAACAACTTGGCATCAACGGAAAGGCTACTATCCGTGACCTGTGGCGACAAAAAGATTTGGGAGTTGTAGATGGTGAGTTCCAGACTAAGACCCCTTATCATGGTGTTACATTCGTAAAAGTAACTCCTGTTAAATAAGAAACTTAGAAGAATGAAGAAGTTATATATATCCATAGCTTTTTTATTGGCTTTCACTTTCCAGACCTCTGCGCAATTGCAGGGGCTGGAAGTTGTGAAGGTGCCCGAAGCTATGCAACCTTATTCCGGAGAATATGTAAATATCCCGAATGTAGAAAGATATAAAACACTAAAATGTGATTTTCATGTTCATACCATCTTTTCGGATGGAGACGTCAGACCGGAGATTCGTGTGTGGGAAGGTGCCGGGCGTGGACTGGATGTGATTGCTATAACCGATCACTTGGAATATCGTCCACATAAGTTTATCACAGGCGATTATAATGAATCTTATAAATTAGCTAAAACCATTGAAGCTAGTTCGAATGTGATTGTGATACCCGGGGCTGAGATAACTCGCTCCAAACCTATTGGTCATCTCAACGCACTCTTTTTGAAAGATGCGAATGCACTGGTGGTAGATGATCCGTTGGTAGCGATAGATAAAGCTTTAGAGCAGGGCGCTTTTATTATGTGGAATCATCCGGGCTGGCCAAACGACACGAGCACTATTTATAATATCCATAAAGAATTAATTAAAAAGAAGAAAATACATGGCGTAGAGTTAGTGAACGGATTTGAATATTATCCGAAAGCTTTTAATTATTGCAAGGACTACAACTTGACGTATATGGGCAACACTGACATTCATGGTGTGTATAAACAAACTTATCGTACAGATAAACAGTATGGCCCGATGACAATTGTCTTTGCAAAAGAGCGCTCATTGGAAGGTGTGAAAGAGGCATTGTTTGCCGGACGTTCTGTTGTGAAATTCGGAGATATTCTGATTGGTTCGGAGAAGAACTTAGGATCGTTAGTCAAAGCTTGTTTGGTATACGAGGTCAAGGAGATTCATGGCAATCAAGCAACCGTAAAGGTGACAAATAAGTCTACATTGAACTTTGATATTTTACTGGATAATAAAGCCGGTACCATTCTGGGAAACGCTACGGTAGAATTTAAAGTCCGTTTGGATGATAAGGTGAAGTTTACTAATACACATATTACAGATAATAGTCAGTTGGTGATTGACATTGCTTCGTTACGATAATTAGCGTGACTTTGATACATTGCAACTGTTTGATTTATTGGTTTACTTGGTGTATATAGTAAATGTACTTGCTATACAGTAGCACTTTATTTAGTAGTACAGTGGCACTTTATTTAGTAGTACAGTAACACTTTATTAGTGATACAGTACCGCTTTATTAGTGATACAGTGCTGCTTTATTACTAATAAAGTGATACTGTACAGCTAATAAAAAAAAATAAAGTAATAAGTCTTTGTTAATCAATTGTTTGCTTTTAGTGGTTTATCGAGCTGATATGGATATATCAAGAGGGTAAGGCGTTGCCTTTATTATTCAAATGTCAGACTGAAGAATTGTACATGAAAGAAAGAGTCAGTGAACAATAATTTATTTACTATGAATAAGATACTATTATTTTTGCTTGTATGCAGTTACACTATTTTGGTTAGTGGTAAGACTGAAATGACTTCATTGTTAAAGCAGGAGAAGATTTATATTCATACGGATAAACCTTTCTATCTGATGGGAGATACCATTTGGATAAAGGGCTATCTGGTGGATGCTCAAACCCATAAGGAGCAGGATGTTCAAAGCCGCTTTATACATGTGGAACTGATAAATGACAAAAATAAGGTATTGTTACGAAAGAAGCTGATGGCTGAGGAAGGAGTGTATCGTAACTTCTTTTCATTAGAAAATGATATACCCGAAGGGCGATATATGTTGCGTGCCTATACAAACTATATGCGCAATGAAGATGAATCTTTCTTTTATACAAAGCAGATTACTGTTTATGAGAATATGAGCTCTTTGTTAGTGCTCAATGTGCGCCATGAAGTAGATAAAGGTAAACGATATGCTATTGTAACCTTGTCACAAAAAAATGGTGAACCGTATGCGGGTAAACAGGTGGAATATATGATTCGCACCCAAGAATATGAAAATAAGATACTACAAAAAAGGACTGACAAAGCGGGGGAAATCCGTATTCTAATACCACAAAAGCAGGACTTGCCTCAATATATAGAAATAAGTCTGAAAGACGATGGTTTGAATATTACACGTAAAATAGACTTGCCCGATGTGTACGATTATCATGTTGGCTTCTATCCGGAAGGAGGGCATCTTTTATCCGGTGTGGAACAGATTATAGCATTCAAAGCAGAGTCTACTGCCGGCATTTCTCCTTTAATCAAGGGGCATGTAATCAATCAGGTCGGAGATACACTTGCTTCTTTTCAAAGTGAGCACGAAGGTATCGGCTCGTTCACTTTAGTGGCTCAAGCCGGTGATTCTCTTTCGGCAGTTACGATGGATGAATCAGGCGTGGAGAAACAATTTGCATTGCCGTCTGCGGTTGCTGATAAAATAGCACTATCCGTGGCTCAGGATGATTCATTGATGCATTACCGGCTTTGTTTACCGAAAAATCAAATCCTGAAAGAAGAATTAGAGCTATTGGCACATGTACGCGGACAAATTGTTTTTCGGAATAAGATTTCATCAGAACAATTGTCGGGTAGTTTTTCAAAAAGAGATGTGCCTGAAGGGATTGTTCACTTCACGGTTTTCAATGCCAACGAAGAAGCGTTGACTGAACGGCTTGCATTTGTCCATCGAGACGAACCAATGTTTCAGGTTGCGGTATTTGGCTCTTCTACAGAACCCCGGTCATTACTAAAGTTAGGCATAAAGCTACTCGATGCCGATTACAATCCTCTTCAAGGGAACTTTTCTATGAGTGTTACGGATAACTTTGCCGTACCGCCGGAGCAGGATAATGAAGATATACGAAGTACCTTGCTGCTTACATCCGATTTGAAAGGTTGTATTCCTACACCCGGTTATTATCTGGAGCATTCTACACCCCAGTGTGTGAAGCATCTCGACCAGTTGATGCTGACCCAAGGATGGACTCGTTTTCAGAGTAGTGCTTTATTGCATCCTATTAAGGAAGACTCCGCCGATTGGAAACCTGAACAAGTACAGATTATTTCGGGAAGTCTGAAAGGCTTCTTCAACAAGAAGACTCGAAAACCCATAAAGATATCGGTAGCGGTACCCAAATACGGAAGGGTAAATACAGTAATTTCAGACAAGAACGGGGAGTTCAATATAACACATGATTGTCCTGATATGACCGGCTTCATAATCACTCCTTCACGCAAGAAAGCAGATTTGTATACTGTAGAATTGAAGGAGGATACTTATCCGGCGGTCACTCAACTAAAGTGGAAATCGGAAGGTAAAGCAAAGGCATCTTCTGAATATATGTATGAGGTTCAGGAAGGATACAAGATAGTAGACGGAGAGAAAGTCTATCAGATGGCTGAGGTTGTGATTCAAGGAGTCTCACCGCTTGCCGGTTATTCCTACAAATCTGTAAATAAAACTTTTATCGAACAGCAGAAGGCAGGAAATGCTTTGGAATTATTGAATCAGATGCCTGAAGTCTGTATCTATAGGGTAATGAAGAAGAGGAATAGGGATGGAGTACCCGTCCCTACGGGAGAGCGACATGTAGGATTGCTTAAACGCGATTTCTTTATAGAGGATTATTTGAGGACGGATGCAGACTTAGTTCCTAGAAAAACAGGAGGATCATCGAATCCTAAAAATCCAACTAAGGAACAAAAAGTTGGAGACTTGTCTACAAATCCTGTGTTGAAACCGGCACAGCAGGCAGGTCTTACTCAGGATGGGCGTCAATGCGCGAGAGTAAGTGTTTTTGTGGATGGTGTGAAAGTAGAAAATGAAAATAATTTGGAGAAGTTACAAGCTTCGGATGTACAGTTTATTGATATGCTCAATAATCCGGAACTGCGGGCAGAAGAGAATACTTTGTCAAACTTTGCACGTAACAGAAAACACGCGTGGAGCATTGATGATGATTCTGAATATAAAGATTTATATAGCCAAAGTATTCAAATTACTACTTCCCGGTTGAACCGGGGAAGATTTGTAGAAAGTCTACCTCATGTGCTTCATGTTGTACCTTTAGGATATGCCGAACAGGCAGAGTTTTACTCTCCAAGATACCCGACGAGTGAAAGCCGGAAAGTAATAGATTCTGATATGCGATCCACCATCTATTGGACACCGGATTTGAGACTGAATGAGCAAGGTGAAACTGCACTTTCGTTTTATACGGCAGATCGTTCGTCCAATTATACTGTACTGATA
Source organism: uncultured Bacteroides sp. (assembly GCA_900555635.1). Classification (GTDB taxonomy): domain Bacteria; phylum Bacteroidota; class Bacteroidia; order Bacteroidales; family Bacteroidaceae; genus Bacteroides. The sequence goes on from USLU01000044.1 coordinate 39,124, forward strand.
GAAGGGGTAACCGCTGAAGGTATAGTATGCAGATATGTGAAACAGATCAAAGGAAAAAGGGGGCATTAAGAAAAACTAAATAGCTAATTATTAAATGAAAAACAATTGTGTCATGAAAAGAAAATTCTTGTGTTTATTATTTGTAGTGTTTACTTTTATATCAGTTCGTGCTGATGGTGTCGATTCATTAGCATTAACTCCTCCCATGGGATGGAATAGTTGGAATTGCTTCAGCTGTGATATCAATGAGAACCAAATTCGTGAGATTGCCGATTTGATGGTATCAACAGGTATGAAAGATGCCGGTTATGAATATCTTAATATTGATGATTGCTGGCAAGTGGGCCGTGATAAGGATGGAAATATTGTTGTAGACGAAAAGCATTTCCCTTCAGGTATCAAAGCATTAGCCGACTATATTCATTCCAAAGGCTTGAAGTTTGGTATTTACTCGTGTGCAGGTTCAATGACTTGTGCCGGACGTCCCGGAAGCCGTGGACACCAATTTCAGGATGCGCTTAAATATGCCGAGTGGGGAGTTGATTTTTTGAAATATGACTGGTGTTTCGATGAAGGACAAAGTCCGCAGGCTGCTTATAAAACCATGAGTGACGCTTTGAAAGCCAGTGGACGCCCCATCTTATTCTCTATTTGTGAATGGGGAAATAGTCAACCGTGGACTTGGGCAAAAGGTATCGGACATATGTGGAGAACAACAGGTGATATTATCAATGCTTTTAAGGGTATCAATTATTGGGGTGCTTGTGGTGTAGTCGAAATCATAGACAAGAATGCTGAGTTGTATAAGTATGCAGGCCCGGGGCATTGGAACGATCCTGATATGCTGCAAGTAGGTAATGGGGTGTTGACTATGGATGAAAACCGTTCGCACTTCACCATGTGGTGTATGTTGGCGGCTCCGTTGCTGGCTGGCAACGATTTGCGAAAGATGGATAAAGAGACACTTGCCATTCTGACCGATCCGGAAGTGATTGCCATTGACCAGGATAAATTAGGCAAACAAGGTGTGCGTTACATGAAAGTCGGCGAACATGAAACTTGGGTGAAACAACTATCCAATGGTGAAGCAGCTGTTTGTTTCTTCAACCGTGACGAAGAGCCTTGGACGTTAGAAACCATTCTTTCGAAAGAAAATCTTTCATGTGCAGATGTTCGTTTTTGGGAGAAAGCGTATGAAGTGCGTGATGTCTGGAAACGGAAAAATATTGGAACGACTTCTGATAAAATGAAGTTCGTCATTCCTGCTCATGGAGTTGTATTATTGAAACTAACTCCGAAGAAATAGGGTGAGCGAATAGATTAACTGACGATGTATATCCAATAAGCTTTGTTATGAGAAAACTGAACAATATATCAGGAAGGATAGCATATATCTTTCTTTTTCTGTTAGTGAGTGGAACAGTAGTAGCTGAGAACCTTATCTCACCTAATGGCAATCTTCGGCTCAATTTCTTTGTGAATGCGCAAGGAGAGCCGGTGTATGAGCTTTTCTACAAAGAAAGGCCTGTTGTAAAACCCTCTAAGTTAGGTCTGGAGTTGCAAAACTCCCCTAGCTTGATGGATGGTTTTACCGTGGCAGAAACTAAACGTTCTACTTTTGATGAAACCTGGCAACCTGTGTGGGGAGAAGTGAAGGAAATACGTAACCACTATAATGAATTAGCGGTTACTTTAAACCAAGAGGCTCAAAAGCGGAATATTATCATTCGGTTCAGACTTTACGATGATGGCCTCGGTTTCCGTTATGAATTTCCTCTTCAGTCCGGTTTGAACTATTTTATTGTTAAAGAAGAGCATACACAGTTTGCTATGACCGACGATCATACTGCTTTCTGGATACCGGGTGATTATGATACTCAAGAGTATAACTACACGGAATCCAAGTTGACGGAAATACGTGAATTGATGAAATCCGCAGTTACGGAGAATGCTTCGCAAACGGTATTTTCACCGACGGGAGTTCAAT
>USLU01000045.1 GCA_900555635.1 uncultured Bacteroides sp.
ATGCAACGATAACAACCATTACCGAAGCATAAATGATAGTATAACTATTACTATTGGTATTCATTTCTTTCCGGTATTTTAATTGTTAGACTTGATTGCACGTTTTTCGCGACGACCGATGTTGCCCTGTACTACACAGTAGTCAATCAGCGGAGCGAAGATGTTCATCAGCAAGATGGCAAGCATCATACCTTCGGGATAACCGGGGTTCAGTACACGGATAATGATAGCCATTGCACCGATAAGGAATCCGAAGATGTATTTACCTGTCTCCGTACGAGCTGAGGTTACAGGGTCGGTAGCCATAAATACAGCACCGAAGCAGAAACCACCTAACACAAGGTGTTCGTACCAAGGCATGTGAGCCATAGCAGTGTCAGGACCGATTGTGTTGAATATAGCTCCCATGAATGCACCGCCTACGAATACAGAGAACATAGTCTTCCAGCTTGCAATACCCGTCCACAACAACAGGATAGCACCGAGACCAATAGCAATCACACTTGTTTCACCGATTGAACCCGGAATCAAACCTGTCACCATGTCCCAGGAGAACGGCAGGTAGCCATTAGGATCGGTAGCCGTAGACGCTACTCCCAGTGCAGTGGCACCGGAGAAACCATCCACAAACGTATCACCGCCCAAACCGAAAATAGTGTCACCCGGAATCCAAACCGACTCACCGGACATTTTTGTAGGATAAGCAAAGAACAAGAATGCACGGGTAACCAAAGCAACGTTAAACACGTTCATACCTGTACCACCGAATACTTCTTTTGCAAAGATTACAGCAAATGCAGTGGCAACCGCCAGAATCCACAACGGACAATCCACCGGAACGATCATCGGAATCAACATACCCGAAACCAGGAAACCTTCCTGAATCTCTTCCTTCTTCCATTGAGCAATTACGAACTCAATGCCAAGACCCACTACATAAGATACAATAATTTTAGGCAATACTGCCAGGAAACCATACGCAAACATTTCGATGAAACCGCCGGTAACACCGGTAGCGCGGAAATGCTGGTAACCTACGTTATACATACCGAACAACAATGCCGGTATCAACGCAATAACCACGATTGACATGATGCGTTTGCTGTCAATGGAGTCGTGAATATGCGTTCCCGATTTCGAAGTCTTGTTGGGGACGAACAGGAATGTCTCAAATCCGTCGAACACAGACTGGAATGCGTGGAATTTGCCGCCCTCTTCAAAGTTCGGCTTTATCTTATCGATATAATTTCTTAACGCTTTCATTATTAATTTTTAATTCTTAATTTTTAATTGAATTACGCCATTTCAGCACGAAGCATGTCGAGTCCTGCACGCACGATACGTTGTACTTCCACTTTGGAAGAGCAAACAAATTCGCAAAGCGCAAAATCTTCGGGAGCCACCTCATAGATGCCTAAAGCTTCCATACGGTCGATATCGCCTGCAATGATTGCTTTCACCAGATATTCGGGGAAGATGTCCATCGGGAATACACGGTCGTATTCGTTAGACATAATCATGTGACGTTCGCCACCTTTGATACGGGCGTCGATCACATATTCCTTCTTACCCATCAACCAGCTGAAATAAGAGCGATTGACACTGAACTGATTGAAACGCGGCATAATCCAACCCAGCATTTCATGGATTTCATCTCCTTCGGGAATTACCGTCAGTTGGCTATCGAAAGCGCCGAGGAAACCATTCGCAGCAATCTTCTTACCGGTCAGCACGTTACCACTGATGTAACGGAGATCTTTGTCGGTAGTCACATTACCTTTGAACACATCTGTTACCAAAGCACCCACCTGAAGTTTGCAGTAAGCAGGTTTCAGCACCTCAGAACCGGTAACAGCCACTGTACGAGTCATGTTTACACGACCGGTATTCATCAGTCTTCCGATGAAAATAACAGCTTCGGGACTGATAGTCCATACCGTTTCACCCTTCACAATCGGAGAAATGTGGTTGATTTGTACACCTACGTTACCTGCCGGATTAGGTCCGTCGAAAGCAGTGATAGTAACGTTCTTTGCCTGCGTCAGAGCGGCAGCTTTTTGTTTTACACTAATACCTAAGTACGTCTTTGCCATTTTGGACAAAGCGTCGAGTCCTGTTTGGAAATTTGCTTCTTCACCTTTCAGAACGAATTCGAAATCGGGAGCCAGCGGATTGCTGTCGAAAGCAGAGATAAAAATCGCTTTCGGAGTAACCGTCGGATCAGCGACTACGTCGTACGGACGTTGGCGGATAAAAGCGAACATACCGGTTTGCAGAAGTGCTTCCTTCACCTGCTGAGCGCTCATCTTAGACGGGTCCATCTTGCCGAATTCTTCATAGTCTTGCTCAGCGGCAGCTTCTACGACGATGTTCAGCACCTTGCGACGGGCACCACGTTCCACGCTTGTCACTACGCCGCTTACGGGCGAAACAAATTTCAACTCAGGATGATTCTTGTCGATAAACAAGGGTCCCCCAGCCATCACATATTCCTGCTCTTTAACCACCACTTTGGGAGTAATACCTGTAAAATCGTCGGGGACCAATGCATAAAATCCCGGTTCTTTTACAGACATAAACTCTTGGGCAGCAGCGCCTTTCAGGTTAATGTCAAGGCCTTTGCGTAACTTAATTACATTTGCCATGCGTTTATATAAAATAATGGTTTCATTAATTTGCCCGCAAAAGTAATAAATAATAATGTGAATTAAGAGTAAAAAAGAAAGGAATTACGGATAAATTTCCGCAATCCATGCCGTTTACGGGCACGAGTATATTTAAACATCAAAAATGACACCTGTGGCACCCTATTTTACAAACTTTATATATAGAAACATGTTACCATACACACGTATAGTTTGTGTGTGATAATATGTTTTGTCTCGCGCGCGTAACGTTTATTTATACATTAGGGTGACACAAGTGTCATATCCACCTTTTCGGTTACTTATGCACTTATGTCCGTCAGCCCACACACTTATCTGCATTCACTGACGCAGATAAGTGTGTGGGCTGACGGACATAAGTGCTTTTTATTTCTTATTTTTCTTCCGCAAACATGGGATCCCATGCCGGTAGACGGATAGGCTTTTGTTTGAATAATTCCATAATTTTGGCAGGAACATATTTATTTTCCACTACCAGGCGGAACATGTATTCATTAAACCATTCATCGGTCATAATGAGGTGTCCCTGATATCCGCTTCCGGCTCCCCAACTATTCTCAACCATCCATTTCACGGGCTTTCCTTCTTTGTTCAAGTCTACAGCCATCAGTGTCATAGCATGTGACGAGCCACTGGAAAAAGTCTCAATACGCTGTTTCTTATCCATTCCGAAAGTGGTGCCCATTAACGATTCGTAGTCATAGTTTTTCACATCGAGCAGTCCACGGTCCGAATCCAGAAACTTGCCTACATCGCAAGAAAAATACATCATGGTACTGTCTTTCAAGGAAGCAATAGCCATTTCTTTAATGTCCTCGATAGGGAGATTGACGTACGTCCAGTTCTTGCCATCGTAACGGTGACGGTCGTAATCTATCTCATAACATTTATAATACTCGCGGCTAGGATCATTCATAAGCATCACGTAATTGGTCAACAGTTGTTTGTCGCCATACTTATCGAGAAAAGACATCGGGGTATGGTGTTCTGTTTCAACAACATTGCCTTTGGCGTCCTTACGCACAAAATCGAACTCTGTGGGAGGTACGCCAAGATTCAACACCAACATGCGATAGATCGTACCGAGCATAGCCGTTTTTTCTTTCTCCAAAGCGACGTTTTTTGCACCTTTAGCGGCCATATCACGCAGTTGCAAACCATATTCTTTCAGTTTCAGAGAAATGAGATTTGCCATACGCGAAGTACTTTCGCTACTATTGGTTTCGGGCATCGCCTCTTTAGGTACCAAGCCGTATTTCGATACAATATCGGCAACTCCCGTAAATGTTCCGCCATCGCTTAACGGGTTCTTAAACAACCATTCAACGGTTTTATCACTCAACGGTTTATCACTCGTATCGATTATACCTTGCAAAAAAAGATTAGACTTTTCCAATTGATCCCAAAAGAACGGATATATCTGAGAAAACTCAAAGGACGGGAAACCGTAACTAGCCAATGCCTTGGCACGCATTACATTCAATCCTGTAAACAACCAGCAACGGCCGGATGATTTCTGGTCTGTAATGCCCTTCGAATCTACTTTAATAGAAAAATTAGTATCCATTCCTTTCTGATTATCCAAGTTTACAGCCAACTTACGGATATCATTATTACTAATGGCATTACGGATGGCTTTGTCGGATGCCGTACCCTGATAGCTTTGCTGGATCTGCTTCAACATAGAGTCGCTGATCCCTCCTTTTCCGTCTTGTGCGTACGTAGAAAACAAAGTGGCACTAAAAACAATTACTGATATTATTCGTTTATTCATAATTAGATAAAATGTTTAGAAATGCAATTTGACAATGTGCAAAATTAATTGCTTTTTTGAAACTTTTAGTAAAATCTTTAGATTTATTGTACATCAAGTTGAAAACTAATTGAAAAATAATAGTTTTCTTTGCACCCACATTCGGACGAATATGAAAAGATATATAATAGGTATGATTGCGTTGTTTATAGTAGCAACCACCGTTTCTGCCCAGATTTCAGAAACAAACGACACGACTCGCACACTAACTAAAAGCGAATTACGTAAGCAGAAAGTTGCCAAGCGAAATTTCCATTATAACATTTTAGGTGGTCCCAGTTACACTCCGGACTTTGGCGTATTGATAGGCGGAAGCTCGTTGATGACCTTCCGCATGAATCCGAGCGATACCACACAGCTACGTTCTGTTGTACCCGTTGCCGTTGCACTGATGTTCAAAGGAGGAATCAATCTGATGACAAAGCCTCAGTTGTTCTTCAAAGAGGACCGTTTTCGTATTTTCGGAAAATTCAGTTATAAGAACACTCAAGAAAACATCTATGGCATTGGTTATTCTACCAATAAAGATTATGTCCGTAGCGATACCACCAGCCAATACCGGTACAGTGGCGTCCAAATAAACCCTTGGTTCCTGTTCCGTTTAGGGCGCAGCAACTTTTTTGCAGGACCACAGATCGACATCAACTACGACCATATCACAGACCCTGCCAAGCACTTGATAGAGCAACCTTTCTACCAGGAAGCCGGAGGTACGGACAAAGGATATAAAAATTTCATTTCCGGTGTCGGTTTCCTGTTGACATACGATAGCCGTGACCTTCCGGCAAACGCCTACAAGGGACTTTATCTCGATTTCCGGGGAATGATGTATTCCAAAATCATCGGTAGTAACAATAATTTCTACCGGTTGGAATTAGATTACCGCCAATACAAATCTGTAGGAAAACGTAAAGTTATCGCCTGGACTGCACAGTCCAAAAATGTATTTGGCGATATTCCTCTGAATCAATATGCCCTTACAGGTACTCCTTTCGACCTTCGTGGTTATTACATGGGGCAGTATCGCGACAAGTCTTCGCATGTAGTAATGGCGGAATATCGCCAGATGATAAACACCGACAAGAGCAGTTGGATAAAACGTATGCTCAATCATGTCGGTTTCGTAGCTTGGACCGGATGTGGCTTCATGGGTCCTACTCCCGGAAAAATAGAAGGAGTATTACCCAACTACGGTGTTGGACTACGTATCGAGGTACAACCCCGCATGAATGTCCGTCTGGATTTAGGAAAGAATACCGTCAATAATCAAACGTTATTCTATTTCAATATGACAGAAGCTTTTTAACACATGCAAAGGTTTGCATCGATTTGCAAAGTTTTTTCAAACATTTTCTTGCATCAGAAAAAGATTATCCATACTTTTGGCGAGCAATAATTATTTATAGCGCCAAAAAACAATATAATCTGATACAATGAAAGTCTGCGAGATACTCTTCTGGATAAGTGTCTTTATAGTTTTCTATACCTACATAGGATACGGAATTCTGTTATACATCCTCGTTAAGATAAAAGAATCTTTTCGCAAACCTTCTTGCCGCCTGATTCCTGCTGATGCAGACTTACCCGAACTAACCCTATTTATAGCAGCATATAATGAAGAAGCAGTTGTAGATGAAAAAATGCGCAACTGCCTTGAGTTGGATTATCCTACGAACAAGCTTCATATCTTATGGGTAACCGACGGCAGTAACGATCACACCAATGAGTATCTTGCGCGTTGGCCACAAGCCACCGTCCTCCACCAACCCGAACGCCAAGGCAAAACTGCTGCTCTTAACCGGGGAATGGAATTCGTAAAAACCCCGCTTGTGGTGTTTACCGATGCCAATACCCATTTGAATACCGAAGCTTTACGCGAAATTGTATATGCCTTTACTGATCCTAAAGTAGGATGTGTAGCAGGCGAAAAACGTATTGCCATGCAAACCAAGGATAATGCCGCCTCCGGTGGCGAAGGAATGTATTGGAAATACGAATCCACCCTCAAAGCGTTGGATGCACGGTTATACTCGGCAGTGGGTGCAGCAGGTGAACTCTTTGCCATACGGCGCGAATTGTTCGAGAAGATGAAAACTGATACTTTGCTTGATGATTTCATCCTATCTCTGCGCATTGTGATGCACGGTTACACCATTGCTTATTGTGCCGGTGCATACGCTGTGGAAAGTGGTTCGGCAGATATGCGTGAAGAAGAAAAGCGCAAAGTACGTATCGCTGCCGGCGGCTTGCAATCCATCTGGCGGTTACGCCCTCTTTTAAATCTCTTCCGTTACGGAATATTCAGTTTTCAATATATATCTCACCGGGTACTGCGCTGGTCGCTCACACCCGTATTATTGTTTCTATTGCTTCCCCTCAACACAATTCTCATCTTCACGACAAACACTCCTTTACTGTATGCCATTATCTGGCTGCTACAAGCGATTTTTTACCTCATGGGAAGTTGGGGCTACTACCTTTCAACGAAGCAAATTAAAAACAAAATACTCTTTATACCTTACTATTTCCTCTTTATGAATATCAATGTCATAAGAGGATTCAACTACCTGCGAAAGCGAAAAGGGAATAAAAGCGGAGCATGGGAGAAGGCTAAAAGGGCATAAAATTAAAACCTTATAGCATAATGGAAAACATTCTGAAAAATGCAAAGAACGCCGAGAGGCTGTTAACGCTAACCTCAGATACAATGATTCTCTTGAATAAAGAGGGAATCTGCGTGGATATTGCAGTCTACAATGTAGACCTTTGGTTCTTGAAAGAAGATAAATTGCTGGGAAAGAATATTTTCGAGTTAATACCTCCTTCCACTTATCAACAAATCTTTCCTGAATTCAGGAAAGTATTGACACATAAAGTCCGCTCTACCCGGAATTATGAATTATTTTTAGGGAAACGAAGTTATTATTTCAAATGCATCATGTATCCCTATGATGACATGGTACTTTGCCAATACCGCGATATCACCGAACGTAGCCAACGTAAACTGGAACTAGAAAAGAAAAACCACGAACTCAACGAGATTCAAAAAGCAGCCCTCATAGGAAGATGGAAGTATGAAGCCCCCAGCCACATGTTCAGTTATCAAGGACATACCGGCATTATGTGCAGTGAAATGGAGCAGAATATTTCATTGGATACGTATCAGCAACATATTCTTCGCGAAGATTGGGATACCTTTAATAATTGGCTCGAACGAAACCTGAAAGGGGATGTTGAAGAATCTATAGACTATCGCATTCATTTTGACAATCAGATATTTTATGTCCGCCTGCAAGCTTTCTCACGCGAACGGCACAAAAACGGAAATGTCATTCTCGAAGGATACGTACAAAATATAACTGATATTCAACAAAGACGAAACGATATCAATTTGCTGACACATGCCATCAACAATTCCATGGAAGATATCTTTGCCGCTCGCGAAGACGGTACGTTGGTTTTTGCCAATCGCAGCTTCAAAGAACACCACCGCATAGGATGTACGGAAGACATTACTCAATTGAAATTCACTAATCTCTACTCTCTAGACCAAGCCCAAGGAAAGAGAGTATGGAAAGAGATGATTGCTTCTGCCAGAAAAGATACTGAAAGCAATAACTACATCATTTACCACCCCTTGGAGAATTATCCCGAAATACTGGCATACGAAGGAAATGCCTATTGGGTAACCAGCGATGAAGGTGTAGAAACAATGTGGGTCTTCGGACGGGATATCTCCCAACGCATCAGCCATGAGCAACAAATTAAACGCTTGAATCAGGTTCTGGACAAGATCATTGAACATCTTCCGGCAGGCATTGTGGTGAAGGACATAGAAAATGGTTTCAGGTATCTATACCGTAATCGTGAATCATATAACCGTAGTACCACCACCATACAAGAAGTATTAGGGAAAGATGATTTCGACTTCTATCCTCTGGAAATAGCGCAAGAAAAGAGAGCGCAAGACATTGAAATAGCCGCAACCGGTAAAGAGATGCACTGGGTTTCCGAGGAACGGGATATCAATGACAGATCCATCTTCCTTGATAAGCGCAAATTAAAGATTGAAAGCAATGACTTCCCTCCCATCCTGCTCAGTATTGAATGGGATATTACCGAACTTGAAAGAATGAAACGCGAGTTGCTACTTGCCAAGGAGAAAGCCGAGACTTCCGACCAACTGAAATCAGCATTCCTTGCCAACATGAGTCATGAAATACGGACTCCACTCAACGCTATCGTTGGTTTCTCGCGCATCATTGCCGAAAGTGAAGATACCGAAGAGCGCCTAAACTATTATGAAATCGTAGAAGCGAATAACGAACGCCTGCTCCAACTCATCAATGAGATTCTCGATTTGTCGAAAATTGAATCGGGAATTGTGGAGTTTACAATTACTCCGGTACGCTTGCATCCTCTTTGCAAAGAAATACACGATGCACATGTTTTCCGTTGCCCTACCGGTGTGGAACTCATCTACGAAACTTCGGACGAAGACATCGTTATTGAGGGAGACAAGAACCGCATCTTCCAGGTAATCTCCAATTTAATTGGAAATGCTTTTAAGTTCACTACTACCGGAAAAGTAAGCTATGGATACCATCAAGATGGAGACAATATTGTATTCCACGTCACCGACACAGGTATAGGTATTGCAGCAGACAAGGTAGGCCGTGTATTCGAACGTTTTGTCAAAGTGAACAGCTTTGCCCAAGGCACAGGCTTAGGATTGTCTATCTGCAAAACAATCATCGAACGCTTAGGAGGAAATATATCTGTTAGTTCGGAATATGGAGTAGGAACCACCTTCACATTCACTCTCCCTTATAAAAAGGAGGAAGTAAAGATAGAACCCCTACTTGCTGAAACAACAGAAAAGAATCAAACCGATATTAAAGAGGCCCAAGACACCACCGATTCAGCTATTCCGGAAAGCGAAGAAAAGACCGATAGCCTCTGTTCTTCTAAAACCATACTTGTAGCCGAAGATACAGATTGTAACTACGTTCTGATTAAAGCCATATTAGGTTCCAGCTTTGCTCTGAAACGTGCCACCGACGGTATGGAAGCCGTAACAATGTTCGAGGAATTACACCCCGACCTCATTTTGATGGATATGAAAATGCCCAATCTCGGTGGACTGGATGCTACACGGATCATCCGTGAGCTTTCACCGGAAACTCCTGTTATTGTGCTCACTGCCTACGCTTACGAGCAGGACAAACAAGCTGCATTAGAAGCAGGATGCAATGACTTCCTTACAAAACCTTTTACACAAGAAGGTTTAAAAGAAGCCATCAAGAAGTGGTTGAAAATATAATCTACTTAACGTGAATTTGATATAAGAATTTAATTCATGTCTGTATGATTTTGAGTTAAATGACAAAAGAATTATTTTTAGACATAAGAACAAAAGAACATATTCATAGCGTGATATAGCTTATGTTGTTCTTTTGTTCTTTTGTTCTTATGTCTAAAAAATAATATTCTGTTTAGCTCATGTCTTTCAGCGATATGAACCAATTGTCTTATATCGAATTCACGTTACTTATTAACTTGCACTGTTCATACTCCTCTTTAATAAAGTGTCAACTCCCACGTTGAACAATTCAGGCAAAAATATCGCTTCGCTGAATGTAAGCTATTACATCACCTTTATGGATAGTGGAACCTTGCTGGGCACAGATTTCAACAACCCGTCCGGTAAAGCCCGTCCATATCTTTTCGTACTCTCCCCAAGGAGTAGAAAGGTAGCAGAACACTTCATCATGCTGATATTTGCGCCCGATTAATGGTGCGGAAGACGGTCCCTCTACAGACACTTCCCAAAGTACCTGACCATTGGAAGGAGCAATTATAGGGTCTGCCTTAGCTCGCTTCAGCTTCTTGATTTCCTCTTCCGAATAACCGTTCTTTACCATTGCCGCATCTTTGGCGCGTTGCAGTTCGTCTTCGAAACGCTGCTTGGCAACCCCCGATTTGTAATCACGGTATTGCCGGTCGTGCATAGCCAATTCAAAAAGTTCTTCATCATCTTCACCATACTCCCAACCATTTTCATCCATCTCCTTGCGGAATTCATCCAATGCATCAGGATAATTGAGTTGCGGGTCTGAATCAACAAATTCATAGCCTTTGGACTTAGCCAGTTCTATGATTTCGGGGGCAAGCGTACCGGGTAAGCGTCCGCTCTTGCCAATAATCATATCCCAGGTATGGTTGTCTATCATAGTCCAGCGCTCCTCCCCTTTTACCAGTTGCATGACATTCATCAAAGCCACATTCTTAACATATTGGCTGAAAGGAGTTACCAACGGAGGATAGCCCAGCTTAGGCCATACATATTCCACTTCGTCGAAAAGCATTACAAGCAGATCATCAATGCTGAGTTCAGGTTCGTTCTTACCTCTTAATATCATATTGATACCGGCGTGAACACCTTTCAAGTCCGCCATCATTGATCCCATCATGCCACCAGGCAGACCGCACTTTAGCAGAAGCGAAGACATGTGTTTGTTGGTGGAATCGATAAAGTAGCCCAAGAAATCATCAATGAACTCCTGTGTCATGGCACGGGCTTTCATATAGGCTTTCATATTGATGTCAGGCACTTGGAAACCTTTATCTTTCAACATAGCCTGTACGGAAATCACGTCCGGATGCACTTTACCCCAAGACAAGGGTTCCATGGCTACATCAATGATATCCGCTCCATTCTCACAAACTTCCAGGATGGAGGCCATTGAAAGACCGGGACCGCTATGTCCATGATATTGTATCAGCACTTCAGGATGCTTCTCCTTGATTGCCTTGACTAATTGTCCCAGCATGCCCGGACGGCCAATACCTGCCATATCTTTCAAGCAGATCTCAGGCGCTCCGGCTTCAATCAACCGATCGGCAACTTGGGTGTAGTACTCTACGGTATGAACGGGAGAATAAGTGATACAGAGCGTTGCTTGCGGTATCATGCCTGCTTCGAGAGCATACTTGATGGAAGGAATTATATTTCTAGTCTCGTTCAGCCCACAAAAGATACGGGTAATATCAACTCCTTGTGCATGCTTCACTTTGTACATTAACCGTCGCACATCAGCCGGAACAGGATACATACGCAATGCATTCAAACCACGATCCAGCATGTGTGTCTGAATACCCGCTTCATTAAAAGGTTTGGTAAAGGCTCTAACGGCTTTATTGGGGTTCTCGCCGTACAACAGGTTCACTTGCTCAAATGCACCGCCGTTCGTTTCTACCCGAGCAAAACAGCCCATTTCAATAATCAGCGGGGCAATACGTTCCAACTGGTCCACCCTGGGCTGATACTTACCGGAAGACTGCCACATGTCCCGGTATACAAGACTGAATTTAATTTCCTTTTTCATCATAGTCAGTAATAAATGATTCTTTCATTTCGGTTAACTTAACATATACAAATATAAAGGATTATTCTGACATATAGTCAAGAATAACCCCTAAATATTCATCAATAAAGATATGTTTTATATCATATTGACAATTAAAACAATATTCAATGATTAATGTTTAATGATTAAACAAAGTCTCTCAATTCTTCCTGCAACTTTTGACGGGTAAAGAAGATGCGACTTTTTACGGTTCCGAGAGGTAAATCAAGGCGTTCGGCAATTTCCCGGTATTTGAAACCAGAAACATGCATGGAAAAAGGAACTTTATAATCACGGGGTAGAGAGTTAACGATACGGTGCATCTCTTTTAAATCATAAGCACCTTCGGTAGTTGCCAGACCGGAATCTTGGGGCATACTCAAATGATATAAGTTATCCGTTTGGTCAACAAAAGTCTGTTCGCGAACTATTTTACGATAATTATTAATAAAGATATTGCGCATAATGGTATACATCCAACCCTTGAAATTAGTATCGGGCTCATATTTATCTTCATTATCCAAAGCCTTTAGAGACGTTTCCTGTAACAAATCATTCGCTTCTTCGCGATCGGCGGTCAACTTGTATGCAAATCGAAGCAGTTCTTCTTGCACTGCAAGCAAATCTTTTCTAAAACTGTAAGTATTCATACTTGTCTCGTTTTTTAAATGGTTAATATTGGTTTAGGTTTCTCGGTTGCAAGTATAAGGAAGATTTCGCTATCCGGGGGACGGATTACGGTTTTTCTTAGAGGCAAAAACTATCATTTGATAGATTTTCCCCCTCAAGTTGATAGTTTTTGGGCCCTATTTTTAGCTAAAAGCTATCTTTTTCAGTTTATTTGTGAATTAGATGAAAACGCTTAATTTAAATAATTCGGTAAAATTTAAACGAAAAGAGGGTATATCAAAACTCACCACAGATTACACAGATTATCGCAGATTATATATACTGATAATCAACAATTTAATTTCAATCTGTGTTAATCTGTGTAATCTGTGGTGAGTTTTGAAATCTCAGGGGATTCAATTTAATAAGGCTGAGGCTTGATATCACGACGGAGATTCATCCTCATGACCGGAAAGCTTAGGTAAACAGATATTGTATTTTACTGCCAGAATACGCACAATAAACACTGAGGCACCACCGATAGTCTGGCACAAGAACGATTCCATTCCTATAAAATCGCAAAACCAATAAACCGTTCCACCTACCACACATGCCATAGCATATATTTCCTTTCGGAAGATCAATGGAATTTCATTGATAAGAACGTCACGTATCACACCACCCGCAGCACCGGTAATACTACCCATAATGATTGCTACCCAAAACGGATATCCCAGCGCAATGCTCTTACCCACACCGACCACCGTAAACAGCGCCAGACCGATACTGTCGAAAATGAAGAACGTATTATTTAAATGAATAAGATACTTGCCGAAGAGAATAACCCAAAGCAGAGCAAGTCCGGTACAAATGAGGTAAATAGGATCGGTCATCCAGCCGGGAGTGACATCCAGCAACAAATCACGTATCGTACCGCCACCTATAGCGACTACAAAACCTACTACATAGGCTCCAAACCAATCGAACCGCTTTGCCGAAGCCAAACGTATGCCGCTGATAGCGAACGCAAACGTACCAATAAAATCGAGTATCTGAACAAATGTTGGCATAACTAAGTTAATTTATTGGCAAAGTAACAAATAATTTCCTTAAGAAAACGTATTTTTGTCTCATCTTTTAAACCGTCAACAATGAAAATAACCATCGTATCGGGCGCACGCCCTAACTTTATGAAAATAGCCCCCATCTGCCGTGCCATCGATTTGGCCAAAGATGCAGGAAAAAATGTTTCTTACCGTCTGGTTTATACCGGACCGGAAGATGATGCCAGTTTGGATGCTTCTCTTTTCTCTGACCTTTCTATGAGAAAGCCGGATTCTTATTTAGGCATCAGCGGACACGATCATTCACAAGTAGCTGCATCCATAATGCTTGCTTTCGAAAAAGAATTGGATCGTAATCCGGCACAGGTTGTTTTGGTTGTGGATGATATGACAGCAACTATGAGTTGTGCCATCGTAGCCAAGAAACGGGGTTTAAAAGTAGCGCATGTCATAGCCGGAACCCGTTCCTTTGATATGAACATGCCGCGTGAGGTAAACCGTACCATTGTAGATGCTATATCCGATTATCTTTTTACAGCCGGTATGGTAGCCAATCGTAACCTCAACCAAGAAGGTATGATTCCGGAGTATATCCATTACGTAGGCAATATCCTGATAGACACTATCCGCTATAACCGCCACAGACTGATACAGCCGATGTGGTTCGCCACCCTTGGCCTGCGCAAAGGCAACTACTTGTTGCTTACCCTAAACCGCCGCGACCTGTTGGAGAAAAAAGCAGTGTTACACTCTCTCATGCAGACATTACTGGATAAAGCGAATGGAATGCCAATCGTTGCTCCCCTACACCCATACGTCGAAAAAGCCGTGAAATCATTGGAGCTGAATGCTCCCAACCTGCATATTCTGCCTCCTCAAAGCTATTTACATTTCGGATTTCTTATAAATCAGGCCAAAGGAATTATTACCGACTCCGGCAACATTGCCGAAGAAGCCACCTTCCTCGACGTGCCTTGCATCACACTCAACACTTATGCCGAACATCCGGAAACTTGGCGTATCGGTACTAATGAATTGGTAGGAGAGAATTCTTTCGCCCTTTCTGCGGCACTAGATAATCTGTTTCATGGCGATTGGAAACACACCACCCTACCCGACCGCTGGGATGGGCGAACGGCAGAACGTATTGTTCAAACCCTATTAGGTTGATATCAACTTTCTCAAGAAGTTAAAACGTTGTTATTCAACAAACAGCCCCCTAAACACAATGAATTGACTTCTTGTATCACAGACTATAAATATCGTGTCAGCCTAAAGTTTACTTCATGCTGACACGATATTATTTTTTTGTGAACGCTCTCTTTGCAAATATGCTTAAGAACTTATCACTATTCTTTAATTTATATTTGCTTCTTGATTTACAGTAATTTGTTAACTTTGCAACCTCATTTACGAATAATTTATGAAGCGACAATATATATTTTTTATTCTCTTTCTGCTATCCTTATTCGCCTCTATCGGCGTATCTGCACAGATTAAAGGGGTCATTACAGACTCCCTCACCCATGAACCATTGATGTATATCACCGTACAATACGAAGGTAAAGGAGTAGGCGGAATTTCAAATGCAAAAGGAGAATATCAGGTTGAAACCCGTAAGGGGTGGGACGAATTAACCTTTTCCGCAGTTGGTTACATTACCAAGAAAGTAAAGTTCGCTCCCGGCACTAAAGTGCTGAATGTGCAAATGACATCCGACGATATCATGCTTTCCGAAATCATTGTAAAGCCACAAAAGGAAAAATATTCACGTAAGAACAATCCTGCCGTGGAATTTATGAAGAAGGTAATCGAAAACAAGAAAGCACTAAAATTGGAGGAAAACGATTACTATCAGTATCAGAAGTACGAAAAGATGAAGATGTCCATCAATGACGTGACTCCCGAGAAGATGGAAAAAGGCATCTACAAAAAATTCTCGTTCTTCAAAGATCAAGTGGAGTTGTCTCCCAAGACCAACAAGATGATCCTTCCCATCTCCATCAAAGAAACAGCCTCCAAGACCATCTATCGCAAAAATCCCAAAAGCGAGAAGACCATCATTGAAGGAATGAATTCTTCCGGTATTGAAGAGTTTTTCAGTACAGGGGATATGCTGGGAACTATCCTGACGGACGTATTCTCCGAGGTTAACATTTACGACGACGACATCCGACTGTTGCAGCGCCGCTTTGTCAGCCCCATCGGACGTGGAGCCATCAGTTTCTACAAATACTACCTTATGGACACATTGGTGGTGGACAAACAAGAGTGTGTGCACCTCACCTTTGTGCCTCAGAACCCACAGGATTTCGGGTTTACAGGACACCTTTATGTAGTGAAAGATTCTACATACGCTGTGAAGAAAGCCACTATGAACCTGCCCAAAAAGACAGGAGTTAACTTTGTGGAGAACCTCGACATTGTACAACAATTTGAAGAAATGCCCGATGGTAACTGGGTATTGACCGACGACGATATGACCGTAGAACTGGCTTTCGTAAAAGGCATACAAGGCTTGGAAGTGCAACGAAGTACCAAGTACACCGATTATCAATTCGATGATATAGAGCCGCGTCTTTTCCGTCTGAAAGGAAACGTCATAAAGGAAGCAAACATGCTTACTAAGGGAGACGAATACTGGGCAAAAGTACGCCAAGTACCGTTAACCAAAAAAGAAAGCAATATGGACGTATTTATGAACCGCATCGAACAGATACCGGGCTTCAAATACGTTATTTTCGGTGCTAAGGCATTGATTGAAAACTTTGTAGAGACAGGCTCTAAGAAGCATCCCAGCAAGTTTGACTTCGGGCCTATCAACACTGCCATCACCAGCAACTACGTCAACGGTACCCGTTTCCGCCTGAGCGGTATGACTACCGGTAATCTTGACCCGCATTGGAGTCTGAGTGGCTATGGTGCTTACGGAACAAAGGATAAGAAATGGTTCTATTCGGGTCAGGTGGCCTACTCTTTCAATAAGCGTGAATATGTATTGTGGGAGTTTCCGAAGCATTATATCGCCTTCAAATACACTTACGACGTCATGTCGCCCATGGATAAGTATTTGGCTACGGACAAAGATAACTTGTTTGTCGGCTGGAAATGGACTACGGTCGATCAGATGTCCTACATGCGTGACGCTACTCTTACTTATGAGCTGGAAACCAATACCGGATTCTCAGTTCAAGCCATGGCACGCCACCGTAACGATCAGCCTGCGGGCAAGTTGCAATACTGGAAGAACAATGGTACTACACCCGGCGAATGGAGTGAGAAGAATACGTTGGTGCACGACATCACCACCACTGAATTGGGAGTTACTTTGCGATACGCTCCCGGTGAAACGTACGTCAACACCAAACAACGCCGTGTTCCGGTATCACTGGATGCGCCGATATTCACTCTTTCGCATACGGCCGGTTTCAAAGGCGTGTTGGGAGGAGAATACAATTTCAACCTGACGGAAGCCAGTGTACGCAAGCGCTTCTGGTTTGGTTCGTGGGGCAAACTGGATATTACGGCACGTGCCGGTGCCCAATGGAACACTGTTCCCTTCCCCTTGCTGAACCTTCCTATGGCCAATCTTTCGTACATCTCGCAGAACAATGAGTCCTTCAACCTTATCAACAATATGGAGTTCCTCAACGACCGTTATGCCTCCCTCAACCTGAGCTACGACATGAACGGTAAGTTGTTCAACCGCATCCCGCTAATCAAGAAATTGAAGTGGCGTGAAATGTTCCGTATCCGCGGGCTCTGGGGCACTCTGACCGATAAGAACAATCCCTACAAGAGCAGCAACCCCGATTTGTTCCTCTTCCCCATGCGTGATGGTATGCCTACCAGTTATATAATGGGCAAGACACCCTATATTGAAGCCAGTGTAGGTATCTACAACATCTTCAAGCTATTGCATATAGAATATGTACGAAGGTTGACTTACACTGATATTCCCGGTGTGAAGAAAGACGGTATACGGTTTATGATACTGATGATATTTTAAAATAGTGATTAGTGGTTAGTGATTAGTGATTTGTTATAAGGATGAAAGATAGCATATTAAAAGAGAAAGCGATGAACTTTGCAATACGCATTGTTAATCTATATAATTTTTTATATAATAAAAATCAGGAGAAGGTTATGTCAAAGCAAATTTTAAGATGCGGAACTTCCATAGGAGCAAATATCAATGAAGGATTATTTGCTGAATCTTCGGCAGACTTCATACACAAATATTCTATTTCACAGAAAGAATGTTCAGAAACATTATACTGGCTTGAGCTATTAAGCAGAACAAACTATATCTCCTCCCAACAATATAACTCCCTGAATACAGATTGTACAGACCTTATCAAGATGATAACTTCTTCAATAATCACCTGTAAAAAGAATACAAATCATCAACCCTAATAAACAAATCACTAATCACTAATAACTAATCACTAAATACCATGCCTCCATTAGCAGAACGGCTTCGGCCCAAGACATTAGATGAGTACATCGGTCAGAAACACTTAGTGGGACCCAATGCGGTGTTGCGCAAGATGATTGATGCAGGACGAATCTCGTCATTCATTCTGTGGGGACCTCCGGGAGTGGGTAAGACGACGTTGGCACAAATCATAGCTAATAAGTTGGAAACCCCTTTCTATACGCTTAGTGCGGTCACCAGTGGAGTGAAAGATGTACGCGATGTGATAGAGCGAGCTAAGAGCAACCGCTTCTTTTCGCAATCAAGCCCTATCATGTTTATTGATGAGATACACCGTTTCAGTAAGTCGCAACAAGACTCTTTGTTGGGAGCGGTGGAGCAAGGAGTTGTGACGTTGATAGGTGCAACGACCGAAAATCCTTCATTCGAAGTCATTCGTCCGTTATTGTCACGTTGCCAGCTCTATGTGCTGAAGTCCTTGGAGAAAGATGATTTGCTGGATTTGTTGCAACGCGCTATTACGACCGATATCATCCTAAAGGAGAGAAAGATCGAATTGAAGGAAACTACAGCTATGCTCCGCTTCAGTGGAGGAGATGCACGAAAGTTACTGAACATTCTCGAGCTGGTAGTAGAATCGGAAACAGAGAATACAGTGGTCATTACGGACGAAATGGTAACAGAGCGTCTGCAACAGAATCCCCTCGCCTACGATAAAGACGGAGAAATGCACTACGACATTGTCTCTGCGTTTATCAAATCTATTCGTGGAAGTGATCCGGATGGTGCTATCTACTGGCTGGCACGCATGGTAGAAGGTGGTGAAGATCCTGCTTTCATAGCGCGCCGACTGGTAATCTCCGCTTCCGAAGACATCGGACTGGCAAATCCTAATGCCATGCTGATAGCTAATGCCTGCTTCGATACTCTGATGAAGATAGGATGGCCCGAAGGACGTATCCCCTTGGCAGAAGCGACAATCTATCTTGCTACCAGTCCCAAAAGCAACTCGGCCTATCTTGCCATAGACCGTGCATTGGCTCTTGTACGCGAAACGGGCAACCTTCCCGTACCCCTGCATCTGCGCAATTCTCCCACCAAGCTGATGAAACAGTTGGGATATGGCGAGAATTATAAATATGCCCATGATTATCCGGGCAATTTCGTCAAGCAACAATTCCTGCCTGATGAGTTGAAAAACCGACGTATCTGGGAGCCCCAACTAAATGCCGCCGAACAGAAACATAAAGAACGGATGGAGCAATTGTGGGGAAAGGAAAAAGGAAATAACTAATCACTCAAACATATTTTATTTATGAAAATAGTAGTATTAGACGGTTATGCAGCCAATCCCGGCGACCTTCGTTGGGACGAACTGCAATCCATGGGCGAGTGTGTCATCTACGACCGTACCGCCCCTGCAGAAGTATTAGAACGTTCATCCGGTGCAGAGATTCTGCTTACCAACAAGACAGTGCTTACAGCCGAACACATGGCTGCCTTGCCCGAATTGAAGTACATCGGCGTGCTTGCTACCGGCTATAATATTGTCGATGTTGATGCTGCCAAAGAACGTGGCATCGTTGTTACCAATATTCCTGCATATAGCACAGACTCTGTAGCACAGATGGTTTTTGCTCATATATTGAACATCACCCAACAGGTACAACATCATTCCGAGGAAGTGCGCAAGGGACGTTGGTCCAGCAGTAAGGACTTCTGTTTCTGGGATACTCCGCTCATTGAACTGCGTGGCAAGAAGATCGGTATTGTCGGTTTAGGACATACCGGTTTCACGACTGCACGCATCGCTATTGGCTTTGGTATGCAAGTATGTGCTTACACATCGAAGACCAACTTCCAGTTACCGCCCGAAGTCCGTAAAATGGAATTGGACGAACTTTTCCGTGAGTGTGACATCATCAGCCTGCACTGCCCCCTCACCGATTCCACCCGTGAACTGGTGAATGCGGAACGCCTTAAAATGATGAAGCACACCGCCATCCTCATTAATACCGGACGTGGCCCGCTCATCAACGAGCAAGACCTTGCCGATGCCCTGAACAATGGCGAAATCTATGCTGCCGGACTGGATGTACTCTCACAAGAGCCTCCCCGTGCCGATAATCCGCTATTGAGTGCACGCAATTGTTACATCACCCCACATATTGCCTGGGCAAGTACCGCTGCACGCGAACGCCTGATGCTTATTATGCTGGAAAATATCAAAGCCTATCTGGGAGGAAAAACAATCAATAACGTTGCCAAGTAAAAGATATGGGAAAGTCAGCAGTTAAAGGCCTGTTTCAGATTTGTTTGATAATTGCCACCTTCGTCCTGGCAATTATCACCATAGTAGCAGCATTCTCCGGAAGCGTAGCACCACTGGATTCGGTCATAATGCCGCTACTGGGATTGGCTGTGCCGGTACTATTAATCTGCAACCTCATTGTAGCCCTATGTTGGGGCTTGGCTCGCAAGTGCTGGGCATTCGTTCCTTTGATAGCTTTCTTCTGCAACTGGAATTATCTGACCTCCGTCATTCAATTCCATTCCAGCAAAGAAAGAACGCCTAACGGCAAGTATTTGAAGATTGCCACTTACAATATTCATAGCTTCGGCAATGAAATCACCGGATATTCCTGCAAGGAGATCGCCAAATACATGCAGCAAGAACAGGTGGATGTGCTCTGCTTCCAAGAGTTCGGAGCTAATCAATACTTTCCGGTCGATAGCATACGCAAAGCGCTTTCACATTGGCAATATACTCTTATTCCAACAGAAGATTCGATCAAAGGTGTATTACCTATTGCCGTATTCAGCCGTTATCCGTTGATACACGAACGTTTCATTACTTATCCGAACAGTGCAAATTGTAGCATGTTGTGTGATGTTGTATTGGGAACAGATACCGTACGCCTGATAAACAATCACCTCCAGACTACCAGCGTCAGTCAAAAGCGTCGCAAATGGGAACGTGAAATGGCAACTGACGACACACGCCGCGAAGCCCAAGTAGCAAGAGATGCAGCAGAAACGTTACATGAAAACTTCGTGAAACGCGCTTCACAAACCTATACCATCGGTTATTTTGCCAAAAACAGCCCTTATCCGGTATTGGTTTGCGGTGACTTCAACTCAATCCCCTCTTCTTATACTTATCATTACCTGAAAGATTTCCTTAAAGACGGCTTCCGTACAGCAGGAAACGGTTATATGTATACTTACCGCTACGGCAAGAAGCTATTACGTATCGACTATATTTTCCATTCTCCCGACCTAAAGGGAATGAGTTACTACTCTCCTACTCAGGAATTTTGTAGTGACCATAATCCGGCAATAATGGAGGTGGAAATTCAATAAATCCAATAATAAATCATAGTACCGAAGAGAAACACCAAATAGTAAAGGCTGCTCCGATCACCGGAACAGCCTTTACTTTATCAGATTTCCGCAAAACTGCGGAGACTATTCAACAATCATTAATTGAAGACATAGCGGATACCTACTTGCAGTTTCCAGCATTCGCTGTAGTTCTGATAAGTATCATAAGTCTTGGTAGGATATTCACCGTTTACTTTGTACATAGAGAATATCGGAGTCAAATCATTCTCGCTAGTTACTCCCTCATATTTCAGGATTCTATTATTATTGGAAACCGAGTTAGTTTTAGAGATACCCCATTTAGAATTAATCAAGTTACCTACGTTCATGATGTCAAAACTCAACTGGATGTTATGCTTTGTCTTACCAATCTTGAATTCAAAGTCCTCCATCAGACGGAAGTCAAAACGATGTACCCACGGAGCACGGGCAGCATAAGCTTCAGCATACTCTCCTTTGTGATTTTTCAAGTATGAGTCTTGTTCTACAAACTTCCAGAAAGCAACACGATCTTCATCAGTCTTGAATTTGATTTCGCTGTCATCCTTCGGTATGTACATCAGGTCGTTATTAATACCATCACCATTCATATCATTGGTATAACAAAAACTGTAACCATTAGAAGAGTAACCGGAATAGAATAAATTCAAATGCGTACCGCGTAACAAACCTTTATATTTAAAAGGAATATAATAACTTACAGAAGCAATCACTTTGTCGGGAACTACATATTGAGAACGCTGCGCCAATGCATAGTTAGAACCATCTATCGTATTCAGTCCCTGCCATGTAGAAATAGGGTCACTGCCCGGAAGACCGGAAACTTCTTTAGATTCGGTATGCGTATAAGCCAACATCATCATCAAATCATCAACAGGTTGGGCATTCACTGTAATGTTTGCCGTATAGCCATATCCTTTGGAAGTATTGTCTAGAACAACAGCATTCTTATTACTGTAATGAACAAAGTCACTGGAATATTGTATATTCTTATTCTGATTGTTATAAACAGAGTAAGTATAAGCCATACGGTTATCCGCACCATTAAAGCGCTGCATGCCTGTGTGCAAAAGTTCATTGCTTATAATTTTTCCATCAGCATCTTTTGTTATTTTATTATATTTCCAAGCATCAGGATTCTTTATATTGATATTATTAATAGTTACAGCATTGACGTTCTTTGTAAACATGAATTCACCCGTCACGGTCAAAGGGAAAGATACCGGTACTTGATAATCTACAGCAATAGAAGACTTCCACACTTGAGGCATCTTAAAATCTTTGGCAACGCCAGAAATCTTATTACCTGCCACGTGATTTTCAATTGTAGTAGGAAGATTGAATTTCTCAATAACCTGATTCATGTCCGTAATCATTCCACCTGCCAGTTGGTCTAAACGTGCGTCATGGCTTGTAGCGATGCCATTCGTATAATTAGTTCCAAAAACAACAGAGTTCTGTACCATAGAAGCATTGGTAGGCATATTGGTAAAGAAAACTAACGGCAAACGTCCGGTAAACACACCCGTACCTCCACGCACTTTCAATGACTTATCTTTGAATACATCCCATACAAAACCTACACGGGGAGAGATCTGCCATCTAGAATCCGGCCATTTACCTGTATCGATATGCCGACCGTCAAAGTCAAGTTCATAAATGGCATCATTTCTTTGCAAATCATCATTATCAAACATCAGATTATCGAAACGGATACCATAAGTCAATTTCAGATTATTACCAAGATTCCATTCATCCTGAGCGTAGAATCCTAACTGATTAAATGTTACTTGTGCATTCGGATTCGAAACACCATTGAAACCGTATGTCAACGCAAAAGTTTCAGGAGCTGCACCATTCAGGAAATCGTCCAAACTACTATAACGGTAATATCCCGTACCATTACGCATATATGCATTGTTAGCAAATTGATGTTCATAACTGAAACCTGCCGTTAATTTATGGTTACCAGTAAAGAAGGTAAAGTTATCAGTGATATTCGTAACTTTATTCTTTACACCATTATTATAAGTAAACAATTCATAACCCGCACTCATGTATGGTTCCAAAATCTGATTACCATTGGTGTCTTTACCATACATAATGTCAATGAACGGGAACGGAGAAGAATTGGTTCCACGCATATCTTCAATATTGGTATACGTGAAAAGCAACTGATTGGAAAGACGGTCATTGAAACGACTATTCAAATCGGCTGCCCAAGACTGCACTTTATTGTCCATAGAATACATGCTGTTGGCAAACGACATGGACTGTGTACCTACACGATAGGTATTGTTCAGACGAGAGTTTTTCCCACCATCCATAGAATTACCATTAGGAGCATTCCATGCAGTATTCTTTGTATTATTATAACGCAGGCTCAATCTATGACGATCCGTAATGTTCCAGTCAATACGAGCCAACAGTTTGGTATTCTCTTCGTCGGCAGGGAAATTGGTGTAAGAACCTGTATTGTAACCGTATTTATCCATCAGATGTTTAGAAACTTTCTCCATATCCGACTTCAAAGTACGGGATACCATACCTTTCACTTCTTCACCATCCTCGCGTGCGCGGTACTTTATCACCTCACCCGGAGTTTTCTCTTTTTCATAGTTCACAAAGAAGAATAGCTTATTCTTGATAATCGGACCACCCAGTGTAAAACCATAAGTTGTTTTAGACTCATCGGCACGTGCTCCTAAATCTTCGCCATTGATGCGGTTACCGCGCATATCCTGATTACGGTAATAAGTATAGGCAGTACCTCTGAAAGCGTTAGTACCCGATTTGGTAATAGCATTGATACCACCACCGATAAAGTTCGTCTGGCGTACATCGAACGGAGCAACAACTACTTGTACTTCTTCGATAGCATCCATAGAGATAGGGTTACCACCACCAGGCAGGTTAGAGCTCAAACCGAAGTTATTATTAAAGTTAGCACCGTCAATAGTAAAGTTCGTAGAACGTCCGTCACCACCGGCAAAGCTCATGCCGTTAGCATACGGAGAAAGACGAGCGATGTCGCTAATGCTACGGTTTATAGTAGGAAGCTGCGTAATTTGTGCAGAATTGATATTGGTTGTAGCACCCGTCTTTTCTGCCGAGAACTTGGTCTTAGTACCCGTTACAACCACTTCACCCAAAAGTTCGGAAGATTCGGTCATCTCCACATTCAAGTTGTAAACTTCACCCAACTGAAGGGTAATATCCTGATAAACCACTGTCTGATAACCGATATACGAAATAGTAACCTTATAAGGGCCACCTGTACGCATACCCTGAATTGAATAACGTCCGTCAACGTTAGTCACTGTACCATACTGCGAACCTGAAGGCATGTGAATTGCCTGAACAGTCGCACCAATAATTGGCTCATTGTTAGCATCTGTCACTTTACCAGCTAATGAAGCTGTAGTAATTTGCGCATTTACACCTACGGCCAACAGAAGTAATGCCACCGTAAGTATGAGTCTTACTCTTTTTAACATAATACCTTTTAATTAGTTTCCTAAAATGTTATTTTTCTCAAAACCGACACAAAGATACGCAAAATAAAATGTATTTATGTTACAAGTACATTACAAAATTTAAGATTAATATAGTCATGGCAGTCTGTTGTTAATCAGCACATGGCAGAATCACAGAGAAACGGCTGCCTCTGCCAACTTCCGACGCTACTTCAATACGTCCATCCATCTTGTCAACGATAAGCATACAAATAGATAGGCCCAGCCCTACCCCTTGCGAAAACTCGCTATGTTTGTAAAAACGCTCAAAAATAATCTTCTGTTCTTCGGCAGAAATGCCAATTCCCGTATCTTCTATATAGATACATACTTCATGCAATTGCGGCACATAGTAATATCCCAACTTGATATAACCCTCGGACGTAAACTTATTGGCATTGTTCAGGAAATTGGTAAGTACCTGCGTCAGCCGCATGGAGTCGACATGCACACTAAAGTTCTCATCAGGAAAGTCCTTGAGAAACTTCAAGGGAGGATGAATCAACAACTGGTGTGTCAGATAGATATTATCGAGCATTGTACGCACGTCTTCATTCTCAAAATTAAAAGGAAGAGAGCCTGACTCGATACGTGCCAGTTCCAGCACATCATCTACAAGTTTTAATAGCAAACGAGTATTAAGATTAATAATGTCCACAAATTCCTGCTTCTCTTCTTCGGAAAGTTCCGGATCAGCAACCAACATATTAGAGAATCCGGCAATGGCATTGAGCGGTGTACGGATTTCGTGGCTCATATTATTAAGGAACGATTGCTTCAGCTCGGCATGTTCGGCTAGCTGGCGGGCTTGTATCAATTCCTCTTCCCGATCTTTCACATCCTGTATGTTCTGTAACAGACCTGTGATTACCGGCTTGCTGCCCGCAGTATGGATGGTATTATACCGGAACTCCCACCACTGATATTTACCGTTAAAATTGCAACGGTATTGCCCCTTATGGCGTGATGTATACTGAATCCTCTTAAAGCTATGGAGAAATTCCGAGCGATCTTCAGGATGAATAAAGCGGAGAATTTCATCCAATACAATAAGTTTATGGGGATGATGTATCAAGTCATTAAACTGAGAATCAAATGCTATTCTCTCACCATCTATTCTCCAGGCATAAGTGGCTGCGCCTTCAATAGCAAGAGAAAGCGTCTCATGCTCATAGCGCAGATTGCGTTGCACTTCTCGTTTACGGCGGCGTTCCAGCCTAAGACTACGGAGCAGGTAGAAGATAAGCGCCAGCAACACAGCACCTCCGAAAAAAGAAAAGAACAGGATATGATAATGGTAACGCTCCGTGAATGGAATATACATCACAATATATTCCGAAGGGATGCTGCTCAAAGGGATATTATAGCGTTGCAGCGTGTACCAGTTCAGCACATACTGTTTGGCGGATTGCTGCACCTGCCACTCCGGCATTTCCCCATGAAGCCGCTGAACGATGGCACCCGCCATATCTTTCAACTGTGTTTCAATCGGCGCAAAGTAACCTCCCATCTTATGATCGAGTACGCCAAAGCCTTCATTGATAGTTTCAAAACAAGGATTCCGAAAAAGCGCAGCTGAATTTACTGTAGTATAATCGCGTTTGGTAAATAGAAACAGCGTACGACGACTACGTCCTGCCCAAGTAATCTTTTGTAAAGACAAAGCATTAGTTTCCAGCCTAATGATTGCAGTAGTATTAGATACATGTACGTCTAAATTTCCATCATAAATCTCGTAGCCATGACCGGCACATTGTTCGTTCAATGCTCGCCAAATGATGCGGTCAAGAAATGTCTGCCCATTCAACACGCAAATTCGCGATTTGCCCATAATACGTTCTACCATGCGTACGGTATTCAGATAGTCCGGTATATCCACGTAGCCAGTCACATTGGGATATTGTTGTAGCAGTTCTTCATTAGGATAATTCACACCGCTAAAAACTACCGGTATATCACGCAACAAAGGATTATTACATGCCATAATTGAATAAGTAGCCTGATCGTCAAGCACTGCCACAATCGCAGCACCCCATTCTATAAAATCATCTATAATGAGCGAAGCACGTTCTTTTTCAGGTTCCGCATTCAGTTCGTCACAATCAAGATAATACTCGCGAAACACACAATTCACCCCTCTATTTAGCAGTTCTTCCTTCAGTATTTTATGTGTCCTTTCAGCATCTGCATGCCCTTCTTCGTAAGAGTGCACCAAAGCAATCTTAGTATATTGTCCCGCATAAGCCGGACACACCCAACCGACAAAGCAGAGTAAAACGATAAGGGCAAATATTACAGAACAGGATATCTTCATTACATTTTTTAATTGTGTTTGCCATAAACAATGGCAAAGATAGGAATGTTTGAAAAGATATGGTGTAAAAATTGGCACAGATTGCACAAATTCATACAAACTCAGTTTTAAAGCATTGATTCTCAGAATAGCGTTTCTTCGCAAATCAATTTTATTCGAGCACAACTCCTTAACTCCTACTATGAATAATATAGGCTAGAATTATGTTTTTTTCCCAGGGAACACTTTGTCTTTACCAGTGGCATGAATGGGACATTGCTTGTTACATATCAAAACATTGCTCTGGCATTGCACCAGATTGCTTCTTATGCCTCTTTACATTGCTTTCTCTTTACATTATTATTGTCCGGAGTCATAATTTACATCATACAATCATAATAAGTTACAAATCAAAGATACTGAGCAGGCTTCTACAAGGACTATGAGGGGTCAAAATAGGTTCAGGTTCACCTTAACACCTCTTTGGGGTGCTGGAAGGTGCATAGTGACCCTGAACCTATTTTGACCCCAACCAACATTCGTCTTTTGTATTTTTCTCTATTTAAAGAATTGATATCCAGAGAGTATCCTTTACTAATATCTTACTCTGTGAAATCGGCATTCGCATAATGACGGGCGAAAAGTTGTACGTTCTCTTTCGTTCCTGATTTCCCAAAATACTTTACATACACAATTCATTCCTTATCTCTTCTCCTAATGAAAAAGGTGCACCGGTCTACGTAAAGTCATCTCGCACGAAGAAGCCAGCAGCAAATTGCTGGATAGCATCAATTGAAGACAATCCCATTCCGGTAATCTATCAGAGCGGTTATCTAACCATCAAAGGTTACGACCGTGAGTTCGACATGTACCGCCGAAGAGGCACTGCAACAAATAAAAGATAAGCATTATGCCACCCTCTTTGCTGCAGATAAGGGACGAAAGCTGTTCAAAGCGGGGATTAATTTCCCGAAGGAGACGCACGGAATTGAGAAGTGTGGGGTGAAGGAATAGGAAAATGAAATCATAGAATATCAAGAGAGGGGTGTCACCTTTATCAGATGACACCCCTCTTATTTATTCTTTGAATAGAGATGATTATTTCACTTCCTTCAAAGAGTTTTCTACATATTCAAATTTACCGGGAGCGGTTACTTTGTACTGTATAGTCCAATTGCTGTTAGCACCATCGTAGATTCCAAAATTAAATGTATAGATCACATCTACCCCTGCTACCGGAGCTGCATCCGTATGGAGTTTCTCTAATGCATGAATAAAGGCATCCGGCAGACGTTCCCACATCAACTTTTTCACCTCATCATCACTCATAGTGCCATAAACTGAAGGCATACTACTCTTCCAGGTAGCTACGCGGAAGTCGAAGTTGCACTGATAAGCAGAACTACCGAAATAGTAATCATTGTTCTTATAATTAGAAACATATTCGTTGTGATTTGCAATTACCCAGTCAACAATCGTCTGGAAATACAATACAGACACAGGATCATTTTTAACAACCGGCAGATCAATTACTGTGCTGGGGTCATAGTTCCATTTTCCATCAGCCAAAACAAATTGTTCCGTCATGTCAACGATACGGGTATTCAAACCCCATCTTGCAGTTTCAGATGAATAAACATATTCGTCACTGTATATCTTCAGAGCAGAGCCATTGTAATATCTATAGACAACCACACGAGCATCGTCGTTCAAAGGATATTCTACCTTCTTAGACAAGTATGCAGGTAAATAATTAGCAGCAGGAACGTCACCGGTGAAATAACGCTTGCTCTGCCCCATTTGCGCATAATCATCATAAGTTAATACATACACATTACCATCTTGTGCCTTCCATGCCTTACCATCGTAAACTTTCACCGCATAAGTCGGTGTAGAAGTTGTTTCTTCTGGAATAGAAGAACCTACCATTACATTATCAATCTGATAAGTAGTAGTCTTTTTCTGTGTACCGTCGCCCACATATTTAAAAGCTATGTACACTTTTTTACCTGCATAAGCTGCTAAAGAAACTTTCCCAGCGGATGCCATTGTGCTATAGCCACTTGTCGGCTTGGTAGGTATGGTGAAATCAGCGGTTACATCCATCCAGTTAGCGGCAGCAACATCTTTTCCATTGAAGTTATCAGAGATAAGTACAGACAAACAATTTGCATTGTAATATCCCACCGCAAGATCGAAGCTGAAATAGTTATCAACTGTTGCAGCGATAGCAGGTGTCACCATCCAAGCTACACATTCGCTTTCTGACTTGTTCGCTGAATATTGCACATACTGATTATCGTTATATGAGGCCACTTTCCATTTAAAATCTTCAGGAGCACTGATAAACCATCCGTCCAACTTATCTAAGTTAGCAGCAGCCATAGACTCAAAACCTTCCCAAATCATGGGATTGTCCAACTGACCTTCCCCCATTCTGTATTCTGCAAAAACAACAGTTCCCGCCTCCGCTTCATTAAAGTTCTCGTTTAACGCTTTAGTAAGCTGGCTTTCGTTTTTAGCACTCAAATAAGGTGCAAAAGCTTTGTCACCGTAAATCAATTTATAATCGTCGTCCGTCAACTTCAAATATTTCACCGACGCATATTTTGAGAGCAGTGTAGACATAGCTTCCTTATACTTATAGGTAACTTTGATGCTCGATCCATTATCCGCCGTATAATAAGTAGATGCTAAGAAAGCAGGGATATAAGTAGCACCCGGAATTTTTTCAGTCAGATACATATTGGTCTTGACATTCTCTAAATCCTTTTTTGTACCGGCTTCTTCAGCAATATCTATGTTCGTTTTATCAGCGGAAATCTTAGCATAATCAGCATCAGACAAGGTATATTCGGTTTTCACAATATTTGTCACACCTTCTTCCAAGTCTCCAAAATTCTTTTCATTATAATCGCAACCCACCAACAGAAGTGCCGCTGCGGACAAACTATATATTATTTTTTTATTCATAATCGTACTTCTTAAGGGTTAGAAATTGAACTTCAATCTTACAGAATAGGTACGGCCGAAACCATAGAGTACACGGTAAGCTGTATCCCAAGTACTGCCATTACCGTCATAAGCATCGGCTATATATTCCTGGTCCAAAAGGTTGTCAATGTTACCACTTAATGTAGCGCGCACTTTACCAAAATCAAAGCTATATCCTGCATTCAAGTCTACTGTACAGTATGAAGGTATTTTCCAAGGCTCGTTTATAACCATGTTGACACCTGGAGCAAGGTTGCTGGCACTGATGGCATAGTCGGCATAATTACGTCCATAGAAGTTGCAGTCTACGCCGAGACGTAAACCCTTCATAGGACGAACGTTTACACCCAATGCAGCTGTGGTTTGTGCAGCCCCTCCAACGTGAATATTATCCATTTTGAAGTTAGCTTTCGCATGATCTTCTGCGCCGATACCCGAAGCGATACCTCCCGCAAGGTCTTTCATCGGTTCGCCTGCCATATTGTAGAAGTAACCATTGGCATTACAATCCCAACGCCAGTCTCCAAGGGAGAACATACCATTAATATCCAACCATTGCAAAGGTCTCATCACAAAGTCCAGTTCCACACCCTTATGGCGTGCATCTACACCTTGCATATTTACTGTCCAGCGGTCTTGAATAGTTTTTCCGCCTTCATCCTTATAGTTAAATTCCATTCCTCTAGTCATTGTCTTGTCCATCCAAGTAGTATAGTAGGCATTCACATTGACTGTGAGGAAGCGACTACGGTATCCATACCCCAATTCAAAAGAAAGAATCTTTTCATTCTTTGCATCAGGATTCAATGAATGGCTGTTCTGAGAATTGATGAAAGCTGCATCGAACATAGGAGCACGACTAATGTAGCCCATGTTGAAGAAAACATTATGATTATCTGTCAAGTTGTAATTCAAACCTCCCTTGGCATTCCAGCCCAGATAGTTGTTAGTATCCGATTTAGCATGCGCCTTGTCGTAGTAGAAACGGTCATAACGCCAGTAACCTGTATTTGAAACCGAACCGGCTACGAATGCACTCAGCTTATCGCGATTGTATTCCAATTGTCCGAATACACCTTCAGACATAACATAACCGTCATAGTCACGGTAAACCACATCGCCTACCTGCAACTTCTTATTTTTAAATTCATTTGTACCTGCACCAGCATAATTATCAGCTTTTACCGTACTACGGTTATAGTCAATATAGTAGGCACCATTGTAAAGGTCTATAATCTTATTCTGATGCAAACCTTTGTAATAACGGAAGTCAACACCACCATAAAGATCGAAGTATTCACCCAATTTAGTGGTATAGGTAGAAAGTAGACCATACCAAATATGGTCATTCATCATCTTAGCCATTACCATCTTAGAGCCAGTTGTACTCTGCTCATTCATTTCCTGAATCTGGTCATAAGCAAATGTGCCATCAGCATTGCGGAAAGTATTGTTCACCAAACCGTTACTTGAGCCATACCAGGAACTTCTGTGTTCGCTGTCTCCCTGACCACTATAACCGCTACCTCTACCAATTGACATATACAAAGCCGTACTCAAACTTGATTTGCTATCAATCTGCCACAAGTGATTCAAAGAAATCTGCGGTTTATGGTATTCGTTTACCTGAGAAGCCTTACGTTCACCGTTCTTGCCGTAACCATAAGTAGCGTTGTACTTATAAGGACTGTCACCACCCATATAATTCTTTACACGTTGCCATTCCTTAATAGTCAAACCGTCCTGGTTGCTACGCTGGTTATGCTTTTGAGGAGCACCAAAAGCTGTAAATGTTAACTGGTGATTATCATTGAAACGTTTGGCAATACTAAGGAAATAGTTATAGCCTTCGAACTCAGTCCCCTGTATGTAACCATCGCCCCAAGTCTTACCACCCAATAAGCTAACAGCCCATCCGTCTTTCGTCAAACCAGTTGACACAGAGAACAGAATCTTATTATAACCGTCGTTACCCATACCATAAGAAACGAAACCACCTTTAGTAGCTTCCGTACTCTTAGTAATAACATTGATAGAACCACCTACAGCCGGAGAAGCAACCTTGGAAGCTCCCAAACCACGTTGTACTTGCATAGAACGAGTCACATCGGACAAACCAGCCCAGTTGGACCAATAAACCTTATTATTTTCCATGCCGTTCATCGGCACACCGTTAATCATCACAGCTACATTATCCTGCTTAAAACCACGAATTACAGTCTTTGCGTCACCATAACCACCACCATCTTTTGTACTGTGTACACCCGGAGTGGATTTCAGGATTTCAGGGAATTCTTTTGTACCTAACTTTTCTTCAATAAATACCGGGTCTACCGTTGATACAGCTACCGGCGTCTTACGTGCGATTGCTACTGAAGAAGTAATTGTAACGTCCGCTAACATTACAGCATCGGGGTGCATTTTGATTACGCCCAAATCTACAGAAGCGCCCTTCTGTACCACCTTTTGTTTAAGGTCTTTATAACCCACATACTTAAATAACAGAGTAGCATTCGGAGCAACGCTTTGCTTAAAATAGCCATCAATGTCGGTCACCGATCCCTGTGTAGTACCTTCCACCATTACGGCAGCACCCACTAAAGGATCGCCTGTTTCGGAATCAACAAGCTGACCTCTCACTGTAGTTTGGGCAAATGCAGCGGCACTAACAACCGACAACACAGCAACCAACAGGAAATGAATTAGATTTTTTCTCATAATCCTTCTTTTAGTTAATAGATAGTGTTAATTAAACATTAAATTTTGTTTCAAGTCGCAAATATAATTAATTTAAACCACATACTTATTACAATAATGCTACAATTTTTCAAGGTAGTAAAGCCTTTTTGAGACATTTTTAAACAAAAAAAGCTCCGCATATCTATGCGGAGCTTTCGTTATGTCAACAAGAAAAAGGGGATATATTCACGCTATAACAAATATTAATCATTCATAAGCTTTCTGTAGCGTACACGGGTCGGTTCTTCCTTACCCAAACGTTTCTGTTTATTTTCCTCATACTCCGAGTAAGAACCTTCAAAGAAGAAGACATTAGAATCTCCTTCAAAAGCCAGAATATGTGTGCAGATACGGTCAAGGAACCAACGGTCATGGCTAATTACCACAGCACATCCTGCAAAATCTTCCAAACCTTCTTCGAGTGCACGGAGGGTATTCACGTCGATATCATTGGTAGGTTCGTCCAGCAGAAGCACATTTCCTTCTTCTTTCAGGCAGAGGGCCAAGTGCAAGCGGTTGCGCTCACCACCGGAAAGTACGCCACATAGTTTTTCCTGATCGCCACCCGAGAAGTTGAAGCGTGACAAGTAAGCACGGGCATTGATATCACGTCCGCCCATGCGGATGAGTTCAGTACCCCCTGAGATAACTTGATAAACGCTCTTGTTAGGATCGATATCCTTATGCTGCTGGTCTACGTAAGCCACCTTAACAGTCTCTCCTACTTCGAACTCACCTTTATCTGCATTCTCCAATCCCATGATAAGGCGGAAAAGAGTGGTTTTACCGGCACCGTTAGGACCGATGATACCTACAATACCATTAGGCGGAAGCATGAAGTTGAGATCATCAAAGAGTAGTTTATCACCAAAAGCTTTAGCCACATGCTTGGCTTCGATCACCTTGTTACCCAAGCGCGGACCGTTAGGGATGAAGATTTCCAACTTTTCTTCTTTCTCCTTGATATCTTCGTTCATCAATTTATCGTATGATTTCAGACGGGCTTTACCCTTAGCCTGACGAGCCTTAGGAGCCATGCGTACCCAGTCCAACTCTCGTTCAAGGGTTTTACGACGCTTGCTGGCAGTTTTTTCTTCCATCTCCATACGTTTGGTCTTCTGTTCCAACCAACTGGAATAATTGCCTTTCCAAGGAATACCTTCGCCACGATCCAACTCAAGAATCCATCCGGCTACATGGTCAAGGAAGTAACGGTCGTGGGTTACAGCAATTACTGTTCCTTCATACTGCTGCAAGTGCTGCTCCAACCAGTCGATAGATTCGGCATCGAGGTGGTTGGTAGGCTCATCAAGAAGAAGTACATCAGGCTTCTGCAACAACAATCTGCAAAGAGCTACACGACGGCGCTCACCACCGGAGAGATGTTCTACAGACTGGTCTTCGGGCGGACAACGAAGAGCATCCATAGCACGTTCCAGTTTACTGTCGAGGTTCCAGGCATCAGTAGCGTCAATAATGTCTTGCAATTCGCCTTGACGTGTAAAGAGCTTGTCCATCTTGTCCTGGTCTTCATAATATTCGGGCAAACCGAACTTCTGATTGATTTCTTCGTATTCGTTCAAAGCATCCACAATGGGCTGCACGCCTTCCATAACGATTTCTTTCACGGTCTTGGTAGGATCCAAGTAGGGTTCTTGCGCAAGATATCCTACTGTATATCCCGGTGAAAACACCACTTCGCCCTGATAGGACTTATCTAACCCGGCGATAATCTTCAGCAGGGTTGATTTACCCGAACCGTTCAGACCGATGATACCGATCTTCGCTCCATAGAAGAACGAGAGGTAGATGTTCTTTAACACCTGCTTATTGTTCTGCTGAATGGTTTTATTCAGCCCTACCATAGAAAAGATAATTTTCTTATCGTCTACTGTTGCCATAAAAATGATTTAATGTATGAATAATGTGAACTTTCCGGGGGGATAGTTCATTATATAATATATACGTAATTTATAAAATTAATTTCGAACAAAAAACAAATTCTTAATACTGGCAGCAAAAGTACATGATTAATCGGTAATCACAAAAAAAATAGATACAATGTAATTTGTATGACAATGTTTCCGCTATCAATCCACTACTTTTATGCCAGACCAAAAACAATTAATGCCTATGAAGGAGCTACTTACACGACTGGAGGAACTGAACCGTACAGCCGAAATGGGAGGTGGAGACGCCCGCATCGAGAAACAACACGCCGCCGGCAAACTCACCGCACGTGAGCGCATTGACCTACTACTAGAAAAAGGATCGTTCATTGAACTGGACAAGTTGGTTACACACCGTTGTACCGACTTCGGTATGGAAAAACAAAAATATCAAGGCGATGGCGTTGTCACCGGCTATGGTATGATTGGCAAACGTTTAGTCTATGTCTTTGCACAAGATTTTACTGTTTTCGGAGGCGCACTTTCCGAAACACACGCAAAGAAAATTTGCAAAGTGATGGATATGGCCATGCAAATGGGTGCTCCTATCATCGGATTGAATGACTCGGGAGGCGCACGTATCCAGGAAGGTGTACGTTCACTGGCAGGATATGCTGAGATCTTTCTACGCAACTCACTGGCTTCGGGTGTAATCCCACAGATTAGTGCCATTATGGGCCCTTGCGCAGGTGGAGCAGTGTACTCGCCTGCATTGACCGACTTCATTCTGATGGTAAAGAATTCGGGGTATATGTTCATCACAGGTCCCGATGTAGTAAAGAGTGTTACGCAAGAAGAAGTTTCGAAAGACGAACTTGGCGGTGTTGATGTACATACCACCAAATCGGGCGTCGCCCATCTCGCTGCCGAAAATGACATAGAGTGCATTAACTACATACGCGAACTCATTTCTTATCTGCCGGGTAACAATATGGAAGAACCGCCTTTTGTAGCAACCACCGACTCTCCTACCCGCCTCACTCCGGAACTAGCTAATCTGATTCCTACCAATCCGAATCAGCCTTATGACATAAAAGAAATGATCCGTGCAGTGGCAGATGATAATAATTTCTTTGAACTACAGGAAGATTATGCCAAAAACATCGTTATCGGTTACATCCGCCTGAACGGAAAAACGATTGGTGTAGTGGCGGATCAACCTCTGGCACTAGCAGGTACACTAGACATCAACGCCTCCATCAAAGCGGCACGTTTTGTACGTTTCTGCGATGCCTTTAATATTCCTCTGCTTACGCTTGTGGATGTTCCGGGATTCCTTCCGGGTATTGACCAAGAGTATGGTGGTATCATCCGCAATGGTGCCAAACTACTGTATGCCTATTGCGAAGCTACTGTTCCTAAGGTTACAGTCATTACCCGCAAGGCTTATGGAGGCGCTTACTGTGTAATGAGTTCCAAGCATATTCGTGGCGATGTTAATCTCGCCTTCCCCACTGCCGAGATTGCCGTTATGGGTCCGGACGGCGCGGTAAATATATTATTCCGCAAAGACATTGATGCCGCCAAAGACGCCGATGCCAAACGGAAAGAGATGCAGGATGACTATCGAAGTAAGTTTGCCAACCCGTATCGTGCAGCCGAGCTGGGATATGTAGACGAGGTTATTGACCCAACTATCACCCGGCTGCATTTAATCAGGAGTTTCGAAATGCTTGCCAATAAACGGCAGTCGAACCCTCCGAAGAAACATTCCAATCTACCTTTATAATATAGGAGGACTGAGTTATGATAAAGAAAATATTAGTTGCCAACCGAGGAGAAATAGCCCTGCGCATCTTCCGCACCTGCCGGGTGATGAACATTGCCACGGTTGCCATTTATACACGCGTTGATCGTGGTGCCCTGCATGTGCGCTACGCAGAGGAAGCCTACTGCATCTCCGATTCACCCGAAGATACATCCTATTTGAAACCCGAAAAGATTCTTGCTATAGCCAAGAAAGTCGGAGCCGCCATTCATCCGGGCTACGGGTTCTTGTCAGAGAATGCCGACTTTGCCCGTAGGTGTGAAGAAGAAGGAGTGATATTTATCGGTCCCAATGCCGATATCATCGCCAAGATGGGCATCAAGACGGAAGCACGGAAAATCATGCGCGAAGCCGGATTGCCTATCGTTCCCGGTACCGAGAATCCTGTAAAGGGAATTGCCGAAGCTAAAAAAGTAGCAGCCGAAGTTGGTTACCCAATCATGCTGAAAGCATTGGCTGGCGGAGGTGGAAAAGGTATGCGCCTTGTCCGTTCGGAACAAGAGATTGAAGAAGCTCTACGGCTGTCACAATCCGAAGCCGGCAGTTCGTTTGGCAACGACGCTGTGTATATCGAGAAATATATTGAGAATCCGCATCACATCGAAGTACAGATTCTTGGTGACAAATATGGTAACGTAATCCATCTGCACGAACGTGAGTGCTCCATTCAACGTCGTAATCAGAAGGTTATTGAAGAGTCCCCGTCTCCTTTCGTGAAAGACGAAACCCGTAAGAAGATGTTTAAAGTAGCTGTGGAAGCCTGCAAAAAGATAGGTTATTACAGCGCCGGCACATTGGAATTCATGATGGACAAAGACCAGAACTTCTACTTCCTCGAAATGAATACCCGTCTGCAAGTAGAACATCCTGTTACGGAAGAGTGTACCGGTGTAGACCTTGTACGCGATATGATTCTTGTGGCGGGTGGCAATCGTCTGCCTTATAAACAAGAAGACATTGAATTCCGTGGCGCTGCCATAGAGTGCCGCATCTATGCTGAAGATCCGGTAAATAACTTTATGCCTTCACCCGGTGTAATCACTGTACGCGAGGCTCCCGAAGGACGTAACGTCCGCCTAGATAGCGCTGCATATGCAGGCTTCGAAGTGTCACTGCATTACGACCCGATGATTGCCAAACTATGCTGTTGGGGACGTAATCGGGATTCGGCTATATCCAGCATGGCACGTGCTCTGCGTGAATATAAGATTCTAGGTATCAAGACCACGATCCCCTTCCACCAACGTGTATTAAAGAATGAAGCTTTCCTGAAAGGGAATTATGATACAACCTTCATAGATACACGTTTCGACAAAGAAGATTTGAAACGTCGTCAGAACACCGACCCTACTGTAGCCGTCATAGCCGCTGCCTTGAAGCATTATGAAGAGGAAAAAGATGCTGCTTCCCGTGCCACAACCCTTCCTGTGGTAGGTGACTCTCTTTGGAAATATTACGGTAAGCTGCAAATGACAGCCAATAATTATTAAGTCAAAGGAGTTACTCAAGTAATAAAAAAGTTATTTGGTTAACTCCTAAAAATGAATGTTTATGAATACAATATTAGCAACATATTATGCCCAAATACAGGATATCCCTGATACCGAGTACAAAGTTGAAATACTCGAGGACGGCCCTATAAAGAAAGTGGCAGTCAATGGCCAAATTTATGAGGTGGATTATAACGTAGGTGGAGACTCTATTTACTCCATCATCATCAATAACCATTCGCACGGTGTACAGATATCCCCCATTTCTCATTCTGCATACACCATCATGAATAAAGGAGATCTGTTTCAGATTGAATTGAAAAGCGAACTGGAGAAGATTCATAATACGCATGGCGGTGCTGACAAGCTGGGTCGTCAATTAATAGAATCCCCTATGCCTGGTGTAATCTTAAAGGTATACGTTAAGAAAGGTGATACAGTGAAACATGGAGACCCATTATGTGTACTGGTAGCCATGAAGATGGAAAATGAAATTCGTGCCGTTGCCGATGGTATAGTAAAGGAAATCTTTGTAGAAGAAAATACCAAAGTAGGATTGAATGATAGAATTATGATTGTTGAATAAAAAGAATTGCTTATAAAGAATGAAAGTGAACTTTTCCTAGCATATCCAATCATCTTTAACATTCTCTTAATCAACACATTAATTCTATTATAAAAAAGGCTACACCCTTTACTCTATATGGCTACACCCTTTTTGCAATATGGTGTAGCCCTGTGGGGTAAAGGGTGTAGCCATATCAAACTTAATGTAAAAGGATACCAAATGGGCCTGAATTTCTTTATTATTTGTCTGCATAAATTCCCCTCCACATCACCTATTTTCAAAAAAGTTCAATAATATTTTTGTGTTTTCAAAAAACATTCCTATCTTTGCACCCGCTTAACAGCAATAAAGGATTGATTCGCTAGCTCAGCAGGTAGAGCACAACACTTTTAATGTTGGGGTCTTGGGTTCGAGCCCCAAGCGGATCACATAAGAACAAAGCCAAACGGCGACAAAAAAGAGACAAGTCCTACAA
>USLU01000046.1 GCA_900555635.1 uncultured Bacteroides sp.
GCGCCCCCCTGTTTTTATACCCAAGTTACGCGAAAGTAGCCGCTTCGATAGTGAATGCACCGACCAGGAATACATGTATCAATTTGCCGACCGATTCCACGATCAGACCGGGAACGTAATCCGCGCCGATTCTCCTGAACACTTCTTGGAAGATTTAAAGTTATATAAATATTTAAATATTGAATGAAAGGTCATTTCGCATCTATACAAATGGGCGATTTATACTATTTTGCATGTTGATAATAAAATTATTATCTAAATATTTTGCAGGTGATAATAATTTCTTTATCTTTGTACTGTCAATCAAAAAGAGCTCTTTGAATGACTGATGAAGAAGCGCTAAAAGCGCGGGTAGATGAGTTGATCGAGAATCTCAACTACTACCTCCGAAATTATCACCGGCTTATCGGGCTGGGATATAGAAAATCGGTACTGGACGCTGAAATAGAATCTCTTAAATTGGAGATTCAACGTCTTTCCGCATTCCGGTAGAAAAGAGGAAGCTGTCCGGCCAGACAGCTTCCTTATCTTCATTCATTATGTATTACTTAAAAAATAAAAGCTATGGGAGTAAAAGAAGATTTTTTCAGACTAAAAGAGGCTTGTATTAAAAGTAAAGGAGCTGATCGGATCAAAGCGGAGCAAGAAATGGAAGCGTTCTTTAACTCCATACGTCCGGAAGATGAAGCAGAGCTTCAAGAAGCTGTCACAGAAGACTTTGCCAGGATTCATAATGACATTGAGGAAGCAAAGATTCTAAAGCAACGGATAGAAGTGCGCAAAATCTTGTCTGAAACATTGCCGTTCATCTCTGTATCAGAATTCGCAAAGACTTATTTTGGAAAGTCGGCTTCATGGCTGCATCAGCGCATTAACGGGAACGAAGTGCATGGCAAAACGGCCACGTTCACTCCCGGTGAACTGCATCAACTGGCTGATGCCCTGAATGATGTGGCTAATAAATTGAAAAAGGCAGCAACGGCTTTTGTATAAGGCAGACTTGTAAATACCAATATGTAAATTAAAACAGAAGAGGAAATTTAATACAATAAAGGCTTCCAATCAATATATTAGGGAAGCCTTTATTGTATTAGCACATGACATGCATTAATTATTCTCACCGAATAATACTACATTCCGTTGGTCGCTTCTAATGCTTGGTATTTGTGACGTTTCACATAGCCAAAATGAACTCTTGATCAGGATTACAGCAAAAGGCATTGAAATGATTCAACTCCATCACGGATATTCAAAATATCTTGAATCTAAAAAAATGGATAATAGAGTGGACGCAGAGATAAAGATGCTCACCAAAAAGAATATTCGGCTTAAGAACATGAATATCGTAGTGGGAATAATTTCCTTTATAGTAGGATTCCTGTTATCAGACCCAATAAAAAACATATTAAAACAATGGCTGGTAGGCGATCTATAGAAGACTGCAATGCGAGGATATAATCATATAAACGCTCAATCTGCTTTTCTAATTTTACAATTCTATATTCGTCATTCATAACTAATTGATTTTGCTACAAAAATAACTTTTCTTTTTGCTATTCTCAAAATAAATCCCCATTTTTGCAATGCCCAATAAATGATAGTATAAGACGTACAATATAATATGAATCCCTTTTCAAGATATAATCCGTAAAATCGGGTTAAGGTTTATACTATAACCTTTGGGCATGTCTTGATAAGGGATTCGCCATATTATTATGGAACTTAAATCATTTATTAAAAGTACTATTACCCAAATAGTAGAATCTATTGAAGAACTCAATACGGAATTATCGAGTGATACTGTTATAGTGAACCCGACAGACGTGAAGAAGGCTGATACACCTTTTATCCATAAGAACGATAAAACACATTCCATATCAAATATTGATTTTAACTTAACAGTCTCAATCACTGACAATGCTGAAACCGGTGCTAAAGTAGGAGTAATGGCAAGTGTGATAGGTTTAGGAGCATCTTCAAAGGAAGGTACGCAGAATGCATCTATTAGTAAAATTCGCTTTAATATTCCTGTTATGTTGCCTTCAAGATGCCCCTTTGAGGAGAACCTTCTAAAATAAAACGGTAGATAAATTCAGCTTCCTCATGAGGGTTATAGCCGGTTCCTCTGTAGGCTTCTGTAGCATATTTCACACAACGTTCGCGTAACTTGCGTTCATATCTTTTCTTAAAGTATCGGATAATGACTTTCATAATGGCTTTCTTTTGCTACAAAAATAACTTTTCTTTTTGCATTCTAAAAATAAATCCCCATATTTGCAGTGCCAAAACCAAAGAATGTGTATCATTCCCTCAGTGCATCAGGTTAGATGCTCAATACGAAATTGGGCTTTTTTTATACCCATAGGTTTGATAAGGAAGCTATCTTCCTGTTTCAAATTCATATACGAAATTACGGCTATCTTTCTCGAAAAGTTATATATGCTCTGAAAGGAACATACATACTTTGGTTTTGGCGAACTTAACGGGAATGGATAGCCGTTCCTTTTTATAAATGCCAAAACCAAAGTATGTATGGAGAATTTAACCCAAGGCACGTCCTCCGTGTCTGTATCCCGCTCAACGCAGGATTGTAACACGCTCCAAGAGCGTTACTACCGCAGCCTATGTGACTGCGAAGTTAAAACCACTTCCGACCGTTGGTACATTGCTACCATCGCCAGTATCTGCGCCACATTTATCTGTTTACCCTGTATCTTAGTCGTAGCTTATTGCTGCCTTATGGCACGAAAATCAAAGGAAGGAGGTTCGAGATGAGCAAAAAGAACAAAAGAATACGCCATATCTTTGTTACCGGGGCAACAGAGCATTATATGGGCGGTACAACCACGACACCACGTTACACAATTCATGTTGGTGAATATTCTATTATTGAAGATTTGAATCTCAATGAGCTTTTTTGTCTCCGGCAACTTCTTAATGAAGTCTATGATCATCAAAGAACACAGCATTTCCTTTGGAAAGAACATTGTAGTAAACAGAAAGGGGGCACCAAATGAGAAAGAACCT
Source organism: uncultured Bacteroides sp. (assembly GCA_900555635.1). GTDB lineage: Bacteria > Bacteroidota > Bacteroidia > Bacteroidales > Bacteroidaceae > Bacteroides. The sequence goes on from USLU01000046.1 coordinate 3,028, forward strand.
GCCTATTACTGAACGTGATATCTACGTCACCAGCGAACGAGCTTATTCAGATAAAGAATCCGGAGAATATTTGTATAATATCTGCTATTGTGGTAATATTGAGATGAGTGCAATCCCGGCAGATGATGTTCGTGAAATCATAGCTTGTCTTCAGCATGCACTTGATGTTAATGAGAAAGGAGATTCACATGAATAAGCCAATATTCAAAATTTTAAAATATAGCTATTATACTGGCGGTAAGAAGACTTTGGAGCAATTTGATGTTAGCATGGGAGGGAATAACTCTTTTATGTGTACCAGAGAAGAACTCATAGATCTTCAGGAACAAATAACGTTAGCACTTAATGATCAGAAGGAGGTACAAAATGAAAAATAAAGAACAAGAACAGAAAATAACCGATATTAGTATCCACATCGCAGCTCTGTCTGCCTCATTCAAGCCTGCACTCGATGCCCGTCATACGACTCACTGGTTTACCACCGATGAAGTTTTCGATGCTATCCGTCGCATTGATCCGGGTGCTCAAATCACCAAGGATCAAGTTCATCAAGCCATGCACGATGCCGGCTACCGATACCGGAACCGGCCCGGATCCGCAGGCTTGGACTTCCGCTGGATGCTCCTGGCCAAAGACGTGAAATAAAACAGAGTAAAGCCCCGGGAAACCTCCACCGTATTAGTTACACAAAAGATATCAGGTTTCCCGAGGCTTTCTTGCTTATTCCAAACAAATTGCTTATTTTTGAATAAATAAAACCAACTAATATGCTGTATCTCATTTATATAATTATTGTCTTGCTTCTGATGCCGATCATATCTGTCCGCTCGTCAATAGATAAGCTTTTCTACATCATCCTGTCATTAGGCCTTCCCGTTGCGGGTATCTTTATTTACTGGCTCATCTTCCGCCGGTAACTGTCCTTTCTGCATAACTTCTCCTTCCGTACTTTCGCTGCAAATAAGCAGCGAATATGATTACAGACCAGCTCGTCCAAACCCGATTCATTCACGATGTCATGTCTCAGGGTATTAATAAAATCTACGAGACACAGGAAAATGTGGTTCGTACCTACCTGAATACCCGTTCCGGCAACCTCTTAGCAAGTCTTCAACGTCGGCCGTTTACTTCCCAGGAATCCGATACAAAACAAGTTTATTTCCTACGTATCTTTCCATACTTGCGCTTTCTCGACATCAACTATCGTCGCGGATCAGATCGCATCTCTCGCCATATACGCAGTAATCTTGCTATCTACAATCGTGTAGTCTGGGGAGTTCTTTACCACGAGACCTTCCCGGAAATCAAGTACGGTTTCACCGAAGAAGTCCGCACTTCTCTGCGTAAAGAACTGGAGCAAGCACTCATATACGAATCCTCAAACTAATAAATATGGCCAAGAAGCATCTGTCAGAAGACGAAATCAAACTAATCATTTCCGGAGATTCAACCGAACTTCAAGAGAGCCTGCATAAACTCACTAAAGAAACCAAAGAACTCCGGAAAGAAGAGAAAGAACGCCGTAAGGCTATGGTAGACCTCGAAGCTCAAGGAAAGAAAAACACTAAAGAGTATCGAAATCTATCTAAGGAGTGCAAAGAATATACCGATCGTATTTCCAAGAACAACGAGAAGATAAGTGTACTCACTCGCAATCTTAATGTCAACAACCTATCCATGCGCCAACTGAAGAAAGAAGCCAAAGACCTCTCTGCCGCATTGGAAGATATGACTGAATCCGCCAACCCCGAAGAGTATGCCCGGCTCAGTTCCCGTCTTAGAGATGTTCGCACCCGTATGTCCGAACTGCGTAATGCCGGAAACAATCTGAATAGTGAATTTGGAAATAGTGTGAACTGGATATCAAAGCTCAAACTTGCAGTGAAAGCCTTTATCGCAGTGAAGCTCGTTGGCTATCTAAAGTCCATCCACGACCAGGCTTACGAAACCCGTAAAGAGTTTGCCAAGTACGAAGCCGTCCTCCGCAACACCTTCCAGTCTCAAAAGAAGGCAGCCGATGCCATGAAGATGCTCCAGCAGCTGGCAGCCGATACGCCATCCTCCCTGCAGGAGTGGACCGAAGCCTATATCAAGTTAGTCAACCGTGGTATCAAACCTACCAACCTGGAACTTACCAATATGGGCGACCTAGCCGCTTCCCAAGGTAAGTCCGTCGATCAACTCATCGAAGCCATCCTCGATGCTATGACGGGCGAAAATGAACGTCTGAAGGAATTCGGTATCAAGGCTGCCAAATCAGGTGAAACCACCAAGTTTACATTTCGAGGAGTCACCACTGAAGTCCGCAACTCCGAGGAAGCCATTAAGGACTACTTGCTATCTCTTGGCCGCATCGATGGCATCGCCGGATCTATGGCTGTACAAATGCAGGAACTCGAAGGTATGCAATCCAACTTAGGCGATACGATGGATGCCTTCTTCAACAAGGTCGGCAAGAAGCTCGAACCATTTTGGAAATCCGCCATGAAGTATGCAAACAGCTTCTTCACTCAGTTAGGCAAGTGGTTCACATCCTACACCGAATCCTACGAAACCCACTTCGACAAAATGGTACAGCTCGAAAGTACCCTCCCCGGTCTCCTGTCTCGATACGAAAAATTGACGAACAAATCGGCACGATCTGCCGAAGAAAACAAAGAATTGAGCAATATCATTTCTCAGATTTGCAATATAGTTCCAGGTGCAGCTACAGCTTTCGATCAATATGGGCATGCCATTTCCTTGTCCGGAGATAAAGTAGAAGAATTCTTGCAGAAACAAAGAGCCTTACTGAAATTCGAAAATGCGAAGGCCATCCAAGAAACACAAGAACAAATCAATCAATTACGCGATAGGAAGAGAATACTGGAGAAAGAATATACCTCCGGACGCTACATCCAAGGTATGGGTTACGGAAATGCGAATGTCAATTTCGACAAATCCGATGCCACGAAAGCTAAGATTACGAAAGAGTTGAATGAGGTCGGTGATGCCTTACTCGGTGCCGAAGAAAAACTGAAGCAGCTAAACGGGCAAACCGTCGAAGATACCATCAAGAGCCAGCAGAAGCTACTGGAAGCTCGCCGCAACTTCAACAAGATGGATAAAGTCCAGCTGCAGGCTTGGATCAAGAACAACAAAGAAGCTGCCGACGAGTATGTCGAAGCCGCTCAGGAGATATACAACAAACGTTTTCCCACAGAAGATCCTGCTGCCAAGAAAAAAGCCAAAAATACCAAGGAGGAAAGGGAGAGGCTTGAAGCAGAAAAGGAGATGATACGCCAGCTTCAAGTCCAGCGTGATGACGCATTAGCCAACGAACAAAAGACTCACAACGATGCACTGAATACCTATAGGCTGATTCTGCATAACAAACAAATTTCCCAAGAACAATTTGAAATATGGGAAGCTGCTCACAACAGTAACCTGGCCGACCGTCGTCTCTCTATTGAAAAGGAGTATGCCAGCAAGTCGGAAGCTCTTGATTTGGAAAACGGAAAGCTGAAAGAACAAACTGTGAAGGATGCCACAAAACGTGTGGAACAGGCAGAACAACAGTCGTTCGATACTCGCTTGAAAGCAGAGCAAACTTTTCGTAGCAATATAGATGCATTACGGCAAATGGCAAAGCAGATTCCTGTTACTCCTGAAGCTAAACTGGAAGCAGAATACAAAACGAAACTACAACTGACGGAAGTTTACTATAAAGCATCGTTGGAATTTGCGAAACAGTATGGTCAGAACGAAGCGGAAATAACAGAAATATATGATCGGGCAAAACTGAATCTGGAACGGGAATATCAGGAAGAAAAGAAAAAACTGGCCAGATCGGCTTCCGAAGAACTGAAAGCCCTGCAAGGCAACGACCTTTCGCAGCAGTTCACCGACATCTACAATTACATAGAGAAACTGAAAGAAGCCATAGACCAGGCCGATTTCGGCGGGATGCTGCAAAGCATACAGGGCATAGTGAACACCGTACTAGGAGGAATGAGCAATGCCTTCAACACCTTCAAGCAAATAGAAATAGACAATATAGAAGCCAAATATGCCGCCGAGATAGAGGCGGCACAGAGCAATACTGAAGAAGTGGAACGCTTGGAACAGGAAAAGGCGCAAAAGAAACTGGATATAGAGAAAAAGTATGCCGACGTACAGTTTGCGGTAAAGGCATCCCAGATCATAGCGAATACGGCGCTGGCCATTATGATGGCTTTGGCCCAATTGGGACCCATTGCCGGACCTATCGCTGCCGCCCTGATGGCATCAACGGGAGCGGTGCAGCTGGCAGCTGCCAACGCAGAACGAGAAAAAGTCAAGAACATGACTCTCTCTGGCAGCAGTTCCAGCAGTACCGCTACCGGTGCTCGCGTTGCCACCGGCCGCCAGTCAGGCGGTACTATCGACGTCCGCCGTGCCCAGGATGGCAAACTCTTCCCTGATGCTGATTACGATCCTGACGCACGTGGCTACATCAATCATCCCACAGTGATAGTAGGAGAGGGGCCTGCCGGCCAATCCAAGGAATGGGTTGCCAGCAATGCTGCAGTAAGCAATCCTACAGTTGCACCTATACTCGACATCCTGGACCAATCCCAGCAGGCCGGTACCATTCGCACGCTTGATTTGAACCAGGCCATTCGCGCACGCATGGCCGGATACTCTTCCGGAGGATCCATCAGTACACCGATAGCTACCGCACCGGATCAGCCGTCAAACTCAGGTTACTCACTGCCGCCAAAACTCATGGAACGTTTTGCCAATGCAATCATTCACCTTGATGACGAAGGATTTCCCTCAGCACCAGTCATCCTCTCCGAATTTGAACGCAAACAAGCACTGCGAAACCGTTCACGTAATATAGCTAAAAAATAACTCTTTATTATGAAAATAGTACATATCCCCACTGGCGAAGCTTACCAGCTATCACCCGACACATTCCTCGAAGTGGAGAGGACGAACCTCTTCTTCAACGAGCATGGCGAGCAGACCTTACCCGTAACCTTGCCGGACACCCCTTTAAACCGCCGTCTAACTGGCCATCCCGAGCGGCTGGCTAATATTGAACGTCCATCAGCTGACATCGAATGTACCATTACTGATGGTGAATACTTCTGTCCCTGCCGGCAAGCCGTTTTAGCAGCACATCGCAATGAGGGTATTACAACCACTTTCTATATGAATGAGGGTAGCTTTTTAAGTCGCCTGCCGAATACGCTCCTTACTGACGTATTCGGTATTGAGACCATACCCGATGTACAGACAGTAGAGCAGGGAATTGCTTGGTGCTGGAGCCTACGCACGGATACAAATCCTAATTTCTCGATCTTTCCTGCTATTGTAGAAATGGATGGCGAACGGCGTGTACTCAATGCTATGGCCGACATGGATTCTGATGGTACGCCAACGAGCCGTGGAAGTACAGTAACCGGACTATACAACGCATACTCACGTACCGAACAAGTGGATGGACGTACCATCAGCCTTACTCCTGGATATTACATCACTCCCTTTATTCGTTGCATCTATGTACTACGGCGGTTGTTTGCCCATTTCGGTTATGAATTACAAGAAAGTTTCTTCGATCGTACACCGCCATTCAATAAGATGGTGTTCATCAATGCCACTATGGATGCATTAGTAAACGGCAATATCCTCATAGCTCACCTAGTGCCTGATTGCCTTTGCTCAGATATCATCGACCTCTTTCGTAAGAAGTTCTGCTGTGAGTTCGTGCCCGACGAATCATCCCGCACTGTATCCATTCGTCTCTTTAACGATCTGCTGAACGAAAATCCCCAAGCCGACCTCACAGCATATATGGATGGAAATCTATCTGTAGAGTATGCCACACGCAAGCAACTGAAACTTTCATCTGCCACATCGCTAACCGACTGTTCTGCATTCGACAGTCTTCGGCAGTTGAAAGAAAAATATCCAACCGCATATTTTAACCCTGTAAATGGTGGATACTACCGGGACGGCCACGCCGTGAGTGACTACTCTGAACTGTTGAGTGAGGGGAATATTCCATATTTTGCTGAGAGCGATGGATTGGAAGAATACGAAGTAACTGTACCGGACTGCCAGCCCTGCCCAGCTACTGCTACCTTCCACACTGAGCATGGTACAGACCGTAATGGAAACATTTATACCGCTTTCACCCTTAGCCAAAATGGGCTTTACATCGGGAATGCACTGGCATTGAACAGTACTCTCGTGACTGGTAATGGAGACACCAACGAAGATAAAGAAGAAGGCGATACAGAAGGAAATAAGACGGATCGGCACAAGCAAAAACCTGTGCTGGCATTTGTGCAGCCCGGCACGGGACAACTACAAAATGTATCGGTAGGAACTGTTACTGTGAGGGATTCCTACTCCTTGTTATATAATGCTTCTGGAGGCATATACGAATCCTTTTGGAGGCAGTTCGACCTACTGCTACGCCATACGCTGAATACTGTAAGTGGACAATTCTTACTTCCTTCTGTACTGAAGAATTCACTCCAGGTACACAGCCCTGTATTACTAGAGGGCGTGAAGTGCCTGCCTAACAAGATAGGATTCACTCTTGGTGGTGGGAACCGCCCAGCTGAATGTACTCTGCTCACAGCCAATTTGCAGCGCCCTGTTTGTTTACCACCCATGATAGACATTGAGCGACCAGAATTCCATTGGGAGCAAACTGGCACTGCTACTCCCATAGACGAAGATCACTGGAAGGCGGCGGGATTCACTCCACAAACGACCGTGAAATGCCCGAGCATTTTTCCACCAGCACCGACCTACGCTCAGGTAGTACAAGGAAATACATGGTACGAACGCGAGGTGTGGTACAGTTTTTACTACTCTGGTAGTGTGGATGGAACCGGTGGACAATGGTTCTACCGCCATGCCATCTTTGCTTTGAAACCGTGTCGATAAAAAGGTGGAAAGTTGTCCTTTCAGTTCATCCCCGCGTAACATAAATTTGTAAAAAAAAATAAAAGTATACACACACATGTCTATCTTGCAACAACCAGAGGCCCTTTCACTTTCGATGAACTTAAAGCCGCTCATCGTGCAGGCCAATACCGAAACCATATCTTTCACCCTTAAGAAAAACGGTGAAACACTGCTTTCGCAAAGCTACCAAACAGACAAGAACGGACGAGTGGAGATAGATTTGAGTCAAGTGGTACATGATTCGCTGAGAACTGTAGTTTCCGATGTGTCTGTCACTTATGTACAAGATGGCCTTGCAGCCGATTTTACAGCCTCTGCCGATATGGATACCGTTACCTTCCGTGCCATCCGTTCTGGAGTCGATCGTTTAGCTGATTCTGCCACCAACTTTCTAACGCAGAATTTCCTGACTTGGCAACCTTCTATCAAACCGGTCACCTACTATTCTCCGGAATTCTTGACCTACTACGCCGTAGTATCTGCTACTGCCAAACTACGTGCATACTTCACAGATAGCTCTGGGACTGTCGCTTCCCAAACAGACTACACCATATCCGAACTACTTCCTGGAATCGCCTACACTATCCCTCTCCAGTATTCAGTAGTTGCTGGATGGCTGGAGCATAAACTTCCGGCATACTATGACGTATGGATCGAAAATATGTCTGGCCAGCGCCTCACGTACATCCAGCGCTACTACGCCGAAGATATGCGCTCCGAACAAGAACAATGGGTGCTTTTCGAAAACTCTCTAGGAGGTCTCGACACCTTCCGTGCTTATGGTACTACAACATTCAATGGTGAGCATACACATAACTTGGCAGAGATTGACGAAATATCTCAAGAATACCGAGTAGATACTGAACGAAAGTTTCAGAAAAATACTGGCCATTTGAATCAGGATGAGCGCAAGTGGCTACTTGACTTTTTTCCTTCCCAAGCTAAGTATCTTTATGCTGGCAACTATTTGCGTCAGATTGTCGTAACTGAAAGCAATGTCAGTTATACTGACCGTGCGCTTCCTTCTAATTATACATTTACATTCAAATATGCGGATGCCCGTCCCTTATTAAACCTTCCCAGAACCGATATTCCAACAGATGTCCTCAACATCACTGTACCTTCTGTCGGTTCTTTTACGGTGCCCCCTCGGCTTGCTGAATTTCCACGCCTATCACTTTCCGAGGGGGCACTCTTTCCTATTCAGAATCCATATTCTGAAGAATGGGGTATCACGACCGCTGAAGCTTTTGCTACTTTCGTTGGCCAGCAGCTTGCTGAGTTCGCAGGAACCAGCGGTGGTGTTGGCCATCAACATCGGAATATCGACCTCTTGAATCTACTTAGCTATGTTGCAGAATATCTGTTAGTCAACAATAAGAAAATCAAAGCCGGTTATGCTGATATAGCAGGTGATATAGAGGGGGATAAGTACATACACAAGGATCGGATTGATCGTACCGATTATTTGTTGAAATTTGGTGAGTTTATCGACTCGCTAATCATCGGTAAAGGAGCTGGCATATACCCTGATGGCCGCGCTCAGTTTAACCGTGTAGAAATTAGAGATTCGCTTACCGTTTTGCGCTTAATCATCAACGACCTTCAGGCAATGGCAGGAGATTACTCATTTTCTGATTGCGGTTGCATCGAGAAGGTAGAGAAGATAGATGATAGCACGTACAAGCTTTGGCTAGAAAAGCGCACCGATACCGACTGGACTAACCTTGACGAACATGATGTCATGTTTTCAATTGTCAACTCCCTGCTGATTGGCGGCACCGACTATTATACGTCGTGGTTTCGATGCCTTGCAAAAAATCGGAATGATAATACATTGACCGTAGTCCTCTATCCTGATAGCGAAGTGCCGGGCGGCAAGAATTATCCACCTGCCGAGGGCTATAACGTTACCCGTCGAGGAAACGCCATTATTCCCGGTACCGGAGAAGCGACAAATGAGCGTGCTCAGAGCTGGATGATATCTTCCCGTGAAGGCAGAATCATGTTCTTGCAGAACGTATTCAAGCCTATCCTTGAGGATTATAACTATGCGCTGACTATTGGCAAGTTCCCGAATCTCAAAGCTCTTGAGAAACTGCCATTGTCAGATAACGATACCGGAATCTATACCAAGAATCTCGTAGCTGAGAACTTCTACCAGGTTGACTACAACGGAGATATCGTACCGTCCAAGGTTGACCGTGGCGAATGGTCTTTAGAGGTGGCCCGAAGTGAAAGCCCTTATCGCAATGTTTCGCATGAACAGATAACAGAATCAGGTTCAACTTATACGCTGTTGGAGCAGCACACTGTTTATCACTATGGCTGTAAGTGGGGTTGCCTGATTGATAAGACCATTCTTGAACCGGTTTGGAACTCTCCTGGATGGTCGCTGCTGGAGGGCGACAAGAATTATCACATTGAGTTCTATTCCTCAGCCGGCTGGCAGTTCTTCAGAAGCGGTGTGAATACTGATATCACCGCTATAGTGACTTACGCCAACCGTGATATAACTGATGTACTTATGGCTTCTACAGGCGTAGAGGTTGAATGGCTGCGTGATACGGGCAATGCGCCTGCTGACAATAGTTGGAAGCCAACTTATGTTGATGGTCAGAAGCACGTCATTCACTTGTCGCTTGCCGACATGGGTAGTGAATGGGGCTTGTCAGTGCGCAAAGTGATATTCACTTGTCGGGTGTTCGTTCCAATAGGTGGAGAATTAGAGACTGTAGAAAAAAGTATAGGATTTAAAATTTAAGAATTATGGAAAAATTATCAGATTTTGGAATACTAACTAGACCGATAGTAGTGATATATCGGTACAAGAGATTTGGCATTTTCAATTGCCGTGGAATTACTATCGTTCACGAACCTATGCATGGGGACTTTGATATTGAAAAAGCCGTGAGTGAGAAAACTAAGCATAAGAAAATAACAATTTTAGATCAAACTCTTCCATAATATGGCAATAGAAACCCCAATTCAAGACGTACAGGTACAGATTGACCCTTATTCATTTCTTGCCGAGCTGCAAGTATTGTCGGGCAACCCCGTACAGAACTACAACAAGGATACCGGCAAGTACGAGCCTGACCGTGCACTTGTACCTTGCTTGCTGATGCCTTATGTGTCCGTGCAAGACCCTGAGGGCATGATGAACGGTAGCCAAGTGATAACCGGTGCCGAGTATTACGAAGGTTCACCCAAGGCAGATGGCAGCAACCGCATAACTGCATCTACTGCCGGCTATGTGATATCCGATACCGGAACGCCTACCTATTCGCTCAAGATCAAGAAGAACATCTCTTACGACAACCCGCTGGAAATATTCAGCATCTTCTTCTTCACTGATAAACGGCGAGGTACACAAGAGAAGGTGGAGCGCAGCATTATTCTGCGTACTACCTTATTCGATTCGAACAACTACTCCCTGAAGCTTGACAAGCCTAAGAGCTGGTCACTCAATCCGCTTGATTTCGTAGTTGATGCCAACGGTTGTGTCAAGCATAGTGTCAAGGCACAACTTTATTCAGGATCAACCGCTGTAGCAGATGCCAATGCCGTCTATTGGTGGGATGTATTCGAGAATGGTGCTTGGCGTAACTTCACTGACGAGGAGATCGAAATATTCGTTGACGGCAAGAATACTGACGGCAGTTGGAGTAAAACCATTACACTCGATGTGCAGATGTTCAAGAACATTGCCATCAGATGCCGTGCGGCTTATTACAGCGGTGTAAAACCTTCTTCTCCTTCTGTAGCTTCTTTACAGGATACCACTTCTATCAAGATAGAGATGCCTCCCACTCTCAAGGTGAAGCCATCTATAACCAAGGGTATAAGGCTTAGTGCACGGATGAATACACCGGTAGGTTGCGAAGCGGTTGTGAGCTATAATAACGGTATCGTCGCGCAATCCAAGAACAAATACTTCAAGTTTGAATGGTATTGCAGATCAGCCAAGCCGGGTAGTGCTGCGATCAAAGTCGGCGAAGGTCGTGCAATTGAATTCGTACCTTCTACTTATGGCTTCGATCCGAACTACAATATAGGGATATGGTGCAAGATGTACTTGTATTCCCAAATGCAGATGGTGATGTCCAGCACGGCAGCGGTGACCAGTGGCAATAAATTAGTAATCAATACTAAATTTGAATAGCTTATGAATTATTTATTAGTTAAAGAAGAACAATTGGCTGGTCAAGGATATGACTGCCAGTATAATGAACGCATTCCCGACGGGCGCATTATTTTGCCTCTGAGTGCACTGAAGGTACTTAGTAACTTCACACCTGAGATCATCTCGGATGACAGTCTGTTGCTGCTTATCAAGGAGCAGAAGGAAAGCGGGTTGTATAATAAATCTGAAGAAGGAGGTACGGTATGAATATAGAAGGATTATTCACCCTTGTCGCCCTGATGGACGGGACAACGATTAATGGCACTCTGCGGGTGGATGGCACTCCGCTGGCTCAACGGTATAATAAAGGAACGGATGCCTTTATGCCTGATTTTGCGACGTTAGCCGAAGAATCTCGCCCGACTGTTGTAGTTATCCTGCGCTCAGTCGCTGACGGATCTATAATGAATCCTAATACGATTGAGTATCGCTACAATGACATCTTGTTGACGTTTGACGCTAACGGATTATCCACTAATAGCAGCATGGTAGGCTACTTCAAAAAAATAGCTGCTTATAGTACGAATATCGGTGGCACGACATACAAGTTGCCAGCCTTGCGTGTGATGAAGAACCTTGTACCCATATCAGGGTACGACAATGACCGTATAACGGTTTCGGGTACTGTGGAGATAGCCGGTTCTTCGATTGAATTCAAGGGGCTGTTTAAAGAAGTCGTTATCCAAGAGTCCACCGGCAACCAATATGATATTCTGATAACCAACAACAATGGTTCGCAACTCCTTACGGCGGGTGAATCTCTTACTGAAACAGCACGTGTGTTCAAGGATGGCATTGAGATAACCGATTACACCGGTTTCACATTCCAATGGGTCAAGATGCTGGGTACCGGCGATACTAACATGGGTAAGACGCGCACGCAGGCTATTATTACGGATGATGTTGACAATGTGTTGAAGTTGCGCTGTGATGTGTTTAAGGATAGCAGCAAGGTTGCTTCCGGATATGATGAGATTACAGATTTTAGCGACCCATATTATGTACTCATCAAGAAGACCGGTATTTCGGGAGGTACGGTTCGTAATGGTGAGACGGCCACTATTACACCTACCCTTTTAAAACGTAGCACGGGAGAAGAAGTGCCGGATCTTATTAAGAGCTGGAATTGGTCTTTAAGAGACAATACGGGTGCACCGTTCATTCTGACAGAGAAGAGTTCCGCAAATTTTACAGGAGCCAATGCAAAAGTGACTTATGAAGATATGGTACGTGCTAAGTTGGCGCTTTCGGGCACTATTAGCGGAAATGCGTAAATTGACTGATATGACGCTGACAGAAACTTTTTACTTGAATGCTGAAGCTGTACGGTCGTGGATTGAAGTTAATCCTGAGACGGTATCATTGGATGCTAATAACGTGCAGAAAGCGCCTCTATCAATCCGGTTCTGGATGGGTGAGGGTAGTGAGAAAACAGCACTTACAGCATTTCTCACTCTCAAGGTTGAGAGCGTGGTTGGTAGCAGTGTTACGGCACTTTATACCTACAAATCACCCGCAGCTGTGAGTTCATACAGCTATACGATACCTGCAAGCAGTTATCCAACTGCTAATCGCATTAGTGTCTATGCTTATGAGGATGCGGCACGTACTAAGGAAATCGGCAGCAAGCAGGTGAACATCGTCGTGGAGAACCCTGTGCCGTTTCCTCGCTCTGAACCGTGGAGTACGAGGCTGACTTACAAGAACGGTGAGTACTTGTTACTCGATGATGTGATCTACATGTGGAGCAGTCGGGTTCCTGGAAACACTACAGTCAGTCCGAAGGCAGACCTGAGCAGCAGTACGCCAAGTGGTAAATGGAAGTCATATCAGAACTGGCCGCTACTTGCAACTAACATAGCGCTTATTAAATTCGGTCTGATAGGTTCGGCTGTGTTCAAAGATGAATATCAATACTCCCAACAAGGTAAAACAGTTGCTGGTATTGCTACGAGTGACTATAGACGGTTTGGTACAGATGATTTTATACCTAATCTGATGCTGGATTTCGAGACTGGTAGAATGGTTGGCGATAAGTGTGAATTATCAGGAAGCATAAAACGTGGCATCACAATTTATGAGTCTGGTGCTTCATTTCAGATTACGCCTAAAAGTAACATCTATGTGATAAAAAACACTAATGCTCAGAACTTGGTTTTTTTATTCATAAGTTTAGGGGTAGCTTATTGGGGTACCGAATTCAGTATCATAAACGGAGGCAGTGGGATTGCTAAGGTTGCCTATGGAATGGAAAATCCATTTTTCCTATTTAAAGGTAAGCATTACACTTATGTTAAACTGAATAAGCCGGGGGATATCGTAGAACTTGTATATTCTCCAGTATTAAGCAGCTTGCATCCTGATACGGGTGGAGCCGCTTTTATTATCAGAAATAAATCTGATTTTAAGGCGAATGCGGATGGTGTTACATTGGAAAGTATTTGAAATAATGTTCATACAGAAGAATCTGTTCTTTTTCAGTTATCCGATACTGTGAAATCGGGAAATAAATTAAACAAAAAGCATTAAAAACAAAATGTTAAACAGGGTCTAATTTTTCATCCGAAAATGATGACCGTTAAAGTTACAGAGATATGATAGAGAAGATTGATATTACAAATGCAAGTGTAATAGATAGTATTACGGGAAAACTGAATGTCAAGAACATAAGAGATGCAATGTTTCCCAAATGGTATGTAGTATTACAGCCTGGTGAAGAATATAACTTGAATACATCTTACTATGGGATTTATATGATTAGATGGGGAGACGCCGGTGCAACAGCTCTGTTCTTAATCGGTGCTGGTGTTCAAACTATTTTTATATCCAATTATACAAATGGCTTCAGCACTGATTTTGACGAAACAGGGAAGATAGTTATGAATAAGAAGGAGGCAAATGGTACTGTTTTTGTGAAAAACACACGAACCATAAGTACGAACATAACTATCATGCAGATCACGAATTATTAGCAGGGGAATGATTCTTATTCTGTAAGAGTATTTCCATTCTTATTTAGAAAGGATTTGGTTGTCTTTTTTCTTTCTATATCCTGTGACCATCAAAATTGCAAGATATGATTGAGAGGATAGATATTAAGGATGCAAGCATTGCAGAAGAGGTTAGAAAGCAGATGTCTGTTGTCAATATTGGTAAAAAGGGATTATTAGACTCTGGAATGTATGGAACGGTAAGTATTGGCGATTACTCTTTTCAAAGCATTGTAATTGAATTAGTTTCAAAATCACATGCTGAGTTAATAGCATCAGTAGGAAATCATACTACACCTAGTCTGATCGGGATAGCTATGGGAATGACTGGTGGTTCTTTATCGGGACTTCCATCCTCATTGAGTGTTAAAAACTTATGTGGAGCACCTTGCGTCTCAACGGCTAAAGCCTTTCATCGAAACGGAAAGAACTACATACAGATAAAACTTACTAGTAGAATATCATGGAGTTCTGTTGCAGCTTTCTGCCTATACAATAAGATAGACGCTATATCCGTTGATGGTTCTTTGGAATACAACTCTTTAACAGATACAAATCTTATAAATGGAACAGTTGGATAATAGATAGTATAGGGGCATGCGCCCCTATTAATTTAAAACGTAAATTCTTTGACTAAATAACCAGCATCAGTAGCTTCGAGAACTTCAACTGCACTTTGAAAAACAAATCCTATATTATTGCTGTAGGATAGCGTGAACGCATTTTCTCCTAATGAGGATATGTATATATCAAGAATTACTTTTTCAGTAGTAGAATTTTTATATAATATACGCGCTTTACCCACAGCCTTACCCGCGTTCGCTAAACAAGCTACAACGTGGGTAGTGTTATATCCGAACGCGGCAGCATAAAACAATTGGCTTGTTGGAATATTAGTAGCATAATTCTTGCCAATATTAAACAAGGCTGAACTGGGTCTGTGTGAATAAGTTCCAATGGCAATTCTGTACCACTTATTATTAGACAACCTGCCTAATTCGATCACTCCACATCCTCCTGCATCTGTAACCTTAGCAGGAGTTGTTAACACTCCATTAGTTCCACTTGTACCTACGATTTTACCGGCATTCCCATCGGGAAGTTCGGATAAACATTTCCCTATATCTATCTTCTCTATCATACCTTTGTACATTTGATGGTCACAGGATATATAGAAAAACAGTGTGGCTATTATTATTCTCTTATTAGGTAGAATATATTAACATTTACGCTATAAACGTTACAATAACACCTCGTTCATAGACAAACGTGTTTTTAACGATATATTTGGTATTACTCCCAGTATTATATACACAAATTTTGTTTTCAACTTCTGAGAAGAAATGGATATTAGGCTCCTGAATTAATATATTTCCACTCCCTCTTCCGGTTAGGACCGCAAAGGCCTTTTCATGAACAGCTGAGCTGTTTTGTATCATTATCATGCCAGAACTATAAGGTAGCTCTAATTGCTTCCCAGCGCCAAGGAGGAAAGTTTTATGATACACATACCCTTTAGCCATTAAGTTTCCCACTGATATCTTCCCAATGCCCTCTGAATTTTCTGCATACACATGTGATACGTCGGTCATTTGTGTGAATTCATTCAAAGCTTCCTTAATATCAATCTTCTCTATCATATCTTGTACATTTGATGGTCACAGGATTTATTAAAGAAGATTGAAACATCTCACTTATGATTTTATATGCAATTTATTTTACAATTTAAATATCTACCCAGTCTTTGAGGGTTTCGCCATTACTTCTTAAAGTCTTGCATTTTAACAAACATGAACTAGTCACGAATAAGTGAAAGGAATAAACGGCACCTTTAAATACGATTAATACTCCTGGAATTCCTCCTAATTCCGCCAATCCACTTGCCGCAGAATATACTCCAGCATTAATTGTTGTATTATACTCACCGTTTCCTATAGCCCTCATTTGTAGAAACCCACCTGCATCCATCAGTCCTTTATTATTTTCTGTAGATACAGCCATATTCTTCCTAATCTCTTCAGTAATGCTTGCGTCCTTTATATCTATTTTCTCGATCATATCTCTGTAACTTTAACGGTCACAGGATATAGAAAGAAAATAGGCGACCGAGGCCGCCTATATTTTTAATAAAATATAGCTACAGGTCAAAGGGAAGTCCAAGGTTTCCACCCTGATGCTGCTTCTGTTCTCGTTCTAAACTTCACCACTGTATTTGTGAGTAATACTGATGCAGCGATTTGCAAGACGTAAGGTCCCGCTGAAAAGACACACAGGACGCCATAGCTGATACCCGGATTATTGATTGCTTCAAGATTACTATCACTAATCATATGAATACCGGATAATATGCAACTGTTGAAATCTGCATCCTTACGAATCACAGGACGTACTATAAACCCACTACTAGGCATTAATCCATTTTGATTAGAATTTACTGATGCCATATTCTTTCTGATCTCTTCTGCTATACTAGCATCCTTTATATCTATTTTTTCGATCATATCTCTGTAACTTTAACGGTCATCAGAACCCATTTGTTCTGATAGAATTACTTTATTACCTTCACGGCTAAAAAATGGTTTACGCTTATATTCGTGTCAGCACAGACAAACAGACTGTGGAAAATCAAAGGTTTGAGTTGCAGAAATTTGCAACAGAAAAAGGTATTGTAATCGATAAATGGGTGTCTGAGGTCGTTTCAGGCACTAAGGCCGCAAAAGATAGGAAGCTAGGACCGTTACTAAAAAAGATGAAGAAGGGTGATACTTTAATTCTCTCTGAGATCAGTCGATTAGGAAGGAATCTTATGGGTATTATGAGCATGCTCAATCTCTGCATGACTAAAGAAACCTATGTACTTACAGTCAAAGAACAGTATGAGCTTGGCAATAACATCAATAGCCAAGTATTAGCATTTGCATTCGGATTGTCTGCTCAAATCGAGCGCGATCTTATTTCTCAGCGAACTAAAGAAGGGCTTGCTCGGCGTAAAGCTGCCGGGCAGAAACTTGGCCGTGATTTTGGCAGCAAGAATACACATTATAAGTTGACCGGGAAAGAATCACTTATACGCACTATGCTGGATTACGGATATAGCAAAGCTGCTATCTGCCGGAAGCTCAAGTGTAATTCTAAGACGTTGGATGATCATATAGTAAGAATGGGTATTTCTGTAGGACAGTAGGAGCGTAGGAAGCTATATCAAGCTTCCTACACATATAAATTACTCTACATATCAGGAAAATCCTCTCTAATCAGCTTGCTTTGCATCCCAAAGTTTCTCCGTATATACTTTTCTGTCGTATCAACTGATTTATGCCTGAAGTGTCTCTGCAATTCCCATGTATTCACACCTGCATTAACCAAATTTATGCCACCGGTATGTTTAAATGAATACAACTTATAACGTTTGCTCAGTTCCAGTTTATCTCGGATCCTATCAAATCGATATCTGAAAGTATTTTTTCCAAGCATGTTCTTTCCTGGCATACCTTCACTCGAGAATAAGAACCACTCTGAGGGATACTTTTCAATTCCATCCTCCTCTAGTTGTTCCATCAGCTGTCGAGGAATACAGACTGTTTCTGTTAAGCCGTTCTTACTGATATCCTGCCGCACAGTAATTGTTGCTGTTTCTAGATTGATATCCCGGATCCGGATTTGTCGGCATTCGTTTGGCCGGATTGCACAGTAATACTCCAGCTGACAAACTAGCAGCAACTGTGGATCATGCTCACTCATATATTCAATAAGTATTCGTCTGTCTCTTTCCGGTATGGGACGTGCTGCTTCATCACGCTTCTCTCCAAGTTTAGGTATTTCCTTCACCGGATTCTCTCCGATCACTTTCTTTGTCTTCAACAGAAAATCAAAAAACGTATGTAGTAACTGCTCATACTTCTTTACCGTTCTTCGGCTTGTATGATTGTTCTCTACTATGTGATAAAAGAAGCGATGGATATGATCCTGAAAAATGCACCGTACATTTTTATTTCCTAAACCATTCGCATCCATCCATTCACAGAAGATACGCAATTTCGACCGATATGTCTGATACGTTGATGGAGTAACCTCATTCTTTTTCATAATTAAGAAGTCCGAGAGATACATTCGAATATTTACAATGCTTTCACGTTCATTGCCCCATCGAGCAGCGGTAGTTTGATAGATTAGTTCGTCCTGGTACGTAACGATCTTCTCAGAGAATGGATCTTCACCCTTCTCGAGTTTTGCTTTGATTTCCGAAATGATTTTTGCCGCATAAGCTTCCCGTTCCTTCACTGTTAATAGTTCTGAAAAACCATCATAATGCCTGAATCTTTTCATTTCGTTGGTCTGTGGATCTCTACACGAATATTCCACATACCATTTTTTACTTAAATCACCACCACAATTCTTTAATTGTGGCAGTATAATCAACTTTCTTTTTCTTCCCATTATAATGTCATTTTGAGTTTAGAATTTGATGATTTACTAACTCGATAGACAATTAAATAGACAGTTACAGACAGTTATTATTGTTGGACACTTCCATATACAAAAATAAGTTGCTGTATTTCAGCAACTTATTCCTTTTCGTCGGGGTAGCGGGATTCGAACCCACGACCCCCTGCTCCCAAAGCAGGTGCGCTAACCGGACTGCGCTACACCCCGAGTGCTTTACTTCTTAAAAGCGAGTGCAAAGGTAAAAAACTTTTTTATATGCACCAAATATTTTGATGTTTTTTTGTATAACAATTTTATAAATCACTGAAAAACAAGAATTAATAATTTTAAAAAATATATTCTTTTTGTGTGCTTTCATTTTATTTCTATCTTTGTAAAACATGTACGTAATAAATAAATCACATTTAATTAAAGAAATGATATGAAAAAACTTATTTTAGGAACGGCAGTCATAGCAATGGCATTAGCAGCTTGCGGTGGGAAAAAGAGTGCAGATTCAATTGTTGGTTCGTGGGTGATGCCCATCGAAGGACAACCGGGACAAGTACAAGGCATTAGAATGAATGCAGGGGGGGAAGCGTCTTCTATTAATATGGCTACTTTAGTTTATAAAAGTTGGGAGCAAAAAGGAGATGATCTCTTACTTAGCGTAAAAAGTATCGGCAATGGTATGGAAATTGAGGGAGTAGATACTTTGAAAATAGAAAAACTGACAGCTGATTCATTAATATTGAGTTCTAATTACGGTTATACATTACGTTATGTAAGACAGAAATAATTAATCCTACAAAGACCATGACTCATTTTAAGCATGGTCTTTGTAGGATTAATTATCCAAATTGTAAAGTAAAACAACTACCCTGACCTACAATTGATTGTACTGTAATGTTTCCTCCATGGCGATTCATTATTTGCTTGCATAAGCTTAGCCCTATCCCCGAACCGGAAGTTTTTGTAGTAAAGAACGGAACAAATATCTTGTCCTGAACCTCCGGTAATATACCTTCCCCGTTATCCTGAACAGCAATGAGACACTGCCACGACATAGTCGGATTCATTTTCACTTCTATCAATGGATTTTGAACCTTGCCACATGCTTCTTTGGCATTCTTAATCAGATTGATTAAAACTTGCTCTATCTGGGTCCTGTCTATTTGCACAGTTCTATTTGTCTGAGGTATTTCAATGCGGATATATTCTTCTGAAAACAGCTTTTGCAGGTCTTGCAATAATTCACGCACGGATACCGGACAACGAATAGGGGCCGGAAGACGTGTCAGCTTACGATAATTTTCTACAAATTCCAACAGGCCTTTACTTCGGCGATGTATGGTCTGCATGCCTTGACGCATTACTGGATAATTTTTTTCTGTCATTTCACGTTCACTCAATGTTTCGGAGAGAGATATGATAGGAGTGATTGAATTCATAATTTCGTGCGTCAATACACGGATCAATTTTTGCCATGCTTCCATCTCATTACGTTCCAGCACCCGAGTTCGAAAATTCTTCATTGCTTCTGATAATTCATTTACCATATCCTCCATAGAGCGATTATGGTAAGGAGACCGGAAAGAAAGCATCATATCATCGTAGCGCAAACTTTCGGCAAGATGGCGCATCATACGTACTTGCATCATTTGCAACCGGTATAGATGGATGGCAATAGCAAGCAAAATTAAAAAAGCCATTAATGAACTGAACCATAACTTTGCATCTACCAGCAGATAGATTCCGACTGAAAACAATACAATACCGATAATGTGCAATGCTACAATGAATGAATATCGTTTCATAATCCTAATTTTTCTAGTTTCCGATATAAGGCGAAGCGGGTAATGCCCAAATATTCTGCTGCACGTGTCACATTGCCCTCACTGAGGCGCATGGCACGCTCTACGGCTTGTCGTTCCAATTGTTCCAGATTGAGCGTTTCTTCTTCTTTCTTCTGACGGGGAGCAGAAGCATGAAACATAAAGTTTTCGGGACGGAGTAGGGAACCGTCTCCCAATATTACTGCACGTTCTATAGTATGTTGCAGTTCGCGTACATTACCGGGCCAGCTATATTTCAATAATTTATTTTTTGCCTCACGCGTTAGTCCACGCATTTCTTTCAGGTATTTACGGGCATAACGTTGCAGAAAATACTCTGCTAGCAGAATGATATCATTGCCACGTTCCCTTAACGGAGGTATATGTAATTCTATTGTATTAATGCGATACAATAGGTCCTGACGGAAATCTCCTTCTTCTACTAAATGACGAATATTCGCATTTGTGGCGCAAATAAGACGCACATCAATAGAGGTGGATTGCGTACTGCCCAAACGGCTTATCTGACGCTTTTCTATAGCTGTAAGCAATTTAGCCTGCATGGGTAAGGACAGGTTTCCAATCTCATCCAAGAAAAGAGTACCACCAGTAGCAACTTCCATTCGTCCTGCTTTAGATTTTCGGGCATCCGTAAATGCACCTTTTTCATAACCAAATAGTTCACTCTCAAATAGCTGCTCTGGAATACTACCAAGATCAATAGTTACAAAAGGGTTTTCTTTACGTGGAGAGTTCCTGTATAGCAGGCGGGCAATTACATCTTTACCGGTGCCATTTTCTCCTAATATAAGGATATTGGCATCTGTGTCTCGTAGTTTGTCAATAGTGGAAAAGACTTCCTGCATAGCAGCTGAGTCACCGATAATAACATCTTCGGTAGTGCCCGCAACAGTACTGCTCAATACCTCTACTTGATCTTTAAGTAAATTGATCTCACAACGCGAACGTCTCAGTTTGATTCCTGATGAAAGTGTTGCCAACAATTTCTCCTTTTCCCACGGTTTGGGGATAAAGTCTGTGGCACCAGCTTTAATTGCGCGTACTGCTTTGTCAGTATCAGCATAAGCAGTCATGAAAATAACTACTGCTTGCGGGTCAGCGCTCAATATTTGTCTCAGGCTGTTAAATCCTTCCTGCCCACTGATAGCATCACGACTGAAATTCATATCCAACAAAATAAGATCCGGCTGAAAAGTAGTCATGAAATGCTCTATTCGATCAGGCGTTACAGCTACCTTTATCTTCTCCGCATAGGGTTCAAGAAGGAGATTGAGAGCAAAAAGGACGTCTTCATTGTCGTCTACAATCAGTATTTTACCAAGTTGTTCCATATCGACTTATATTTTCCAATAATTAAAGTGCTTATATCTAACGGCAAAGATAAGCAATATCTTGATGTGTTGTGTGTGCGTATACGCACTATTTTTGTGCGAATTAGCACATAAGCATGCTTCTCAAATCACACATATATCACTATTATACAGCATATTACATTTTTGGCATACAATTTGAATTCCATTATACAAAGAAATAAACGATGCAACGAAATATACTTCTGATACTATTTATTTATGGTTTGACATTGGCTGTCTTTGCACAAGAGCACACTATGGAATTGACCTTAAACCAAACCATTGAACGTGCTCGGTTACAGTCACCCGATGCACAAAATGCCCGTCATAGTTTTCGTTCCGCATATTGGAACTACAAATATTACTGTGCCAATTACTTGCCGACACTCAAGCTAACTTCGAATCCTTATTTGGACCGTGCTATCAATAAAGTAACATTAGGAGACGGTAACGTCAAGTTTGTAGAGCAAAATTTGTTGAGCACAGATCTGACATTAAGCCTGACACAAAATATACCATGGACGGGAGGTACTCTTTTCGTCGAAACTGCCGCACAACGCCTTGACCTGTTCAGTAACGATACTTATTCCTGGCAAACTTCACCTATTAATATAGGTTATAGCCAATCGCTGTTTGGCTATAATAATTTGAAATGGGACCGTCGCATTGAACCTATTCGGTACAGTGAAGCCAAAAAAACTTTTGTAGAGACACTAGAACTGGTAGCTGCCAATGCCACAGAAAGATTCTTCAACCTTGCTAAAGCTCAAAGTAATTACGAAATAGCTAATACTAACTATGCCAATGCAGACACCCTATATATATACGCTCAAGGGCGATATAATATCGGAACCATTTCCGAAAATGAAATGTTGCAACTTGAGATTAATAAACTTACGGAAGAAACGAACCGTATGAATGCCCATATCGAAATGGAAAACTGTATGCAGGAACTTCGTTCATATCTCGGCATACAGGAAGACATTGAAATTAAAGCAGATGTGAATGCTTATATACCGGATATTCACATTGAACTCAGCACCGCCTTAATACTAGCTAACGAAAACAGTCCTGAAATTCAGAATATGATCCGTCGTAAACTTGAAAGTGAAAGTGCCGTTTCAAAAGCACGTGCCAATGCCGGATTGAAAGCGGACATCTATTTGCGCTTCGGACTGACCCAAACTGCTGAAAAGTTGAAAGATGCCTATCACAATCCATTGGACCAACAATATGTAAGTTTAGGTATTACGCTTCCCATATTGGACTGGGGAAGAGGAAAAGGGCAAGTTCGTGTAGCCCGTTCCAACCGTGACTTGGTGTACACACAAGTAGAGCAGGATAAAACTGACTTTGATTTGAATGTCCGCAAACTAGTTAAGCAATTCAATTTGCAAGCTCAACGAGTGAGTATTGCCGCCCGTACGGATCAAACGGCACAACGACGTGCCGAAGTAGCCCGAAAACTTTATCTTTTAGGAAAATCTTCTATTCTCGATTTGAATGCTTCGATCACAGAGAAAGATACTGCTCGCAGGAACTACATATCAGCTCTTTACAATTATTGGAGTTTATATTATACGCTACGAAGCCTTACCCTGTATGATTTTGAAAAAGATACTCCTTTAACCGAGAATCTAGAGCGTATAATCTCTTCAATATAAAATGATTGCAATAATATAAAAGATATAATTATTATGGATATAAAACTGGAAAAGAAGCCTTGGTACATTCGCTACCGTTACTACCTGATAGGAGGCATTGCATTCCTCGCATTTCTTATCTATGTTATCATTCTGTCCTTGGGCCCCAGCAAATTGCGTATCAAGCAGGATAATATACAGATAGCCGAAGTGAAAAGTGGAAGATTCATGGAATATGTAGATGTGGAAGGACTCATTCAGCCCATCCTTACCATTAAAGTTAATGCTCGTGAAGCAGGAAGCGTAGAGCGCATCATAGGCGAGGAGGGAAGTCTGCTCGAAAAAGGAGATACCATTCTCATCCTAGAAAATCCCGACCTTCTACGTAATATTGAAGATCAACGCGACGAATGGGAAAAGCAGCTTATTACCTACCGTGAAAAAGAAATTGAAATGGAACAACAAAGTTTGACCCTTCAACAGCAAGCCTTACAAACCAACTACGAGCTCGATCGCCTACGGAAAAGTTTTAACCTGGATCAAGAAGAGTACCGCATGGGTATCAAAAGTAAAGCTCAATTGGAAGTATCAGAAGATGAATATACTTATAAAGTGAAGAATGCACGTCTGCAACGCGAAAGTCTTCGTCACGATTCAGCTGTATCCGCTATTCGCAAAGACCTTATCCACAACGACCGCGAACGAGAACAAAAAAAGTATGAGCGCGCTCGCGAACGGTTGGATAATTTAATTATAAAGGCACCTGTTTCAGGACAACTTAGTTTTGTAAAAGTAACTCCCGGACAACAAGTCGCATCCGGCGAAAGTATTGCCGAAATCAAAGTACTGGACCAATATAAGGTACATACTTCCCTAAGCGAATACTATATTGATAGAATCACTACAGGATTACCCGCAACAATCAATTATCAAGGTAAGAAATACCCATTACGCATTACCAAAGTAGTACCTGAAGTCAAAGACCGTACATTCGATGTAGATTTAGTCTTTACAAGAGAGATGCCCGAAAATGTTCGTGTAGGTAAAAGTTTCCGTGTACAAATAGAATTAGGCCAACCGGAAGAAGCATTGGTGATTCCACGCGGTAATTTTTATCAGAATACCGGAGGTCAATGGATTTATAAGTTGAATTCATCCAAAAGTAAAGCCATCCGTGTACCACTCAGCATCGGACGTCAAAATCCGCAACAATATGAAATTACAGACGGTTTACAACCTGGAGATTGGGTAATTACAACGGGATATGATACCTTTGGCGAAGCAGAAGAATTAATATTGAAATAAGATAAATACATGAAAACACTAAAATACGCATTACGTTTTCTAATACGCTCTAAATCATATTCTATCATTAATCTGTTGGGATTGGCACTGAGCTTGGCATGCAGCATTGTGTTGGCACGCTACATCTATCAGGAAATGACGGTAGATACTCATGCTCTTCAATCGGAAAACATAGTAGTACCATTGCGCGATATTGATGGAAATATATATCCATGTGCTCTTGAAAATATAGATAGTGTTTATTTCAGCAATGAACAGATAGTAGAAGAAACCCAGTTCATTATTTTGGAAAAGAAAATCATTTTACAACAAAATATACCATATACCGCCAATATATTTGTGACAGATAGCACTTACTTTCACTTCTTCTGCTATGAAACGGTTGCCGGAACCTTACGACTATCGGCTCCTAATGATGCCTTGATAACGGAGAGTTTTGCCCATAAACTTTTTGGAAACGAAAACCCGATAGGAAAAACATTCTATTATGGCAAAGACAATCTCATCACGATACAAGGTGTTCTTAAAGAACCTACATGCAAAACATCCTTTACTTTCGACGTCATGTTGAATTTGAGTATACAGGAAAAATGGAGACAGTTACCTGGATCATTCTTGCGGCTTCAACCGAATATATCTATAGAAAAGATTAATAAAATCAGTTCGGTTTATAGAAAAACAGAAAATGGCACATCACGCAATTTCTTTGTTCCTGTCACACAATTCTACTGGTCCGATGGATCGAATTACCAGGTTATGGAACATCATGGCGACCGTTCGCATGTGCTTCTGCTTATGGGGGTATGTCTGTTGGTATTGCTCACGGGAGTGATTAATTTCGTCAATCTCTATTTGGTACTGATAATGAAACGTTCTAAAGAATATGGTATCAAAAAGATTTTTGGTGCACATGGACGAACGCTCTTTGTTCAGTTGTGGATAGAAAACGTAATACTTATTACCTGTGCTTTGTTTACGGCATGGCTTTTGATTGAAATTGCTACAATTCCTGTTAACCGACTACTAGGGAGCGAGGTTTCCTATACTTCATTTGATGCTTGGTTATCATTAGGCATTTGGCTGTTATTGCCATTGTTGACGTGTGCCTATCCTTTTATCAAATACAATTATCTTTCACCCATCGCAGGCATTCGTACCATCGGCACTTCAAAGAAATCAGTCACAACTCGTATGATGTTTCTTTTGGTACAGTGTATCATTACTTTTCTGCTTGTCATACTGTCGCTTTATTTGGGTAAGCATGTCAATCTTCTGTTGCACACCGACCCGGGATTCCGTCAGGAAGGCATATTAATTGCATCTTTGAATCAGGAAAGTTTTTTATATAATATAAGTGTTGAAGAACAAAAGAATTATTATGCCCGCATGCAGCAGGTACGGCAAAAGCTCGACGAAACTCCTCTGATAGAACGATGGCAACTACTGTCAGCAGATATTCTAGACAATTCCTCCACCATTGTATTGATAAATGATAAAGATGCTCACATAAACTTGCAATGTATGTGGGTATCTCCTAAATTCTTTAACATGTACGACCTAAAAATAATAGAAGGCACCATACCTGAAAGAGTCTTGAATTCTGAACATAAAATCGTAATGAACGAAAGTGCACTAAAGGCATTTGGTTACAAGCACCGTGAAGAAGCTTTCGTACGAGGAGAAACACCTTTATGGATATCTGTTTCAATGGATGGTACCATAGTAGAAGGCGGTATGAAACCTATGCCAGTAGAAGCGATAGTGAAAGACTACTATACAGGACATATTACGGCTGGCAAACAACCTGTGGTTTTCATGGTGGGAAATGCTGCTAACAATAGCAAATACCAAATTCTGTGTAAAGCCGGCAAGGAGAAGGAAGTACTATCCTATCTAAGAAAGATAGAAAAAGATATTTATAATACTGAAGAGTTTGAATACTATTGGCAGAAAGATAAATTAGCGGCTATGTATAACAAAGACCGTCAAGTAATGGGAGTCTATATGGTCTTTGCTTTTATAGCTATCATTATTTCTTGTTTGGGTTTATTCGGACTTTCTCTTTTTGATATTCGCCAGCGTTATCGTGAAATAGCTATTCGTAAAGTCAACGGAGCAGGAAATCATAATATATATTCTCTACTAATCCACAAATATGTAGTAGTACTGGTCAGTGCTTTTACTGTAGCGGTTCCTATCTCTTTCTATCTGATAAATTTGTATACACAGGATTTTATAGTGAAAGCACCAATAGGTGTCGGTATCTTTATAATTGCCCTTATTATAATTTCTCTTGTATCAATAGGTACTCTATTGTGGCAAATTCGCAAAGCAACAACATTTAATCTTGCAGAAACCATTAAAACCGAATAAAATATGAAAGCACTAAAATATGCTTGGCGTTTCCTAATACGCTCTAAATCATATACCATTATCAATTTATTGGGACTGGCTTTCAGCTTGGCTTGCTGTATCATACTATTAAGATATATCCACCGGGAATTAACTGTAGACACGCATTGTGTGGACCGTGAACAAGTATATGGCGTAAAAGGCTTAATAGAGGGAAACCAACTCCTTGGCATGGCAGAAAACGCAAAACGTGACAGTAGCTTTATTGATGAAAGAAGCGTGTTAACGCGTTCGCGCGTCATTCTGCTTGAGAATGATTATATAAAATATCAATCTCATCGTTATTCTATTCATGCCATGGTAGCTGACAGTGCTTATTTCCAATTATTCCCTTACCGTGTAGTACAAGGTACTAATTCTTTGTCAGCTCCCGAATCCGCGTTAGTGATGGAAGAATTTGCCAAAAAAGTATTCGGTAAAGAAAATCCTATTGGTAAGATGTTACGTTTCTCCAATGGTAAAGATATACGGGTAGAAGGGGTACTTGCGAAGCCAAGCAATAAGCGAACATTTAATTTTGACATCATCCTCTCTTCTCATCTTTCTGATAATTGGGAGCGTGGACCACTGGAATTTATCCGTTTCACCTCTCAGGATGCTGTGGACAAAGTAAACAAGATTGGCAGCTATTCACGGTTAATCAATCCCAACATTCCCGATTCCCGAGTATACACCTTCTCACTAATTCCGGTAAAAGAAATCTACTGGAATCAAACTTTGATGTATCAAACGGGACTAGAGATGTTGGTTAGCGGCAACCTCACTCAACTTTATATTCTAAGTTGTATGTGCATTTTGATTTTCTTTGCAGGTGTTATCAATTTCATAAACCTCTACATGGTATCGGCTGCCAAACGAAGTAGAGTATATATCCTTCGAAAGATATTCGGTGCAGATGCACGAACCTTGTTCATGCAAATCTTCTTAGAGAATTTCTTATTGATAGCTGGTGCCATGTTCTTGGCTTGGGTTGTTATGGAGATAATGCAGACACCGATACAACACTTGTTGGATAGTGAACTTGTATACTCCTCATTCGACTGGATTGTATCCCTCACACTATTACTGATACTTCCACTTTGTATCTCGGCATATGCTTTCAGGCAATGTCGAAAATCTATTCCGGCAACCTCAATCAGATCAACCGGAACGGATAGCCATTCTATTCGTTCGCGTATGGCATTCCTTTTTACACAATACTTGGTGACTTTCATATTGGTATCGCTTTCATTGTATTT
The DNA here is from genome assembly GCA_900555635.1 of uncultured Bacteroides sp. Taxonomy (GTDB): domain Bacteria; phylum Bacteroidota; class Bacteroidia; order Bacteroidales; family Bacteroidaceae; genus Bacteroides. Next base: position 31,383 of record USLU01000046.1, read on the forward strand.
CAGTAAGCAACTCTACTTTATGCTGAATACTGATCCTGGATTCCGTACGGAAGATATCATTCAAGCAAGTTTAATCTATGAATCAAACAATAATTCTATTAATGAGGAAGAAAATATTCAGCAACAAAAAGAAAACAAAATAGAGATAGACCGATTATTGAGCAGTTGTCCCGACATACAATTATGGACCAAAAGTCTCTTTTCTATTTTAGGATTTGATTATAAAACAAGTTACTTGAACGCCGAAGGAAAAAGCGTTGAGCTTAATACGTGCTATGTTAGCTCTGATTTCTTCCGGATATTCAATATTCCAATGTTAGAAGGTAATTTGCCGAAGGGTGCTAACTCTAGCCAAGAAGGTATTGTGGTCAATAATGCTGCTCTGAAAGCATTGGGTTATACCACTTGTCAAAGTGCCACACTGCTAAGCGGGCTAATGAAGCATTACATACCCGATGCACAAGCGCAACCTATTAATGCTGTATCTGCCAATTATTACGATGGTCACATCAGTGTCGGCATTCGTCCTACAGTGTATATGGTAACACCTAGACTGGGAGGTGATTATTATCAAATAGCTTGTCATCCTGGCAAAACGCAAGCAGTACTTACTTATCTGAAAAATATTCAAAAGAAAGTCTACGGAACAGAAGATTTCGAATATACCTTACTAAAAGATGAAGTAGCAGATTTATATAAAACAGACAGACAAATAGCATCAGTTTATGTCTTATTTGCTTTTATTGCCATATTGATAATTTGCTTAGGTTTATTCGGCATCTCATTATTCGACATTCGTCAACGTTATCGAGAGATAGCCATCCGTAAGGTCAATGGGGCAGGCGTGCGCGAACTCTATATGCTGCTATTCCGTAAATATGTCTTTGTATTAGCAACTGCTTTTGTAATAGCCATTCCTTTGTCTTATTATTGCATACATTTATATACACGAGACTTTGTAATGAAAACTCCCGTAAGTATAGGCATTTATTTAATCTCTTTATGTATAGTAGTATTCGTTTCATTAGGAACGTTACTGTGGCAAATACGTAAAGCAGCAAATATTAATCCGAGTGAGATAATGAAATCAGAATAAAAAAACAAGACTACCATGATACAACATTATTTAAAAATAGCATTCCGCAATCTACTAAAACACAAGACACAAAACATAATCTCTATTTTAGGATTAGGGGTAGGATTCACTTGCTTTGTATTGGCTGCTTTATGGATTCAATATGAAATGACATACGATGATTTTCACAAAGAAGCAGATAATATTTTTTTGGTACGAGCTCAAAGTACCTATTATACAAATGGAATCAGCAACACCACACCCTATCCATTGAGTGCTTATTTGAAGAGCACATATCCGGAAGTAAACAAGGCATGTAATGCTCGCATTTCAAAAGACTTTCTGAAGTTGGAAGATAGAAGTCAGATTATCTCTGTTTTGGGGGTAGATAGTACCTACATACAAATGTTTGGAATTCAGATAAAGGAAGGGAATATGAACTTTATCGAAGACCAAAAGGGGGAAGTAGCTATTACTGAAAAGTTCGCACGAACTTTATTCGGTAATCAGTCTCCATTAGATAAAGTATTGAATATTGGTAATAGAGATTATAAAATATGCGCTATCGTAAGTGGATGGTCAAACCACTCTAATATGCCTTACGATATCCTTACACCGCTTAATGTATATCGCACAGGTTGGGGATCTGTTGTATACAGCTTTATACAAGTAGCTTCACAAACAGATAAAAAAGCGTTTGCAAAGAAGCTAAGCGACGTAAAGTTTACTGATATTAACTCAGAAAGCAATTTAGGAAACTTAATACTGACTCCATTAACAGCTATCCGTTATTCTGACTTTTATCGAAGTAATGATTTGGTCATGTCTTTCAACAATATCCTCTACTTTTGCATAGCAGGCGGTTTGATTATTCTTTGCTCCTTATTCAATTACTTTGCTCTCTTTATCACCACCCTTCGTATGAGAGGAAGAGAAATGGCTCTGCGAAAGGTATGTGGATCAAGCAATCATTCAATAGTAAGTTTATTCTCTATTGAAGTAATTCTGCTGCTATTGATTGCTATGTTTTTAGGGTTGATATTGATTGAACTTGTAAGTAATAGTTTCATAAGATTCTCTGAAATAGAAATAGATAAAACAGAGTTGTATTCTAAATCATTTCTTTATCTAAGTGGTGTCATATCAGCCACATTCATTGTAGCACAAGTGCCTGTCATCTATTTCCGCAAGAATACGCTTGCTGCAAAGATTCAAGGTAAGGAAATGATAAGAAAAGGTACACAAATATATCAAAAAGTGGGTCTTGTGTTACAGCTTGTTATCAGCATCCTATTCATGTTCTCAACTGTAGTCATTCTAAAACAGTTGTACTTTATCAAGAATGCTGATGCCAATATGGAACGGCATAATATTGGTAGTGTAGCCCTGTGGATGGCTGGGGACATAAATGCATGGACTGATAAAATAGCTGCATTACCTATGGTAACAGAAGCTCTGCCTCCGCAGTATTTTCCACTGATACCAACTGGTCCCATGATGTATATAGACGTAAACAAACGGGAGGGTAAAGAAGAATCGTCCGGTCAAATTAGCATTGGGCTGGTTCTAGCTAAAGAGTCTTTTTTCAAATTCTACAATATTGAGTTAATTGAAGGAGAACTAGTAAACGAGAAAAGCCTTGATACAGATATTGTTATCAATGAGTCTACCGTAAAAGCATTTGGATGGAAAAATCCAATTGGTAAACTTATTGAATTAAATGAAGATATGAAATTTAATGTAATAGGGGTGGTTAAAGACTTGCATTATGTTGCACCTACAGCAAAAACACCTCTTATCGGTTTTATCTTGACTGATAAGCAAAAATATATGTGGATGAGGGCAAGTATTCTGTTCAAATTCAAAGAAGGCACATGGAACGAATGCAAGACTGCGATTGAAGCAATGCACAAAGCAGACTTTCCGACTGCAGGTCTACGATTATTCAATGAAGAAGAGGAGTATAACAAATACCTCAAATCAGAAAACTCACTTTTAAAGATGTTGGGAGTTGCAACCATTGTTTGCATCTTAATATCTGCTTTTGGAATATTCTCACAAATCACTTTGGCGTGTGAGAGACGGAGAAAAGAGATTGCCATTCGTAAAGTCAATGGAGCCAGAGTAAAGGATATCCTGCTCATATTCATTAAAGAATATTTCCTGATATTGAGCGTTGCTGCTATAATATCTTTCCCAATAGGATATTTCCTAATGAAACAGTGGCTTCAAAGTTATATTGAGCAAACTGCTATCAGCTTTTGGATCTATACTACTATTTTTGTCGGGATCGCTCTCATCATTGTTCTTTGCATTGGGTGGCGTGTGTGGCAAGCTGCTCGACAGAATCCGGCGGAAGTAATCAAAAGCGAATAACAAACTGAACTGATTATGATAAAACTGTATCTTAAACTTGCCTTCCGTAATTTTTGGAAGTACAAGACACAAAATATAATTTCCGTTATAGGATTGGCGGTAGGCTTGCTATGCTTCAGCATTTGTATGTATTGCAGTCGTTTTGTTGAGACCACTGACCATTGTTTCAATAACTACAAACGTATAGCAGAACTCAGTTTGTATGATAGCAATAATCATCATTACTTCTCCGGTTCTCCCGTACCTTTAGCCGAGGAGCTCCGTACATGGGTAATGGGAGATGTGGAGGCAGTTACCAGCGTAACTTACGCACGAACTCTTCCTTATAATGTATCCTTATCGGAAGATAAGATTTTACCTTATGAATTATTGACCGTTGAAGTAGACACTTTCTTTAATCAAGTGTTCACTCCTCAAATAGAAAACGGCAACTGGGAGATAGCTAGCCGCATGCAGAATGCCATCATCATGAGTCAATCTACCGCTACTAAAATATTTGGTAATGCAGAAGAAGCTATCGGTAAACAACTTACGTTGACAAGACGTCTAGGCACTTCTCCTGAAAGCACTCCAAGAACCGGAGGCATTGTTTACACTATTCAGGCAGTAATGAAAGATATTCCTCTTAATAATAGTTTTGCTTTTATGGAACATCTCGATATATTGACCCTAAACGATTCCGAAGGACTTATTCAAAGCAACAAACGGTATGAGATGACCGGAGCCTTCAATTATGCGCTCTTATCACCGCATGCTGATGTATCTGTACTGGAAAAGCACTTCACTAATCGGAACTATGTATACAAATTGTACGATACAGATTATACCGTTACTGCACACCTCATCAATCATCAATCTCAAAAAAAAGGTGCATTTGTCTTAGGTTGGGTTACTGGTATAGTGGGTTTGCTAATATTATTGGTCGGTTTAATAAACTTCTTCCATTTCCTTATCGGGTCATTCCTCAACCGTACCAAAGAATATAGTATAATGAAAGTGATAGGAAGTAACTGGCAACAGTTGTTCTCATTGCTTTTCACACAAACTTGCTTGGTGGTAGCTTGTTCTTCTTTATTGGTAGTATGGACTATAGAATTGATAGGAAAGCAGATGAACTTTTCCATAGCAGTAATCACAATGAACTTTGATACCAAACTATTGCTGATTCATTCACTGCAATACATTGGTTTATTATTATTGATTTGTGCCGCCATTTGTTTTTTCGTAGCAGTACATATTCGTAATATTTCAACGCAAACCGGTATTTACGGAGGCAATAAACGACGTGGGAAACAACGAGGCCGTAACATCCTGTTAGGCATCCAGTTCTTTATCTGTTGGATATTCATTGCATTGGCAGTTAGTTCATACTTGCAATCAAATAAAACAACAAGCACTCTGTTTCATACACTTAGCACTCAAGAAAAGTCTGAGATTCTCAGTATTCCATTCGACTATACCTTTATGAAGAATGAGGATAAACAGGCTATGATAGAACGTTTCAGGCAGCATGCAGGAGTAAAAGACGTATTACTTTCTGATGTTTCTTTCCTGCAAGGCATTTCCGGCAATCAATTGATGACCGAGAAGGGGAACGATAACTCATGGATTGAAATCAATATAATGGCAGTGCCGCAAAATTTCTTCACCTTCATGAATATCCCCATCGTGCAAGGAAAAGGGATACACACTAAACAGAATATCGTTGTAGATAAAACCTACCAAGAGAATCAGAAAAGAGAGGTTATCGGAATGAACTTCTATGATCGAGAAACCAACTACACCGTTTGTGGTATATGCACTCCTTTTCAGGCTGATGTCTATAATCATAATAATGGTTTCGCATTTATCCCTTACGATGCATCAGGATATATAGGACATTGTTATATCAAGTGCCATCCCGGACAAGTAGCGGAAGTAAAGAAATGGGTAGAGAAAATCCGTCAAGAACTACTTCCCGAAAGCATACCGGCGGAAGTTAGAACACTCATGGACGATATTCACGAAATGCAGGCATTAGAATACAATCTGAAAGATATCATCCTCTTTTTTGCCATCGTCAGTATTATTATCACCTTACTGGGTGTGTATTCAAGTATCACCCTCGATACTGAACGCAGGCAGAAAGAAGTGGCTATCCGCAAGGTTAATGGAGCTGGTATTCCGCAAATCATATTGCTGTTTGCACGCCTATATATCCTATTGCTAGTGAGTAGTGCTATAGTTGCTTTCCCACTTATCTATACAATATTGACCTTCTGGAAACGACTGTATGTTGTATTCTTCGATTACGGTTTCCTGTTCTGGACAAGTATATTTATTACAGTGATATTAATCACTGCTATCACTATCGTATTCCGTATATTAAAGATAGCGCGGCAGAATCCGGCGGAAGTAATAAAAAGCGAATGATACAATTTTAATTGAACGAAAAAATTTTAATTAACAACATCTTATATTACAAGACAATGACTGTACTTGCAACCCTAAAAATAATTATCCGTAGCTGGTGGAGAAACAAGGTTTTCTTCATTATCTCAGTAGTGAGTCTGGCAATAGGATTGGCGTGCACCAATTTGCTTTTCACTTATTTTGTACATGATTATAACATTGAAAGTGGAAATCAAGATAAAGAACGCATCTTTTGCTTGCGTCAGGACGACCCGATGCAGGAGGGAAGGAAGGTGGCTTTTACCGCTGCAGAAATCCCCTCCATGTTGAAAGAAAAGTATGTAGAAGTCGAAGACTTTTTACGTATCAGTTCTCCTGAAACTATCTATTGCAAAGAAGGAGAGAATATTTTTCATGACTTCACTTTTATATCTACTGACAGCGCATTGTCTCGTTTCTTCCAATATCAAACTATCATTGGAAGTTTGGAACAAGCATTGACACAACCCGGAAAGATAGCACTTAGCGAAACCTTCGCTCGTAAAGTTTTTGGCGATAAAGACCCTTTAGGAAAGATATTTGAAATAAAAACAACAACTAATACCAAGAACTATGAGGTGGCAGCCATATTGAAAGTACGATCACAATCGCTACTTCAGTTTGATATGATTACCGGAATAGACGAGAACTTTTACGGTGGGACAACCTTCTTAAAGTTATCAGCAAATTCTTTGCCCGAACCGCTTGCAAAGAAAATGAATCAGGATAAAGTGCCTACATTGGTACCGGGCAAATCACAGTATTATGTAGAGCCTTTATCTACCATCTATTTTGTAACCCCCGAAAGCGATTCTCTGCAATCCATAACTTATATCAACCAAAGCAATGTGCAACTATTATACATTGGTCTGGCTGCCGCTTTACTTGTGTTACTCATTGCATGCTGTAATTACACCAATATGAGCCTGAGCCGCATATTGCAACAACTAAAAATGATACACGTTGAAAAACTGATGGGAAGCAGACTGAAAGACATTCGTCTGCAACTATTCGGCGATGCATTTCTTACTGTACTCATTGCATTCTGTTTATCTTTGCTTATTATTAACGACTGCCTATCTTTCTTCAATGAATTATTGGCATCACGCCTGAGT
>USLU01000047.1 GCA_900555635.1 uncultured Bacteroides sp.
TGAAAGTCGGGGCTTTGTGCGTAAAAAAAGGAGATGTGCATTTTGACACACCTCCATATCATAATAGTTTTTCTCTGTCTATTTTGCTAAATCTTCGATCACCTTCATAATCTGCTGACCGATTTCTTCAGCAGCTTCCGGTGTACCGGCTTCGCTGTAAACACGAATAATAGGTTCAGTATTACTCTTACGTAAGTGTACCCATTTGTCGGGGAAGTCAATCTTTACACCATCGATGTCATTGATTTCCTCATTCTTATAGATTTCCTTCACTTTGGCAAGGATAGCGTCTACATCGGTTTCGGGAGTCAAGTCCACACGGTTCTTAGCCATGAAATAAGCCGGATAAGAAGCGCGAAGCTCACTGACTTTCTTGCCTTCGTGTGCCAAATGGCTCAGGAACAAAGCGATACCTACCAAAGCGTCACGTCCATAATGGCTGGCAGGATAGATTACTCCTCCATTACCTTCGCCACCGATAACGGCGCCAACTTCTTTCATTTTAGTAGTCACATTCACTTCGCCTACAGCAGAAGCATAATATTCTTTACCGTACTTACGTGTTACGTCACGCAATGCACGGGTCGAGCTCAAATTAGAGACCGTATTACCGGGAGTATGCTTCAGAATATAGTCGGCTACAGTTACCAATGTGTATTCTTCGCCATACATCTTGCCGTCTTCACTAATCATAGCCAAACGGTCTACATCCGGGTCAACCACAAATGCTACGTCAGCTTTACCACCCTTCATCAAGTTCATGATGTCACCCAAGTTCTTTTCCAAAGGTTCGGGATTATGCTGGAAGTTTCCTGTAGGTTCGCAGTATAACTTTTCTACATGCTTCACACCCAATGCTTCGAATAGTTCGGGCAGAATGATACCGCCCACTGAATTCACACAGTCAATGGCTACACGGAAATTAGCTTTCTTGATAGCTTCTACATCTACCAAGTCGAGTGCTAACACACTGTCGATATGTTTCTTGTTGTAGGTCAAGTCCAAACGATAAGAGCCAAGGTTGTCTACTTCAGCATATTCAAATTCTTCGGCAGCAGCAATACGAAGCACTTCCTGTCCTTCGGCAGCATTCAAGAATTCACCTTTCTCGTTGAGAAGTTTCAAAGCGTTCCATTGCTTAGGATTGTGAGAAGCAGTTAGAATAATACCGCCGCTTGCGCCTTCCATAGTCACAGCAAGTTCAGTAGTCGGAGTAGAAGCCAAGTCGATGTCAACCACATCCCAGCCCATACCCATCAGGGTACCTACTACCACATTCTTCACCATTTCGCCGGAGATGCGAGCATCACGGCCTACAACGATTTTGTTACTTTTTACTGTACACGTTTTACGGATCAATGTTGCGTAGGCAGATGTGAATTTCACAATATCAAGAGGATTCAATCCTTCGCCTGCACTTCCACCAATGGTTCCACGGATTCCAGAGATAGATTTGATTAGAGTCATAGGTTAATAATATTTATTGGTTATTACCAAATTTGGTATTTTTGAATATAGTAATAATAAGGTAATACATAGTTCATAGCACTTTTATGTCCCATCTTAGAAGGAACAATCAACTTGACACATGCTCCGTTTCCTACGTATGACAATGGAACCAGCCAGCCTGCGGGTACCGCAGAACTATAAACCGAAAGCATATAACCTTGTAAGAAAAGTCCGGCGATGGAAGAAGAAGAATAAGTATAGCGAAACGCATCAACTGTTTCAGAAGCATTCAAGTTTGAAAGGCTCACTTTCTTATCACGAAGACTAAATTCAGAGAAACGCACCAACACTTCATCATTATTCTTCACGGTATCATTAGGATTAATCAACTTACCATCCTCATCTTCATATCCTTTCTTCACAATCTGCATATATACTCCACTTGCAAGCAGCACATACTCGTTCTTAGAAACGTCGGTTGTAGAGTCCTGCGCATAAAACTGACTTTGAGAGATAACTACAATGCTACTATCCTTGATAAATGCTTTTATGTCATCCTTTTCCTCTTCGAGCATCTCTGCATAGGTTTTCGAATTGTCGCATGCCTGAAAGCCCAAGCCCAATGCAAATAAAACCAATAAAAATAAAGTTAGTTTCTTCATTTCTGCTATTTAGTAATTTCGTACAAAAGTAATCTGATTTCCTTGAAAGTAAAAAGCCATAAGCAAAATGTTTGTAACCTTTAACCTTTTAGAGCTAAACTTTTCATATTTTGGTAATATCAATATATATAGAAAACCTGATATACTATAGTACTATTCAGATTACTTTTTACTTTAAGTCTATAGTTCCTAATATATATTTATATTCTAAATTAAAATCAAATTCTGCAAGTTGTTTAGTAACGTATAAATAAGAACTCGGTTAATGTCTCTTGAGAGTATCTTTTATCTTGAATTTATAGAAGGATCTCTTATATTTTTTCATGTATGAAAGAGATTCTTCAACTACATAATGACAGATACTACCAAGTCCATTTTTAAAAGAATTATTTACAATAGGCACACAAAAACTATATTTCCCCCATCCCTCCTCTACAAAAAAGATATCATATGCGGGAGAGGGATGAAGGAAATATAGTTTTAAAGACATCATGTATTTGACATATTTATATTTCATATCATATATTTTTACTTGAAGAGATTAAAATACATCAAATTAAACGACCTATATCCAAGTTAACAACAAAGTAGAATATTAGTACTCTAACTACATTTCTTTATATTTCAAATATTAATTGGGCTGCCACGGATTTACAGGTGGCACACCTTGAAAGTTAAATTTACAGGAACGAATAGCATCACCCCAATTGGCACCACTAACACCTCGAGGTATTGTTCTTAAATCAGGTGTAAGCCATTCATTATTACGTCCAGGCACATTAAATACAACCGAATTCCCAGTAAAATTCACTCCATCCCAAACAGCACATCTAGCTGTTTTTTCAGGATTTCCAGGATTCTGTATAGACACGCGCACAGAAGATATATTTTGAGAAAATCCTGCAGAAGCAAAGTCTGAGGTATTTACATAACGTGTTCCTGTAGCAGATATGCTATAACTTAATTTTCCTCCTTTATAATTAGCATCTTTATAAAAAACGGCAGTTGCAGTTGTTACAACTTGGCTTGCTCTTGTCATTATATCAACTGGTAAATACGTTTCGTCCTCATTTTCACTTTTCAGCAATTCCTCAAAATTATCAAAGTATTCAACATTACCATTTTCGTCAATAAGCATAGCCAATTCAGGTAAATTAGCAAACTTTTCTTTTAAATCTTCATTTATCTCGCCCGCATAAGTGACTCCATGATATTTAAAATTTGCTATTTTCGGTGAAACAACATCGAATTTTTGTTCTGTTTCCTGTTCACAAGAACTAAAGAGAATAATTCCAATTACTCCCCACAATAAAAATAAAAGTTTATTCATAATGCCAAAAATTTAAGTTACACTAAAATTTAAAGACATCAAGCTTGATATTTCTACTACAAAAATACACTTTTATTTTTATAAACAAACTTTTATTTCATATTAATGCCAGTTACTCATAAAATAATTAGAAATCTCATTCAAAACAAAAGCTATACATTGCAAATCAGCATATATTATTATGCTAATAACAATTCATTGGCATTCTTTTTTTATCCTTTGGCATTAAGTAAAGGCTTAAATTTTTCCAAAGCTTGTTCAAAAACGGCTTTTGCTTCTTCCATCGTTCCATAGAATTCTCCACCTGAAGCATTCAGATGTCCACCACCGTTGAAGAACTCTGCCGCCAGTTTATTACAAGGGAATGTACCTACCGAACGTAAAGATATCTTTATCATTGGTTTCTCTGTATCTTCGCGCAGGAAACAAGTAAATATGACATTCTTAATACTCAAAGGAATGTTCACGAAGCCTTCACTATCCCCTCTGATATAATCGAACTGCCTCTGCTCGTTCTTAGTTAAAGAGATCAAAGCAGCACGATGTTCCGGATAAACTTTCATCTGCGTCAATACATATCCCATCAGACGCAATCGACTTTCAGAATATGTATTATAGACTTTACGGTAAATCTCATCCTTGTCAATACCTTTCGATAGAAGTTCACTGATAATAAAATAGATTTCACGACCATTAGAGTTATAAGTGAAGCCGCCTGTATCGGTCATCATACCTGTATAAATACATTCGGCACCTTCTTTTGTGATATCACTGAAATACCCCATACGGCAAATCAAACGGAATATAAGTTCCGAAGTCGAAGATATCTCGGGATGGGAGATAATTATCTTGCAAAATTCTTCCGGATGTAAATGATGATCGATCAATATCTTTCTTGCTGGTGAAGCAAGTACCGCTTCGCCCATAGCATCAATTCGGTGGATGGCATTGAAGTCCAAACAACAGATTATATCTGCTTCCGCTATCAATTGATCGGCAAATTCTTTATAATGATCGTACAACAATATATCTTCACTACCCGGCATCCATTTCAGGAAATCCGGAAAAGCGTTCGGCACAATAACATTCACTGTCTTATCCTGCGAATTAAGGAAATGCCACAGTCCCAAAGAAGAACCGATAGCATCACCATCAGGACCAACATGAGATACAATAACTATTTTTTCGGCACGTTCAAACCATTTCACAAAATGGTCTATTTTAGATTGCTCTATTACTTTCGTCAGCATTAGGATATTTACTATTTGACTATTTACTATTTGACTATTTCAGATGAACGAAATTTATTCTCTACATCTATAACAGTTTAAGGGGACAAAAGTACGAAAAGTTTGCGAGTTATAACAATATGCGGACATAACCTTTTTCCGAAAGAGAAAAATAAGATACCCCTAAATTGATACATTCATGGATTAATTTCTCTTGATTATAGGCTGTAAGCGAGGAATCAAGCACTACAGCCTTAATAGAAAACAAAAGAAACAACTCTTTTATACCGCCTTCGTACCCCTTGGATATATAAAGATAATCTATAGGTATAGGATGATTTGAAACTTTATTCTTCCACCGGGCATCGTGCAATAAGCAAACACGCTTTCCGGCATAGCAAAGCAATTGATTCCTGACACGCAAACCGGGCATTGAAAAGTCTTTTGTAACAACGTTCGGCTCATCTAACCTCAAATGATTCCAATAAGAGGAAAGAAAATGTTGCATTCGGGGAATATCCGGCAGACTATCTGCGCACACCATCCACGACTGATGCCCTTCTGCCATACAATGAACAGCAGGACATCCACGAACATTATAAAATACAAAACTTCGGTGGGGAGCAAAAAAGAGGATCGAAGCTGTATTATATGAAAAGAGTGCCAGTAGTACTACCAAGGGCCAATAAGCATTGCGTGCCGTGCATCGTAAAAAAACACGGTAAATCATCACAATCAGCAAGTAGTACAATACAACTCCCCATACATCGACCCAAATGCCATCAATCGAGGCAAATGGAAGTTGCTCTATCCAATGAAGTACATTGTTCTGCACACGGATTAACATTTCTACTACTTCTGCAAAAGCTTGCTGCAAAAAAGGAAAAGGCATCAATACCAGAAGCAGAACTGCGGAATACATAATAAGCGACACCATAGGAATAACCCAAAGATTAGTCAGCAAGAAGTGCGTAGAGAAGCGTGAGAAATAGAGCAGTACCAGTGGAGCGGTGCCAAGCTGAGCTGCAACGGAAACCGTGATAAGTCCCCACAAATAACTCAAAAAGCGGTTCTTAACCTTCCATATGGCATACAACTTAGGTTGTATTACAACAATTGCAGCCACTGCCGAGAAGGATAACTGAAAACCTACATCAAACAGCCAAAACGGATTATACAACAACATCAAGAAAGCAGTAGCCGCGAGAGTATTCAATGTTAATAGCTTTTCGGGCTGCAAACAGGCAACTGCCAAAAAAGAGAACATGATAACCGAACGTATAACGGAAGAAGAAAGCCCCGTGAGAAAAGCAAATCCCCACAAGAATAGGATAATACATAGAAGCAAGAACGGTTTCAAGTATTTCCACTGTTTCCACAAAATGCTAAAGAGGCAATAAAGCAAAGCATAGATAAAACCTATATGCAGCCCCGAAAGAGCTAATACATGACTAGCACCGGTCACAGAATATGTTTCTACAATATCATCACTTAATTCTTCTTTATCTCCTACTGTCAATGCAGAAAGTACCGCCAGTTCATCTTTACTAAAGCCCAAATTGCGATAACATGCCACAACCTTTTCCCTGCAATCCAAAGCTACCTGCCGGAATGTACGTGAAGAATCGTGCCCTATCACTTTCCAATGTCCTGCATCAATATAAGCAGTACCTGTAATTCCTTTACGTTTCAGAAAACGAGCATAATCCAATTCATCGGGATTACCATTATTTTTTGGAGGAGAAAGACGGGCAGAAATCAATAATTCATCTCCTCTTCTCAGACAAAAGGTTAGTGAATCTTTTGGAAAATAAAGCAGAAAAAGGTTACCTTGACAATTATGCAGCATTGTACCTTGAACGTATTCACCTATCAGAACAGAACGACACAGCATACTGCGTTTTTTCATTTCCGGCTCTTCTTGAATAAGAACTTTATAAACAGCTTCTTTATTCGAGAAAATATATTCGGTTTGCTCTAACTGCCAACTTACAAGTTGAAAACCAATAGCAAAAAGAAAAAGAGAAATTGTCAATCCATAGAGCCAACGCGAGAAACAACGATTGCTAACTACAAAAACAAGAACCAGAAGCAAGAACGCAATAGAACAACTCCATAAAGAAAAGGTATGAGGATATTTATCCCCACACCAAATACCAACTACCAACGGCACCAATAGTCGAAGGAATGGATGCCGCAGAAAGCCATCTATTATCAATTCTATAATTTATAGATTTCGCAATGCACGAATAGTTTCTTTAGGATCAGAAGCAGAAAAGATTGCATTACCGGCTACCAACGCATCAGCACCTGCTTCTATTAATCGGGCACCGGTTTCGAGGTTTACGCCCCCGTCAACCTCTATCAAGGCTTGCGAACCTGTGATTTTTATTAATTCCTTCAGTTCGCGTACTTTCTCTACGGAGTGTTCTATAAACTTCTGCCCTCCGAATCCGGGGTTCACACTCATCACCAATACCATATATACATCTTCGATGATATCTCTCAACATGGATACAGGTGTAGCAGGGTTGATAGTTACCGCCGGTTGCATACCAGCTTCACGAATTTGTTGTACTACCCGATGAAGATGCGGACAAGCCTCATAATGTACATTCATAATATGTGCCCCCAAAGCTTTGACCTCCGGAATAAACTTCTCCGGTTGTACAATCATCAAGTGTACGTCCAAAGGTTTTTCAGATAATTTGGCTACATATTTCAATACTGGAAAGCCGAAAGAAATATTCGGAACGAATACACCATCCATGATATCAATATGTACCCATTCAGCCTCACTTTGGTTAATCATTTCGATGTCTCTTGCCAGATAGCCAAAATCGGCAGATAATATAGAAGGAGATATGATTGGTTTCATAATGCTTACATTCTTGAAGTTACACGTTTATAATGTACAAAAGTAAGTAAAATAATGAAGAATGAAGAATGAAGAATGAAGAATTCTTCATTTTCCAAACCATTCTTTGAATTCACCTACGCGTGCTTTGCTTACTACAATCTTCTCATGCATAGCAGCATGCAGATTGATGGCAAGCCTGTTATTAAACCAAAGATCAATATCCTTTACTGATTCGCGGGATATGAGATATTGCCTGTTGGCACGGAAGAAATGCTTTGGATTGAGACATTCCGTTAGTTCGTCCAATGTTTGAGTAAGCACATATTCTTTGCCATCTCCGGTTGCTGCTTTTACAATTCCTTCGGCAATATAAAAGAATGAAATCGCTTCTACAGCCAGAGGCAGTAGTTTGTCCCCTTTGGAGGGAACCAGGAAATGGGTCTTATAGCTTTCTTGGCGCTGCAAGGAACGTATCATTTGCAAGAAATCAGGTTCTTCGGAACGGTTACCATGCAAATGTTTCAGTTTGGCAAGTGCCGTGCGCATATCTTCTTCTCCGATGGGCTTTAACAGATAATCAATACTGTTGACTTTGAAGGCACGCAAGGCATATTCATCATAAGCAGTGGTAAAAATGACAGGACAAGTAATGTCTGTATGCTCAAAAATCTCGAATGCCGAGCCATCGGCCAAATGAATATCCATGAATACAAGTTCAGGCATAGGGTGCGTATCAAACCATTCGATGGTATCTGCCACACTATCCAACATATCGATTATCTCCATATCGGGAGCTACATCGGCCAGCAAAGCTGTCAGGTTACGAACAGCTGCTTTCTCATCTTCTATAATCAAAGCTTTCATAGGTACGGTTGCATTTTCAAGGTTTCATGAGTGGAATACAAACACTGAACTTCCCATTTGCTTCAGTAATTTGAATCTCTTTACCGAACAGAAGTTCATAACGTTTAGAGAGATTTGCCAGTCCGATTCCTGTGCCGGAAGATGCGCTACGCCGCGGTTGCAAGTTATTTTCAATACAAAGAACTGCTTCTTTCCCCGTGCCTGTGAAGACTGTAAGTATTTCGATAGTCAACGGATGGCGGTTGCTGATTTCATTATGCTTGATGGCGTTCTCCACTAAAGTCTGGATAGAGAGTGGAGGCAGCGAATAATCCATCAACGCCGCATCTACTTCTACAACAAATTTCAGGTTCTCTTCATAGCGCATCTTCATTAAAAAAATATACGCATCTACAAAGTTCATCTCTTCACGCAACGTAACAGTATGCGTATCATTCTCTTGAAGCGTATACCGCAGCACACGCGAAAGCTCACGAATATAGTTCTGTGCCTTCTCCGGACTTTCGCGTACCAGCGATTGAAGGGTATTCAGCGAGTTGAACAGCATGTGCGGGTTTAACTGATTCTTTAAAGCCTGATACTGATTCTGAATATTTTCAGTTACCAATTTACCATTTTGCAACAGCACCTCCTGCCGCTCGCGTATCAGATAACTAATGTAGCAAGTGCCGGTAACAATCAGACTGATTATAAAGTCGCGCACCGGATGCAAGTAGTGATGTACCATGGCATCAATAGCCGGAATACGGAAGTTATGGTGGAGAAAAACAAACAATTCGCCCAGGAAGCGGCTCAATATCCAGGTAAGTACAAATGATAGCAACACTTTCCACCACAACATTCGCACTGCCGGGTTATTAAACCGGAACAAGAAAGTGTTTACAGCGAAAAGTACCAAAAGCGAAATAAAAGTATACCCCACCTCAAAAAAAACTTCAGCCGACGACATGCCGGGGAACAAAGCCTGTTGCTCCAGCGTATCGGTCAATGATACCAACTCCGGAAAGTGGATCAGGAAGCCAACGACCAGTGATACAAGCACCGTTAGTTGGATATACTTCTTATTCGTTATTATCATCTGCAATTCCATTTCATTCCTCCGCAAAGATAATGATTCTTATTTATTCCCTTTCCATTCTGGCAGACACATACATGCCGGGACGGAATACAGGACTCGCATCCAATACTTTTGCATACAATTCGATAGAACGATTCGCATCATCCACTTGTTGGCCGATTGAAATCAGTGTGGCATGGAAAGTAGTCTTTCCCAACCCATTGACACGAAACTGCACACGGCTGCCCACTTTCATTCCTACCAAGTCTTTCTCGTAAGCAGTAAGGCGTACCATCGTCTGGCTTTTATCTATGACATCACAGAGTGGTTCTCCTGTATTCAGAAACTTTCCTAAGTTAGCCTGAACTTTGCTAATATATCCATTGATAGGCGCTTTTACTTCTATATAGGGACGAATTCCGGTGGTATTCAAAGTCTCAGGATTGATTCCCAACAAACGTAATTGGGCTGCTGATGCCTGCAAGCGGCTTTTCATAGATAGATAATCTGCTTTACTCTGTTGCAGCTTCTTTTGCGAAGCAGCTTCTTCACGAGAGAGATTCTGCTGGCGTTTATACTCCGCTTCGAGATACTCCAATTGCGCATAGCTATCCAAATAGGATTGCTGTAAATCAATGAAGTCGGGATTTTCCAAAGTCCCCAATACCGTTCCTTTGCTTACATACGAACCGGGTAACAGAGAAAGGTCTTTTACAATGCCACCCATACTTAACGTAACAGTAGCAAAATTCTTAGGAGGAATAACGAGCGTACCATTAAATGAAGCAGGATTAGCAATGGCAGTTGCCGAAGTAACGCCATCTACATAAGTAGAATCCATAGTATCCGCCACTACAGCCACACTATCTACGGATTGAGGTGCTACAGTTGTTTCGGTTTCTTTATTCGAAGAGTTGCAGGACGCTAACAGCAGAACAGCAACGGGGAGAATTATCTTTTTCATATTTCTTGTAGATGTTTATTAGTGATATAACTCATATTCCAACGCTGCCACATTAAACTGATAGACAGTCTCTATATATCCTTTCTTTATTTCGCGGGCAGCATTCATGCTTTGTACATATTCCGTGATATCCGTTTCGCTTTCACGGAATTGCAAATCGGCAGTTTTTATCAAATGATCGGCTTCGGCCAGGGCAGTTGTGGTATAGTAGCGAATACTCTCGCCATAACGACGGATACTGCCACGAAGTTCTGTCACCTTATTATTAAGCTCGCGTACATTGGCATCGGCTTGCGTTTGCGCCATGCTACGTTCAAACTTTGCCTGACGGATTTTGCTACGCTGCGGTATGAACCATACAGGAAAAGATACACCGACCATCCATGAGTTCAAGCCCTTCTCAGGAAGTATATTCTGACGGACATATCCAAAAGAAAGTTCAGGGAAGAAGCGGCTGCGTTCAATATTCAGCATGGCTTGTTTCTCATTGACTTGGCTTTCGAAGTAGTTCAGATGAGCGGAAGACAATGGAAGAACATCTATACTGACGGGATAAAGCCGGATGACAGTCTCATCGGGTACAATGGATTGATCGGTATAGCAAGTCCATTGCAAACGTGATGCAGCGAGCTTCAACTCTTCTTCTGCTTGAAATAGTTTGTTACGCATATCGGAAGCAATGGTAGAAATCATACTTTTTTCTAATAAGGTGATTTCTCCTTGCTGGTAACGCAACTCTCCAGCTTTTTGCATACGGTCTGCCAAGCCACTTTGTTCTTTATACATATCACGTAAGTTCCAAGCATAGAGATAATATGCCCAAGCACGTTTCACTTCGGCTTTCACTTCTTTTTCTACCATTTCGCGGTAGTAGGTGCCGGTAGCAATCTGCTTGTTGACAAGCACATTCTTGTAGAAAGGAGCCAGTAAGGAACCGATAGGTTGTGTCACAGCCGTCTCTTTATCGTTACGCTCCGTTCCATTCAGTTGCCCCCATGAATAGGAGAATTCGGTAGCACCAAGTTCCACTACTTCGCCGCGAGTGGCACGGACGCGTTTAATATCTGTGGTGGCTATCTTCAAACGAGGATTATTTTGTACAGCCATCGCGATAGCCTGCTCCAGACTGATGGTTTGCGGGGCTTCTTGTGCATGAGCCTGTGTAGGTATGCACATCACAGCCAAGGCAATCATACCAAAGCCGAATAACTTCTTCAATTTACTATGACGTAACATTACTGCTGAATTTACTATATGATAGAATACCGGAATAATCAAGAGTGTCAGTATGGTCGATACGATCAATCCACCTATAACCACTGTTGCCAACGGACGCTGTACCTCCGCTCCCGCCGAAGTAGCAATTGCCATCGGCACGAAACCGAGTGAAGCAACCAATCCTGTCAAGAATACCGGACGAAGCAAGTGCGGGCAACTCTCACGAATGATACGCGATGTACACATCCGGTGGCGGGTACTCTTACGTACTTCATTAAAGTGATTAATCATCAAAATACCATTAAGTACAGCTACACCAAACAAAGCAATAAATCCTACACCCGCCGAAATACTGAACGGTAAGCCGCGCAGCCACAAAGCCAGAATACCACCAATAAGAGATAATGGTACAGTGCTAAATACCACCAGCGTATAAGTTACAGATTTGAAGGCAAAGAACAGTAGCAACAGGATGAGTGACAATGCTACCGGAATCACAATCAGCAACGTGTCAATAGCATTCTGAAGGTTCTCAAATTGTCCGCCATAAGTAAAGTAATAACCGGGTTGCAGCTTGATATTCTTCTCCAATGTTTGTTGAATACTGTTTACAACCTGCTGAATATCAGCATCACGCACATTCACACCAATCACGATGCGGCGTTTCGTTGCATCACGGTTTATTTGCAAAGGACCATTGTTTAAGTCGATGGTGGCTACCTCGCTTACAGGTATTTGTATGCCGTCCGTAGTGCGGACAAATAGTTTGTCGAGGTTCAAATCCTTCACCTTGTCATAGTCCAGACGCAGCACCAGGTCAAAGCGGCGTTCATTCTCGAAGATTACTCCCGCAGCCTCGCCGGCATAAGCCGTGCGGACAATGGTATTAAGTTCTTCAATGTTGATGCCGTAACGGGCAATCTTAGCGCGGTCGTACTTCACCACTAGCTGGGGTAATCCCATAGCTTGCTCCACAATTACGTCCGAAGCACCGGGGATTTTCTCAATATAGGTGGCACACTCCTTGGCTCTCGCATAAAGTTCGGTCATGTCTTCACCGTATAGTTTAATGGCGATATCGGCTTTGGCTCCCGTCATCAACTCATTGAAGCGAAGCTGAATGGGTTGTGAAAAGTTAAACTCGGCACGGTCTTCAAGAGGTTCGAGGGCGGCTTTCATCTTTTCCACCATCTCGGCACGGCTCTTGGCACTGGTCCACTCCTTGAAAGGTTTCATCACAATCATTACGTCGGCATCTTCCACCGCCATCGGGTCAGTAGGAACTTCGGCGGTACCAATCTTGGCTACGACGTGCCTGATTTCGGGGAACTTATCTTTCAATGTCTTTTGTGCCAGTTTGGAAACTTCTATGCTCTCGGTGAGCGAACTACCAGCGGGTAATGTCATCTGCATGGCAAAGTCTCCTTCGTCCAATGTCGGAATAAACTCTGCACCAAGCTTGGTAAAGAGAAAGAGACTAGCTATCAGTGCTAGGAAAGAAGCCGATACAGCCACACGTACATGGCGCATACACCAGTGAAGCGCTGCTTGATAAACTTTGTTTAACTTCTCGAAGAAGTGGTCGGCAAAAACTTTCTTATCTTTAATCTCGCGTTTAAGAAACAAGGACGCCATCATGGGTACATATGTAAGTGATAATAACAAAGCTCCGATGATACAGAATACCAGTGTCTTCGCCATTGGGGTGAAGTACTTGCCTTCGATACCTGTCAGCGTAAGTATGGGGAAGAATACGATAAGAATGATAAGCACAGCAAACGTAGCCGAACGTACCACACCGGCAGCACCGCGCTCTACTTCGACATTCATCTCTTCCTTGGACAGCGTGCGACCACGGAACTTCTTACTATATATATGTGCCAACACTCCTTCTAGTACCACGATGGAGCCGTCCACCACAATACCGAAGTCTATGGCACCGAGGCTCATCAAGTTGGCCGATACACCAAATAGTCTCATCAGGATAAAAGCAAAAAGCATGGCCAGCGGAATAACAGAAGCTACAATCAGTCCGGCTCTAAAATTACCCAAGAAGATAATAAGTACCAGAAATACGATGATAGCACCCTCTATCAGATTATAGACTACTGTCGAGATATTCCGTTTCACCAGTTCCGAGCGATTAAGGTAAGGTTCGATGCTGACACCTTCGGGTAACATCTTCTGTACTTTTTCTACCCGCTTCTCCAGTTCTGTGGTAACCACATTGGCATTGGCGCCTTTCAACATCATGGCAATACCGCCTACACACTCGCCTTTACCGTCGATGGTCATGGCGCCGAAACGCTTGGCACTGCCAAAACGCACGGTAGCCACGTCGCTGATGTGGATAGGTATACCATTGCGGTTAGTCACCACAATACGGTCAATATCTTCCATCTCTGCTATCATACCTTCGGAACGAATATAATAGGCACGGTTCACCTTTTCTATATAACTACCTCCCGTATTCTGGTTGTTACGACTCAGAGCTTCGAACACTTCGCCAATGGTAATATTAAGCGAATACAGTGCATCGGGATCTACAGCCACTTCGTATTGTTTGAGGTTTCCACCGAAGCTGTTAATCTCTACAATACCGGGAATGCCGGAGAGTTGGCGTTTCACAATCCAGTCCTGAATGGTACGCAACTCCATAGCGTCGTACTTGTCTTCGTAGCCCGGAGCTACATCAAGGGTATATTGGTATATTTCACCAAGACCGGTAGTAACCGGCATCAACTGTGGCGTACCCAACTCGGGAGGAATCTCGCCCGCCACGGTTTGTATCTGCTCATTAATAAGCTGCCGCGCCTGCAAGGTAGGCACACTTTCTTTGAATACGACCGTCACTAAAGAGAGGCCGAAGCGGCTCACGGAACGTATTTCTTCTACGTTCATGATGTTACTCATGGCTATCTCGATAGGGAAAGTAATAAGTTGTTCTACTTCCTGAGGAGCCAGAGTAGGCGATACAGTAACAATCTGTACCTGATTATTGGTAATGTCGGGCACGGCGTCGATGGGAAGTGTCACCATCGCATAGATGCCTCCAAGAAGAAGGAAGAGCGTCGTCAGTCCTACAAACAGCTTCTTCCGGATAGAGAATCGTACAATTGCATTAAACATGTTGTTCGGGTGTTATTGATGTGAATGCAAAGGTACTCGCCAGAATAATTGGATGCCCAGAAGAAAAGGTGAAGCGGATAGAATTAAGGATGAAATAACCCGAAGCAGGAATGAACTAAATCATCCTGCCTTCAAATCGGTATCCACGAAGCAATTCATCAGTCTTTAATCGCTTCTTACCCGGCAGTTGTAAAGCATGAATCGCAATCAAACCATCTTTTGCAGCAATATGGATAAAACTCTTGCCATCGGTAAGCAGTGTGCCGGGAGCTAATTGATGAGATTTCATTATCTTTTCTGTCTCAAATATCTTCACTACAACATTTTCTCCATTAGGCTGAACTAACTCAGTCCATGCAGCCGGATAAGGAGACAAACCACGTATGAAGTCATAGATACGTTTTACAGGCTGGTCCCAATTAATGCGGCAAGTTTCTTTAAAAATTTTCGGTGCCGGACGCAACTCGCCTACCACAGCCATTTCTTCCTGCGGAATGCTTTTCACCGTATCATTCAAAATGGCATCTACGGTTTCTACTACCAAACGCCCTCCAAGCATCATCAGTTTATCATGTACAATACCTACATTGTCGGTATCCTCAATAGGCACATGTACCTGCTGGATAACTTCACCTGTATCTATCTCGTGTTTCAAGAAAAAGGTGGTAATACCTGTTTCGGTATCTCCATTTATCACTGCCCAATTGATAGGAGCAGCGCCGCGATATTGTGGCAACAAAGAAGCATGCAAATTGAATGTGCCTAAACGTGGCATATTCCACACAACCTCGGGCAACATGCGGAAGGCAACCACTATCTGAAGGTCGGCTTTCAAAGCCCGCAACTCTTCAACAAAAGCCTCATCTTTCAACTTCTCCGGTTGAAGAAGTGGAAGATTATGGTCCAAAGCGAACTGTTTCACCGGAGAATACTGTAGCTTATGCCCACGTCCGGCGGGCTTATCAGGCATTGTAATAACGCCTACCACATTATAACCACCTTCAACCAAACAACGAAGAGCCTCCACGGCAAAATCGGGAGTGCCCATATATACTATTCTCAAATCTTCTTTCTTCATATTATTCTAATCTTCAGAGAAATGTACCAACACTTCACGGTACGAATTAAATATCTTTGATTTGGATACAAAACCCAAATATTGCCCCTCAGCATTCACCACAGGCAAATTCCAAGCCCCGGTTTCATCAAAAGTTCGCATCACTTGTTCCATGCTATCCGTGTCGTACAAACGTGCCGGAATGGAAATCATTAATTTACCGACCCTAAAACGGTGATATAATTCCTGACGGAACATAATGTTACGGATGTCATCCAACACAACTATACCAATTAATACATTGTCTTTATCTGTAACAGGGAATATATTGCGATGTGAAGTCGAAATTGCTTTAACTAATTCACCCAAATCCATATCAGGGTGAACTGCTACAAAATCTTTCTCTACCACATTTTCTACTTTCATCAAAGTCAATACGGCCTTATCTTTATGATGCGTCAGTAATTCCCCTTTCTTAGCCAAACGCATAGAATAGATACTGTGAGGTTCGAACATGATTATAGTAAGATAAGCGCTCACCGAGACAATCATCAATGGTAAGAAAAGGTCATATCCTCCGGTCAGTTCAGCTATCAGGAAGACACCGGTCAAGGGAGCATGCATAACCCCACTCATCACACCTGCCATACCCATTAAAGCAAAATTCTTCTCGGGCAAATAAGCAGTCATCACATAGCCATTGCTAAAATGAGAGAATACAAAACCTGCAATACAACCCAGATATAATGAAGGTGCAAAGATACCACCGCAACCACCGCCACCATTCGTTGCACTGGATGCAAATACCTTTAGCAAGATTATCAAGGCAAGATAAATCAATAGTAAATGTGCATGTCCATAAAAGAAGGAGTTGTTCATTACCGTGTCCCATTCCGCATTGCTGGTACCATTCAACAATAATTCTATCGTATCATAACCTTCACCGTAAAGTGGTGGGAAAAGGAAGATGAGTACGCTCAACATTGCACCACCCAGCACTAACTTCTTATAAGGAGATTTCAATTTACCAAACACCCCTTCTACAGAATTCATTGCACGAGTGAAATAAAGAGATACCAACCCACAGAAGACACCCAACATTATCACATACGGAATACGTTCCAGTTCAAATGCCTGATCCAAATGAAATTTAAACATAGCATCCGTACCAGTCACGATATAAGATACCGTTGCAGCAGTTACGGCAGATATCAACAAAGGAAGCAAAGAGGACATGGTCAAATCGATCATCAGCACTTCGAGGGTGAAAACGAGCCCCGCAATTGGTGCCTTAAAGATACCGGCTACCGCCCCTGCGGCACCACATCCTACCAACAACATCAATGTCCGGTGTTCCATTGGGAATACACTACCCAAATTTGAGCCGATAGCCGAACCCGTCAATACAATAGGTGCCTCCGCTCCTACCGAACCACCAAAACCGATCGTGATGGAACTAGCTATAATAGATGACCATGTATTATGAGCTTTAATACGACCCTGCCGCCTGGAAATAGCATACAATATTTTGGTAACTCCATGACTGATATCATCTTTTACCACAAAACGCACAAAGAGTCCTGCCAAAAAGATACCTACAACCGGATAAACCAAATAAAGGTAGTTAGCTTCGGTTACGTTGAAGTTTTCTGTTAAGAACTTCTGTATCCAGTGTATCAGCATCTTCAATATCAATGCAGCAAATGCTGTAAAGATACCTACGAGGAAGCTAAGTATTAATATAAACCGCTTCTCGTTAATGTTCTTTTCGCGCCATATAATAAAACGCTGTAATAATCCTCTTTTTTCTTCAGTCATTTTTCCTTATTACTCACGAATAATCTTGATAACTCCACCTTTATCCAGTTTTATAATACTAGATGGTTTCGGTCTATCCATTTCTTCCTGACGATATCCTACAATATAGTCAACCGCTGATTTTACCTCCTCACTTATCTCACTGAAATTTCCCGGAGAAGGTTGTCCGCTAATATTAGCAGAAGTAGAAACGATTGCCTTGCGGAATTGCCGGCAAAGTCTTTTAGAAAAGTCTTCATTGGTCACCCGGATACCTACGCTACCATCCTCAGCCAGCAAATTAGGAGCCAGATTGCGTGCCCCGGAATAAATAATTGTAAGAGGTTTGTCAGCTAAGTCAATCAAGTCCCAAGCAACCTCTGGTACATCCTGTACATAGAAGTCCACCTTAACAGAAGAATCCACCAATACCAGCATCGCCTTACTGTCAGAGCGTTGCTTAATCTCATATATACGGCGCACCGCTTCTTCGTTGGTAGCGTCACAACCTATACCCCAAATCGTATCAGTAGGATACAGAATAATCCCGCCTTCAGCCATTACCTGACAGGCTTTTTTTATATCTTCTATCATTTCTTGATGTATAAATACAGTGATTAACACGCAAAATTAGTAATTTCGCCCCGATAACAAAGCAAAGTTTAAGAGAAAACAATGGAAGAAATTGAATTTAACCACACCCTGCCCATACAAATACGTTTCAATGATGTTGATAAATTCGGGCATGTAAACAATACGGTCTACTTTTCCTTTTACGATTTAGGAAAGACCGAATACTTTGGTTCTGTATGCCCGGATGTCGATTGGGAAAGAGATGGCATAGTCGTTGTGCATATTGAAGCTGACTTCGTTTCACAAATTTACGGTTCAGACCATATAGCTGTACAAACTGCCGTTACTGAAATAGGTACAAAAAGTTTTCACTTGGTACAGCGGGTTATCGATACGGAGACACACGATATAAAGTGTATCTGTCGTTCTGTAATGGTTACTTTTGACCTTATCAAGCATGAATCCAAGCCCTTAACCAAGGAGTGGATAGAGGCTATATGCAAATTCGAAGGACGAGATTTGAGAAAGAAGAAGAAGAAGTAAAGGTTATTTCACACGATTTTGTTTTCGATATTCAATAGGTGTACATCCTTTCCACAGTTTAAATTGGCGTGCCAGATTCTTTGAATCAGTAAGTCCCACTTGTATGGCTAGATCAGCAATCGAATCGGTACTTGCCAACAATAATTGGGAGAAACGCTCCATACGCAAATCTGAGATGTACTGATAAATAGATTGTCCAGTCACCTGTCTGAAACGAACTTCCAACAGGCGTCTGGATAAAGGAACTTGTTTAACAATATCATCCACATTCAGCTTATTCGCCAAGTTTTGGTGAATATATTTTAATGCTGCCAATATAGCAGGATTATCTGTTGCATAGATATCTGTGGAAAGTCGGTTCACTATAGTGACCGGTTGAATAATTACATCCTCACTAACAGCATCTTTATCACGGATTAATCTATCAATTAACCGAGCAGATTCATAACCACCTTTTACAATATTCAAGCAAACACTCGACAATGGCGGATCAGATAGACTACAAATAATTTCGTCATTATCCACTCCTAAAACAGCTATTTCCTCCGGAATATTAATGCCTAAAACACGGCATACTTCCATAATTTTATTGGCTTGCGTATCATCGCACGCCATCAAAGCTACCGGATGCGGTAACGATTTAATCCAATGAATAAGAGGTTCCGACTCATAATACCACAAATTTTCTAAAGGTTGTTTCTGATACTCATAGAAATTATCTCCAAATCCTTTCTCAATTATCCGCTCACGATAGCCCATGCAGCGTTCTTCAGACCATACCACATCTTTATAACCGTAGTAAGCAAAATTACGGAAACCCTTTTGAAGGAAAAAATCGGCAGCAATCTGCCCGGTTAGTTCGTATTTACTCGTTATATTAGGAATTACAGAGAAGCGGGATTTGAAGTCCTGAGCCAAGGCTATTATTCCATTTTTACGGAACAGTTCTACGTTATCATCATCATCGAACTGTGCAATAATAGCATCTGCTTCCCATTTCTTAGCCCAATTCAACACACCGGAAATTCCATAAGTTTGTTTATAAGAAGGGGGCATCCTGCATACTACCCAAGGCTCACGCCCCTTGGAGTACTCCAAGATACCCCGCAACAAATTGTGGGCAAATGCTTCTGTAAAATCAGTCAATAAAATCAACCTAATCATAATGCCCGCAATTTAATTACTTATTTTTTTTCTTCCAAAGAAAGACTGACCTTTTTCTCCGGCACATTCCAACCGGAAACGGTTAATGTTGCCGGACTCGTCAGTTTAGCAGATTGTGGAATAATGCACTGAATTGTTCTTGTATCACCAGGTGCTATAGAGAAATAATTGTCTTGCCAGAAAACTGGAGTAAACAAGTCACCCTGTGCATCTTTTAACGAAAGACGAATAAAGAAAGCCAAAGCAGAAGGAGCATTTTTTAAATTTACTTCTACCAACGTATCATCACCCTGCTGCTTCATAACAGCATCCACTTTGCATTCAGCCTGAGGCATTAACGACAGTTTTGAAAAGTCTGCAGATTTTGTTATCGGCGACTGATACCAAGAAGATTTAGCCCAGTCGTATACATCATCAGTTGATGCCAGACAGTAGAAGTTATCCACTACATAATTGCCTTGTCCATCCATCAGTTGTAACATCAAAAAGACATTCTCTTGGGGAGTCGGCACTTTAAAGGCTTCCACGGCTTGATAAGGAGGAACATTCAAGTCTTTTTCTTCTTGCGACAATAACTTACCATTCAAATCATAAATAGATAATTTACCTTTCAGTTGTTGTACATCCAGCCCTTCGTTAACTGCAAAGACTGATTTCTTTCCATAATCGTAAATCAATTGCCGGGTCTGATTTCCTTTCTTAACAGAATAATAAGCAGCAGTCGGTACTTTATAATAGTCATACAATTGCCAGTAGAGAGAAGGCCAGGCAGAATTCAACATCCATTGTACAATACCGGTAGCCTTTGGAATATTTACACGGAAAGCTTCGAACATAGCACGAGTTCCCTCATAGTTCAGCAAATCAGCTTTAAGAAGATAATCGTTTAAATCTTTAGCCTGCCCATAACGAGCTGTGATATTCTCCGTCAGTACATCCAAATTATTCATAGCAGAACCTGACGTCGTACAATGATAATTCCAAGCCTCATTATTCACCGGCCAAAGTTTATCTTCCGGTATCATTTTACGGATGGATTCAATAACCGGAAGTTGTGCTCCAATTCCTGTTTCGGTATTAAACCCGAATGCACCGCCGGGAGCTTTGTCTGAATACCAATAATCAGGAGAAACATATTCATAAGGCCCTGCCATCTTCATGCCACTAGGACCTGTAATCTCGCTGGTCATTTCTTTTGCAGCACTCACATAAGGACGGTCGTCAATCTTATTCAAATAGGCTTGGTAACGTTTTTCCAGTTCCGGACGAGGCATCATATCGCTACCTACATACCAAGCAATAATAGAAGGATGATTACGCAACCACAATACCTGATCGTTTAATGACCGGGCTATCAAGTCCATATCTTTTTCAGTCTTGATACCTCCAAATTCATCACAAGGAGAACCTAGATAATTATCCCATTCCCAATGACAACTCCAACCCACTAAAACGAGTAAACCATAACGGTCGCATAAATCATATACATTCTGTGACGTACCCCAGATATTTTCAAAACG
Source organism: uncultured Bacteroides sp. (assembly GCA_900555635.1). GTDB lineage: Bacteria > Bacteroidota > Bacteroidia > Bacteroidales > Bacteroidaceae > Bacteroides. Next base: position 21,417 of record USLU01000047.1, read on the forward strand.
AATTGAATTCAAGTTCATATCACGCACGTATTGTACTTGCGTTTCATTTGTCTCCGGAGTATCACGTAAAAAAATGTCATCTGTCCAGCCGGCACTTCTCACCAATACTTTTTTCCCATTCAAAATAAAGCCACGATAACCTTCTTCAGTAAAGTAATCTTTAATCTCACGTACTCCAAAATCAACTGTGTTCTGGTCCGAAACCTGACTATTGACTACAAACTCTAAATCCAGTTTATACATTTCAGGATTACCCATATTATGACACCACCATAACCGGGGATTCTTTAAATGTAAAATATCGGCTTGCTCTGAGGTAACTTTTACAACACGACTTTCATTCGCTTCAAGTGAAACTGGAATACTAAAAGATTTCCCTTCCAACATACCCTTTAACTCACCATCCACCGCCTTATCAGACATATTAGTCAATTCTGTTTCCACAGTCAACCAAGCCTCATCCAAAGTCTCCGTATTGACTTTAGGATGTACAACCGAATGATCCATGGCAACCGCATCATTCATCATCACCCTAACTTCACGGAAGATCCCCATACTTTCATCTACAGGACGCGGATTCCAATCTACGAAACCAATATTCGGTTCGCCGGGCTGGGCACGAAAAACTTCTACTGCCAGTACATTGTTCTCTTGAATAGCATCGGTTATGTCCAATTTAAAACGACGGAACGAACCATAAATAGAATCGCGAGTCGCAATCTGCTTACCATTCAGCCAAACATTTGCTGCATAACTAATTCCATCGAACATTAAAGAAGCATGTTGTCCTTCTTTCAAACGGGGCATTACAAATTCCTTCCTATACCACCAGGTTGTATCAAAAGGAGCTTTATCTATATCTTTGTAATTCACACCTTCTAAAGCATCTTTGTACAGACCATTAGTTGTCAACACTCCCATCACAGTAGAAGGTACTGTTGCATCATACCAGTCTTTGACCGCCGCCTGGGGCATAGACAACTTTTCGCCCGACAATGTCGTTTTTGCCGAAGATTGCACTTTCCAATTATTTGTCAATACTAAGTTGTCATTCGTCATAACCTGTTTTTGACATGAAACAAATCCTATTGTTAAACAGCAAAGCCACGCTGTTTTCATTACAGTTTTCTTTATCATAATTTAATAGTTATTTTTCAAACATCTAATACTAAAGCCGATGCACCCAACAGAGCGATATCACCATTATTGGAAACAGCCATTTTTATCCTTTTCACTGTCTCGGGATACGGGAATGTATACATTGTTTTCCACATAGTCTTTTCATAAAAATTGAAAGCTGAAGATATTCCACCACCCAAAATTATTGCTTCAGGATCATAAGCAAACAAAACTGCTTTCATAAGTTCACCCATGTGACATCCGAATATCTTCCAGATTTCCAATGCATCCTCATCATTCTGCATAGCACGTGTAGCAGCTTCTTTACCTGTAATACCATAATATTGAGAAAAAAAGCCACTGCTACAATAATGTTCAAAATTATACTCCAAGTAAGGCAAAGAGCCTATTTCCCCTGCTCCGGTGTTCCAGCCACCATATAATTTATCATTAATAATGATACCCGCGCCTATTCCTGTACCTATCGTTATACCCACCATATTCCTATATTGTACTCCTTCTCCATATCGTTTTTCACCCAACGTGAAACAATTTGAATCATTATTGATATACACAGGAACAGAAAATCTCTCTTCCAACAGCTGCTTCAATGGGACTTCCTCCCAAGAAGGAATGTTAGCTACATTATACACAATACCACGTTCAACATCTACAACAGAAGGAACTCCAATACCTATACCCGTTACTTCCTTACACATCACCCGGTCTATCAACTCTTCCAATTGCAGTATAACGTCATTACGACTTGCCTTTGCAGGGCATGGAATAGTCTCTTTTCTTACTAGAACATTTCCTTCAATCTGCCCTACCCGCATATTTGTGCCACCTAAATCTATACCAATTTTCATCTTATAAAAATATAAATCAAGAAACAGATCAGCGAAGAAATATCAAAGGGGGGAATTTCTTCACTGATCCATCTCCTTTTGTATTAAGTTATTTTTTTCTGAAGCACCAGTAAGTAGCCAAAGTACCCCAATCCGGATCTTGGAATATTGCATCCGGTGCAGCCCAAGCCAACACCATCTTATCCTCCGACAATGAAATAATGTCAAATTCAAATAAGTCGGTCCCCGGAGAATAGTAATCACCAGGACAAGGAATTGTAACTCCTTTAAATTCTAGGGTACCAATACTCCACACTTTACCATCACTGCCAATCTTTTTCTTTGACATATCAAACACAAAAGAGCCCTTACCCAACTCCTTGCCATCAGCAAGACGACGCGTAAAGTTTGCACCGCCATCCAAATCAAAGACCATTTCATCATCCGGATTTACAAACAAACCTCCATCCGAAGTTTCACCTGGCATATTAGAGCCCCAATCCGGAACGTAAGAATATCCATAACCACCATAGCCATACGCACCAGATTCTGCCGTTTCATCCCATACCCAACTTTTTCCTGTAACGCTACTTCCGGCAAACATATTCCATTCTTCTGCCACAGGAGTTGTAATCTTAGTAACATTAACAGTACGTGTAGTTGTTACTGTTCCACCATCACAAATTCCAGTAAAGGTTATAGTTATTTCACCCATGAAAGGAAGCACAATCACATTTTTTGCTAGACTAGATTTAGCAATCATAAAATCCCACAAAGAACCTACACCAGGAGTATTATTTTCCAATACCAATTCATTTCCACCTTCAACTACACTTTTTACAGTAAGATTCAGTTCACTCTCAGGAATGACACCACCTATCGAAACATCATCCACTATTGGTTCACATGCCATTATTGCCATGACGGCAAATAAATATATCACTAATTTCTTCATATTATTTTATCTTTTTACATTAATGAATTTTGTTACAGATCACCAACCGGGAGTCTGTTCAAGAACTCCATTGGATAATGATATTTCATCTAAAGGTATCGGCATAAAGCCACCAGTTTCCTGAATGCGTTTTGCCAGGTCCCCCAATGCCATTTTATTATCCGCCATATCATCTTTTACATCCACACCATTCTGGCTATTCAAAGCTTCGCCAGCTATCCCCCAACGTAATAAATCAAAATAACGCAAACCTTCAAATGCTAATTCCCAACGACGTTCATTTCTTAATACTATCGAAGAATATGCTCCAACAGGAGCTAGTCCTGCACGTGCACGCACTCTATTTATTAATGTTACATCTTCTTTCAACTCAGCAGCCATTAATAATATATCAGCAAAACGAATAATCACCAAGTCTTGTGTATTATTAATCTGATAATCATCATTCACTGAACCACCAAACATTTCTTTACTATAGTTAACATATGAACCATCGGCTCTTTTTACATTCACTGCTACATACTTCTTCTGCCAATAACCTGTTTCATCCTGTTGATGATCGGCCGCCCATTGATAATCGGACATTTCCATTTCATCATTTACATCAATAATAGAACCCTGGCGACGCAAATCATTTGCCGGCCACCCATCCCACAATTGTGGATTTACGGTACCAAAGCCCCAACCCTTTCCATACGGAAAAATACCAGCCTCATCTTGTTCTCGCATTGAAAAATAAAGATTCATACGGTTACAGTCACCAACATTATCCCAGGTTACTTTTGCAGCAGATGGGAAGGCAAATACTGATTCATAATTAGCTCCTTCTTCCCCTGCCCAGTGCAAATTATTTTCTATTGAGTAAATATAACCGTCACGCTTAGATAGTTCATTACTATATGGCCACAGATTACGAAAATCAGGATAAAGATCAAACCCACTATTAGTGATACAATCATCCAAATAACCTATTACATCTGCTTTAGTAATACTTCCCCCATCTTCACCTGCCAATGGCATGGCTTCTTTTTTATAATATCCGGTATAGAATAGATAGGCACGTGCCATCAATGCTTCGGCAGCCCATTTTGAGGTTCTACCCAATTCTGATACTCTCTTGGTAGAAGGCATTTTATTGATGGCTTGCTTCAAATCAGAAGCTATTTGCGCAAATAATTCATCAGCCGAAGCACGTGGTGCATTTACGGGCTCTGTAGCCAATGCCAAAGGAGCTGTACCAAAAAGTCGTGCCAAATAAAAAAATGCATATCCACGCAAGAAATAAACTTGTCCCTCGATATTAGAACGTAATGCTTCATCACTCCATTTTACGTTACCTATAGTTTCGAGTAACATGTTAGCACGGAAAATTCCTTTGTATGCATTAGCCCATGTATCCTTATACATGTTATAATTATTACACTTGAATTGTTCAATATATGCCCAATCCATATCGTCAGGACCACCACCGGCAAACCGGTCGTCAGAAAGAATTTCAGCAGTAATGAATGCACAACCGCCATTTTCATCCATCTCCATCAAACGAACGGCATTATAGACACCTGTTAGCAAATCAATTGCATCTTCTGCCGATTCCGGATAATTGGATGTATCCTTTTTCGTCAAGTTCTCTGTATCAAGGAAGTTCTCACAACTACTCAACAAAAGTATGACTAGCGCTAAATATATATATATCTTTTTCATAATATACTCCTCACTTTTTTAGAATTTCAAATTAACACCCACCATATATGTGCGGGGACTTGGATAGAAACCGCAATCAATGCCCGATGCCCAACTAGAAGAATGTCCATAACCTATTTCAGGGTCCATACCTGAATAACCTGTAATGGTAAACAGATTCTGAGCTGTTACATACAATCTTGCCTGCTGAAGGGGCATACCTGGAAAGAGTTTTTTAAAGTCATAACCTATAGTGATATTCTGCATTCGCAAATAATCTCCATCTTCCATATAGATATCAGAAACATACGTCCAATTAGTATGTGCATTGGAACTCAAACGTGGAAGATGATTAGAAGTTCCAGCACCATGCCAACGACCGAATATTTCAGAAGTATGATTATCCTTGGGAGAATCACTCCATGAACGGTAGGATTTTAATATTTGGTTTCCAAATACACCACTCATTGTCAGACTAAGGTCAAGACCTTTATAAGAAGCAGTCAGACCTACTCCTAACCGGCAATCCGGATGTGGATCACCAATCATTCCCTGGTCATTTTTATCTATAACACCATTATTATCACGATCTACCCAAATAACATCTCCTTCTCTGGCCCCCGGTAGCTTGGCACCCTTATAGTTATCTACTTCCTCCTGAGACTGGAATACTCCTGCACTACTATAACCATAGAAATAACCTATTGGATAACCCACCTGCGCACGATAACACTCTGTAGAACCTTGGAACAGAGCATCCGAAGAACCATGAATAATACCTTCGGCATTCGCCAATTTAGTTACTTTATTTTTATTATATGAAAAGTTTATATTTGCGCCATAATTAAATTCCGAAATATTATCATTCCAAGTCAAAGCCACTTCCACACCTTTATTTTCAACATCCCCACCATTGATAAAAGGTGCTCCAGTACCATAGGAAGCTAATTGCGGAGCCCTTACTAACCAGTCCTTTGTAGTCTTTACATAATAGTCAAACGTAAATCCCAAACGGCTATTCAAAAAACGAGCATCAATACCTAAATCTATCTGTTCAGATGTTTCCCAACTCAAATCTTTGTTAGGCAAAATATCAGGATAGCTGCCTAGAGTAACAATATTTTTATCACTCCCAAAACTATAGTTACCTTTATTAGCTATGGTTGATAAATATTGGAAAGGATCAATAGCTTGATTTCCGTTCTGCCCCCAACTGGCTCGAATCTTCAGAAAGTCCATTACACCTCTTGCAGAATCCATAAACGGTTCTTCCGACATCACCCAACCGGCTGATACAGAAGGAAAATATCCCCAACGATGTCCCCGTGCAAAAACAGAAGATCCATCAGCACGAAGTACAACCGTAGCCATATATCGATTAGCATAATCATAATTAAGACGTCCGAAGAAAGATGCTAAGGCACTCTTACCCCAAGGAGACCCACCTATTGAAGTTGCAGAATTTATAGAAGTCAACGGTGCATTATCCAAATAAGCGTGTTTAAAGTCATGGAAAATCGGATTGCCATTAGAACCATTCAGATTTTCACCCATACCACTTTTTTCGATGGACTGACCTATCAGAGCATTTATATTATGTCTACCAATAGAAAAGCTATAAGATGCCGTATTTTCCCATGTCAGACTCGTACCCGACCACATGCTTTGAGAAACAGACTCCAAGGTATTCAATACAGTGGAAGATAATTCATATTTAGGAGTATAACTACGATAGCTCCCAGTATTTAAAGTGTATCCAAAATTACTTTTCAAGACCAGACCTTCTATAGGTTGAATAGTGAGATAAATATTGGCTTTCAAATTATGATTCTTGTTCAAAGTATCCGCACGCTTTGTCATCAAGGCAATCGGATTTGCAGTACGAATATCCCAAGGAATTGCATAATGATAATCTCCATTATCATCATAATTAGGTAGGAATGGAGTTGTCTTTAAGAACCCTCTTACATCATTGTACCACATATCACCAATAGCAATACCACTATTCTCAACATAAGAATAAGTAAGGTTCTCACCAAATTTAATTACATCTAATTTTCCTTTTTTATATAAGATATGTTCAGAGTTCAAACGTGCAGTATAACGCTCATAATTGGGTTGCACCGGCTTTCCTAAGATACCTTCTTGTGATGTGTACGCAAACCCAGCAGAATATATCGTCTGTTCCGTACCACCAGAGATATTCAATGCATAATTTTGGATAGGTGCATTTTCATTGCGGGCTTCGTCCAACCAGTTTGTACCTTTCCAAGCGCCACTTTGTATTTTATCCCAATTAGGGACATCTTTGGCAAAATCGTAAGGAGAAAGCCCATCGTTTAAACGAGTTTCATTCATAATAATTGCATATTCCTGTGCATTCAAAACATCAGGCATCCGATAAACATTTTGTACACCAAAATATCCATCAAATGTAATTTGCGGTTTGCCGATACGCCCCTGCTTTGTTGTTACCAAGATTACACCGTTAGCAGCACGTGAACCGTATATTGCTGCCGAGGCAGCATCCTTCAGTACGTCAATAGATTCAATATCAGCCGGATTCAGGTTATTAATATCGCCACCGGCAGAGCCGTCTATAATATAAAGAGGTGAAGCATCTCCTACCGTACCTAATCCACGAATTACAACTTTAAATTTTTCACCAGGCATGCCGGAACTTTGTGTGATATCCACACCCGGAGTTTGGCTTTGCAAAGCACCCAATGCACTGACGGTATTCAATTTAGAGATTTCCTCTCCTTTAACTTGAACCGTAGCCCCCGTTATTAGTTTCTTTTTCTGAACGCCATAACCCACTACTACGACTTCATCCAATAATTCGTTGTCTTCTTTTAATTGAATACGTAAGGGAGCATTGGCAGAAGTGACTTTAACAACTTCACTCGCATATCCCACATAACTTATAGATAGTTCGCATGGTACGGGAACAGACAGTGTAAATTGTCCATTCAAGTCCGTAACTACCCCATTAGTCGTCTCCTTTTGGAGCACGTTTACCCCGATTAGCGGTTCGCCGTCTTTAGCAGAAACAACTGTACCGGTAATTCTGTGATTTGTTTGCGCCATTGCAGACAGACAAACAAACAGCAATAAAAAACTGACAGATAAAAATGATACCCGAACGGATACAGTTCTCTGCAAATCAGATAAGTTCTTTTTCCATTGCATAAGATTATAATTTAGTGATTCATAATATTACTTCGGTTGGTTAGACCGAAGATTTTAATTTGCCAGACGTCTTTCGTATTGGCAAAATTATGAAATCATAAACAATAATTATGCTCTTTTTGCGTAACTAAATCCTCACTTTGCGCAAAACAAGGTTAAATCATAGTAAACTGCAAATGTTTATCTGTGCTACTTTTTTCATCCAGTTCAAACCCCTCCCAAGTAAAGCTTTTAAGGTCTTCGGGATTCTCTATACGATTTTTAATAATGAAACGAACCATCTCGCCACGGTTCATCTTGGTATATATCACTATTGTCTTCAGTTCTCCCCCTTTCCACACCTGAAATTCGGGAGTAATGACACGCACTTCGCGTTCCACCCGTTTCCAGTCGAACAAATTCTGCATCTCGCCACTAGCCAGATTGACAAGTACCCCACCCTGACGTTTGATTTCGGCAATGAAGTAATCGGTTAATATAGGTTTCCAATAATCGAACATAGAGATGCCGCCTTTCTCAGGAAGATGCACATCGCCTTCCAAGCGATAAGGCTTGATACCATCCAACGGACGAAGCAATCCGTAAAGGAAAGAAGTGATGCGTAGATGATCTTGTGCATAATAAAAATCATCCGTTGTGAAGTCTTTTGGAAGAATCCGTTTATAAACAGCGCCCGTATAGGCACATATTGCCGGCATAACACGATTATCTTCCGAACAGAAATCGTGATAACGCAAACGATTCTCAGCAGCAATCTTGGCATTCACACGCAGTAGTTTTTCCAGTTCGCTTGCCGAGTAGTGGGACATTTCCAATGCATTCTGCACAGCATCCGCTTCAAACGTTGGAATCGTAACTTCGGGTACAGCCACTGAGCTACGCGAAGTCATAGTCTTTGCACAAGAAATAAAAGTAAGCATAATCTTCACTTTAATGGTTTAGTCCTACAAAAATAGAGAAAAAGTCGGTTCAGAAGAAGAATATTTGCCGAACTCTTTCCGTAAGATATCCAAAAACAATGTTATACTGCACGGTGCATATCCAAGTCCTATACCTATGAGGGCTATCCTTAGGACTGAGTGGTTCTAAGTCGTATACAAAGAAGTTATAACACCCGGACCTTTTTCATAAATACACCCGGATCTTTTACCCTAAAACACCCGGATCTTTTAGGTAAAAAGATCCCCATCTTTTGGGGTAAAACATCCGGGTCTTTTGACCTCTCAGTCGTAACATGTGATAAGCTAAGTCCTGGTATGTGGGGAGCTGAGTCTCAATATGTGGAAGCCCAAGTCCTGCTATACATTATCTATAACAGGAGTTAAAGAAGTGAAACCTACGAAACTCAAGCTAACTTATATCAATGCAGTTACATGTTTCTAAAAAAGTTTTTCTATTCTTTTCATACTCCTTTCAAGAGTTTTTCATACCTTTACAGCTTGTTGGAGAATAGTGCCCATTTCCGCGCTTACCCCCTTCTCCAGCACCTTGAGACGAAGAAAGAAAAAATAATATATAAAATGACTCACAAATGGAATTATCTACCCATTACATCCGAACAGGCAGAAACAAGCCAACAACTGGCCCAAGAACTGGGAATTAGCCCGATACTTGGAGGATTGCTGGCAGAGCGGGGAATAACGACGGCAACTGATGCCCGGAAGTTTTTCCGTCCACAACTGCCGGATCTATACGACCCATTCCTTATGAAAGATATGGATGTGGCCGTAGAGCGCCTGAATAAGGCAATGGGAAAAAAAGAGCGCATTCTGGTTTATGGAGATTATGATGTAGACGGTACTACCGCAGTAGCGCTGGTTTACAAGTTTATTCAACAGTTCTATTCGAACATTGACTACTACATCCCCGACCGTTACAACGAAGGATACGGGGTTTCAAACAAAGGAGTGGACTATGCCGCCGAAACCGGTGTAGGCTTGATTATCGTATTAGATTGTGGCATCAAAGCTGTCGATGAAATTACGTATGCCAAAGAGAAAGGTATCGATTTCATCATTTGCGATCATCACGTACCCGATGAAGTGCTACCTCCTGCGGTTGCCATACTCAATGCCAAACGTATAGATAACACTTATCCATACGAACACCTTTCAGGTTGCGGTGTAGGCTTCAAGTTCATGCAGGCTTTTGCCATCAGTAACGGGATTGAATTTCACCACTTGATTCCTTTATTGGACCTACTTGCCGTCAGCATCGCTTCGGACATCGTACCTATTATGGGAGAGAACCGTATTCTTGCCTACCACGGGCTGAAACAACTGAACAGCAATCCCAGTGTAGGTTTGAAAGCCATTATCGACGTTTGCGGACTGACGGAAAAAGAAATTACCGTAAGCGATATCGTGTTTAAGATCGGACCTCGCATCAATGCTTCCGGACGTATACAGAACGGCAAAGAGGCTGTTGATTTGCTAACAGAAAAAGACTTCTCCCTTGCGTTGGAGAAAGCCGGGCAGATAAATCAATACAACGAGACGCGCAAAGATCTTGACAAAAACATGACCGAGGAAGCCAATCAGATTGTAACCGATCTGGAAGGGCTTGCCGATCGCCGATCTATCGTGATATACAACGAAGACTGGCACAAAGGTGTAATTGGCATCGTCGCTTCCCGCCTGACGGAGGTCTACTATCGCCCTGCGGTTGTACTGACACGCACAGACAACATGGCAACCGGTTCCGCCCGTTCCGTTTCAGGTTTCGACGTTTACAAGGCTATCGAGCATTGCCGTGATCTCCTGGAAAACTTCGGAGGACACACCTATGCCGCCGGACTTTCCATGAAAGTAGAAAACGTGCAAAAATTCACCGAGCGCTTCGAAGAGTTTGTTTCACAGAATATATTACCGGAACAAACCAGTGCAGTGATTAATATCAATGCCGAAATCGACTTCAAGGATATCACCCCGAAATTCTTCAGTGACTTGAAGAAGTTCAATCCTTTTGGTCCTGATAATATAAAACCGGTATTCTGTACGCACAATGTTTACGACTATGGTACCAGCAAAGTAGTGGGGCGTGACCAGGAACATATCAAACTGGAACTGGTAGACAACAAATCGAATAATGTCATGAACGGTATCGCCTTCGGACAAAGTTCGCACGTGCGCTTTATCAAATCCAAACGTTCGTTCGATATCTGTTACACCATTGAAGAGAACACCCACAAACGGGGTGAAGTGCAGTTACAGATTGAAGATATTAAACCGAACTAATCAGTTGAAAGATGAAAGTTGAAAGTTGAGAGTCAGGCTGCACTGACGCACTTTCAACTTCCACCTCTCAACTTCCAACTAACATGCCATCAGTTCCACCCAACTTTCAACTCTCAACTTCCAACTAACATGTCCCCTGCTTCGCCCAACTCTCAACTTTCAACTCTCAACTCTCAACTACTAAAGCAGTATTGGGGTTATGATAACTTCCGTGGCATACAGGAAGATATCATCAACAGTATAGGCGAAGGCAAAGACACTTTAGGGCTAATGCCCACCGGAGGCGGTAAGTCCATCACTTTCCAAGTGCCGGCGCTTGCCAAAGAGGGATTGTGCATTGTCATTACCCCCCTGATAGCCTTGATGAAAGATCAGGTACAAAACTTGAAGAAGCGTGGCATTAAAGCACTTGCCATCTACTCGGGAATGAGCAGGCAAGAGATCCTTACCACACTGGAGAATTGTATCTTCGGCAACTTCAAGTTCCTCTATATCTCTCCCGAACGACTGGATACAGAAATCTTCCGTACGAAATTGCAGAGGATGAATGTCTGCATGATTACTGTGGATGAAAGTCACTGTATATCACAGTGGGGCTATGATTTCCGTCCTGCCTACCTCAAAATAGCAGAAATACGAGAACTACTACCCGGCGTGCCCGTGCTTGCATTAACCGCCACCGCTACTCCGGCGGTAGTAAAAGACATTCAAGCCCGACTACACTTTCGTGAGGAGAATGTATTCCGCATGAGCTTTGAGCGCAAGAACCTCGCTTATATCGTTCGCAATACAGAAAATAAAACAAGAGAACTGTTGCACATCCTGCGTCGCATGTCCGGAAGCGCCATTATTTACGTACGCAACCGCCGCCGTACCAAGGAAATCACCGAACTGCTACATAACGAAGACATTACCGCAGACTTTTATCATGCCGGACTTGACAATGCAACCAAAGACATCCGTCAGCAACGCTGGCAAACAGGTGAAAGCCGCGTTATGGTAGCTACCAACGCCTTCGGTATGGGTATCGATAAACCGGATGTACGCATCGTTATCCACCTCGACCTACCGGATTCCATAGAGGCCTACTTTCAGGAAGCGGGACGCGCCGGACGTGACGGGGAAAAAGCATACGCAGTGATCCTTTATGCCAAATCGGACAAAACGACTCTACACAAACGTATTCCGGATACTTTTCCCGAGAAAGATTATATAAAAGAGGTATACGAACATATACAGTACTATTACCAAATGGCGATGGGCGACGGACAAGATTGTGTGCGCGAATTTAATATAGAAGACTTCTGCCGGAAATTCAAATACTTCCCGGTTCCCGTTGATAGTGCCTTGAAAATACTTACTCAAGCGGGTTACCTGGAATATACCGACGAGCAGGACAATGCTTCGCGCTTACTTTTCACCATCCGCCGGGACGAGCTCTACAAATTACGGGAAATGGGTGAGAACATGGACAAGCTTATTCAAACCGTATTGCGCTCTTATACCGGAGTATTCACCGATTTTGCTTTCATCAATGAAGACTCGCTAGCCGTACGCACCGGACTTACCCGCAAACAAGTATATGATTTGCTGATCCAACTAGCCAAGCAACGTATCGTCAGTTACATTCCACAAAAGAAGACACCTTATATTATATACACGCGCGAACGCGTCGAGATGCGGCATCTACAAATTCCCCGTAGTGTATACGAAGAACGCAAAGAACGGTACGAAAAGAGAATAGATGCCATGCTGGACTATGTAACCAATGATACCGTATGCCGTAGCCGCATGTTATTACGTTACTTCGGAGAAACGAACGAGCACAATTGTGGGCAATGTGATACCTGTATCAGTTTAAGAAACAAAGAAGTTACTGAGCAACCCTCATCGAAAGAACTCACCGCGAAGATACTTCACGTTTTATCCCGGCAAGCAATGTCTCCGGCAGCCTTAGCCGAGCATTTATCTGCCGAGAAAGAAACATTAGTCGACCTGTTACATGAGTTATTGGATAAAGGCCAAGTAATTGCTGTGGACGGAATGCTGCAAATAAAAAAATAATTCATTACTTTTGCCACTGAGAAGCAGTTTATCCCCTTCTCTCCTTTTTTATTTTTATTAAATTCATAACTTTCAATTTACTGCATATGGGATTCTTTAAGTCTTTTTTCTCCGGCAAAACCGAAAATCCGGTAGATGAGAAACAAAAAAATAATCAAAAGAACTTTGAGATATTCAAGTATGACGGCATGCGTGCCCAACGTATGGGACGTGCGGATTATGCCATCAAGTGTTTCACCGAGGCCCTTGCTATTCAAGAGGATTTCGAGACAATGGGCTATCTGGCGCAAGTCTATATCCAAACCCAAGAGTTAGAAGAAGGACGCAAATTGCTGGAAGAGATGATTAAAAAAGAACCAGAACATATATCCACTTATATCACCCTCGCCAATGTTTGCTATATGCTGGAGGACTATCCGGCTATGGCAGAAGCTGCCAAGAAAGCCATAGAAATAGAAGAAGGCAATGCCATAGCACATTACTTGCTTGGCAAAGCAGATAATGGGCAAGGAGACGGTATCATGTGTGTTGCCCACCTCACCAAAGCCATCGTACTGAAAGACGATTTTATCGAAGCCCGCCTGTTGCGTGCAGAAGCTTTGACAAAAATGCAACAATACAAAGAAGCGATGGAAGACATTGACGCCATCCTGGCACACGATCCCGAAGATGAAAGCGCCTTATTGCAACGTGGAAAAATCAGAGAAGCTACCGGCAATAATGAAGAAGCCGAGAACGACTATCACCATGTTACTGAACTAAACCCGTTCAACGAGCAAGCATTCCTCTACTTAGGACAGCTCTATATCACACAAAAGAAACTTACCGAAGCCATCGAACTCTTTGACGAAGCCATCGAACTGAACCCCAATTTTGCAGAAGCCTACCACGAACGTGGACGCGCCAAACTACTGAATGGCGACAAAGACGGTTCCATGGAAGACATGAAAAAAGGATTGGAACTCAAGCCGAAAGACATCCGGAACATCAACGGCCAATTCGGTAACCAGCCAGGAGGAAACGCTACCGGGAATATATTAGGATTATAAACCCAATATCATCATTGTCCATGAAGCATCATCTATCCCTACTCTCGTTACTTCTAATAATGTTTATCCCGGCTTCTGCTCAAAAAGTCGGCGTGAACATTCTCTCCTATAATGTGCATAATTGCATCGGCATGGACAAGGAACAGGATTACCAACGCATAGCCAATGTCATTCAGCAAGCCGATCCGGACATTGTAGCCTTGCAAGAATTAGATAGTGTGACCGAACGCAACAAGGGCATCTATGCCCTCGGTGAATTGAAAAAACTCACCGGAATGCATGGTGTTTACGCATCTGCCATTCCCTTTCAGGGTGGTAGCTACGGCATAGGCATACTCTCTAAAGAAGCTCCGATTAAGCATGAAGTCATCTCCATGCCCGGGAGGGAAGAGAAGCGTGCCTTGATAATTGCCGAATTCAAGGATTATGTATTCTGTGCCACACACCAATCACTTACTGCCGAAGACCAGCTACTTTCTGTACCGTTGATACAGGAAGCCCTGAAAGGTATTCATAAACCTATCTTCCTGGCAGGTGACATGAATTCCAAGCCCCAAAGTAAGCCACAAGAAATGTTGGCCGGGCAATTCGTTACTCTTAATGATACAGCTGTTCATACCTTCCCCCT
>USLU01000048.1 GCA_900555635.1 uncultured Bacteroides sp.
ATTCACGCGCGCCTTTCACTTTCAGGAAAACGCCTTCCTGACCTTCGAAGTCACCACCCGTGACACGGACCTTTGTACCTTTAGACAAGTTCAGTTCGTCGGGATGGAAATACATCAGGTGGTCATTATAAGTACCGGCTACGGCTATGAAACGCTGCATATCATGGTCCGGGATAATGATCTTCTGGCCGCTACGGGTATCGGTGATGTATTGCAAGTAAGTAATCTGGGACTTGACACGCTTGATCTCGGAAGGACAGGCATGGACAAATATCAAATTATGAATAACAGGAACAAGCGCACGAACTTTTTTACCATTCTTGATGTTTACCTTATACTGCATGGGAACAAAACAGCCTAAGTTTTCCTTCTCAAGAAGACGCATCGCATCAGGCTCTCTACGGTAGGTGGCACGCATAGCATACCAGATTTCGGTCTCTTTATCAGTTTCCATCCGATTGTTTTGTTCAGAAAAGGGCGTTCTCCCGGGGCTTTGAACCCGTTGGATATTCCTGGGATTCAATCACTTGCGAGTACTTTATGTAAAATACGGCAAGCTTTGTACCCCTCTTGCCAACTGATTCTTTATAATTACACATTACCGTACAGGTAATTTTCTAGAAACAAACGGGTTATATACACAAAAGCGTTTTTTAGACGTTCGTTTAATGGACACCCTTTTTCTAACTTCTACATATCATGCTATTTTTATAATTAGATACGTTTAAGTCCTAATTATAGGTAATGGGTAAATATTTGATATATAAGTATTTGGTAGTATTATTTCAAAAAAACACATTTTATTTATAAGAATATTTTGTAATTTCATTTCTTGACATTAACTTTGCGTCCATTAAACGAACGTCTAAAAAACGCTTTTCTCCCCCCAAAATTCGCTTTACATTATTAAGATACGCGCGGGCGCGTCATTTATTCTTTTTTCAAAGGAAGTGTGTGTTACATTATATCTTGCATAGGGTATACCCCCTATTGGTACCATACCACTTTCACACACACATTGCAACAAAAACTGAATATTTCCGAGAAAAAGGAGCAATACCTTCCGAATGAATTGTTAATTTTGCCTCCACATTAAATGTAAGTATTAATTAATCAAAATCAAATTAGTAAGAAAATGGGGAAAAAAGCCTAATTGAAGCCATGCTCTATCAAGAGAAGGATTTTCAGGTAATCTACAGTAAACAGAACAAGAGAATAGAAGAAGCAGTCAAGTACTTGTCACGTTCACAACATCGTCTGAAGGTAGAATATGCACAAAGAAAAGAATTTCTGAAGCCTTTCGTACCACTGCTGCTGAACAAAGAAAAAGGACACGGACTGACCGGAGCTAAAGAGTTGGCAGAGGCATTACATCTGCTGGTGGACTTCATGGACGCTGACGGAGGAACAAATACTCTGAATACGAACTGCATTGAAACAGAGATATATAAAATATATCACAAAATGTATCCCGATCATCCCAATGATTAGATAGCGGTAGAAAAACTTACAGATTCCAAGTTAGGGAAAAACGGCTTTTTTCACGAAAAGCCGTTTTTTGTTTGTCTCAAAAAGAATGCAGTCCTTTGCCATGCCGATAGGGCAAACTAAATAAAGAAACATGGAAAAGATTTCGGTAACCACCTACAGTGGTTTCAGCAACGTCAACGGAGAGACTAATCTCGAACAAGAACTGGCGGACATCAAGAGTGGCAAGTATGCCAGACTCATCATCAAAATCACAAGCCTCGTGGTACAAGGCAAAATAGAGGAAGCCAACCACGTGAAGAAACAACTCCCCTTCAGAACCGTCACCGCCAATTACCGCGACCGCAGACTACCGCCCGGCATCATCCGCTACAACCCGGTCATCACCCTCGACCTTGACGAACTACTTCCCGAACAGTTGGAGCTCACAAGGACACTCATCAACAGCGATCCTCACACCCTCGCCTCCTTCCTCTCACCCAAGCAGAGGGGATATAAGTTCTTTGTGTTCTTGCAAACCGAATACGCACAAAGACTGAGGGCACAACTACTGCAAGGCGAAATTAGTTATGCCTCTCTCGAAGATATCCACCTCAAGCTATACAATGTCGCCAAAGAGCACTATGAGAAACTGCTCAAAGTAGAAATGGACGGAAGCGGAAAAGACCTGTCGAGAGGCTATTTCGTATCCTTCGATCCGCAGGCATACTTCAACAGCGCCCTGCAACAAGAAATTGAACCACTGGAAGTACGCATCCTCCCTGCCCCTCCGGCTAAGAAAAAAAGCAAAAAGATCGATACGAAAGGCATGCAGGAAGAAGAGACCGAAGAGGACGAAGCAGACCGGAAAAATAATGTGCAGAAAAGTGAAACAGACTGCATGCAGGAACACAAACCCGAGCCTTGGGAAGATTTCATCTTCTCACAAGCCGTGACCGCCGTGAAACGAATCATGAAGTTCAAAGAAGGAAGTCGGGACAGTTTTCTCTTCGCCTTGGGAAACAAATGTTATACCAAGGGACTGAATCAGGAAATAGTCATTAAGTTGGCACGTGAACGATTCGGGAAAGACGGATTCAATGTGGAGGCACCACTGCGCAATTCGTACACCTACACCGACAAGACAACCGAAGCCACCACTGCAAAGGAAGAGAAAAAGCCGGTCATCAACCAGTTGTTGGATTTCTTGGGAGAGCACTACGGCATCCGCCGCAATATCATACTGGACCGACTGGAACGCATGACCTACGAACCGGCCGAAGAAGCCCGAAAAGGCTATCTGCCCATGAGGAACAAGGATTATAACTCTATATTCGTAGACTTGCAGATAGCAGGAATATTCTGTTACCAGAATTATCTCAGAGCTGTAGTGGATTCCAATTACGCCAAAGAGTTCAATCCTATCTCGAACTATATAGACAAGTTGCCACCTTGGGACGGAACCGATTATATAGGCCAACTGACTGAAACCGTACAGACCGAAAACCAACCCCTGTGGAGGGAAGGATTCAAACGGTGGATAGTAGGACTGGTGGACTGTGCACTGAACGATGAGAAGATGAACCAGCTTGTCATCATCCTCTACAGCGAGCAAGGAAAAGGAAAGAGTAGCTGGATACGCCATTTGTTGCCGCCCGAATGGAAGGAGTACTTCTATAATGGCATGGTGAACCCGGAGAACAAGGACCAAGCCCGTCTGCTCTCCACCCGGATTATCATCAACATGGAGGAGTTTGAAGGAGTGAAGCCGGGAGACCTGGCAGCCTTGAAGGCAATTATTGCACAAGATTACATCATACAAAGAAAAGTGTACGACCTGGAAGCCTTCAACCTGCCCCGCCACTGCTCCTTCATCGGAAGCACCAACAACCGCCAGTGCTTGCAGGATATCGGCTCGAACCGTCGTTTCCTGCCTATCTCTGTCGAGGAAATAGACTACCGGACACCAGTCAATCATGACGGGATATACTCACAAGCATTGGCACTGCTCAAAAGCGGATTCCGGTACTGGTATGAGGGGGAAGAGATAACGCGGCTGAACAAGCACAACGAACTGCATCGCATGAAAGACCCCGTGGAAGAGAATTTATTCGTCTATTACCGAAAACCGCTGCCCGGAGACTTATCGGTCAAATGGTTACCGGCAAGTGTCATACTGGCTAAGCTGAACATATACGGAAAGGTGCAGGTGAACATACAGGCACAAAAGATACTGGTACAAGTACTGGAAAAGTATCGATTCAAGACTAGAATTAATGCACAGGACACCACTGAGTATGAAGTCACAGACATACAGCAGGACGAAGTGGAGAATAATTTCAGAAGTAATGAGCTACCATAAAGATACCTCTATACTACATGTGCCAACCTCACCTTTACGCTGCTAAACCTCACCTTTAGGGTTCCCCGAGTGAAGCTACTATAAGCTCCACTTGGGCGGGCGTATAAGAACGTGAGTGGGAAGAGATCCCCAAAGCTGATAGCCCGTCACGCAGACCGGGATAAAGCTCAATCCAATGCTTCAGTTTACGGTATGCTGCCTCAGGACAGAGGTCAGGGCAATAGATTTGGGCAAGTTCGGTACGCCCATATGTGCGGATTACAAAAGAGTTCATAGCGTATATTTATGTTTTTATATTCATCAAATATAGCTATAAATCATTACATTACCAACTATATAAGCATAAATAACTGACTAAAACAGACCCTAATATACCGTAATCATTACTAATTAACTTCTCATCAGCAATGCATTTATCTCTTTGCAAAGCAGCTCTTTCACCTCCTCCATAGGCACTTTGTATCCCAATTCTTTTTCCAGAGAAGTGACGCCCTTATCAATGAATCCGCAGGGATTGATATAGCTGAAATAACGTAAATCGGTATTCACATTCAATGCCAAACCGTGCATCGTTACGAAATGGCTGCTACGCACACCGATTGCACAGATTTTACGCGCACGAGACGTATCGCCTTCAAGCCATACACCAGTTGCTTTATCCAAGCGTCCGGCAATAATGCCGTAAGAAGCACAAACACGGATCACTGCCTCTTCAAGCAGATGCACATACTCTTTCAGTCCCAATGTGAATTCTTCGAGATTGAGGATAGGATAACATACTAGCTGCCCCGGACCATGATAAGTTATATCTCCACCACGGTCAATATGGTAAAGTGTCGCTCCTATCTTTTGCAACTGTTCCTCACCCAGCAACATATTGCCTTCTTTGCCGCTACGCCCCAATGTATAGACATGAGGATGCTCACAAAGTATAATATGATTCACATACTCCTCACCTGCCTGTTTAGCATGCACCAATGCATCAAACCATTCCGTCTGCCGGTTCCAAGCCTCAGCATAAGGAATTACTTTCCAATCTGATATTTCTGTTTTCATATAAGCAAATATAACACTTTTTTGGTTACTCAACATTTAGAGTGAAGAGAATCTTAAATTTATAGCATCAATTCATAAAAATACACCTTGACAATATGATAATTACTTACGTACTTTGCAGCCGTTCTGATATAATTACTCACAAAAAACAGACTTATGAAAAAGAAGATTCTAATAACGCTTATCGTTGCGTTACTATTCAGCATTACTTCTTCTGCCCAAATATTAAAAGGGCATGTATATGATGCCAGTACCAACGAACCACTGCCGGGTGCCTCTGTCATCTACAAACTGAAAGGTACTCAAGGCGTGGTCACAGATGCGAATGGTGCCTACGAGATTCATTTACCCGCAGGAGGAGCAGACCTGATATTCAGTTATGTGGGATATGAAGATATACAGATGCCTATCGTCATTAATAAAAACAACATCTTACAAAAAGATGTATATATGAAAGAAAGTACCAATCTGTTGGAAGACGTTGTTGTATCCGCCGGACGCTTCGAACAAAAACTGAGCGATGTTACCGTTTCCATGGATCTGATTAAAGCCAGCGACATAGCCCGTCAAGCTCCCACCGATATCACTTCTACTTTACAAACCATACCGGGAGTAGACATCGTGGATAAACAACCCAGTATCCGAGGTGGTGGCGGATGGACTTACAGCGTAGGTGCCCGAAGTCAGGTTCTGGTGGACGGAATGAGTGTGCTCACTCCACAAAGCGGAGTCATAAACTGGAATAGTGTTCCTTTGGAAAATGTACACCAAGTGGAGGTAATCAAAGGTGCATCCAGCGTACTTTATGGTTCTTCAGCACTGAACGGTATTATCAATATCCGTACCGCACGTCCGGAACTAACTCCACAGACTCAATTCAGTGCTTATGTAGGTATATATGGCGACCCGGCCAACAGTGACTACCAATGGAGCGACAAATCATTCTGGAAAGAAGATAAATATCCCGTAAAACCGGTACTGCGCAATAGTTTGTTCAGTGGTGTGCGCAACCCTCTTTACGAAGGTTTCGACCTCACCCATTCACGCCGTATCGGTAACTTTGACGTAAGTGGCGGACTGAATCTGTTTACCGATGAAGGTTATCGCCAGCAAAGTTACAACAAACGTTTCCGCATGGGCGGTAACCTGACTTATCATCAGCCGGATATGGGTATGAAAGTAATGAATTATGGATTTAATGTAGATTTCCTATCCAACAGTTATGGCGATTTCTTTATTTGGCGTTCACCCAGTGAAGCTTACCGTCCCTCTCCTTTCACCAATATGGGGCGAGAATCCAATACATTCCGTATCGATCCTTTCTTTAATTTCACTAACCCCGAAAAAGGAATCTCTCATAAAGTAAAAGCACGCTTTTATCACAGTGCAGATAATATGGTACGTCCCACACAATCAGCTTCAATCTCTGATATTCTAGGCAATATGGGCACAGATGCAAAGGTCATACAAAACATTGCCGGAGGAGATTACACAGCCCTTCAACCTTTGATTACCGGAGTAGTGAAATGGCTGGGAAGCAATAATATAAATGATTTGATTGACGGTGCATTCGGTTCCTTGGGAAATATATTTCCTGATGCAACCACCGCTGATTATTGTGACCTCATTTCATGGGTAATGAGCAATGGATTACCATCTGATTTAGGCGGATTGCTTAATGGTAAACTACCCAGTGATCTCGTTCCATGGCTATCAGGCATACTCAACCCGGAACTCAAACAGGCTCCTACCCGAACAGATAAAAATAATAATTACTACTTGGACTATCAGTTCAATAAACAGTGGGAAGGAGGTGCTCAAATCACCACAGGAATGACTTTCGATCATATCCGTACTTTTACAGGAGCAAACAAAGAGGTACATGAAAGTGATAATATCGCCGCCTTTTTCCAATACGATCAACGTTTTTGGGAGCGCCTCAGCGTATCCGCGGGCGTACGTGCCGAATATTACCGGATTGACAAACACTATCGGGAAGCCGATACCCAAGTATTTGGAAGCCACATCCCTTTTCGTCCTGTATTCCGTGCCGGACTGAATTATCAGCTTGCCGATTACAGCTTCCTGCGCGCCAGCTTCGGGCAGGGTTACCGCAATCCGTCTATCACTGAAAAATATCTACGCAAAGATATCGGTGGTGTAGGCGTATACCCTAACCATAATGTGCAGCCGGAGAAAGGTTTCAATGCCGAACTTGGCTTCAAACAAGGCTATAAAATTGGTAACCTGCAAGGTTTTGCCGATATCGCCGCATTCTATACGCAGTACAAAGATATGATAGAATTCCAGTTCGGCCTGTTTAATAATTCCGATCTCAGTATGATAAACAGCATAGACAATGCATTGAAAATGTTGAAAGACGGTAAAGGCTTTGGCATAGGTGCTCAATTCCACAACGTGTCTAAAGCTCAGATTTATGGATTGGAAATCAGTACCAATGGTATGTACACCTTTAATAAGAATGCCAAATTGCTTTATAATCTAGGATATGTGTACACCGAACCACGTGATGCCGACTATAAAGAACGCAACGCTTTAGAAGACACTTATACCGATCCTCTCCAAATGAAAGAGAAGAGCAATAATAGCAAATATCTGAAATACCGCCCGAAACATAGTTTCAAAGCTACTCTTGATTTTCAATGGAAGCGTATCAACTTAGGCGCCAATGTAAACTGGAAGAGTAAAATTTTAGCCGTTGATTACATTATGCTGGACGAACGTACCAAAACCCAGCGTGATTTACTGGACTATGTACGCGGTATCCTTTTTGGCTATTCCAATGGTGAGACTTTGACTTCCTACTGGAAAAAGCATAACACTGCTTACACCACCATAGACCTGAGACTCGGAGTGAAAGCAACCAAAGAAGTAGCTTTCCAGTTTATGATAAATAACTTGTTGAACAAAGAATATAGTTATCGTCCTATGGCAATTGGTGCCCCCCGTACTTTTGTAGTAAAAATGGATGTAACGTTCTAAAATAGCAACATTTCAATTGAAAATAGAATATCTTCTGTTACTTGTTTAGAAAAAAAATGTACCTTTGTGCAAACCTAAAACGACAACGCGTATGGAATTTCCACAAGTCGATCTACCCGTAGATATGATTGCATGGACGGAAGTAACAGAAGACATTCTTAATATCTACAAGCAATCGTGCCGTTTAAAAGCTTGTATCTTCGCCCTCTGCATAGAAGGTTCTATCAAAGTATCTATTAACCTGATGGACACTGAAATAAAGCAAGGAGACTTTGTCACCCTGTTACCCGGAACTATTATCCAGTTCTACGAACAAAAAGAAAAGGTATGTTTGGGATTCGTTGGTTTCTCATCGCATTGCTTAAACGGGGTTAATCTCATCCAGTCTACTCTAAGTTCTTTCTCTACGATATTAGAGTACCCTGTAATGAATGTCGATCCAATAGTAGCTTCCTACCTAAAGGACTACTTTGCGCTGTGGGCGCGCATCACTACCGGTCCATTCCCACCGGATACCAAGATGGCACAAGGTACTCTGAATATACTTCTTTACGGTATAGATAAACTATACAGAGTTCATCCGAAACAACAAAAGAACACTAAGAGCCGTAAAGAGGAAATATGCCGTGAACTGGTTCAGCTTGTCATTGAAAATTATACAAACGAACGTCGTGCACAGTTTTATGCCGATAAATTAGGGGTTTCTTTACAACACCTTAGCACCACAATCAAGCAGGTTACAGGAAAAAACGTACTCGATATCATTGCCCACGTCGTCATGGTAGATGTAAAAGCCAAACTCAAATCGACCGACATGACCATTCAGGAAATTGCTTACTCCTTGAACTTCCCTAGTGCCTCCTTCTTTGGAAAGTACTTTAAACGGCATATGGGGATGAGTCCTTTAGAATATAGGAATAGCTAAAAAATGGTCAGTAATTTGAAGGCAATCGAAGGCTATTGAGCATGACTGACAAACACGACAATGCCATTACTGCATTTACTAGTAATGGAGTCAGCGAAAGACCATAAACCGGGAAAAGCAATCCGGCAGCTACAGGAATAGCTATTATATTATAGATAAAAGCCCAAAAGAGATTCTTATTCATCAAACTGACAGTTTGGTGCGAGATACGGAAAGCCTTCGGCAGCAGCAGCAAATCCGAAGTCTTTAAAGTAACCATTGCTTCATCCACCACGTCGGTATCTTCAGTCATAATAACACTGACATCTGCACAAGAAAGAGCTTGCGTATCACTCATACCGTCGCTTACCATAGCAACGGTTCGGCCCTGAAGTTGAAGTTCACGAATAAAATCTTCTTTATCCTCTGGCATAGCATCGGCAATGAAATTGAGAATACCCAAACTTCCGGCTACAGCAGAAGCAGTACGTTCACCGTCTCCCGTAAGCATACAAATATCAATGTCTTGTCCACGCAGTTCCTTGACTGCCTCAACAGAAGTAATCTTCATCTGGTCTTTGAGCGCAATGATAGCGAGCAGTTCATTTTCCCGCCCGAAATAGACAATGCTATTACCATCAGACTCATACTCCACTAACATCTCAACTAAAAGATCAGAAAGGTTAGCCCGAAAATCTTTCAGTAATTTGTGACTGCCCACCCAATATTCGGCACCTTCATAAGTTACTTTTATTCCTTTTCCAATTATATCTTCAACACCATCCAATTGTACAGGGCACACATGCTCTGACTCCAAAGCCTGAATAAGAGCTTTGGCTAACGGATGGTTAGAATGCAGTTCGGCAGCTAACAGTACTTTTTTTAAATGTTCTTCTTCAGCCTGTGCCCATAACCAACCAGTAACCGAAGGATGTCCCTCAGTCAATGTACCTGTTTTATCGAATACGACTACATCTATTTTACTCATCTGTTCCAATGCGATGGCGTCTTTTACTAATACATGGTTATCGGCAGCCTTACTTATGCCGGCAATCAACGCCATAGGAATAGCCAATCCTAACGCACACGGACAAGCTATTATCAATATTGAAAGAGCAGCCAACAAAGCATGAGCTACCACAGAGATCCCACCAAGAAAAATCCAGATAAAGAAAGTGAGAGCCGACAA
Source organism: uncultured Bacteroides sp. (assembly GCA_900555635.1). Lineage (GTDB taxonomy): Bacteria > Bacteroidota > Bacteroidia > Bacteroidales > Bacteroidaceae > Bacteroides. Next base: position 9,982 of record USLU01000048.1, read on the forward strand.
AAACAGTACTATCGGTATGCAAAGTCCCGCAATCCGATCGTCTATACGTTGTCCTTCAGGGAAATAACCAGTACGCTTTTCCATTAACTTACCAGTAAGGATGAAAGCTATTAAAACGACAGGGACTTCATAATAGACACTGGGCTCCAGACCGCGGTTGTACCAAAATTCAGGAAAGAAAGTATTGAATACACTAAGCAGAAAAGCAACAGAAGTACTCAGTGCAACCAGCGTATCCATATTACTTCGCCCTAAACGGGCTTGATCCCATGCACCTGTATAAAAAGAAACTCCAAAGAAGACCATCACTATAGCAGCCAATACCATTTGTATCTCTTGGCTATAAGGTATATATATGGAAAACATAGAAATCCCCAACAAAGGTATCGTAAAAATCCATGTACCAATAACCTTTTCTTTCAGACGGTAATAAGCATGGTTATGTCTTTGTTCTTTATTTAATATATGACTCATTCAAATTATTATTAGAAAGTTGTTCTTCAATATATGTCTATGCAACAACCGGAATGATTAGTTTGTTTTAATCATCCCACGCAATTAATTTTTCTTTTTTATGCGTGCAGTTCGTTAATTAGTTCTATATTTGTCGATAAAGATTTTTCATTAATATGATGATTTATAAACAAAATTCGATATGAAAAAGCAAACTGTCAGCTTACTTGTCCTTCTGCTTGCGACAAGTGGTTTTTTCTTTTCTTGTGGTAACATCATGAACAAAAACGCCGGCGCATTGGAGTTTGATAGCATACAAGTAAACGAAACGGCCCATCTCTTTGGAGATACCGCCAAACCGGCATGTAACCTTGTCATCAACTTTGCATATGCTACCCAATCATCCGACGTAAAATTGAAAGACAGCTTGAATACTTTCTTCCTCTCCGCCTGCTTCGGTGAAAAGTACATGACGATGAAGCCCGAAGAAGCCGTTAAGAAATATACCGAAAAGTACGTCAGTGATTATCTCAAGGATCTGGAACCGATGTACCAAAAAGATGAACAGGAGAAAGAGGATGACGCCACCATGGAAGCATGGTATTCTTATTACAAAGGTATCGAAGGCCATGTTCAGCTATATTTCAAGAATCTGCTTATTTACCGCATAGACTATAATGAATATACCGGCGGTGCACATGGCATTTATATGACAACCTACCTCAATATGGATTTGCGTACACTAAGCCCTATCCGGTTGGACGATTTGTTTGTAAGCGACTATAAAGAAGCTTTAACCGATCTATTGTGGAACCAATTAATGGCGGATAATAAAGTAGCCACTCGTCAGGAACTGGAAAACATGGGGTATGCTACTACCGGTGATCTGGAACCTACCGAAAACTTCTACCTCAACAAAGATGGAATCACTTTCTATTATAATGTATACGAAATTGCTCCTTATGTAATGGGCCCTATAAAAATTACCCTGCCATATGATGTAATGCAACATTTGCTGAGTGATGACTGCATGGTACTTAATGAAGTACGGAACTCATAAGATTTTTGATTTATAATTTTTGATTTATAAGCTAATGGAACTTATTCTAAAATACTTTCCGGAACTGACGGAGGAACAGAAAAAGCAGTTTGCTGCGCTCTATGATCTCTATCTGGACTGGAACTCTAAAATAAACGTTATATCGCGTAAAGACATCGAGAACTTGTACGAACACCACGTTCTTCATTCATTGGGTATAGCCAAAGTCATCAACTTTAAACCGGGTACAAAGATTATGGACCTAGGTACAGGTGGAGGTTTTCCGGGCATCCCGTTGGCTATACTCTTTCCTGAGGTAAGTTTCCACCTGGTAGACAGTATAGGTAAAAAAGTAAGAGTTGCCACTGAAGTAGCCAATAGTATCGGGCTGAAAAACGTCACCTTGCGTCATGCACGTGCCGAAGAAGAAAAGCAGCTATTCGATTTTGTGGTAAGCCGCGCAGTGATGCCACTAGCCGACTTATTAAAGATAATCCGCAAGAACATCACTCCCAAGCAACAAAATTCCTTACCCAACGGATTGATTTGTCTGAAAGGTGGTGAACTGGAACACGAAGCCATGCCTTTCAAGAACAAGACTACTATGTGGGATTTAAAAGATATTTTCGAGGAAGAATTCTTCAAGACTAAAAAAGTAGTCTACGTGGTAAGTTGAGAGTTGAAGGTAGATTTATATAATGACCTGTAATTAGTAAATTGTAATTAGCAATTCATAATTTGTAATTTGTATTTTGCCATCATGAAAATAAAGAGATTTGAATTTAATATGTTCCCGGAGAACTGTTACGTACTTTGGGACGAAACAAACGAAGCAGCCGTCATCGATCCCGGATGTTTCTATGAAGAAGAGAAGCAAGCGTTGAAGAACTTTATTATCAATAATGAGTTGAACGTAAAGCATCTGCTGAATACACATTTGCATTTGGACCATATCTTCGGGAATCCTTTTATGCTGAAGGAATTCGGATTAAAAGCAGAAGCCAATCAAGCCGATGAGTTCTGGATCGATGAAGCGCCCAAACAAAGCCGGATGTATGGCTTCCAATTGCAGGAGGCTCCTGTTCCATTGGGTACTTACTTGCATGATGGAGATATCATTACTTTTGGCAACACTAGTCTGGAAGCCATCCATGTGCCCGGCCATTCTCCGGGAAGTTTGGTGTTTTATTGTGCCGCAGACCACTGCATGTTCTCCGGTGATGTATTATTTCAAGGGAGCATAGGACGTGCTGACCTCACCGGAGGCAACTTCGATGAACTGATAGAGCATATTTGCAGCCGTCTGTTCATACTGCCTAATGATACGATTGTCTATCCGGGACATGGAGCGCCGACTACAATTGGCATAGAGAAGGCGGAGAATCCGTTTTTTCGTTAGAACGAAAAATAACTTAAATATTTACCAATATGAGAAACGATATTTTTGCAAACCGCCACATTGGCATTAGCGCAAAGGATGAGGAACAGATGCTCCGCAAAATCGGAGTGAAGAGCCTGGACGAGTTGATCGACCAAACCATTCCTGCAAACATCCGCTTGAAAGAGCCGCTGGCTTTACCCGAAGCCATGACGGAATATGAGTTTGGGCAACACATCGCCGGACTAGCTGCCAAGAACAAACTCTACACTACTTACATCGGCATGGGTTGGTATAACACTATCACACCTGCCGTTATCCAACGAAATGTATTCGAGAATCCGGTTTGGTATACCTCCTATACTCCCTATCAGGCAGAAGTTTCGCAAGGACGCCTGGAAGCACTTATGAATTTCCAGACTGCCGTATGCGACCTCACTGCTATGCCACTTGCTAATTGTTCCCTACTGGATGAAGCCACTGCTGCTGCCGAAGCCGTATCGATGATGTATAGCCTCCGCCCGCGTGATATGCAGAAGTCGGGAGCCAATGTGGTATTTGTAGATGAAAATATCTTTCCGCAGACCTTGGCGGTAATGACTACCCGTGCTATTCCGCAAGGTATCGAACTACGTACCGGTAAATTTGAAGAAATGGAATTTACTCCGGAAGTTTTTGCCTGCATATTGCAATACCCCAATGCCAGTGGAAATGTGGAAGACTTCCGTTCTTTCGTAGAAAAAGCGCATGAAGCTAATTGCAAAGTAGCGGTTGCCGCCGATATCTTAAGTCTTGCCGTACTCACTCCTCCGGGAGAATGGGGAGCGGATATCGTATTCGGTACCACACAAAGATTCGGTACACCGATGTTCTACGGAGGTCCTTCGGCTGCATTCTTTGCCGCACGCGACGAATATAAACGTAATATGCCCGGACGCATCATCGGATGGTCTAAAGACAAATACGACAAGATGTGTTACCGCATGGCCCTGCAAACCCGCGAGCAGCACATCAAACGCGAAAAGGCTACTTCCAACATCTGTACCGCACAAGCTTTACTGGCTACAATGGCAGGTTTCTATGCCGTATATCACGGACCGGAAGGTATTCGTGCCATTGCCGAACGCATTCACAGCATTGCCGCTTATCTGGAAAAGACAATCAATAAGCTAGGCTACAAACAAGTCAACAAGCATTACTTCGGTACCCTTCGTTTTGCACTACCCGATACAGTATCTGCACAACAAATCCGTACCATTGCTCTGAGCAAAGAAGTAAACTTGCGCTACTTTAAGAATGGAGATGTAGGTATGAGCATTGACGAGACTACAGATGTAGCTGCGGTTAATGTATTGCTTTCTATCTTTGCCATTGCTGCCGGACAAGATTATACCAAAACAAATGACATTCCTCACAGCTGCACTTTGCCGAAAGCTTTAAAACGCGAAAGTGCTTATCTGACACACGAGGCCTTCAATAAATACCATACGGAAACAGAGATGATGCGTTACATCAAACGTCTGGACCGTAAGGACATCTCGCTGGCTCACTCCATGATTTCACTCGGTTCGTGTACCATGAAACTGAATGCGGCAGCCGAAATGCTTCCGCTCAGCCGTCCCGAATTTACAAGCATACATCCGTTGGTTCCCGAAGATCAAGCTGAAGGTTACCGCGAACTGATTCGTAACCTGAGTGAAGAGCTGAAAACAATTACAGGTTTTGCAGGTGTCAGCCTGCAACCCAATTCGGGTGCAGCCGGTGAATATGCAGGTTTACGTGTCATACGCGCTTATCTGGAAAGCATCGGACAAGGACATCGCAGCAAAGTCCTGATACCTGCTTCTGCACATGGGACCAATCCGGCTTCAGCTGTTCAAGCTGGATTTTCAACCGTGATTTGCGCTTGCGACGATCATGGAAACGTAGATATGGACGATCTCCGTGCCAAAGCAGAGGAGAATAAGGATGATCTCGCTGCATTGATGATTACATATCCTTCTACACACGGTATCTTTGAAACAGAGATTGTAGAAATCTGCAACATCATTCATGCATGCGGTGCACAGGTTTATATGGACGGTGCCAATATGAATGCGCAAGTTGGCTTGACTAATCCCGGATTTATCGGTGCTGACGTTTGCCACTTGAACTTGCATAAGACTTTTGCCATACCTCATGGTGGTGGTGGTCCGGGTGTAGGTCCTATCTGTGTAGCAGAACATCTCGTTCCGTTCTTACCGGGACACGGCCTGTTCGGCAACTCTACAAACGAAGTAGCTGCCGCACCATTCGGTAGTGCAGGTGTTTTGCCCATTACCTACGGTTACATTCGCATGATGGGAAGTGAAGGACTGACACGTGCTACCAAAATTGCGATATTGAATGCTAATTACATGGCAGCCTACTTCAACGAAACGTATGGTATCGTTTATAGAGGCGCCAATGGTTTTGTTGGTCATGAAATGATTCTGGAATGCCGCAAAGTCTTCGAAGAAACAGGTATCAGCGAAAATGATATAGCCAAGCGTCTGATGGACTACGGTTATCACGCTCCTACCCTCTCCTTCCCTGTACACGGTACTTTGATGATTGAACCCACAGAAAGTGAGAGTCTCGCCGAACTGGATAACTTCATTACCGTCATGCTTACTATCTGGCAAGAAATTCAAGAAGTGAAAGATGGCAAAGCCGAAAAAGAGGATAATGTATTGGTAAATGCTCCGCATCCCGAATACGAAGTGGTTGCTAACGAATGGAAACACAGCTATTCACGCGAGAAAGCCGCTTATCCGATTGAAAGTGTACGCGATAATAAGTTCTGGGTGAACGTTGCACGTATTGATAATACGTTGGGCGATAGAAAGCTGATACCGACTTGCTACGGTTGCTTCTGACATCCACAAGATAAACCCGTACCTATAAGGTAATAAAAATTGAGGAGAAAAAGCTGTTTATACAGTTATTTCCCCTCAATTTTATTTGTTCTTTGCTTAAAATTTATCAGCTTGCCGAAATACAGATAACAACATCAGAAAGGCCCTAAGCAAAATTATAGCATTTCTTTCAGGTGCTTGATATTCGACTCCACCGTATCAATCACCTCCTTGCCCCTCCCCATCATCATCAGCTTGGACATGGATTTGGTAAAACCCACCATTTGTTCGAACTCTACTTTCGGAGGCATGGCAAGTGCATTGGGGTCAGTCAAGATGTTCACTAGTATCGGACCCTCGGTAAGCGAGATTTCCCGCAAAGCAACTTCCATTTCATCGGGATGTCCCACGGTCAACCCACGCATCCCCATGGCACGGGCTATCATGGCAAAGTCGGGATTGTACATATCCGTCTGCCAGTCAGGCAAACCGGCTACTTCCATTTCCAGTTTTACCATGCCCAAAGCCCGGTTATTGAATACTACAATTTTAATCGGAAGTTTATACTGGGCAACTGTAGCCAAATCGCCCATACTCATCGATAAGCCACCATCTCCACACAGTGCCCATACCTGCCTCTCGGGACAAGCCAAGGCGGCACCTATGGATTGCGGAAGTGCATTGGCCATAGATCCATGATTGAATGATCCCAACATAGAACGCCCGGCCGTAGCTGCCAGATAGCGAGCTGCCCAAACACAGGTCATGCCTGTATCTACCGTAAAGATAGCGTCTTGTGTAGCCCATTGGCTAATTTCCGACATCACATATTCAGGATGAATTTTCCCTTCACTGCCTTTATCGAGCACATATTCCGAAAGTGCCTTACATACTTTTTCATAAATCTTCAACTGTCGATGGAGGAAACTGTCATCGGTCTTCTTCACCAATAATGGTAAAAGTGCCTGTAACGTCAACTTCACATCTCCACATAGTCCTTGTGTTACCTTCGCTCTTCTCCCCAACCGTTCGGCATTGATATCTATCTGCACTATCTTATTCTTCTGGGGCAGAAAAGCGGAATACGGGAAATCGGTACCAAGCATCACCAATACTTCGGCTTCGTGCATACTGATGTAACCCGACGGAACACCCAGCAAACCCGTCATACCCACCTTATAAGGATTATCATATTCCACTTCCATCTTTCCACGGAAAGTATAAGCAACAGGGGCTTTCAATATATTTGCAAGTTCTATGACTTCTGCATGAGCACCTTCACAGCCAATGCCACAAAACAAGGTTATCTTATCGCTACCATTCAGCAGTCCTGCCAGTTCGGTCAGCTCTTCGGACGAAGGCACAGTCTGTGCTTCAAGCTGGTAATTATCCTCAGAAGAATCGACTTTAGCAACAGGGGAAGCAGCCAAGTCGCCGGGCAAGCCTATCACTGCCACTCCTCTTCGGGATATAGCATTCTGTATAGCCGAATGTAACATGCGGGGAAACTGTTGCGTCGTTTCCGCCACCTCATTATAGTAACTGCATCCATCGAAAAGATGAACAGGATGGGTTTCCTGAAAATAATCCGTACCGAACTGTGAGGTAGGAATTGTAGAAGCAATAGCCAATACCGGAGCGCCCGAACGATGGGCATCGTACAGTCCGTTGACAAGATGTACATGTCCCGGACCGCTACTACCGGCACAACATCCTAGTTTTCCAGTTAGTTGGGCTTCAGCACCGGCAGCGTATGCTCCGGTTTCCTCGTGTCGGACATGTATCCATTCTAAATTGCCATTCTGTCTTACGGCGTTGTTTACTTCATTCAAACTATCGCCAGTAATAGCGTAAATACGTTTCACACCCGCATTCACTAATGTTTCGACCAATTGTTCTGCTACTTTTTTTGCTGCCATATCCGTTCATAATTAGGAGTTAGGATAGAACAACACGCAGTGATATGAAAAGTTTGGGTATAAATATCAAACTATCTTAATGACTGAATTCTGCCCGTTTTTTACTACTTTTTGCATACCTTTGCCGTTGCTATTCTAAAATCAGCAATCGGATGAACAAAAAACGGAACGGACTATTCTATACAAAAAGAGAAGAACAATTTAATGCCATTTCACATGGTATTGGCTTTGGGATGGGATTAATCGTATGTATACTGTTCTTCGTGGAGTGCTATGAAAACAAAGACTTCTGGGGCGCTTTCGGGGTTTGTCTCTATTTCTTCGGAATGGGTGGTTCGTACCTCTTTTCCACTCTCTATCATACACTGAAACATCATAATCCGTGGAAGAAGCGGTTGCGGCAGTGGGATCATGCAGCCATATACTGGCACATTGCAGGCAGTTTTTCTCCGGTTACGCTCACCGTACTCCGTGATGTGGGTTACTGGGGATGGGGCATGTTTGCTTTTAGCTGGCTATGCGCCATCGCAGGTACTATAGTAAGTTTCCGAAAGATGGAAGAACACAGTTACGTGGAAACGGTTTGTTTCATCACCATGGGGCTATCGATACTGGTTGTATTCAAGCAACTATATACAGTAACCCCCACCTCCTGCTACTGGATTATAGCCGAAGGTGTTTGTTACATCACCGGTGCAGTGTTCTATTCTATACGAAGACTACGATATATGCATTCCGTGTTCCATATCTTTGTATTGGGCGGATCGGCTTGCCATATTATAGCGTTGTGGTATATACTGATGTAGATTGTGTCGCTATAGCAATTGCTTATGTACGAAATTGCTAAAATACATTAATATTATCCCCCTTTACTTGCTTCTTTCTTTTTCTTCCTTTACGTTTGCAGTGTTGTACACCAGTGCAACACCAAGCAAGTTATGATAAAAATAGAAAACATAAGCTACGGCTACAAGACTAAACATCCTATTTTCAGCAACATATCTCTTGAAATAGGTAATGGAATTTATGGGCTTTTAGGAGAAAACGGCATAGGGAAAACGACATTATTACACCTACTCTGCGGACTACTTTTTCCGTGGGAAGGTGAATGCAGCATAAGCGGAAAAAATACAGCGGAACGAAAGCCCGAAATCCTGAGCAATTACTTCTTCCTGCCCGAAGAAATGAAGATACCTGAAAAGAGTATCCGTAACTTTGCCGCCAAGCATTCTGTATTCTATCCTCGCTTCAACAGAGAAGAATTCGAACAGAACCTCGAAGAACTTCTGATTGACGGAGATCAGAAACTCACTGCCGTTTCTTTCGGCCAGCAAAAGAAAGCCATGCTTGCCTATGCCCTCGCCTTGCATACTCCACTTACCATTCTTGATGAACCGACCAACGGACTGGATATCACTGCGCGTCAAAACTTGAAACGTATCATCAGCCGTAGTACAGACGATGGTGGTACACTGCTTATCTCCACCAATCAGACACATGATATAGAGAATCTGCTGGATCATCTGATTATCTTGGGGAAAGGCGAAATTCTAATGAACAGTTCTTTGGACGAAATCAGTTCCCGACTGCTCTTTGCTCACACCAGTCAGTTACCCGAAAATTGTATTTACAGCGAACAGGACTTGTCCGGCTATTTCTCCATTCTGCCCAATGAAGAGGAAGAAGAGAACACTCCTGACATCGAACTATTATACAAAGCTGTGATACAACAAACTGAAAAGATAAAAGACATATTTAAATAGGAACAAAATATATGAACGCAACTTTCAACTTGAAACGCTTCTTACTGCTGGAACAATATAACCTGCAAGAAACCTGTAAGCACCTTCTATGGAGTGCCGGTATAGTACTCAGCATTTGCTTGTTGTGTATGTTGTTCGACTTAAACCATGGAGCAGCCTATTTAAGTAACCAATCATCTGCCACCAGCTTTGTGAAATATACTATTTGGTTTCTCCTCATTGCTCCCTGTCTGTTGGAAACAAACCTCACAAAACGTAATTCCACGCTCTATATACTACTGCCAGCTTCAGTATTCGAGAAGTTCTTACACATCTGGATAAAATACCTGTTGCTGCTTCCTGCCTTCTGCGCCCTATTGATACTTTGTTTAAATAGCCTGTTTTCATTAACCGATATCACTTATTTGAAGGTTTTCTCAAGAGACATCGCGTCCTATGAAGCACAAAAAGACTATATAATAACTTTTAGCATTCTACAAGCTACCTTCTTCATCGGATACTTCGGCTTTAAACGGCAAATGTTACTGAAAAGTCTGGCAATATCAGTTGCCCTTTTCTCTATCTGCATGGGGATCATCTTTGTAATAGTATCCCTAATGCCCGAAAAGGCACCGGAAGGCTATTGGGTAGACAACTTAGGCACTTGGCCACGTACCAACTACCCTTTGTCAGCCACTACACTGACAATTGTGAACTTCTGCAACTATGCAGTCCCTATCTGTTTTGTACTCGGTTCGTGGGTATCAAGTTACTTCTTGTTGAAGGAAAAACAACTATAAGCTATGGATTTCAAAACCAACAAACCGATATATCAGCAGATTGTTGACTTTTGTTTCAGCAAGATACTCACCCGCGAATGGCACGCAGAAGAGCGAGTAGTCTCTGTCAGAGAACTATCCGCACAGCTCACCGTAAACTCGCGTACCGTGCTGAAAGCTTACGAATACCTACAAGTAGAAAATATCATTTATCCTGAACGAGGCATGGGTTTTTATCTATCAAAGGATGCCGTGAAAAAGGTGATGAGGATACAGAAGAAAGAGTTTTTTGATAATCAACTTGCCGATACCTTCCGCCAAATGGAGCTACTCGGCATCAGCATAGATGAAATAATAGAACGATATAATAATCTTAAAAAAAACAGTTCATGAAGAGATATGCAAAAATTGCACTATGGATTACCTTCGGGCTTCTCTTTGGACTTATTATTGTAAAAGTAGTTACACTGATGTACGGTATTAATTCCTTTGTACAGTCATAGTATCCATCGCATAGCCGAAAAAGAGTAAATATTTGAAATACAACATATAGAATCTTCCCATACAGGGAGGAGTGTTCTTTACACACCTAAATCAATAATAATATACTAATACGAACAGATATGAAAACAAAACTTTTTTTACTACTGATGATCTTCTCCGTACTCAGCATGAAGGCTCAGACATTATCCATAAAGGGACGTGTTACGGATAGCTCCCAAGAATCAATCATAGCCGCTAATGTATCTTTGTGGAGAACAGACTCTACCTTGGTTACAGGAGTTACTTCGGATGCGCAAGGTAAATTTGCCCTTCACAAAATAAAACAAGGCAATTATCGATTGTCCGTCTCATTCATAGGCTACCGGAGTGAAATCCTCCTGTTAAATCTGAATAAAAATATTGATTTGGGAGATATCGCCCTTCAGGAAGATGCAGTGAATTTAGGAGAAGTTACAGTATCGGCAAGTAATGTGCTGCAACGGGTCGACAGACAAATAATATTGCCTACTGAAAGTCAACTGAAACGTTCCTTCGGTGCATACGACCTATTGGATAATCTGGGAATTGCCCGCCTTCAAGTGGATAAATTCACCAACAATATGAGTATCAGTGGCGGTGGCGCTGTACAAACCCGTGTCAATGGCATCAAAGTGACGGATAAGGAACTGGCTGCTATAAGAGCGAAAGATATATTGCGCGTGGAGTTCATAGAAGATCCCGGAAAGCAGTATGGCGATGAAGAATTGGGTGCTGTTGTCAACATCATCCTGAAACGTCGTGAAACGGGCGGTATTGTAAACTTTCAATTTTCAGACTCGCCCCATACACTTTGGGGAGAGAACTTTCTGGCAGCGAAATTCAATTATAAGAATTCCGAATGGGGAATTGATTATTTCAATAAAAACGGTAAATATCATAGTCGCCTAGAATCTCAGGAAACCTTCTTCCTGGGCGACCGTACCATAGACCGGATCAAAGAAGGTATACAGGATGAATCGACTACTCTTAGCCTGATTAATAATCTGAACCTTACCTACAACTTAACCAAACCGGACAAGTATGTATTCAATGCCATCTTCCGAAACAGCATCAACAACGTTCCTTATCAGAACGAACTGAACAAGATGTGGGCGGTAGGAGCCAATGAGTCAATCTTCTCCTATACCCATAATCATACTTCCAGTTATTCTCCGGCACTCGACCTTTACTTCCAGCATACCCTACCCCACCGGCAGAGCATCCAACTGAACGTAACGGGAACATTGATACATACGAAAAATAACCGAAAATATAAAGAATACAAAGAAGTAAGCAAACCGCTGGCAGACATCCTGACACTTGTGGATGGTGATAAACGTTCCGTCATTGGTGAAGCCATCTACGATAAGAGTTTCAATAATGTGAAATTAAGTGGTGGTGCCCGCCATTATCAGATGAGAACGGAAAATGAATACAAAGGCTCCAATCCTACCACATCTAAAATGGATCAGACGCAAACATCTGCTTTTTTCGAGGTGCAGGGCAAAGTAAAAGATTTCAGTTACGCAGGCAGTGTGGGCATGACGCGTGCTTGGTTCAAGGAGGGAGATGAGAATCACACCTACTATACTTTCACTCCTACTGTGCGATTGAGCTATAATTTGAAGAAAGCAGGTTTCTTGCGGTATCGTTTCAATATCAGTCCTGCCATACCATCTCTAGGAGCATTGACAGATGTAGAGCAGGCAATAGATACCCTCCAAATAGTTCGAGGTAATCCGTTGCTGAAAACATACCAACAGTTCACAAACTCTTTATCTTACAGCTATTCGAAAAAGAAGTTTAATGCCAATCTTAGCATACGCCACCAATATTATGACAATCCCATCATGGAAAGTGTATTCGTAGAAAACGGCAAACTGATATTAATGGACGAAAATCAGAAGTCCTATCAAAGTCTCAACGGGGAGTTAATGATCGGAACCAACGGGGCTGATCTTTTCGGTCTGAAAGATTTCCTGACACTCTATGCCTCAGTAGGCTGTACCCGAACTTGGTCGGAAGGTTTGCAATACAATCATACGTACAACGACTTTTACTATAATCTAATGGTACAATTGCAATACAAAAATTTCTCTTTGGGAGGACAATTCCGGAAAGTACAAAACTACTTATATGGTGAAACCATCAAAAAAAGTGAAAATCAAACAGTACTTATGGCAATGTACACCAAACAGAACTTTCAGGCAGGACTAGGCGTGATGTTCCCTTTTACGAACAACTATAAAGTGGGAAAAGAAAGAATCAGTTCGGTTGCTCCTTTCCAATCAGAAACATTTGTAAGGGAGACAGGACAAATGTTTGTGCTCCGTGTAGGTTATACGTTTGAATTCGGACGCAAACACAAAGCAGGAAACAAAGCATTGGACAACAGTGATACGGATAGCGGTATCATCAATTTACAGAAATAAATTCTCAAATATTTCTCTCTGTGAAGAGTGCCCCGAAGGAGAAGGTGGAAGAATTATACCGATTGCTTCATGTATAATTAATTACCTATATATGCCACCTCCCTTCGGGTATTTTATTACATAATCATCGTTAACGTACTTTCCGCTAACCTCTTCTCATCGTTTTACAAATCCTATTTTTGCATTTAATTTGAAATAATAAACCCCGTTCTCACGCTCCAGGAAACCGTACTTATCTTTATCTACCGAACTCTTCTCAAATCGGGTATTAAAGAAAAGAAAGTCAGCAAATGTCCGGCGTTCCGATTTGTGATAACAAAGAACTTCACCGTTGGCATTCGTAAGGAACATACCTTCTACGGCAGAGTCCGTACCGTTATAGATCTTTGCAGGGCGCATACCTAGAGCAAGTGCCAAGAGGAATTGTTTCATTTTGAACTCATAGAAACCGTGCTTATTTATCAGTTCATCCTTTATTTTCAAAACATTCATCTCTTTGATGCGCTCCGTCAGTTCGCTGACACGAGTCGTACCATCCAAGTGCATGATACGAACCATTTCTGCCAACATGCGGGGAAAGTGAAGGTCTACCATCAATAGATTGCAGCGAAACACGCGGTCGGCTACATCAGAATATTTTAAAACGCCTCCCAAACGTTCTATCATCATCATGCGCTCGGCAACTTCCGTAGGAGATTCCGGCAAAGCATTCACTTTATTGACAGTGGGAACGGCAAACTTAATACCACTTTGTTCCAGTTTCAGATTAGCCGTACGACCTCCATCCAGCAAAGGATTCATAGGACTAAGGCGGCAACGAACATTGAAGCCCGTCAACGGAGCTTCAGGATGCCAAAAAGCAACAGAGAAGTCGGTACGGTCTTCAGTTTTAGCTTCGAGGTCAAAGATGTTGACTGCATCGAGAAAAGCCTCCAAGCCTTCGGATATTTCAATTTCCTCCCCGGCAGTATTCTTTAAATGATGAAAGACAATCTCTGCCGCAGCAGCAAAATCTTCGCGTGGAATGGATAGCGGTTCTTTGTCCGATGGTATGAATGTACCGTTCTTTTCCGTCGTACCACCGACAATACGCACTTCCTCTTCGCCTATGTAATAACGGCGAGTACCGTCATGTTCCTCTCTTTGTATCAGCGCAATGGGCCAACACTTTGTTTCATCCTTCTGAGCTTTCGGTGTACCCAAAGAAACTTTTCCATCTGCCAGCAGGCGAAAGAATGTGTAGAGTTCACCTAATTCACGCTTGGTCGCTTCAAATGCCATATCTACTTGAATTTTTATTAAATGCGCACAAAGATAAGTAAATCCATACAAAAGAAAGTGAATTGATAAACTATTTCCATAAGGGTATGTTTTAACAGATATGTAAAATTCAACACTCGTATTATGGAAAATGAAGATAATGTAGTAGCTATTGCAGCTACACCAAACGGTCCCTTTATAGTGGAAGGTAAATTCAAGTTGATAAACAGAGAAGGAAAAACGGAGATAAAAAAAGGCAGAATTGCCTTATGCCGGTGCGGACGTTCTTATAAACAACCATTTTGCGATGGTACTCACCGAAAAATATACTTCAGTGATTTATCTCTGAAAGAAACTGAATAGTCTTCTTGATATACGAGACTTTACGCTTCCTCAAAACGTAAAGTCTCTACTTTTTCCAATCGTGACCGTAACCGGGACATCATAGACTTACGGATACGAAGTGTCATCCGGCAATCCATATCGTATGATTGTTCCAGCATTTCAGGTTCTTCTTCTTTAACAATACGCATTACGTCGTTCATAAAAGGATATTCAAAAAGAATGGTAACGGTTTCGTCAACCGTCTTTTCTATAATATCGGCAGCAGCAATAGCTTCGGCAGCAGCAGCTTTATAGGCAACAATCAGTCCGCTTGTACCCAGCTTGATACCTCCGAAGTAACGGACTACAATAATAAGTATATCCGTCAGTTCATTGGAATTGATTTGCCCCAAAATAGGCTTACCTGCCGTACCTGAAGGTTCTCCGTTATCATTGGCACGAAAGTCTTTGCGCTCGTGTCCCAGCATATAAGCATAGCATACATGCCGTGCATCGTAATATTTCTTTTGATAAGTTTCCAAGTGCGCTTTTATCTCTTCTATCGTACGCACCGGTAAAGCGATAGCGATAAACTTGCTACGCTTCTCTGTGTAAATGCCCTCGGAAGGGGCAGCAATGGTTTTATACGTATCTTCGCTCATGCGGCAAAGATACAAAATTATTTTAGGTTCGTCAGGTAAATAAATGGTTCCTATACAATTTGTTCATATCTTTGCCTGATAACAAATCTTGTTATATGAAGAAGATAGTAATTGCCATAGACTCTTTTAAAGGATGCCTCACCTCCCTTGAAGCCGGAAAAGCTGCCAGTGAGGGAGTGCGTGCCGCCTGCCCCGAATGTGAAACAATTGTCCTGCCGGTGGCGGACGGTGGCGAAGGAATGCTGGACGTACTGATATCAGCATCCAATGGAAAATACAGGACAATTCCTGCCCATGATCCTTTAATGGTACTGCGTGATGCCCGTTATGGCATCTCCGGTGATGGTCAAACTGCTTTTATAGAAATGGCTGCTATCTGCGGATTGCCACTTGTTCCGTCAGCCTTACGTAACCCAATGCTGGCAACCACCTACGGAACAGGAGAACTGATACGTGATGCTTTGGAACTTGGTTGCCGAAATTTTATCATAGGATTGGGGGGCAGTGCTACCAATGATGCCGGATTGGGCATGTTACAAGCATTAGGCTACCACTTCCTGAACAAAGCCGGAGAAAAGATAGGATGTATCGAAAGAGAATTGCCAATGAACGGTGCATCAATGTCCGATGTTGCTTTCATTGACTCTTCTGATATTCATCCGGCAATAAAGGAATCCCGATTTACAGCAGCTTGTGATGTACAAAATCCTTTCTATGGTAAGGATGGCGCCGCTTTTATCTTCGCTCCACAGAAGGGAGCCGATCAGGAAATGGTATTGAGACTTGATTCCGCAATGAAACAGCTTGCTGAAGTGATAAGCAAGCATACCGAAAAAGATATATCCCTTTATCCCGGTGCAGGTGCGGCGGGAGGTATGGGTGGTGCTTTATTTGCATTTTTACGTGCTGAGTTGAAACCCGGTATTCAGTTATTATTAGATACCCTCCATTTCTCAGAAAAGATAAAAGATGCCGATTTCATTATTACCGGTGAAGGAAAGTCAGACCAACAAACTTTAATGGGAAAAGTACCATCGGGCATACTGGAAGAAGCCCGAAAACAAAAGATTCCTGTAATTCTCTTGTCCGGCAGTATAGAAGATGTGCGCGAATTAAACAACGCAGGATTTAAGGGGGTATTTTCCATTACCCCCTCTCCCATTTCATTGGAACAAGCTATGAAACCGATGATTGCCAAAGCAAATATCAAAAGAGCTGCCGAACAGATTAGCCGGATTATTCAGTATTGAATTTTAGTTTCTGCTATGCTAACAAGGGAAGAAAAAAGAATTATTGTTCACTTTAGGCAATACTCAATAATTGCACCTCAAATATTAAAGTCGAATAGGCCGGAATCGGACCACTGCTGCGTGTGCCATAGCCTAAAGTATAAGGAATATAAACAATCCAATGATCTCCTGTATGCATTTGTTGTAAGGCAATCTGCCACCCTTCAATCACTTCATTCAAACGGAAGGCTTCCGGGCAATTCCTTTTCCAGGAATTATCAAACTCACGCCCATTGACCAATGTGCCTTTGTAATGGACAGAAACAATACTATTAAGACGAGGTGTATTATTTCCTTGTCCGGCCTCCAATACCCGATAAAGTACACCGGCGGCCAATTCTTTGATGCCATCTTCTGCACGTAATGCTTCAAGAAACTGCTCGTTCTGCTTTTTATATTCTTCTTTGCGACTCATTATTTATTGTTTTTCTGTTTTCTGAAACAAAGGTCGGTATTTTCTTTCAATTTATAAAGAATGTACCCATAATAAGAAACGAGGCATAACCTATATCGCTACGCCTCGTCTTCCACTATTGTTATCCTTATTACTTCTTATTGAGCTTTAACTCCGTAATAAAAGCTGCAATAAGACCAATCCCACCAAAGCCTAGTACGCATGCACCATAAATCAAAGAGATAGTCTCCCGACTGGTCCAATTGTCAAAACCTGCTGACGGATAATTGGGTATTGTACCATAACAAATAAGATACCCAAGTAATAATCCGAATCCCATACCCGTAAGAAGGCAACCTATTTTTAAAGCCGAAAAGGAGAAATTGCCCAGAAATTGTGAAGTCGGCAATTTAGGGGGGCAAGGCTGATCGGCCATTTTCTCAATAAGCATAATTCTTTCTTTCTTACAAACAAATAACTCGAACAATTTGTAAACACCAATCGCACAAACTGTAAGTACCGCAGGTACCATAATAAAATCCATCATATTCGTTTCGTTTTAAGTTAGTAATTTCGTTTCTTTGTACCCTTTAGACGCAATGGTTTTTATCAGGTTACACTTTTATTCAAAAATATTTTTTTCTGAATTATGTAACCTTATTAATAAACCTGCGTCTAATAGGCAAAATGAAAGACAGCGATATACATATTATCCAGAGAATATTGAATGGTGAAACTGCTCTATACGAGAATTTCCTGAACGCATACGGTCAACAGGTTTTTACCTTGATTGTCCGTATCGTCGCCAATCAAGAGGATGCCGAAGAGTTGACGCAGGACACTTTTTTAAAAGCCTTTCAGCATCTCTCGTCTTTCAAAGGAAACAGTTCTTTTTCCACATGGATATATTCCATTGCTTATAATACGGCTATATCTTATGCGCGGAAAAAGAAATACGATACCTTTAACATGGATGATGCGCTACTAGCCAATATATCTGACCAGCAAGTGGACGAAGCATTGAATGAAGAAGGAGAAGAACGGATTATAGAGCTAAACAGGGCTATAGAACGACTCAACTCAGATGAACGGGCGTTAATCACCCTATTCTATCACGAGGAGAAACCACTGAACGAGGTTGCACTTATCTTAGGTTTGACGGAGAGCAATGCCAAAGTAAAATTGCACCGCATACGTAAAAAGATTTATGTTCTTATGAAACAGGAGGAAGTATGAACGAAGAAGTAAAAGATAAAGGATTGAAAAAGGCAGTTAAGGGACCATCTAATTTCAAGCTGCCTTCTAACTTTGCCTACCAAACCATGCAGAAGATAGAAGAAGCTATACGTCTGCATGAGAAGAAAGTAGAACGTAGAACCTTCTTTGCCATGATTGTTGCTGCCGTTCTCCTCGTAGGAGGTAGCATTGCGGGATTAATTATTTATTTCGGGGACAGTATTCGGGAGGCTTTCACTCCGAATACATTGGTAAATATAAAAGAGTTTCAACTGCCTTCTATTTATCTCTTATTAATCCTGACGATTCCCCTTTTCTTCTGGTTTGACAGATGGATGAGAAAACAATATTTTAAACGTCATTCATAGATATAAAAAAACGAAGATGCATTCATCTTCGTTTTTTATATTAACTAATCTCAATCCAATTTGTGGATTATCAGTCCCGAACGCAACTTTGGCTCAAACCAAGTAGTCTTAGGAGGCATGATGTTACCTGTATCGGCAATATCCATCAACTGTTTCATAGAAACGGGATAAAGAGCTAAAGCGACTTTCATTTCACCGCTATCTACACGCTTCTTCAGTTCTCCAAGCCCACGAATACCACCCACAAAATCAATTCGCTTATCAGACCGGAGATCTTTTATTCCCAGAATCTCATCCAATATCAAATTAGAAGAAATGGTTACATCTAATACGCCAATCGGATCATTGTCATTGTAAGTACCTGGTTTGGCAGTCAGACTATACCATTTACCATCCAGATATAGGGAGAAATTATGTAAGCCGGTTGGTTTATAAATTTCCGTACCTTCTTCTTTCACTGTAAAGTTTTTGCTGATAGCAGCCAAGAACTGCTCGGGAGTCAAGCCATTCAGATCTTTTACAACACGATTATAGTCGATAATAGTCAATTGGTTGGCAGGGAAACAAACAGCCATGAAGTAATTGTACTCTTCATCTCCTTTATGATTAGCGTTTTGTTTGGCTTTCTCTGCACCTACCAAAGCAGCAGCGGCACTACGATGATGCCCGTCGGCAATATAAAGTGCCGGCATTTTAGCAAATTCTTTAGTAATACAATCAATATCTGCCGGCTGGTCGATAATCCAGAAAGTATGGCCGAAACCATCGCCAGGAGCTACAAAGTCATAAACGGGTTTTACAGCAGTATAGCGTGCAATGATACTATCCAGCGTAGCATTATCGGGATAAGCAAAGAATACCGGTTCAATGTTAGCGTTGTTCACACGAACATGTTTCATACGGTCTTCCTCCTTGTCGCGGCGGGTCAGTTCATGCTTCTTGATGATGCCATTCATATAATCGGGAACGTAAGCACCTACTACCAAACCATATTGCGTCTTGCCATTCATGGTTTGGGCATACACATAATAGTTCTCCTTTTCATCTTGCACTAACCAACCTTTTTCCTGAAACATCCGGAAGTTCTCGGCAGCTTTCTGATAAACACATTCATCATGTTCGTCAGTACCTACGGGAAAATCTATTTCAGGTTTGATGATATGGTACAATGACTTTTCATTTCCTGCCGCTTCTTCACGAGCTTCGGCAGAATTGAGCACATCATAAGGGCGGGAAGCAACTTGTTCCACTAAGTCTTGAGGAGGTCTAACCCCCTTAAAAGGTTTAATGATTGCCATGGCTATTAGATTATTAGAACAATTATTTATTGACGCGGAACTTCTCGCAACCGTCTTTGAAGAAGCTAACTATTTGTTGAGCTGCTGCAATGCCTGCATTAATGTTAGCTTCAGCAGTTTGTGCACCCATCTTCTTCGGTGTAGAGAAGTAACGTCCGGCAAACTTAGCTGCAAAAGTTTCATTAGCGGCAGGCATGATATCAGTCATGTACTTCAAGTCAGGACGTTCTTCCATCAATTGAATCAATTCGGCTTCATTGATAACTTCCTTACGGGCAGTATTTACCAAAAGGCCACCTTTCGGCATCTTGTTCACCAAAGCATAGTTAATGGAGTTCTTAGTCTCGGCAGTTGCAGGAATATGCAACGATACTACGTTACAAGTAGAGTAAAGTTCTTCGGCAGAAGCTACAGCTTTCACACCGTCTTTCTCTATCACTTCTTTCGGGCAGAAAGCATCGAAAGCATAGATTTCCATACCGAAACCTTTAGCAATACGGGCTACATTACGACCTACATTACCGTAAGCATGAATACCCAGCTTCTTTCCCATCAATTCCGTACCTGAAGTTCCGTTATACATGTTGCGAACTGCCATAACCATCATACCGAAAGCCAATTCTGCCACAGCATTAGAGTTTTGTCCCGGAGTATTCATTACACATACACCATGAGCAGTAGCTGCTTCCAGATCTACGTTATCATAGCCGGCACCTGCACGAACCACAATCTTTAATTCTTTGGCTGCATCCAGTACTGCAGCATCTATAATATCACTGCGGATAATAATAGCATTAGCATCTTTCACTGCATCCAGCAATTGAGCTTTTTCTGTATATTTCTCTAATAATGCAAGTTCGTAACCTGCTGCTTCAACTTCTTTGCGAATACCGTCTACTGCTACTTTAGCAAACGGTTTGTCTGTTGCAACTAATATTTTCATATCTTTTATGGTATTATTAAAAACGACTCACCACAAATTACTCAGATTATCACAGACGTCTATCAAACGAATAATCTGTGCAGATCTGTGTAATCTGTGGTGAATAAATAATTATTAATGGAGTTTCTCAAATTCTTGCATACAATCTATCAAAGCCTGTACGCTTTCTTTCGGCATTGCATTGTAGCAGGATGCACGGAATCCACCTACTGAACGGTGTCCCTTGATACCTACCATGCCTTTTTCCTGAGCAAACTTCATGAAGTCAGCTTCAAGTTCCTTATATTCGGGAGCCATAACGAAACAGATATTCATGCGTGAACGGTCTTCTTTGACAGCAGTTCCTACAAACATCTTGTTACGATCGATCTCAGCATACAGCATATCGGCTTTTTCAATAGCACGACGTTCCATTTCCTTTACGCCACCTTCTTTCTTAATCCAACGTAAGGTCTGCAAAGCAGCATAAATAGGAACAACCGGAGGAGTATTGAACATAGAGCCGTTATCTACATGTGTCTGATAATTCAGCATGGAAGGAATGTAACGTGACATCTTACCCAATGCATCGTTCTTCACAATTACGAATGTAACACCTGCGGGAGCCAGATTCTTTTGTGCACCACCGTAGATACAGATATATTTGGAAACGTCAATCGGACGTGAGAATATATCAGAAGACATATCGGCAATCATTGGCACATTAACATCAAGATCACTCTTCAGCTCAGTACCATAAATCGTGTTATTTGTCGTGATATGGAAATAATCTACATCAGCCGGAACAGTATAGTCTTTAGGAATATATGTATAGTTGGCTTCAGCAGAAGAGGCAACTTCTACAACTTCTCCAAATCCTTTGGCTTCTTTCATTGCTTTTTTAGCCCATACACCCGTGTTCAGATAAGCAGCTTTCTTTTCAAGAAAGTTGAAAGGTATCATGCAAAACTCCAGACTGGCACCACCACCCAAAAACAGTACCGAATAACCTTCGGGAATGTTAAGTAGTTCTTTAAATAATGCTACGGCTTCGTCCACTACGGGCTGGAAGTCTTTAGCACGATGGCTAATCTCCATGAGAGAAAGACCGGATCCATTGAAATCTAAAATAGCCTTCGCTGTATCCTCAATCACCTCACGCGGAAGAATGGAAGGTCCTGCATTGAAATTATGCTTTTTCATTTGAAGTTTGTTTTGGTTATACAATTTCGTTAGTTTGTGTCTTTCGACATGGCGAAATTACGGAAATATTTCTGTATTGCAAATCTTTCCCTATTAAATTCTACTCTTCACCCTCATTTACCTTACTTTTTATTGGTATATACAAGAAATATACACCAATTTGTTATCTTTACTTGCCATGAAGCATAATAAAAGGTAAATTGAAAGCTATTAAGATTGATTACTTTTCATTTGGAAGAAAAAGTGAAATAAAAATGAATATTTATAAGAAACTTCATTTTGCCTCTTCTATAATAGTCTTCATTCCTTTTATTTTCTCTCCACGAATCAAGGTAAGAAGTTGGTTTACTTTGCCACGGCGGATAGCGACAAAAGCATAGTGTTCTTTCACATCTACCTGCCCGACATCTTCTTTAGCCAACCCTCCTTTCTTATATAAGAAACCGACGATATCTATTTTGTTCAGCTTGTCTTTTTTCCCTTTACCTATATATAAGGTTGTCCAACGGGATTTTGCGGGTTTCGGAGTTTGTTCCGGTAGTTCGAAAGTGGGTATATCTTCAGGCAGATAGTCCGGTAACCGTTCTTCGGAATGGAGAAGAAGGAAAGAAGAGCCGCTGGCTTCCCAACGTGCAGTACGCCCGTTACGGTGAGTAAAGGCTTCTTCGTTTACCGGAAGATGGTAATGAACGATATTATCTATACCCGGAATATCCAAACCGCGTGCCGCCAGGTCGGTAGAGACCAACACAGGGCAACTGCCATTACGGAATTTATAGAGAGCCCGTTCACGATCATCCTGCTCCATTCCTCCGTGAAAAGCATCACAAGGGAATTTCTTGGATTTCAGGTAACCGGTAACACGTTCTACGCTTTCACGATAGTTGACGAAGACTAGAGTGGAATGGTCGCCTAACGTGCATAACAGACGGTAAAGAGTTTCCAGTTTGTCTTTTTCAGGAGAAAGAACTTTCTGTAGGTTCAATCGCTCGGAAACGGGCTCTTCGGATAGGAAATTCAGCTTGATAAAGCCACCTGTTTCCAACGAGTCAGGGGTTGCACGCACAGAGCTGACGTTTGCGGACGCAGGGCTGGCCTTGGCAGACGCAGAGTTGAGGTTTACAAACATCGGTATCTCCTTTGCATCAGTAGCAGAAAGTAGTATGCGCTTCTTCAATGAAGGTAGTTGTCCAATCACTTCGGACATTTCATCGTGAAAGCCAAACTCAAGGCATTTATCAAATTCATCGATTACCAGAGTAGTTACCATACGAGCATCGAAGTTTTCTTTCTTCAAATGGTCGTTCATTCGTCCCGGAGTTCCGATAATGACTGAGGGATTAACACCCCGCATCGTACGATGTTCTTCCATAGCAGGGCGTCCTCCATAACAGCTGATAGCTTTAAAGGAAGTATTCATAGTTTTGAATACCGTCTCAATCTGTAATGCAAGCTCACGTGAAGGGACCAACACTACTGCTTGCACGCCTTGCACATCCGTTTTCAAGCTTTGTACCAATGGCAACAGAAAGGCTAGTGTTTTACCCGAGCCAGTGGGCGAAAGCAAGACTAAATCTTGATTGGATTGATAAGCATCTTGTGCAGCCTCCTGCATCGGGGTTAGTTGTTCTATTTTTAGATTGCGAAGAATTTCCGATTGATTCATATAATTCATTGATTTGAGGACAAAGGTATAAAAAGATAAAAGATTACAATCAGAAAGTGACAATAATCTACACAAACGAAATAGACCGTCTATTTGCCCCCAACACATAGTCTGTTAGAGGTAAATAGACGGTCTGTTTCATTATAACAGATGGTCGGTTTATCCGCCGAAGTTATCGAACATCAAGTTCTGGGCCGGAACACCGAGATCATCAAGCATCTTCTCGACTGCTTTCGACATCGGGCCAGGACCACACATGTAATATTCAATGTCTTCGGGAGCTTCGTGATCTTTCAAGTAAGTTTCGTAGATTACGTTGTGAACAAAGCCCGGAGTATACTTCACACCTGCTGCATCGGCTGCCGGATCCGGACGGTCTAATGCAAGATGGAAAGTGAAGTTCGGGAAGTCTTTCTCAATCTGCAAGAAATCTTCCAGATAGAATACTTCGTTCAATGCACGTGCACCATAGAAGTAAGACATCTTACGGTCGGTAGTATGCAACGTCTTGGTCAAGTGCATGATTTGTGCACGTAACGGAGCCATACCGGCACCAC
Organism: uncultured Bacteroides sp.; assembly: GCA_900555635.1. Taxonomy (GTDB): domain Bacteria; phylum Bacteroidota; class Bacteroidia; order Bacteroidales; family Bacteroidaceae; genus Bacteroides. The sequence continues at coordinate 34,301 of USLU01000048.1, forward strand.
CACCTACCCACATCATCTCTTTCTTAGAATCGAAGATAGGATGGAAGTCTCCGTAAGGACCACTCATAATTACCTTATCACCGGGTTTCAGCGTAAAGATGTAAGAAGAAGCGATACCCGGATTTACGTCAATAAAGCCCGGACCCTGATCTTTCGGTTTGAAAGGAGGCGTAGCAATACGTACTGTCAGCATGATGCGGTCACCCTCAGCAGGATAGTTAGCCATGGAATATGCACGAATTGTTTCTTCTTCATTCGTACATTTCAAGCCGAACAAACCAAAGTTTTTCCATGCAGGCAGATATTCGTCACCAATCAAGCTCTTATCAATATCCTTGTCATAATCCATTGAGAATTTAGGGATTTTGATCTGTGCGTAAGAACCGGGGATAAAGTCCATGTGTTCGCCTTTAGGCAACGCAACGATGAACTCCTTGATGAACGTAGCTACGTTCTTGTTAGAGATAACCTCACACTCCCACTCTTTTACACCCAAGATTGATTCATCAATCTTAATATCCATGTCGCCTTTCACTTTCACCTGACAACCCAAACGCCAGTGATCCTGAACTTGCTTACGGGTGAAGTGAGGAGTTTCTGAAGGCAGGATTTCACCACCACCATCCAGTACCTGGCATTTGCACTGTCCGCAAGAACCTTTACCACCACAAGCGGAAGAAAGGAATACGCCATTTACAGACAGCGTATTGAGCAGCGTAGAACCGGATTCTACATCCAGTACAGTATCGCCGTTCATAGTCACTTTTACATTACCCGACGGAACCAAGAAATTCTTGGCAACCAACAGGATAACAACAAGCAATACGATAACCACAAGGAATACCGCAACGCTCGCTAATATCAAATTCATATCCATTATCTTATTCCTTTCTTTATTAGATGTTCAAACCAGAGAAACACATGAACGCAATAGCCATCAGACCTACGGTAATAAATGTGATTCCCAAACCTTTCAGTGCATCGGGTACGTCAGAATAAGCCATCTTCTCGCGGATAGCTGCCAGACCTACAATGGCCAGTAACCAACCGATACCTGAACCTAATGCATAAGAAATAGCATCCCATATATCACCGATGTATTTAGGATCGCTCGGAGCTACAGTGATGCGCTGTTGCATAAACAAGGACGCACCCATGATGGCACAGTTAACGGCAATCAACGGCAAGAAGATACCCAATGAAGCGTAGAGCGAAGGGCTGAAACGTTCCACGACCATTTCTACCAACTGCACGATACCGGCGATAACGGCAATGAAAAGAATAAAACTAAGGAAGCTGAGGTCAACGCCTTCGATGATTGCATTGGCGGCCAGCACCTTGGTTTGCAACAAATAGTTGACCGGAAGCGTAACCACCAATACGAAGGTTACAGCAATACCCAGTCCTACAGCAGTCTTCACATTCTTCGATACGGCAAGGTAAGAACACATACCGAGGAAAAAAGCGAATATCATGTTGTCCACAAAGA
>USLU01000049.1 GCA_900555635.1 uncultured Bacteroides sp.
TTAAGATACTATAGTAAAGTTGTCTCATGAATCAATTCTAATTATTAAATAAGTACTTATTCGTTTTTGATACTATTTACTGGATTTTCATTGGCAATGCGCCGGGTACGCAACCCAATGCTGATAGCGATAACCAGCAACAGAAAAATAGCTATCAATGCAAAACCTCCGGTGTCAACCTGTGCCTGTTCTTCAAAGCGATTCAACCAGTGACGGCCAAAAACAGATGCACATACACAGCCCCCGAGAACCGCGGGCAATGCAATCCATGCAACATCACGCGTTAACATCCTGATTATATCTTGTGCCAAAGCACCATTTACTTTGCGGATGGCTATTTCTTTACTACGCCGGTGCACTTCATCATTTATATATCCCGTCAATCCCATCAGTGCGACGATAAAGATAGAGACACTTGCAAGCAATACGGCATCACGGAAACGGCGGATATCGGTATACTGCTCATCCAATTTCTGTTCCAAAGAAGTAAATACTACATCGTCAGCGGGGAATGTTTCCTGCATAATACGATTAAGTGCTGCCAAATTCTCACCAAAAGGCTCTTTCAAGCGAACATAGTGTACGCCACCCGTCTCTTTGAACAATAGCGCTTCCGGTTTTTGTGACTCATAAGCGCTGGTGGTGAGGTAATCCTGCATCACACCGACTATTGTGAAATGCAAATCATAAAGATCGACTACACGCCCTATCACATTACCAGTCCATCCCGCCTCACGGACAAAGGTTTCATTCACAATCAGCTCGTCACTTCCTGCCAACCAGTTATCCGGATTCTTATGTGCGGGATTAAAGTTGCGGCCCTCTACGATGCGTATCTTCATCATAGGCAGAAAATTGGCGGGCACCCATCGCATACGAGTACTAAGTTTATGTTCCGCATCCAAATTAAAGTTTTCAGTGCTATGACCGCTACAAATCAAATGGGAACCGAATGAATAGTCTTCGACCATAGGCAGGCTCTTGAACACAGACATCCTGTTTTCATAGCTTCCCCCTGCCTGCGACCACATAGTAGCCACGCGTGCCGGGTCATAGCCCAATGGACGCTCCACCACCATACGATATTGAAAAAGTACCACCAATAAGAAACCCGAGATAAACGAAACACCGGCAAACTGAACAAACAGTAACGGACGTTTCCACCACGTATTACCCTCGGAATAACGACGGAAAACCTGAGTCACCGGTATCGAAGAGAATAACCATGCCGGCAATATACCCGCCAGCAGAAATACACCGATTATTACCAGAACAGGCACCCACAAAGTCTGTATCGTAAAGAGAGATGCAAGCCGGGCAGCAGCAACATCTTCTACTAAATCACGGAACACATACATCAACGTTCCTGTAAGCAGTACAGATATTGCAACAAGTATAGCTGTTTCAGTAAGAAACATACCAAACACCGTGCCGTCAGCAGCTCCACTACATTTGTGTACCCCTACCTCTTTGGCACGACGTGTCAAAGAAGATACCGATATCAGTACATAATTGAATGCAGCAATCAGAAGTATGGCGATGGCAAGAACGGTCATGACTACAATCATTATATGTGCAGTAGGATTCTGAGTGTGATAGTCCGTCAAAGGACGAAAAGAACAAATCTTGCGCTGATCTGGATTCTGATTAAAATCAGGCATGTACTTTTTCATCATCTCCGGCAGACGGGCTTCCACAATCGGCACATCCTTCGCAGGATTACGGAAACGTATGATTGTAGAATAACTGATATCATGTTTCCATCCTGCTCTGTTATCATTCCACAATTCATTCATCGACCTTACCACATCAAAAGGGAAATCAGCATTCTCTGGTAAGTTCTCGAAAACGCCCCAAATGGTGAATGGTCTTTTACGATCAAGATATAACTGTTTACCTATCAACGTATTCAGTTCACTGCCTTCGCTTATTTGGTCTGCTACAGAGCGGGAGATAAAGACAGCGTCCACCGCTTGAAGATCTTCAGATTTACCCGCCAACACTTTTATTCCTAAAGTTGAAAAAAGATTCCAGTCTGCCCAAATAGTATGTTCCTGCAAACGTTTTTTACCACTATAATAAGTATGCATCCCATCATCACGAAATACTGTGGCATCTTCTACTTCTTCCGGAAATTCTTCTCTCATGGCTTTGGCAAAAGGACCATAAAGATTGATTCCCTCATTCGAAGACTTCACATCCGTCATATATGCCAGATAAAGTTGCTCCGGTTTGTCGAAAAAACGGTTATAACTTAGCTGAAAGGCTACGCAGGCAAACAGCAAGATACCGATAAAAAGACCGAGTGTCAACGAAATAGTCTTGGTCAAGTTATTACTACGCCCACGTAGCAACATTAAGATACTATAGTAAAGTTGTCTCATGAATCAATTCTAATTATTAAATAAGTATTTATTCGCTCTTGATGCTCTTCACCGGGTTTTCGTTGGCAATGCGCCAAGCTCTAACTACCACTACCAACACGATGAGCGCCAGCAGACAAATGCCCACTATGATGAACCAAAACGGTGAAAGAACAGAACTATCCGGGAATTGCTGCATCCAAATACCAGAAACATACCAAGACGATACTATACCTATCACTACTGCACCTAAAGCCACTTTCAGGATGCCGATAGAGAGCATCCGCAGGATAGAAGAAGCTTCTGCCCCGTTCACCTTGCGAACGGCAATCTCTTTGCTGCGTCGCTGTGTCTCGTCGCTGACATAACCTATCAGTCCCAGCAAGACGATAAGCAAGATGCAGCCGGAGGTCACAGTCACGATATTGCGGAAGTGTGATACACTTTCGTTCAGCTTTTCCCGTACTTCCTGATAGGTGGTGAACTCCAAAGCATTGTCAGGATAAGCCTCCTTAACAAAATCATTCAGTTTCTTCAAATTCTCATCTACAGGTTCCTTCAGGCGCACATTGAAAGAACGGTCACGGTTGTTCAGAATAAAAGCCGTACAAGTCTGTTCGCTAAAAAATCCCATATTGCGTACATCATCCACTACACCTACAATGGTGGGTTGCTCCTGCAGTTGTGCCCAAGAAGGATCTATTGGCAACTTCCGCCCTATCACGTCATTCTGCCATTTCATGGTTTCGACAGTCTTTTTGCCTACCACAGCCTCACCAATATGTTGCGGCCAAGAACCATCTAAGAGTTTCAGTCCTGTTACCTTTGGTAAATCCTTATCTATTAGTATAAAATGAAGTGGGCAGATGAAGTTACCCTGTACATCATTCAGGCGGTTGGTACTGTAATGCTGTAACAACGAATGGCTGCTGCACGCCACTGCCTCCACATAGGGTTGCCTCCTGATGGCATCAGCTACTCCTGCATTTTTCTCTAATTCTCCACTTGACATAGCTACTGCAAGCCGTTGGGAATGAAACCCTACATTACGGCTCATCACTTCCTTATATTGCCATACCGTAGTGAGCAACATTCCCAAAATGAAAGCCATTCCTGCAAACTGCACAAAGAGCAGTCCACGCTTCCACGAACGTTTACCTTCTGTATAGTGACGGAACACCTGCGTCACAGGGATACGGGCATACATACGTCCAGGCAACACACCTGCCACTACAAAGAGCAATAACACCGTAAGCAGCGGCACGTAAAGGTTCTGCCACGTAAACAGGTCTGCCAGACGGTAACCCAGCATGTCCTCTATCCTATCGCTGAAGAAATACATCAACAACAGGCAAGCCAAGAGGGAGACGAATATCAACAAACCGGTTTCCCATAAAAACATGCCCAATATGTGTCCCTCGCCGGCACCGCTGCACTTATGCACGCCCACCGTCTTAGCACGTCGACTCATAGAAGCAATGGCAGCCAGCACATAGTTCATGATAGATACAAAGAAGATGGAGAAGCCCAGCACTCCCATAATGACCAGTTTGCGTTGTGTGTCAGGAAGATTCCGATAAATCTCGCGTAACGGAACCACACTATATTCTGTTAGCACCGACTCACCTAAATGAGGATCAGTGTATTGTTCCACGGCTTTCTGCACCCGCTGGTTCATAACAGCCACATCACTCTCCTGCTTCAGACGAAAAAGAACATTATAGATATTGTTCGTTCCCCATGTACCCGTTCCATATCCCCAGTCCATCACTGCCATCGAGAGTAGAATTTCATGAGGCAATATCGTATTTCGAGGTACATCCTGATAGATGCCCCGAATAGTGACATTGAACATTTTATCTACTGAAAGTTCCTTGCCGATAGGGTCTTCATCCCCAAATACACGGCGTGCCATGCTTTGAGAGATAAAGGCATTCTGCATTACACCCAGGTCGTGCGGGTCACCCTTCAGCACCCTCACACCGGTGGTATGGAAGTAGAGCGTATCAACGCACAACATGGGCACCTCTTCCAGTTTCTTGTCCTCCTTATAAAGGGTAGATTGCCAAAAGCCGGAAGTCAGGCTGGCGCATTCCACTTGCTCGGGAAGTGCTTCCCACAAGTCGGCTGCGGCAGGGCGGTAAGTTCCGTAATTATAATTCTTATCAGGAACACCATCCTTGACGTTGCGCATGCGAAGCATTACAAGCCGTTCGGGATCTTTATAGAAGTTTTCGTAACTCAGTTCGAAAGCAATCTGAGAAAAAAGCAGAATACCCACCAGCAATCCCAGTGTCAGGGAAGTCAGCTTTACAAAATTTCCTCCGCGCCCACGAAGCAGCGTTTGAATAATATAGTACAGATGTTTCATAATTCATCTTTAATGAAGAACGTTAATCCTTCGATTGTATTTTAATAAAGAAACAATGAACAGGATAGCCAAACCAAGTACAGTCATAGTAGTCATCATAAGTTTCACTTCCTCTTTGTCCTGATATGTATCCTTTATAAGCTTTACGAATACAGCATAACCAATATGATACAGTAGAAAACGACATAATAGAGGCGTTTCATTTTATTTTTAGATTTCTTTTGTTGCCACACTTGCCACTACGCTACCGTCGAACAAATGTATCGTACGGTGTGCAAACGAAGCATCGTGCTGGCTATGTGTAACCATGATAATAGTAGTACCTTCTTTATTCAATTCCGTCAAGAGGTTCATTACTTCGGCTCCGTTCTTAGAGTCGAGGTTACCGGTAGGCTCATCGGCAAGAATCAGCTTAGGATTGGTTACTACGGCACGAGCTATAGCTACGCGTTGTTGCTGACCGCCGGAGAGTTGTTGCGGGAAGTGCTTGGCACGATGGCTGATATTCATACGTTTCAGAATATCTTCTACCATGCGCTTGCGTTCACTGGCTTTTATACCGAGATAAGTCAAAGGAAGCTCTACATTCTCGTAGACGTTCAATTCATCGATCAGATTGAAACTCTGGAAGACGAAACCCAGTTTACCTTTACGAACACGGGTACGTTCCTTCTCCTTCAAATCTCCTACTTCCTGACCAAGCAGTTTGTAACTGCCTTCGGTAGGATTATCCAGCAGACCAAGAATATTTAATAAGGTAGATTTACCGCAACCTGACGGTCCCATAATGGCTACAAACTCTCCTTCTTTTACTTCAATATTTACGTGATTCAACGCTACTGTTTCTACTTCCGAAGTGCGGAATACTTTGCTGATGTTGTTAATTTCAATCATGATGTTTATTGTTTATATTATTACTAATTCTATTACTTATAAATTCAATTTGATTACTCGCTTTTAATGCTGTTTACAGGATTTTCGTTAGCTATCTTCCAAGACTTCCAGAGTACACAACCTATGATAACTGTCAGATTGGCTATTGCCAGCAGCGGATATACTGCCCAGTTTATCGGCACTTTCTCTACAAACTGATCCATCCATATACCATTGATGTACCAGGAGGCTAATGTACCGATGATGACTGCCGGTGCAGCCACATAAAATACATCTTTTACCAGTAGTTCGAGGACACCCGATACCTCCGCTCCATTTACTTTGCGGATAGCAATCTCCTTCGAACGACGTCGCACTTCATCAGTAGTATAACCTATCAAGCCCATCAGCATTACAAAGAACATGGTTACCGCAGCCAACATGGTTGCATTACGAAATACACGTTCGGGATTGTAGGCTTGGGCCACATGTTTCTCCATGCTATCAAAATCTATCGTTATATCGGGGAAAGCCTCAGCCACATCTTTGTTCAGTTTTTGCAGATTCTCGGTGAAAGGCTCTTTAAGACGGAGATTGATTTGGGCTCCATAGAAGAAGTCGTAGCAATAAGCTACAAAAGGCATTTGCTCTGTACGGAAACTTTCGATGTGAAAGTCCTTCAACACACCCACTACTTTTACATTACCCTGCTCGCTATAGAAAGTACGCCCCAGAATGTCGTTACCCCAATGCATATACTTGGCAAAAGTCTCGTTTACCAGTACCTCGCCATTTTTAGAAGTCCCCATGCGGCCTTCTTTTAAAGTCATGCCCATTATTTCCGGGTAGTTCGTCATCCAGTAGTCATACCGGGTAGTGAAAAGGCTCTTTCCATCTTTTGCATTGCTGATCATCGCTCCACTATAGCCATAAATCGGAGCACTGAACGACCAGGAAACATCTTCTACATACGGCAAATCCTTCAAGACATTATAGGCAGCCTGCCTGCGAATGCTATCACCAAAGTTCACGTCATTGGAAGCTACAATGCGTTCCGGGTTATAACCCATACTCTTATTCATTACATACGTATATTGTGACATCACCACGCACATTAATCCGCATATAAATGCTACTCCCGCAAATTGAATAAACAGCAAGGGACGCTTCCAGCCCTTTTTGCCTTCGGTATAACGGCGGAAAACCTGAGAAACCGGTATCTTTGAAAACAACCTACCAGGCAGTACACCACCCACTATAAAGAGGAATAACACCACGAGTGCAGGTACCCAGATACGTTCGGGCGCAAACAATACGGAGAGTTTCAGCGCTGCCGTATCTTCAAAGAAGTCGGTAAAGTTCAACAGAATGAAGGCCATCAGGAGTAGAGCAAGTACGATAATAATCCCCGTTTCCAGCAAAAACATACTAAAGATAGTCCCCCCACTGGCACCACTACACTTATGTACTCCCACCATCTTGGCCCGTTGAGACAACGAGGAAATGGAGATAAGCACATAATTCAGCGTAACGATAAACAGAATAGCAAAGCCAAGTATAGACATGATACTACCCATATGTTTCACATCGTCATTACCGCGATATGTGTCGCGTATAGGAGCCACGAAAGCGGTATAACCAAAATCTTTCTTATCTTCGGCCGGACGATATTTCTGTATCATGGCATCAAGGCGGCTCTTTACCTGTTCTTTGTCGGCTCCCGGACGGAAACGAATATACTCGGGATAACTGTCACCCCCACTCCATGAGTAGTTCATAATGTTCCGGCTCCACATGGTAGGCATGGAAATAACGGCATCGGGGTTCATGGTAGCATTTTCGGGCAGGTCTGCATAAGTGCCCTTCACTATCAGGTCATACTCTTTACCATAATTCACTGTTTTGCCGACAGGATTTTCATTACCGAATATCTTTTTGGCAAGACGATCGCTCAGGTAAATAACATCTTTCTGCATCAAGTCACGTTCGGGATCTCCACTCAACACTTCAATGCCCATTGTACGAAAGAAAAGGGAGTCGGCCAATAGCTTGCGTTCATTAAAACGATGGTTACCATTATAAAGAGGTGCCGAAGCCACATATTCGCAAATACTGGTAGCAGCCTCCACTTGTTCGGGAAAGTTCTCGAGAATAGCACCTGCCACCGGTCCACAATTACTTGTAGACGGTTCGTGTGCTTCACCTCCTACTGTATAAACCGAGAATATCTGATACAGATTTTCATTGTCCTTATAACAAGTATCAAAACTCTGTTCAAACGCCACACGGGCAAAAAGCAGAATGCTCATCGTCAATCCCAATCCCAGAGATACAATTTTTATTATATTAGAGCCACGTCCTCGCAACAAAGTTTGAATAACATAATAGAGTTGTTTCATTTTATTTATCGTTTTTATATAATCTTCTATCTCTTATAAGGCATAAAGCATGCCAAAAAAGTTAATAAACTGATAATTAAGCAGAAATAGAATCAGTCAATTTCATGTTATTGTCTAAAAATTAGACACCGCTGTCCAAGAATTAGACATGCGCCAACCATATCTAAGTCCGGCACCGGGGAACGGCTCCTTCCTCACCGAGGAACGACCTGTTCGACACCGGGGAACAATATGTTCGGCACGTAAGGACACAAAAAAGGAAAATTAGAAAAGTTGATTTCTAAAAGGAAACTCTATCTTTGCACACAGTTTTCAAAATACTACAATTATTAAAGTTCACACATGAAACTACAGAAAAGACTATTCTTTCCACTTATCAGTATTATGATGGGTAGTTGCGACTTGATAGACTACCATCCTTATGATGTACGCATCAATGGTGAAACTGATATAAATGCTCATAACATTGAGCGAATTGAGAAAAATTGCAAAGATAAAAATACGATCCGTTTTATCACAATGGGCGATTCACAGCGCTGGTATGACGAGACTCTGGATTTTGTCAACGACATAAATAAACGGAATGATATTGACTTCGTAATTCATGGCGGAGACCTTAGTGACTTTGGAGTTACCGATGAATTCCTTTGGCAACGGAACATATTGAACAAACTCAATGTGCCTTACGTGGCATTAATCGGTAACCACGACTGCATCGGTACTGGAGAAGATAGCTTTCGTGCCATTTGGGGTGATCCTAACTTTGCCTTTATTGCCGGAAATATTAAATTTGTCTGTCTCAACACCAATGCCATAGAATACGATTACTCCCGTCCCATTCCTGATTTTGAGTTTTTAGCCAACCAGATAAATGAACGGAAAGATGAATTCAATAAAACTGTAGTATCCATGCACATCCGCCCATTCTGTCATGAATTTAATAACAATGTAGCACATGTTTTTCAGCGTTATATCACCGAATTCCCGGGATTGCAGTTCTGTACGGCAGCACATGAACATAGCGTATTCGAAGAAGATCTTTTTAACGATGGAATCATGTATTACATGAGCGACTGCATGAAACACCGTAATTACTATATATTTACTATAACTCCCGATGGATATGAGCGCGAAGTGGTCTATTTTTAAACATTTGATATGTACAACGGTATGCTTGTCGACACTCCTGCTGCCACTTTCTGCACAAGATAAAGATACAATTGTTGTAGTAAAATATGATACTATATGGATAAAGGACTCCCAAGATACTATCATTACGAGTAAAATCAGTCCTAACAGATACGACCGTCGTGTACACCGTTACAGAAGCCGTTGGGAAGCCCTGATTCCTACACACACCAAATTACAATTTGCCGGTAATATGGGATTGCTATCATTAGGAACAGGTTGGGATTATGGCAAGCGTAATCAATGGGAAACAGATGTCTTTTTCGGCATTTTGCCTGAATACCAATCCAAACGTACCAAGCTTACTTTTACTTTAAAACAAAATTATATGCCTTGGAGTATTGATTTGGGAAAGCAATTCTCGGTAGAACCGTTATCTTGTGGCATGTATTTCAATACAGTATTTGGTGACGAATTCTGGGTAAACGAGCCTGAACGTTATCCCAAAGGATATTATGGCTTTTCATCCAAAGTACGTATACACGTCTTTCTAGGTCAGCGCGTAACTTTTGATATTGACCCTCAAAGGCGTTTCATGGCCAAAGCAGTCACCTTCTTTTACGAATTAAGTACATGCGATTTATACATTGTCAGCGCTTTTACTAACAAATATCTAAAACCTAAAGATTACCTGAGTTTATCATTCGGGCTTAAATTGCAATTATTATAAGTTATATTATTTTTATCCGATGAAACTCCTCCAATAAAATTATTAACTTTGCCTGCAAGAAATCAAATAAGCACATGGCAAAGAAATTCGGAAATATACTTATCGTAGATGATAATCGAGGGGTACTGACGGCTCTGCAACTCTTATTAAAGCCTCACTTTGAACAAATAGCGACACTCTCGTCACCGGTAACTTTACCTAGCGTTCTGCGTGAAGGAAACTGGCAGGTAGTACTTCTCGATATGAACTTTACTTCGGGTATCAATACGGGTAACGAAGGTCTCTATTGGTTGCACGAAATAAAGAAGCTTCACCCTGCCCTACCTGTTGTACTCTTTACTGCTTATGCCGACATCGACCTTGCAGTCAGGGGTATTAAAGAAGGAGCCACAGATTTTATCGTTAAGCCATGGGACAATCAAAAGTTAGTTGAAACCTTACTGAATGCAGCATCTACTCTCAAGAAATCTTCGAAAGAGGAAGTTAACATCCCTGTTGCTTCCCCCTCTTCTATGTATTGGGGAAGTAGTCCTATTATGCAGCAACTGCGTCTTTTAGTAGAGAAAATAGCTGTTACCGATGCCAATATCCTCATCACCGGTGAAAACGGAACAGGTAAAGAAATGTTGGCACGTGAGATACACGCTCTTTCTTCCCGCCATCGACAAGCTATGATAAGCGTAGACATGGGAGCAGTAACCGAAAGCCTCTTTGAAAGTGAATTATTCGGTCATATGAAGGGAGCTTTTACCGATGCTCACGCCGACCGTGCCGGCAAATTCGAAGCGGCCAACCATAGTTCTCTCTTTTTAGATGAAATCGGTAACCTACCTTATCATTTGCAAGCCAAATTATTAACCGTCCTCCAACGGCGAAGCATTGTACGTGTGGGTAGTAATGTCCCTATACCGGTAGATATCCGTCTAATCTGCGCTACCAACCGTAACCTTTCTGAAATGGTAGCCAAGGGTGAGTTCCGCGAAGATTTGTTATATCGCATCAATACCATTCATCTTGAAATTCCTTCGTTGCGCGAACGTCCCGAAGATATCATTCCTCTTGCCGAACGATTCATCATTCGCTTCTGCAAACAATATGATAAAACTCCGGTCAAATTAGCAGAAGACGCTCGCGAAAAATTAATGCTTCATCCTTGGTACGGCAATATCCGTGAGCTGGAGCATGCCATTGAGAAAGCTATCATTATCTGCGACAATAATTATCTATCGGCTGAGTTATTTCAATTGCCACGCCGAACCGAAACTCCTGAAATATCTGCATCCACCCTTGAAGAGATGGAAATGCAAATGATCCGCAAGACATTAGATAAATGTAACGGAAATCTCTCTGCTGTCGCGGCTCAACTTGGTATCACGCGTCAAACGTTATATAATAAGATGAAGAAGTATGGAATCTAATAAATAGTAGATAGTGATTAGAAATATAAGTACATATTATCCTTTTCGCGTTACGATCAGTATTCTGGTAGCGTTTCTTACAGGAACGGTATGGATGAATGTTTTCACCTGCTATTCTGCTTCACGCGAAATAAGCGATTCAATATTCTGGGCAATCTTATGTACGCTACTTCTCCCTATCGCCCTGCGATGGCAACAGAAGTTGTACCGCCAACATGTACGAAGAGTACTCTTCATGCTCGATGCTATTGAAAATAACGATAATGCTATACATTTCTCGGAAACCGAACAGAATGCCGATGTACGCCTTGTCAACAGTGCTTTGAACCGGGTAGCTCATATCCTTTATAACGTAAAAAGTGAAACCGTCCAGCAAGAAAAATATTACGAGCTTATTTTGGACTGCATAAGCACAGGTATCCTTGTATTAAATGATAATGGTGCAGTATACCAGAAAAACAGGGAAGCTTTGCGCTTGCTGGGATTAAATGTCTTCACCCACGTCAGTCAATTGGCACGCATAGATTCTCATCTTACCCAAATACTTACAAACTGCCGTTCAGGTGACAAATTACAAATACCTTTCAGCAATGAACGTGGCACTGTAAATTTTTCCATTCGCGTCAGTGATATCACGGTTCGTAAAGAACATCTCCGCATCCTTGCCCTGAATGACATTAACAGCGAACTGGACGAAAAAGAAATTGATTCCTGGATCAGATTAACCCGGGTGTTGACGCATGAAATCATGAATGCAGTCACCCCGATAACTTCACTGAGCGATACCCTTCTGGGGCTGACCGATTCATCGCCCATCATTAAAGAAGAAATTCGCAGCGGATTGCAGACTATCAGCAGTACAGGTAAAGGATTGCTTTCTTTTGTAGATTCTTACCGTAGATTCACCCGCATCCCTACCCCGGAACCTTCCTTATTCTATGTCAAAAGTTTCATTGAGCGTATGGTAGAGCTGGCACACCATCAATACCCCGATGTTTCTGTGACCTTCCAAAAGAGCATCACCCCGGATGATCTTATTCTTTATGCCGACGAGAACTTGATTTCGCAAGTAGTGATCAACTTACTTAAAAATGCTATCCAAGCTATCGAATCTAACCCTACAGCAAACAAGGAAGGCAGTATCCGAATCCATGCTTACTGCAATGAAGCGGAAGCCGTCTTAATAGAGATATCCAACAACGGACCATCCATTCCTGCCGATATCGCCGAACACATCTTTATCCCTTTCTTTACAACCAAGGAAGGCGGCAGTGGTGTCGGTTTGAGCATTTCTCGTCAAATCATGCGTTTATCAGGTGGTAATATCACATTACTACCCGGTAAAGAAACTACCTTTGTTTTAAAATTCAATTGAACTATTTTCTCTTTTTTATTGTTTAAATATATAAATCCTTTAACACAAAAAATATGATATTTACAGCAGAAAACATTCTACTGATTGGTTCTATTTTACTTTTCGTCAGCATTATTGTTGGTAAGACTGGTTATCGTTTCGGAGTCCCGGCGTTGTTACTCTTCCTTGTAGTGGGTATGCTATTCGGTAGCGACGGCTTGGGTTTACAATTTCATAATGCCAAAGAGGCACAATTTATCGGTATGGTTGCCCTTAGTGTTATCTTGTTTTCAGGTGGCATGGATACCAAATTTACGGAAATCAAACCGATTCTTACTCCCGGTATTGTCTTATCTACTGTAGGTGTATTGCTGACTGCTATATTTACAGGACTATTTATATGGTGGCTTTCGGGCATGAGTTGGACTAACATCCACCTCCCTCTCATCACATCCTTGTTACTTGCATCCACCATGTCTTCTACCGACTCCGCTTCAGTATTTGCCATTCTTCGCTCACAAAAAATGAATCTAAAACATAATCTGCGCCCTATGTTAGAACTGGAGAGTGGTAGTAACGATCCTATGGCATACATGCTTACCATTGTCCTCATTCAATTCATCCAGTCATCCGGAATGGGTATTCCTCATATTTTGGGATCATTTGTCGTACAATTCATTGTAGGTGCTGCTGCCGGTTACTTACTTGGCAAACTGGCCATTCTCATGCTCAACCGGATAAATATCGACAACCAGGCATTATACCCCATTTTATTGCTTTCCTTTGTATTCTTTACTTTCTCCATAACAGACCTGCTGAAAGGTAACGGTTATTTAGCTGTATATATTGCCGGTATGATGGTTGGTAATAATAAGATTACATACCGCAAAGATATTTACACATTTATGGATGGACTTTCCTGGCTATTCCAAATCATCATGTTCCTTTGTCTTGGCTTGCTTGTAAATCCTCACGAAATGCTTGAAGTGACCGTTGTAGCACTGCTTATTGGTGTATTTATGATAGTAATAGGCCGTCCTTTGAGTGTATTTCTCTGTCTGCTGCCTTTCGGCAAAAAGATTACTTTTAAATCACAGTTATTTGTTTCTTGGGTAGGTTTACGTGGCGCTGTACCCATTATATTTGCGACCTATCCAGTTGTAGCTCAAGTGCCTGGTGCCCATGTTATCTTCAATATCGTATTCTTTATCACCATTGTTTCATTGGTTATACAAGGTACTACGGTTTCATGGGTTGCCCGTCTGTTGGGACTTTCTATGCCAATGGCAAAGACGGGTAATGAATTTGGAGTAGAACTACCGGAAGAAATAGATTCCGATTTACGTGATATGACTGTTACTCGGGAAATACTCGAAGGTGGCAATACTTTGAAGGATATGAATTTACCAAAGGGAACCTTGGTAATGATTGTAAAACGTGGTGACGAATATCTTATTCCCAATGGTACACTGAAACTACATGAGGGAGACAAATTACTTCTTATTTCTGAGAAGAGTAAAGAATAAGAATTTTAGGCAACTTTTACGACCACAAAGAGCAATAAAAAAATTAAGAAACAGCTTGCTTCGCATTAGTATAAGCCCTATATTTGCACGGTTTTAACTAAAGTGTGCAAAATACGAATGGAACAACAACAAGGGTTCATTGATTATATAGAACAAAGTATAATTCAAAATTGGGACTGTGATGCCCTGACTGACTACAAAGGAATTACTTTACAATACAAAGATGTAGCAAGAAAAATAGCTAAATTCCATATCGTATTGGAAAGTGCGGGGATCAAACCCGGTGATAAAATAGCAGTCTGCGGGCGTAACAGTGCTCATTGGGCAGTTACTTTCTTGGCTACTATCACATATGGTGCTGTTATTGTTCCCATTCTACATGAGTTCAAAGCCGATAATATTCATAATATCGTCAATCACTCCGAAGCCAAATTACTTTTTGTAGGCGACCAGGCATGGGAAAACCTCAACGAAGACGCAATGCCACTTCTTATGGGCATTGTATTGTTAACAGACTTTACCCCGGTAGTTTGCCGGAACGAATGCCTGATGGAGGCCTTTGATCATCGCAATGCCATTTATGGCGCGCGTTTTCCCAAAAGTTTCCGTTCCGAACATATCCGCTATCGCAAGGAGCAGTCTCCTGAAGAATTAGCTATCATCAACTATACCTCCGGTACAACGGGATATTCCAAAGGGGTTATGCTACCCTATCGCAGTATTTGGTCAAATATTGCTTACTGCCATGAGATGCTACCTGTTCGTCAGGGAGATCACATTGTATCCATGCTTCCCCTAGGTCATGTTTTCGGCATGGTATACGATTTTTTATATGGTTTCTCCGTCGGTGCACATATCTATTTCCTAACCCGTATGCCTTCACCGAAGATTATCGCACAATCATTCGCAGAAATCAAACCGCGCGTTATTTCATGTGTGCCACTGATCGTAGAGAAGATTATTAAAAAGAATATTCTTCCCCGTGTAGATAATAAAATCGGTAAGCTGTTACTCCGTGTCCCCATTATCAACGACAAAATAAAAGCTTCCGCCCGCAAAGAAGCGATGGAAATTTTTGGCAGTAACTTTGATGAAATCATCATTGGCGGTGCTCCATTCAATGCCGATGTAGAACGCTTCCTTAAACAAATAGGATTCCCCTATACCATTGCATACGGTATGACGGAATGTGGTCCTATTATTTGCTCCAGCCGTTGGGAAACCCTAAAGCTTTCATCTTGTGGCAAAGCAGCTTCACGTATGGAAGTAAAAATAGCATCAGACGATCCAGAAAATATTGCCGGTGAGATTATTTGTAAAGGTCCCAATCTCATGTTGGGATACTATAAAAACGAGGAAGCCACCTCTCAAATAATAGATATTAATGGATGGCTCCACACCGGAGATCTTGCTACCATGGATACCGACGGATATGTTACTGTACGTGGTCGTAGCAAAAACATGCTGCTTACCTCCAGCGGGCAGAATATCTATCCTGAAGAGATAGAAAGCAAGCTGAACAACATGCCATACGTAGCCGAATCACTAATCGTATTACAGCATGAAAAACTTGTCGCCCTCATTTACCCTGACTTTGACGACGCATTTGCCCATGGCTTGCAACAAGCAGATATTGAAAATGCAATGGAAGAGAATCGCAAAGAATTGAATTTGCAGTTGCCTGCCTATTGCCAGATTACAAAAGTCAAGATACACTTTGAAGAATTTGAGAAGACGGCAAAGAAGAGCATTAAGAGGTTTATGTATCAAGAAGCTAAAGGATAAATTTTATAAAGATTATTTGTAATCTTGTCAAAAACATTTTATCTTTGGGGACATGAACACCCTCATCTTACACAACATACATGTATTTCTTGCTTCCAGCAATGAATTGGAAGAAGATCGTAAAGAGATTACTGAACTCATCAATCAGTTGAACGAAGTAATCTATGAGCCCGAAGGTATCCGCATAAAACTGGATAAATGGGAACGGCAAAATCCTGCTTTTAAAGGCGAACGAAGTCAAAATGAATATGATGGGTTAGTACGCAACAGTAAATTGTTTATTGTTTTATTTCATCATTTTGCAAACAGATATACATTAGAAGAATTTAATGTAGCACAGGAAACATGCATGTGTAAAGGTTTTCCTCACATTTGTATTTACTACAAAGCGCTTCTCCCAGAAGATAAAGAAGAAGAATCATTACTCGCTTTCAAGAAGCGAGTAACTGAACAATTGGAATATTTCACGATTCCTCCTTATGCCCATATTGACACCCTACGTTATAGCGTAATGATGCAACTTGCACATCTTCATAATAATAATGATTTAAAGGCAGAAATTAAGGGCTCACAGCTAATGTTAGGAAAAGTTCGCATCGGAAACCTAGATAATATTTCATTCTCCGGCAATAATGCAGAAGTTATTCGTATAAAACAAGAAATAGAAGAAAATGCAACTTTATTAGAGGAGGAAAAAGTAGAAATATGCAAGCTTCAAGAGCGTATTAGCAAATGTCACAAGAAAATAGAACGTTATAAGGATGATGAAGAAGCATTAGCAGACTACCAAGAGGACTTATCTGACTTTGAAGAAAAGTTGAAGATTGAACAAAATAAATACACTCAACTTCAAATCAAACAAAACAACCTGAAAAAACAATTAGAAGAACAGAATAATCGCTTATTGGATATAGCCATACAGATCAGCCAAATATCTTCACAAAACACAAGTGAATTACTGAAACAAGCTTCCCAATTATTCGAAAAAGGAGATAGCCAAGGAGCTGCAGCATTACTCAATTTAAAAAAAATTGAACCTGATATAAATCGAAGTCTTCAAGAATACCAGCAGGCACAAGCTTTAGTTGACACTACTAAAAAAGCTTTAGAAACGAATATAGAAGTGTTACTTCTAAGTGCTAAAAGTACATTAGCAGATCTCAAAAACCCGGATCGTTTCAATGATGCCTGTAAAACACGTGAAAAGGCTTTAGAAATAGCCCGAATCTGTTCAGAGCACAAAACACACGCCCATTATGTTTATAAATATGCTCGTTTTTTAGATAAGAATCATAAATCAAAGCGTGCACTCTTCTATTACAAATGTGCCATACAACTCTATGCAGCCCTATTATCAGAAAATCAAGATGACGACTTAGAGATTCTTGAAATTATAGCCCGCTGCCATAATCTTATGGGAAATATCTACAACCGCCGTGGGGATTTTACGGAAGCTGAGAAACGCTATCTAATGTTATTAGAAATGTATCAGCAACTACATAGCAAAGCTCCCGCATACGATTTTGATTGCAAACAGTTATTAGTAAAAAGTAATTTGGGAGTGCTTTATTATAAATATGCAAACAAAGAAAAAGGGCAGCAATTAATTGAAGAGGCGGTAAACTACTATGATCAACTTCCTGAGGAAAAGAAAATAAAGTATCGCTCAGATGTTGCCCATTGCTGGATAAACTTAGGTTGCTTTTATAAAGAAGATACAAGAAGGCATCGCAAAGCACGCACCTTTTTGCAGAAAGCTTTAGACTGTTACTTGCAACTTCATGCACAGAATCCATCCAAATATGCTTCTAAAGTAGCTGACTGCTATCATAATCTAGGTAATTTGCGTACAGATAATGATTGGATCCATGGGGAAACTTCATTATTGAAAGCTCTCGAAATACGTTACGCACTTGCAGAAACGAAGCCGGAAATTCATTTACCGGAAGTTGCCAGTACTTTGCGCAGTTTAGGCTGGTATTATCAAAATCAAGCTCTAAAAATTGAAAAGCAAAAAGAAAAAGCAACAATAGAATCAACAATCAAAGAATTGAAGGAGAAGGCTATATTAAACTACAAAAAATCAGTATCTATCAGGAAGTTATTAGAATCAGACGAACTCCAAGAAATGCAAAAATCATTCGGTGTCTATACCCCTATTATAGCTTATACTCAAGATACTATTGCACAATTGTATATAGAAACCGGACAATATAAAGAGGCTATCGAACAATATACCGATTCAATCAAATATTATGAAAAGCTGGCAGAAGCTAACACAGCATACTATCTGAGTATAATAGAAGCAGAGAGACAAATAGGCTTCATAAATGAAGTCGCTTTTAATAACTGGGAAGAAGCATTACACAGATATCATTCTGCACTCAACATTGCAAAACAATATTTTGCATCACATGAAGAGATAATTGCATGTTTAAAACTGCAAATTAATAACATTAAGCAAAAACAAATAAGCATCCCTTCGCTTTCTTCTAGTTTTTTGAATTACGTAAGAAATAACTGAGCGAAATTCGTTAATAACCATATAATAGCATTGCAATATTTTTAATAAGTGTTATAAAACATACTTTTTTCTTTGGATTATTTGCAAATATGTCAATTGTCCGTATCTTTGCAATGTGTTTTTCATAGTATTAGATTTAAGGTTAACAAAGGTTGGAGTACAGCGGTACTCCTTTTTTTTGCTCCTTATTCCAAATCAGTTCATTGTTCTTGTCTTTTCCCGGATCACTCTCTTAACCACGATTCAAAATAAAATTATGTTTCGAATTTCGAGCATATATCAGAAAATAACCTATCTTTACGGTTATATAATAATATTCTAATATGAACATACACACTTTCATATCCAACTATCAGGAAGCCTTCGGTATGCAAGCCGAACTTCCTATCGCTTTCTGGTATTCGAACGAAGCAGCAGCTCCGACAGAAAAAGTAAACGGCTGCCTTTTCAAATGCATGCGACTAGTCAGAGACGGAAAGATCATCAGCCTCAGTAATGAAACAATTACTTGTGGAGGTGGCAAATTCTATACTGGCTTTACAGATATGCCCGAACGTGTCCCCGGCTTTGTATCGCTGAAAGAAAAATACAAGAAGACACCTGAAATGGTACTCGATTTTATACAAGAGATACAGGTTCCTCGTGCAGACAAAGCTTATTTACACTTTGCCCGTATAGATCAAATATCATCTTTTGATCAGATAGAAGGCATCTTGTTCCTAGCAACTCCTGATATGCTTTCCGGTCTTGTTACTTGGGCGTACTTCGATAACAACGCCTTTGATGCTGTGTCCGCTCCATTCGGTTCAGGATGCTGTTCTGTTGTTACACAAGCCATCCTCGAAAACAGGAAGCATGGCAAAAGAACTTTCTTAGGATTTTTCGATCCTTCCGTACGTCCGTATTTCGAAGAGAATATACTTAGCTTCACAATTCCGATGTCACGTTTTAAAGAAATGTATCACACCATGCGCAATAGTTGCTTGTTCGATACACACGCATGGGGGAAAATCAAAGAAAGGTTGAAACTTTGCCCACCTGCAAAGACTGTTATTCAGAATCCGGCTCCTCTCTCATTTCCTATTTTTCCTGATATTCTTTTACGCGAGATCACTTTAAAAGATGCAGCCGCAATTTATCATGCAATCGACTCTCATCGTGACTATCTAAGGACTTGGTTACCCTTTGTAGATAAGCTGCATTCGGTAGCCGATGAGGAATCTTTCTTGAAGAGTGTACTTTCTGTTCCTCAAGAGCAATATGAACCTATTTTTGGAATATGGAATGACCGCAATGAGCTTTGTGGTTTAATAGGATTTCATTTCTCAGATTTTGCTAATCACCGTACAGAAATAGGTTACTGGCTGCTCCCTGAGTATCAACACCGGGGAATCATGACCGCTAGCGTGCGCAGGCTATGTCAATGGTTGGTCAATGAAAAAGATATAAAACGCATACAAATTCGCTGCGCCACCGGCAACGCAGCAAGCAATGGCATTCCTATCCGTCTCGGTTTCCACCATGAGGGAACAGAGCAAGCTGGTGAATTACTTGCTTCAGGAGAATTTACGGATATACATGTATACAGTATTTTGAAAGAAAAAGTATTAGCTACGATGCAATAACTGATTCTATATCTTCAGACAGAAGAACAGAAGAACAAAAGAATTTAATGATGGAAACAGAAGAACTTATTAAGGCTATTATTCAGTGTGCATATAATGTGAGGATGCACCTTGCGGCAGGTTTTCTAGAAACAGTTTATCAGAAAGCATTAGTAATAGAATTAAAAGAAAAAGGTATTCATGCAGATACAGAAATGCCTATTAATGTATATTACAAACATGAAGTTGTAGGAGAATTCAGAGCAGATATAATCGCAGAGAATGAGATTATCATTGAACTCAAAGCAGTACAAAATCTTATACCCATACACGAAACCCAATTAGTCAATTACCTAACCGCCACTAATAAAGATAATGGTCTGCTTATTAATTTCGGTGGTGAACGCATCGAAATAAAAAGGAAATTCAGAGAATACAAACATCAATAATAACTCATAAGAAGAAATATGTTCTTTTGTTCTTATGTCTAAAAACAATAAAAATTTGTCTATTATGGAAATAAACCAAGCAGCCCCCAAGTTCCAGGATGTGTCAATCGCACCTATGCACACTTGCGAACACATCATCAACCAGACAATGATTAGGTTATTTAATTGTGGACGCTCAATTTCAGCACATATAGAACGCAAAAAGAGTAAACTTGATTATCGTTTGGGAGCCTGCCCTTCTGAAGAAGAAGTGAAAAAACTGGAGGAGGCAGTAAATGAAGTGATTGCCCAACATCTACCAGTAACTACAGAATTCATTTCGCAAGAAGAGGCAAAAGGACGCTTCGACTTAGAGCGATTGCCGGAAGGTGCTTCCGAAACCGTACGTGTAGTAAAAGTAGGAGATTACGACCAATGCCTCTGCATCGGCACACACGTTGAAAACACATCGGAAATCGGTACCTTCAAAATCATCAGTCACGACTGGGACGACGAAGCCAAACGCTGGAGGATACGTTTTAAATTAGTCTAAAAATCTATCAAATTTAAATAAATAAGATAGCATTTTGACACTAAACAAGTAATTTAGTCAGATTATAGTGACAAATAGTCAAAGATAAAGGCAAAATACAGGTGGCATAAAGTTTGCAATATGATTAGTCGATGACGGTTCCGGAAACTGATAGTAGAAGTTAGTAAACAGAATATCTGATAACAAACGAGCCCAAATTCATTCAAACCTAAATTATATGTTTAACTTAAAGAAAAGGAGACTATAACTATGATGCCTGTAAGAAGAAACCCTAATTGGTTACCAAACATTTTTAATGATTTCTTTGATAATGACTGGATGGTAAAAGCTAATGCAACAGCCCCTGCCATCAACGTATTCGAAACAGAAAAAGAATACAAAGTAGAATTAGCAGTTCCAGGTATGACGAAAGAAGACTTCAACGTTCATATCGATGAAGAAAACAACTTGGTCATCAGTATGGAAAAGAAAACTGAAAGTAAAGAAGAGAATAAAGGAGAAGAAAAGAAAGAAGGTCGCTACCTACGTCGTGAATTCTCGTATACGAAATTCCAGCAGACCATGATCCTTCCTGATGATGTAGACAAGGATAAAATATCTGCTCAGGTTGAGAATGGCGTTTTGAATATTTTATTGCCTAAATTCACTGCACAAGAAAAAGAAAAGGCTAAAAAGTTCATTGATGTCAAATAAGATAATTATCAAACAAAATTCCCCATTGCTAACTGTTGCAATGGGGAATTTTTATTTAAACTATTACTCAATACTTAAACTCATTTCTTTTTTCCTTTCAGGAAACGATCCGTCAGCCATTTGCGTACCGGCTCGTCGTAAAGCTTCAAACAAGCATAAGCCAGAACAAAAGAGCCAACAAAAGTAAGTATCATATAAGGAATACCTTCCACCATAGTGGCATTATTATTGCATACCCATGCTGTATAAGTATATACCAACGGATAATGTGTGATATAAACAGGATATGAGATATCTCCCAGGAACTTACATACGGCTGTAGAACGCTTACCGGTAACTTTACCTCCTGCTCCCATCGACACTATAATCGGGAAAATACAGATAATGCAGAAAGCCTCATAAAGCCCATTCATCCAATAGCCGTCTTCACCACCGATACGGGGAACGGAAAGAATCACCACTATCATCAAGCTACACCACCAGAAGGCCCGCTTGTTTATACGTATCAGCCAGCCAAGACGTGACAACAGTAATCCTCCGAAGAAAGGATACATCAATCGCACAAGCCCCACATATTGTTGTTCCCAGTTAAGAGCCCATCCCCCTACTATATCACCTGCAGGAGCAGTCAAGCAAAGATGTACAGTAAAGCAACCTGCTACAAATACCAGTACAGACAAGGCTACTTTATTAAACTTACGTACAAACAAAGCATATAGGATATTACCGATATACTCATAATAGAGCGACCA
This sequence comes from uncultured Bacteroides sp., assembly GCA_900555635.1. Taxonomy (GTDB): domain Bacteria; phylum Bacteroidota; class Bacteroidia; order Bacteroidales; family Bacteroidaceae; genus Bacteroides. Next base: position 22,502 of record USLU01000049.1, read on the forward strand.
TGCCGGACCATTCAACGGATGCATCTCAGTCCAACCGCGAATATCCCATTTCAATGGAAGAGGCAGCAATGTACATCCCAACAGCATCACCAGTAACATCGTACCGATAGATGTATTTGCAATCGGCGGAAAACAAGGAGACTCCTGGAAATAGAAAAATGCAGCACCTACAATGCTTCCCATAATCACCATAGGATGCAGACGAATGATACGACGTTTAAAGAAAGTACCGACGGTCATCTTGTTCCAACGGTCATCATAAGCATAACCGATAACAAAGCCCGAAAGCATAAAGAAGAAATCTACCGCCAAATAACCGTGATTAATAATTTGAGTAAGATGATTGCCTGCGGCATGAGCTTCAAAAAGATGAAACATAACAACCATAACAGCAGCCACGCCGCGAAGCCCGTCCAGTATTTCATAATGCGGCTTCGAAGCAAGATAAGTAGTTTGTGTATTCATTTTGGTATAAGAAGTTAATTAATTTGTGCGCAAAGATAGAAGAAAATTCCTTTTAAAAAACTGACAAATATCATATAATTAGAAAAAAGCGGTAAAGAATATGAATCTCCACCGCTTTATAAATCTAATTACATCTTTCTTCTAAAGAAAGAAAATGTCCTGTAACAAAGGTTTTAAGGATTCTGATCCTTATCCGTGATTAACGGATTAGCGTTCAACTCCTCTACCGGAATGTGGAAGATGAAACGATTGTCATTATCTTTTAGGTCCTTAACTATCCAAAGCCCATGATACTGGCTGCGAGTAGCTTTCTCCCCATTTACAATAAATCCTAAACGCAGGATGTCGGTCATAGCAAAACCTTCACCGTAAAGCTCTTTACGACGTTCTTTCCAGATGCGTTCGAGCATGTCATTGCGGGTAGCTGCCGGCGCCTCGTTTACATAACCTTCAATGCGTTTGGCACGCAGTTCATCCAGCTTGTCCTGAGCTTTTTGCAACTCTCCTTTGTTTGCATATGCTTCTGCTTGGATGAGCACCATTTCCGAAACACGCATCATCGGAATATGCCCTGTTTTAAGTGAATTATCCATGAATTTAAGCGGACAATATTCATTGTCTTCTTCTTTACTACCGGGTTCTTGCATGAAGAGCTTGCGCACATCAGTCTCAGCGAACATGTCGATGAATGCTTTGTCCACACGTACATTCTGATAACCGGTACGTCCGCTTCTGCGGTCAATGAATGAGAAGAAACCCGGATAACCGGTATTCCCTTGGCTATCGTTCACAAAGCCCCAAATCCAGTCCTTATTTGAATTATCGTTGAAACCCAGCTCCCAAGAAGCACGGTCCATGATTCCCAAACCTTCGCATGCTGCCTGGGCATTTTCTATTACCTCATCCCACAAAACATTCTGATAGCCATTGTCATTGCCGGCATAAGCCATGTCAGACTGTACACGTGCCAGGAAACCATAAGCTACCTGCTGATTGATATAACCTTTATTCGTACGAACATTGGTCAATAGATCTATTGCGTCATTCAAGTCTTGAACCATCTGCACGTAAACCTCCGACAACTTTCCACGTCCTTTGGCATCCTTATCTTCAGAATAGTTTGCACTGGGCGGAAGCAGAATCAAAGGAACACCGGCAGCATCGGGATTGAGGCGGTAAGCTTTCTGATACATCCTCACTAACTGGTGATACATCATTGCACGAATCACTTTGGCTTGACCGTTGTATGATTTATAGGAATCAGGAGTCAAACCTTTCGTCGCTTCGATCACCACATTACAATTCTTGATGATAGCGTATGCATATTGCCAGATCACGCGGGAGTGATAGTCATTTGCCAGGCGACTGGGTTCATCGAATTCATAATCCCATGCATACCAGCGCGAGCGGGCCCTCTTGATAATCATATCAAGACCGCGCACTTCGTTCTTCATCACCCACGATACGTATGACGCATCATCATGGTTAGTAGATTCGGCACCATTGTACGCCATCATTTTCTTGTATGTACCATTGAGCAAAGAATTGATGTTCAACTCGTTGTCAGTCATTTCGGACGAACCTACAGAGTCGGTAGGTTTCGTTTGCAGGAAAGAATCGCCACATCCTGTTGTCAGAAGCAGCATTCCGGACAAAGCCGTATATAATAAGAATTTTCTTTTCATAACTAAAGTTTTTTAGAAGGTGAGATTAATGCCGAATGAGATTGTACGTGCAGCCGTTGAGTTCGTACTTTGTGTTCCACTCAACACTTCCGGATCGGTTCCGTCGGGCAGGTTACCTAACTTAAAGGTCAGCAGATTATCACCCTGGAAGTAAACACGAGCCGATTTGATATGTGCTTTAGCAAGCCACGTCTTAGGCAAAGTGTATCCCAAGGTCAAAGCACGCAGGCGCATATAGTCACCGTCGAACAAGAAACGTGAAGAAGCGATGGAATAAGAATTTGCTCCAATCGTTACCTTCGGAATGTTTGTGTTCCGGTTTTCGGGAGTCCAACGATCCAAGATATCAGCAGACCATTGTGTACCATAGCTACCTCCGGTATGCATCATACGTTCGTAAGCATAGTCGTACACTTGATTTCCGAATGTTCCGCTCAACGAGAACGAGAAGTCTACTCCATACAGATTAATATAAGGTGAAAGTGTAAACTGAACAGGTGCCAAACCATTTCCTACATAATATTTAGACGCTTTGGCAATATTAGCAGTCTTGATTCTGCCATTCTCACCTTCACCATAATACAATGCGTCACCGGTTTCAGGGTCAACGCCGGCATACTCATACATATAGAATTCGTAAGCTCCATGTCCCTTTTGCCATTGTTTGTCATCCTTGATGATTTTATCTTGCGGAAGCGACTTGATTTCGTTATGCAGATAACTCAGGTTGAAACGTGCACCGGCCTCAATGTTCTTTTCGGCATAAAAGATACCATTCAAATCAAGATCGACACCCCGGTTCACCATGCTACCGATGTTCTTATATCTTTGGCTGAAACCGTTGGACAAAGGCATCGGCAAGCTGAACAACATATCGGTGGTCAGACGGTTATAGAACTCTACCGAACCCGAGATACGTTGGCCCAGCATAGCGAAATCCACACCCACATTCCATGATTTGTTCTTCTCCCAAGTCAATTCACGATTTTCCATCTTCGAGTAGAAAACACCCATATTGCCATTGTAATTCATAGCGTTGCTGCTTGTAGAAGCCAGTCCCTGCCATGCATACCAATCGCTCATATTATCATTACCTTGTATACCATAGCTCAGACGCAATTTCAATAAATCGAGCCATTTCACCGTTTCCATGAATTTCTCTCTTGTCAAGGTCCATCCACCGCTCACTGACCAAAAGTTACCCCAGGCATTATCAATATAGAAACGTGAGGACGCATCACGACGGTAGCTTGCTTCAACAAAGTACTTCGACTTATAGTCGTAGCTGGCACGGCCGAAGTAACCTTCACGGTTCAATTCTTCGGTGTAAGAATTCAGATTGACCATCGTAGTAGACATGGAAAATTCCGGAAAATCATCCGAATAAGTACCGCTTTTTTGTGCACTCAGATATTTACGGGTATTCTTAGAAGATTCATGCCCCAACATCAAACCGATGTTATGGTCGCCCAACTGCTTGCTATACGAAAGAACCTGATTGGCGTTAATCACCATCTGATTATTTCGATACTTGTATTGATATCCCAGCCCTTTGGCATCGGCATATACACGGCTGTAGATCTGATCGTCATCACCATGCCAGGTATTTATAGCCAAACTGTTTTTAAAAGTCAACCCATCGATAATATTGAGTTGAAACCACCAGTTGGGGTCCAAAGTAGTCTTGGTATACTTCTTTGTATTCAAGCCCAAAGAAGCTCTCGGATTCTGTCCCGATGCCACAGGGCGCTTAGGATTTCCATCACCTAAGTCGAAAACAGGCTTTCCGTTTTGATCCTTCATCACACTACCATCCTCATTACGCTTGTACACCGGATAGATAGGTGCTACCACACGCGAGAATACATACGGATAACCGATATTCTCGTAAGCCTGCGGAGGATAATTCTGGTCACTATACGAAAAAGCAGCACTCAAACCCGTGCTTAACCACTTGGTGATATCTGCTTCCAAAGAAAGACGACCGTTGTAGCGGGTGAAATAAGATTCGCGAGTAGTACCTTCATCCTTCAAATAACCTAGCGAAGCAGCATATCTCACTTTGTTGGCACCACCCGAGATAGAAAGCTGGTATTCCTGGCGGATAGGAGTTTGAGTAACGGCATCATACCAATCTTCATCCCACATCACTGTAGTACCCGGAAGTACCTTTCCATCCGTACCGATAGGTTTGTCCACCGCCTTGCCATTTTGATAGATAGGATTATAAACAATGTTCTTAATCAGATTGTCTGTAGCCCACTGTTCGGGAGAAAGCCCTCCCAGCGTACTGCTGCCAATGCTTCCATTGCGCATGGCTTCCCATTGCATCTGCATCCAGTCTACGGTATGCAGTTTCTTATACTCCGACACTGCACGGTTTGAAGTACCTACCACCGCTTTCAAAGAGATAGTGGGCGCCTGATCCTTCCTACCTTTTTTAGTCGTTACCATTACCACGCCGTTAGCACCTCTTGCACCATACAAGGCAGCCGAAGCGGCATCTTTCAAAATAGTCATCGACTCGATATCGTCCGGATTCACCGAATTCAGATTTCCTTCGTAAGGAATACCATCAATCACCCAAAGTGGTTCCGAACCCGTGTTCAGTGAACTGATACCACGAATACGTATCTGAGCATTCTCACCCGGCTGACCGGAGTTCATCGTTACTTGCACACCCGGAGCAACTCCCTGCAAAGATTGCGAGATACTTGATGTCTGCCGCTTTTCCAGCACATCGGCTTTCACCGTAACAGCCGAACCTGTAAAAGTAGATTTCTTGGCAACACCATAGGCAACTACCACCACCTCGTTAATATTGACCGATTCGTCTTTTAACTCTACATTAATAACCTTTCTTCCCTGAATCGGTATTTCCTGAGAAATCATCCCCACAAAACTAAAAACCAACGTACCGTTAGCTGGCGCTTCTATTGCATAGTGCCCATCCACATCGGCTATTGTTCCTGTTCCTGTACCTTTCAGTAATACAGAAGTTCCCGGAAGTACATCTCCTCCCGCTTTAATTGTACCCGTTATACTTATATTTTGAGCAAATGCCATCTGTACACTTACTATGAATAAAGCACAAAGAATAATTGATAATTTTCTCATAAGTATTCTTAAATTAAATTGTGTATTGATAAACGGTGCATGCAAATGTATCCAAAAATAACAGATCGACAACCAATAACACTAAATAAATTAAAAAAAGAAACGATTTCTGCATACAAAACGGAAAATTATAACAAATTATATTAAATTGGCGTCACGATGAATCAGGATAAATTTAATCCGGATCAAGATGCTTTATAACAACAGTCCCCGATTCTTCAAAGAACCGGGGACTGTTATTTTATTTTTCTTTCAGATTACTTGTTCAAATGTAAATGGAAATATTTCTTCATAAAAAGAACATAAATCAAACTCAAAAGCAGAATACAACTTATCAAATAAATATAACCATAGTTCTGACAATAGATAAATCCGATTATTACTATCAATTGTGCCATCATATAAGCAGAAGATACTATCACATGAGAAATTTTCAACTCATTCGCCATTAGCTGATACATATGTTTCCGGTGAGGTAATCCGATATTCTCATGAAGCATTAAGCGATGAACAATTGTCAAAACACTATCCGCACCATAAACTACCAACAAGACAATCCAACTGAAATCTCCTGTGTGTATAATCAACTTACCGATCAAGAAAAGAATGATAAAGGCGATACTTACCGAACCCACATCACCAGCAAAACACTTCGCTTTCTTGCGGAAATTGAAGAAGCAGAATACCAAGACGGAACAAAGCACTGTATAGATGATGCCTTCGTCTACAAAAGGAACTATTTCTTTATTGATATATGCCAATGCAACAAGGATCATAAGCGAATAACCACCTGTAATTCCGTTGATTCCATCCATAAAATTATAGGCATTGATTATGCCTGTACAGACTATCAAAGCAATAATAATCCACCACCAAGATAAAGAAAATAATCCCCACTGGTAGAACATCAAAGCCATAGCAGAGAAATGAAAAAGCAGCCTTGTTATCTGTTTGGTGGATCTTATATCATCTATGAAACTGATGAAAGTTATCAGAGTCAATGCCAGCATAAACCAGGGATATTCAAAAGCACTGGTCAGAAAGTAAGCCAACACACCGAAGAAAAAGATGATTCCCCCACCGCGTAAAGTAATCCGGATATGACTACTCCGCTCATTCGGCTTGTCGATGATATTAAATCTATCAGCTATCTTAAAATAAAAAAGTTCTGCCAAGAACAACAGAACTAAAACTATCAAATAATACATCATTCGTATCTATTTATCCAATAGAACCAAAGCTGAATACAGGCAAACAAGAAAGACATAATACCTGTTGCAGCAAATATTATCCAAAAATAGACACTCATTCTATTTTGAAATTCTCCAATACATTTGTCGGTGTCCATCCCAACTCATGTACCGCCTTTTCATTACTGAAAGTCAGAGATCTCGTAATCTTCCTTAATTTCATAGAATTGATAGGAGCCTCCTTTCCCAAACAATCACCCACCAAAGCCATACATTTAGCCATCCAAAACGGAATTGATATTGGCAAATTCTTATTCAATTGCTTGCAAATAATGGCTTCAAGTTCTCTGAAAGTGGGGTGATAGTTGCCACATACATTATAGATACCTCCTTTTTCCACCAACAGAGGAACTAACCTTGCGATGTCCTGCACCATCAATACACTTTTACGAGCTTGACTTCCGGCAATACTAAGATATTTCCCGCTACAGATACCACGAATCATGGTTCCCAGATTTCCCGGAGGATTGGGACCGGCAATCAGGGAAGGGCGAATAATACCTAAAATGACATTATGTTCGAAACACCATTTTTGTAAATACTCTTCCGCAAGACGTTTACTCATAGCGTATGGAGTAACTCCATTTAAAGGATGTTCTTCCGTTATGTTCTCTCCATAATCACAGCCGTACACAGCCACTGTGGAAATAAAGATAAAAGCCCGCGGTATTCCTTTCCTCTCCAATGCGGCACAAAGATTCTTTGTCCCTTGCAGGTTCACATCAAAGAATGCCTGTTTTTCTGCTTCCTTTTGGGGTACAAAATGTGCTTTTCCGGCAGCATGAAGAACAGCATCATACCGTTCACACAGCTTAGGAATCTCCTTTGCCATGTTTACGGTATAGTCATCCTGTGGTAGCAAACCTACAGTAGTAACATCATACATCTTTTCCAAAATAGGATACACGTTGTTACCCAAAAAGCCAGAGGCTCCTGTAAATAAAAGTTTCATGAAACTAAAAAATTAGAATAACAAAATATCCACTTACTATCCTACCCAACCTTTAGCTCAATATTGTGGTCAACCATTGTTCTATTGAATACTTATTATAGGTTTCTTGTGGAATTTCTTGATAAGCAGAGTTTAAGAATTCTTCCGGTATCACAGGATCTTTTCTATTGATTATTAGTATGTTATTAGGATTGTAAAAATCATATTCCTCTACTGCTTGATTTGTTGTTATCATCTTTCGCTTGGCTCCCAATGTCTCAATGGTACGCATAGTTAGCCCTGTCTGCTTAGGGTGTTGTATATCCACTATAACACGTGAAACGGAAAATAAATAAAGTAAATTCTCCTTTGACATCGACTTAAAATGAAACATCCTTTCAGATAACGATCTAAAAACAGGATTCTGAAACTTCATTTTATAAAACAGAATTTTACTAGGGAAAAAGAAAAAACTATAGCATTTCTTTCCATTACGTTCAAATTGACACTCTATATTTTTAATCAATTCATACCTATCACTATGAGCCGTACCTACAAAAAGTAGATCATACAACATGGTTTCCTTACTTTTAGCTATTTTAACATAATCAGGTATATAGAAAAGCGGAAGGAATCTAATGCCATTCTTTTCACAGTCTATTTTATCAAATGAAAATACTTTATCAAAAAATGGCATCAAGTTTTGGGCATTTCTATTATTGGCTATAGAATCCCAATGGTAAATGATAAACTGAGCTTGAGGATGAAATGCTTTCAATTTCCTTAAATTACTTACAGAAATAGACTCTCCCTTAGTAAAAAAAACATAACTATATGCTATATTTCGTGTCTGTTTAATAATATGATTATAATACTTATCAGTATATAATCCTAACAAATTTCTGTTAATACGAAGTAAAGCTTTAATCCAAAAGCTATTGCCCGGACGTTCATCATAGTAGTCAACCACAGCTCCAAGCCGATTCATACATTTCATTATTTCCAACTGATAACCAAATAATTGAGCTGAAAACAACAAAATCCGCTTTCCTTTTAAATCTATAAACTCAGAATTCATCACTTGTATAAACCTTTCTCCCTCATTTCTTTGATTGAAACTTCATATTTATCTTCCTGCACTTCTTGTTCATTCACCCACTTGACAAATTCTGTAATACCTTCATCAAAACTCCATTTAGGTTTAAAACCCAATATAGAACGAGCGGCCGTTATATCCGCAAAATTATGACGAATATCGCCTAAGCGATAGTTGCCCGATACAATTACAGGTACTTGTTTTCCATATTTCCCGATTAATGTGTTTGCCACTGTCAGCACATCTATGGCTATCCCCGTTCCTATATTAAACGCATGTCCATTAGCTTCATCTTTTTCAATTCCTAAAATGGTCGCCTCCACTACATCGTCAATATATACAAAATCACGTGATTCTTTCCCATCTTCAAAAATATTGATGCTGTTACCATTCTTGATACGAGTTGAAAAAATGGAAAGAATGCCTGTATAGGGATTAGATAATGACTGCCCGGGGCCATATACATTCTGATATCTATAAGAAACAGAAGAAATACCAATAGATGGACAAATCAGATGCACAAGTTGCCCTTGCACTTGTTTGGTAATACCATATAGCGAAGTCGGATGTACTAACGAATCTTCTGTAGTACCTACCAACTTCAGAGGTTTAGAGCAATGAGGGTATTTAACTTCAAAATCACCCTTACTCATATCCTCATCACGACGTTCCGCCGGATAAACATATCCTCCTATCTCTTCACTATAGTAACGCCCCTCACCATAGATAGCACGTGACTCTGCAACAACGACCTTCTTCACTGAATGTTTTGTGTTAGTAAGGAGATCAAGTAAAAGAGCCGTACCACCTATATTCGTATCTACATACTTACATATTTCATACATTGATTGTCCTGTACCAGTTTCAGCTGCCAAATGTACTACGCATTCAACCCCTTCAAGAGCTTTGAGCCAATCCCTTTCAGAAGTAACAGAGCCTTTAACAAACGTCACTATTTCCTTTATAGAATTATAGAGAGAAGAAGTTTCATCAGGATTATGGCCATGAATTTGTTTCGAGAGATTATCAAGAACAGTTACATGATATCCTCTATCAACCAATTTACGAGCAAGATTAGAACCTATAAAACCTGCCCCACCCGTTATCAGAATATTTTTCATTTTGCCTCCTCCATTATTTGCTTAATTTTTGTTGCATCCCCATAAATTATAGGTGAATCATAAGGGCGGTCAGGGAACACACCATATTCCAACTTAATGTCTAAGCGACGCTCTACTATAAATTGTTCCACTCTTTCTGCAAGAGACATCGGAGTGCCGGAGCAGCAATTAATGATGCCGTTTATCTGGTTTTGTATTATAGTATGAGCTATCTGATTAGCTAGTTCATCTACTGTTATAAAATCATATTTTGTTTTTCCCGTAGTAAATGGAAAAGTGGTTTTTCCGTTGTTTGCTGCTTCAAGCAACTTAGTAAATATAGAGTGATTTTTGGTATCATCTCCCAAAATATAATAACAACGAAGCCACTGTAAAACACAATCATTTCCATTACAATATTGCGCCATGCTAGCTCGTAAAGCATTCTTTGCAACACCATACAACGAAAGTGGCTGGCAAGGAACATCCTCATCAATCGCCCCTTCCCAATATCCTACTTCATGCATAGTCCCCATCACAGCCAACTGTTTCAGCCCACCGTCAACCAAAGAAGTTAAAAAATTGAAGTGAGATGACAAATCTGACATATGGTTCTTTGAATTATGTACAAAGCCATCGCGCCACGCCATATGCAAGCATACATCAGGCGCTCCAAATTTAGCATAAAGCTCTGGTGTACACTTGTCAAACAGATTTAACGATATTTTACGCGCCCTATTATCCACGTCTTCAGTACATAGATCGACTGCAATCACTTCATGTCCCAAATCAAGAAGGGAAGACACTATATGGCGTCCGATATAGCCATTAGCCCCTGTAACTAATACTTTCTTTTGCATTCTCTATTTATATTTTATGTTTAGAAGCATCTACAAATCCACTTCTTAGATGTTTCATCATATTTCTTAATGATTTTTGCCGGACTTCCCACAGCAATACTATTAGGAGGGATATTTTTTGTTACGATCGAATTAGCTCCAATAATACTCCCATGTCCGATAGTGACACCAGGCATCACAGTAACCCCTTCACCCAACCACACATTATCTTCAATACAAACAGGTGCCGTATAGTACTTTCTTTCTATAGGCGGAATATCGGGCGCACTTTGATCATCACCCTTATAATTACCATGAGAACTATCAGAAATAAAAATGTGGCTAGCCATAAGTACATTATTTCCAATCTTTATCTGATTCATAGCAGAAATATGGACATAATCATTCACCTGAACATTATTTCCAAATAATAGTTTTTTACCTTTAGAAAGAGGATAAGCTTCAAATCGGCACCCAAATCCTGTCGTCAATCCATATCCAAAGTCAATGAATTTTCGTCCCCTAATTTCTATTGGAAAACGAATCAGTCGAGCTCGTGAAGCAATAAGTTTAGTACGAAATAAAAAGTAGGAAAGTTTCAATATATCCCAAAATGAATAGCTATTCTTGATCATATTCTCAATAACCGTTTCAACTTCAAATATTTAGTAAAAAGGCAGTAGTAATCTAAACATTTTTAGACTATTATATAAAAAGACCTCTTTCTTGGACAAACGATTTTTATAAAAAAGTCTTTCTTTTAGCACAATTGCGAAATAGTCATCATGAAATACCTTTGAAACAATAGTTTTAGCAATATTATAGTTAGAATGTCCTCTCCACGCCAGTGCCAAAAGAGAAAAACTCATTTTCAAATACAATATTTTGTACTGTTCTTTGTAGAGTTCAAAAATACCGGCATTACAAAGTTGTTGTTTAATCTGATTAACTATAATAAGTTTATCTACCGCTTTAATATTTACCGATTTCATTATTGATTGAGGTCTTTGCCTATATCCTATTAGTACCTCATCTACTTTTATTATTTTGGAAGCATACCAAAAAGCTCTAAAAATATAATCCAAATCCTCAAACCACATTCCTTCATAGAACAAGAGACTATTATCTTCCAAAAAACTTCGTTTATATATTTTATTCCACACTGAAAAAGATACATCAACAAAGAAAAGAGCCTCTAACATTTTCTTTTTATCCGTACACACCTTTGGAAAGCATGCCTTATCAAATCTTGTTTTTTCATCTTTCCCTTCTTCAGTAAACTCATAATAGTCCGCAATTGCTATATCTGCATTTTCATTGATAATTGCACTTAATAGCGAATCAAGAGTACGAGGCATCATTATATCATCACTATCAATGAAAGATATATATTTTCCTTTAGCAACAGCCAGCCCCGTATTGCGAGCTACACTCAAACCTTGATTTTCCTGATTTTCGACACGTATTATATCCGGATTGGCTTTATAGTATGATTCAATAATCACTTTTGAACAATCTGTCGAGCCATCATTCACAATTATAATCTCCTTATTATGGAAATCATATTGAAGGATACTATCAAGACACTGAGCTAAATACGCTTCTACATTATAAACAGGCACAATAATACTTAAGTCAACAACCTTTTCCATAAACTATTCGATAATTTTTATATTTAGACATAAATACCATCAATATTAGCGTTGTTAATCCACCATACCACATATTATTAAACGGGCAAAACAACATCAAAGCCCCCATGTAAACCATGCCAGAAAGGCAATAGGGTGAATTGCGTTTAATTAGATTCTTAAATAGAAAAACAAAAAATATCATTGAAAAAAACTTCAAATACATCCCTATACATCCAAATAAAAAATAGGGATTATAATATACAGTCGGAGCATTTAATAGTTCAGTTACAAAATAAGAGCTAAAATCATGTGACTCCATTTCTTTCTCTGTAATCAACCTTTTAGAAATAAAATCAGGGAAGAAATTTGTCTTTACAAAAAGAGTAAGATTATCTTCTGTATGAACAGGCTCCATATTCTTGACAAGATTATTCAAATTACCCAAAGCAGATGCTATATATAGATAAGGCCAGTACAATTCGTGTGGAATATTACTATCGATAAAACTTTGTGACGCTCCCCCTACCTTGAGAATATACGAACTATCATCTTGAGAAACAACATTACGAATATTACCTAAAACACCGAATAAGAATAATATCATAATTGATGCCAGCAAAGTTCGAAATAGAAGTTTTAATCTAATAACCTTTATTTTGGCAAGATACATGACAAAGATTGAACTTAACATCATCAATAAATATCCCCTATTTATATTTAATAATTGAAAAGAAAGAATTGCAAAAAAATAAACAAGAAGTTTTGTATCTTTATGACATAGGTATTGATGAAAGAAATGAAGGGAGACCACTATCGAAAAGCTAGCCAGAATGACTCCAAAAACAGGAATACCACTGAAATCCCGATAATTTCCCTGACTCAAAAACACTACTGAAATTAAAGGAATATTCTTGCAATATATGTATTGTAACACATTACCAATAACAATCCACTTCAGAAACTTAAAGTTGCTTTTATCTTTAGGGACAAAGTAAAAAATCGCATTATAGCTCTTGCTGGAAAATCCAGTCTCCGTTGCCCCCTCTCGTCCACTTGAAACTGACCCCCTGAA
>USLU01000050.1 GCA_900555635.1 uncultured Bacteroides sp.
ATGCTTTGGAAGCAGGTATGATTCCGCAGGCAACTCTTTGTATCACCTATTCTCCGGTGCATACCGTTGAATATTATGCTCGAATTGCCGATCAGCTGGTTGAGGCTGGTGCACCTGAAATTTGTTTGAAAGATATGGCAGGTATTGGTCGCCCGGGTATGTTGGGGCAACTGGTCAGGACCATCAAGGAAAAACATCCGGATGTATTGATACAATATCATGGTCATAGTGGGCCGGGATTGTCTATGGCATCCATCCTCGAGGTTTGCGAGAATGGTGCGGATATTATTGATGTGGCTATGGAACCCATGTCTTGGGGTAAAGTGCATCCGGACGTAATCTCGGTACAGGCAATGTTGAAAGATTTAGGTTTTCAGGTTCCGGATATTAATATGAAAGCATATATGAAGGCTCGTGCGATGACGCAGGAATTCATTGATGACTTTCTGGGTTACTTCATGGATCCTACCAACAAATATATGTCTTCGCTTCTACTGAAATGTGGTTTGCCGGGTGGCATGATGGGTTCCATGATGGCAGACCTGAAAGGAGTGCATTCCGGCATCAATATGATATTAAGGAGTAAGAATGAGCCGGAACTTAGTCTGGATGATCTGCTTGTGATGCTTTTTGATGAAGTGGAATATGTATGGCCCAAGCTGGGTTATCCTCCTTTGGTGACTCCTTTCAGCCAGTATGTGAAAAATGTTGCATTAATGAATCTTATGCAGCAGGTAAAAGGGGAAGAACGTTGGACAATGATAGATAACCATACTTGGGATATGATTCTGGGTAAAAGTGGACGTCTTCCTGGTACGCTTGCACCGGAGATTATAGAGTTGGCGAAATCTAAAGGATATGAATTTGTCGATACCGACCCGCAGTTGAATTATCCGGATGCTTTGGATGAATATCGAAAGGAAATGGATGAAAATGGCTGGGAATATGGAGAGGATGACGAAGAACTTTTTGAACTGGCTATGCACGATCGCCAGTATCGTGATTATAAGTCCGGGGTTGCCAAAAAGCGTTTTGAGGAAGAGTTGCAACATGCTAAGGATGCGGCAATGGCAAAGAACGGGTATTCGGAAGAGGAAATTAAGAAGTTGAAACGTGCCAAGGCAGATCCGGTTATTGCCCCTGATAACGGACAGGTACTTTGGGAAGTTTCCGTAGAGGGACCATCCATTGCTCCATTCATCGGGCGTAAATATCAGCATGACGAAGTCTTTTGTTATCTTTCCACTCCGTGGGGGGAATATGAAAAGATTCTAACCGGATTTACCGGACGTGTGGTGGAGATATGTGCACAGCAAGGTGCGACTGTACATAAGGGAGATGTAATCGGTTATATTCTACGAAGCGATATTTTTGCGTAGACTCTTATAAGAGTTAGGGTATAGGTAACTCAATAAAGAATTTTAGGGGAGTGTCTAACAAGTCCCTTTTTAGACAGCCCCTTTCTTTTGCGTATAAATTCAATGTAAAGACGATCATGAAAATTCTTATGTGTTGTAATTGAATGGATATTTATCGGTAGTAGAATGGAATGTTTAATATGGAATGAGCGTATTTTGTAAAAAATGCGATGGTCAGAGCAAAAAAAGCGGACTTATTTTGTTCTTTCTATAATTAAGTACAACTGCTTGAATTTCACGATTGGACGGCCAAGGTAGCTGGAGGTGCTGTAACCGTTCGCTTTTGCCCAATCTACGACTTTGTTACGCAGCTTTTCCGGATAGTAGATTGTAAGTAGTTTTTTCTCTATCTGGTCTCTCCATGACTCTGGTAAACTTATGTTGCTAAGGTGGCTAATTGAGGCAATGCCAAGAGCGAGAGCAACGACACTATGGGTGAAATCTCCACTTTCAGGTGTGGGCTCTATCTGTAAATTCTGTTTCACTCCATCCACGAGGCTCTTGATAGCAAGAATATCTTGGGTGAGGTTGAGCTCTGAGATGAAATCAACCTCTACTTTTGCTAATTGATGAAATAGATCTCCTTTCTCTGCGCCAAGTAGTTTTAAACCCCAATCAATTTGGAAACGCAGAGATTCTACAGCTCTCTTTATACTGAGAGCATCTTTTTTCTTTGGATTTTTTTTGTATGCCATGACGAATAGAATGTTAAAATGAGTGTGCAAAAATAATGGTGAAGTATGCAGAAACGTTGCACACATAAAAAAAAATGCTATAAATTAATATATTTAGGTGGTATGCAGTTTTTTTGCATACAAAAAAGTTAACTTTGTACTAAATAAGATTATGAATTCTACCCTATAAAACATGCTATCAAGATATCTAAAGTAGGAAAAACAATTAGATGAGATATACAAAAAGGGGTTAAGCAATTGAATAATAGAAAATAGTAATAATATTTTGAAAATCACGGAAGTTTAGAAAATGATAAGTAAAACCTTTAACCGCTATATCTGGTTGCTCAACACGCTGCTTCAGCATCGCAGATTAACTTTTGAGGAGATAAGCTGTCGATGGAAAGATAGTTGTCTCGGTGATGGTAGACCGCTTGCATTACGTACATTCCACATGCATAGAGAAGCTATTGCAGAACTTTTTGGTGTAGAGGTCGAATGTGATACATCCAGCTATGAGTATTATATTTCTTCTTCCAGTCAACTGAAAAATGACAAGACTCGTCAGTGGTTGCTTAACTCCTTCACTGTGTCTAATATGATAGAAGCAGGGCGCAACATGAAAGATCGAATTTTGTTTGAGGAAATTCCTGAAGGAACTGAATATCTCCAAACAGTCATAGATGCAATGCAACGAAAAAAGGAACTGAAGATTGATTATAAACCTTTCAATGGTCATCAGTCAATATTTCACTTGCAGCCATACGCTATGAAGGTTTACCATCAGCGTTGGTATGTAGTCGGCTATCTCAAAGAGCAGGAGGGAATAAGGAATATTGCCCTTGATCGTATTTTGGAAATGGAATTGACAGATGACTCATTTATACTCCCCAATGATTTTGATGCAGAAGAATATTATGCTCATACAGTTGGCATATTTGTCAATGACAAATTGAAGCCACAGAAAGTAGTTGTTCGGGTATTCGGTGTTCATGTAGAGTATATGCGTTCTCTGCCACTGCATTTCTCTCAACAAGAGATAAAAACAGAACACATTGAGTACAGCGACTTTGAATACCAACTTTGCTTAACTCCAGAGCTAACAAGTCAGTTACTTGCTATGGGTGAAAAGATCGAAGTTATGGAGCCAATAGGGCTGCGTGAAGAAATTAGAAAAAGACTTTTTGCTGCCATAAATAGATATAAATAGGAAAATAATGGCGTGCAGAGTCTTAGCAGAGATCAATATACACAGTTATAAACTCTAAATGAAGAAATTGGAAATGGTTAATAATTACACAATAAAAACAACCTATTACGATAGGAAAATGGATGAAAAGTTGCTAACCCAAATAAACGAGCGGTTTCCTTGGATCATCAGTTATGTTAAATCACATAATTGTTTAGATTTCCAGACTGGAAATGATCCTAAAACTAATCGTTCTTGGTTTTCTATATATAGAGGTACTGGACGTATACTAACCTTTCGTAGTCATTCGGGTAAAGTTAATGAAATATGTGATGTAGCCGAGGCTTACAAAGAATTAATGCAACCAGATTTTTTTAGAAATCCAACACCGGATCAGTTTGACACATATTTAGCGAAAATCGCTTCCACGGAAAAATTCAAAAGATACTATAAAGATACAGAGGTTCGCAATGAAGGATATTATCAGACATTAATAGGACGTCGTTATACGTTCGAAGTTAAAGATACCGATGATTTTATTCTTTTTGACAAGGAGCTAGTTATCGGTTTTAAAACAAAAGGCATAAAAGATGAATGGAATAAGGAAATCGTAGACCAACAAACATTGAAAATTGAACAATTAAGAAAGACGTACAATGGAACACTCCCTGAAGAAATAAAACCTGAGTATGGTGAATTTGACTTCCTTGGTCTAAATACTAATGGAGATATATTGATAATGGAACTTAAACAAAATGATCCTGCTAAGACTGCATTGTCGCCCATTCAAACTTCATATTACTATCTACAGTTTCAAAAATTAGCTAGAGAAGATGATAAGTTGTACCAACGAATAAAAGCAATGATCGAGCAAAAAATAGATTATGGACTTATCGGTTCCAATTACAAAAATAAAATACCATTAAAGCTTTCCGGAAGAATAATACCGTGTGTAATTGTAGGAGAAGACAATAGACTATCTGAAACAATCTGCGAAAGATATAGATTTATTCGTGATTTATTTTTACCGGAAATGAAAGCATACACATGCACATCCGAGGTTGAGGGTACTCTCGTTACATCAGAAAACTTAGAAACAGAATGAATCTTATTATTCATCGTGGGGCTGACCAGATAGGTGGTTGTATTACAGAAATATCGACCGAGAATTGTAAAATTCTTATAGACTTCGGTAGCAATCTTCCTGGTTGCAAAAAAGAAGAACTGACAGAAGAACAAGTAAAATCAATCATAGGAAATGCTGATGCTGTATTCTATACACATTATCATAGTGATCATGTTGGTTTGCACCATCTGATACCAACAAATGTCCTTCAATATATAGGAGTAGGAGCAAAAGAAGTTATGCTCTGCAAATATGACGCTTTGAGGGGGCACGGAGATTACTCCAAACAGATTGAAGCAATAGAGCGTATGGAAACCTATTGTGCGGCAAAACGTATTGATGTCAGTAAGAAAGGGAAGATTTTCGTTACTCCGTATTTTGTTAGTCATTCTGCTTTTGATGCATATATGTTCTTGATAGAATGTGAGGGAAAGAAGATATTGCACACAGGAGATTTTCGCAGACATGGCTATATTGGCAAAGGTCTTTTTCCTACTTTGAAGAAGAATGTGGGAGAAGTTGACATACTTATAACAGAAGGAACAATGTTAGGAAGAAGTCAAGAATGTGTGATTTCAGAGAGCGAAATACAGAAGAATATTATAAAGGCATTGCGTGAACACAAGTATGTCTTTGCCTTGTGTTCGTCAACTGACCTTGACCGGCTTGCAACATTCCATGCGGCGTGTAAAAAGACTGGACGTATATTCTTAGTTGATGAGTATCAAGATAGGGTACTTAATGTATTCACGAAATATGCAGGATGCAAATCTGATTTATTCCAGTTTAATGCTTTCAAGCTAATCAGTTATAGAGCTGTCAATGTTAGAAGCAAGCTACAGAAGGAAGGGTTCTTAATGCCAATTCGAATGAGTAGTGGCTATTTGCTTAAGGGAATGCTCGATATATATAATGATGAAAAACCGTGGTTGATATATTCTATGTGGGGTGGCTATGCAAAAGAGGGTAAAGACTACACAAACAGCGATGTTATAAATATCCGTAATCTGTTTGGCGATAGAATATTAGATGGAACAATGGATGGTGTTCACACAAGTGGACACGCTGATGTTGAAACATTAAAAGAAGTCTGTCAAACTCTTCATCCTCGTATTGGGGTCATACCTATACATAAAGATGAGAACTCACGATATGATAGCATTAGTGGAATTTCTTCATACTTTATATTCGACGAAGGTGATGTTGACATACATGACATTCATATTTCTGTAAAATGAAAATACTTCAAATTTCTGATACACATAATCAGCATCGGCAGTTGACCGATCTTCCAGCTGCTGATGTCATTGTACACTGTGGCGACTTTACGGACAATGGTACAGAGGAAGAAGTGCTTAACTTTCTCAACTGGTTCATCGAATTACCCTATCCTCACAAAATCTTCATAACTGGTAATCATGATCTTTGCCTTTGGGAGGCTGAAGGCATTGAAGATTTGCCTAACAATGTATACTTCCTTCAAGATTGTGAATGTGAGATTGATGGTATTAAGTTCTTTGGTTTGGCATATAACCATCCTGAGACTTTGATACCAAATGATGTTGACGTGCTCATTACTCATGAACCTCCTATCATGATACTTGATGAATCAGCAGGAATTCACTGGGGAAATGCATTACTTCGAAACAAGGTTTATGAGGTAAAGCCACATTATCATTTGTTCGGCCATGCTCATGAAGGATATGGTACATTCAAGGATGAGCACATCATTTTCTCAAATGGGGCAATACTTGATGACAACTACAACTCTTGCCATAAACCTAAACTGATCATTTATAAATAGCCAAATTATAGTTCTCCTGATGGTTATAAACAACAAAAAGTGTATATGCTAAGGTTAACTGAAAAGATGAAGTCGGATTATATTTTGATCGTATTGGCATTGACATATATTCTATTTGTATTTTATTGATAGTTAACTATATCTATTCCTGTTCTGGTATCATTCCTAAAATGATATGCCTTTCCTCTCCTGATTCTGGAAGACGGAAGGATAGGCGATACATCGTCTTAGAGATTTCTCTAGGCGTTTTACGTAATTATGTTCTGTACTTTTAATGGATATAACTAACACGGTTGTTAATAATGGATTCGGCAGCATAATTAGGCTATTTATGTTTTGAAGTAGAATTTAGAGTAGTAGGTGTACAGGGGATCGATGAAAATTCGATGGCCTGTGCATCTTTTTTCAATTAGTGATACCACAAAATATGATTAAGAATTTGCTAATTCCAATATTAATTTTAATATTTGCATTATAACAATAGTGTCAGTTGAAAACAAAAGATGAAATAATCGCTATTCTCCGGAATTTTAAGGAAGAATTTGGGGAGAGATATGGAATTGAAAAGTTAGGACTTTTTGGTTCTGTGGCTCGTGGTGAGCAGAAAGAGGATAGTGATATTGATATTTGTGTAAAGCTTCAAGATCCGGATTATTTTACTCGAATGGAAATAAAAGAGTCATTAGAAGAGCGTTTTAATGCAAAAGTGGATGTCGTGTCTTTAACTGCAATTATGCGTAGTTTATTCCGCAATCATATAGAGAAAGATGCAATCTATATCTAATGCTGACATATTGGATATGCTTCTTTTTGTAGAAGAACGTATTAATACAACTATAGAAAGATGTGGTAGTGTTATTTCTGTAAATGATTTCTTAGCTTCTCCTGATAAGATGGATATTTTTGATGCAACTTGTATGCGTTTGCAAACCATAGGTGAAACTGTTAAGAATATAGATAATCTGACTAATCATGAATTATTGATAAATTATGCCGGTACTCCATGGAGGAGCATCATTGGACTGCGCAATATTATTTCTCATGAATATTTATCTATTGACCCCGAAGAAATTTTTAAAATAGTAAAAGTGCATCTGCCTGGATTGCTTCTTGCAATTCAGCAGATCAGGAATGATATTGCTGCTAGTATATGAGACCTTTGTAGCTTTCCTATTTTTTATTATGCAAACGGTAGTCTTTAGGTGCCACTCCCATCCGCTTTGTAAACTCCTTATAGAAATGTGATCTATTCATAAATCCACTTCGATACATAATTTCTTCAATAGTGAGTGAAGTGGTAACAAGTAGTTTTGTCGCAAAGTTGATTCGTTGTTCTTTAATGAAATTCTTTGGTGGAGACAGATTTAATTGTTCGAATTTACGATATAAATTGCGGATGCTGATTTGTAAGCTGCTGGCAAGTTCTTGGGGGGTAAATTCATTATTACTGATGTTCTCTGCGATAATTCGCATCGCTTTTTCCATAAGCTCTTTATCTTCGCGGTCGACCAACTGTCCCGATATAAATTCAAAGGCGCTGGCTGATGTCGAGTAATAAGTTTCCAGATTCTTGCTTTTTTCCAGAAGTTTGGTTACGACAGTTTTTAGGTAGTTGACATCAAAAGGTTTGGTTATGTATATATCGGCGCCCGAGTTGACACCTGCTACCTTATCGCTATTATCATTTTTGGCCGAAAGGATGATAATAGGGATATGCATTAAATGCTGATTCTGCTTTATTTGTCTGGTCAATGTAATTCCGTCGATTCCAGGCATCATAATATCAGTAATGACAAGGACGGGGCTATATTTCTTTAATACTTTCATCCCCTCTTCTGCATTCTCGGCAGTTAAAACGGTATATTCTTCCTGGAATATGTCTTTTATCATCCATAAAATATCTTTGTTGTCATCAATGACAAGAATGGAAGGTAGAGAAGATAAGATAGCAAGATCGTTGTCTTCTGTGAAACTGTTTGCCGAGGTTATGGACTCTACAGAATGTTTCTTCTCCTCTTCCGGAGATTCTTTCGCATGGTTGTCTACTTCCAGACAAGGCAGTGTCACAGTGAAGCAAGTATAATCATTTTCAATGCTTTCTACCTCAATAGTTCCTTTGAGTAGCACGGCCATGCTATAAGCAATAGCCAACCCCAATCCGTTGCGGGCAGATAATTCGTTCACTGAATTCTCTGTTATGTTATCTAAGATAGTATATCTATTGAAAATATTGGAAATGTCTTTTTCCGGTATTCCCTTTCCGGTATTGTAGACCGAAAAGATTAGCTTACTTTCTGCTATATACATTCTGATACGTATGGTGCCGCGGGGCGGAGTATATTTGAAGGCATTCGAGAGCAGGTTGTTGGCGATTTTAACGAAGCAACTTTCGTCGCTATTCCATATCAGGGTATTGTCGAATTCGGCCTCAAACTCAATATGGTTCCTTTCGGAAATATCAGTGAAAGATTCCATCATTTCTTTGACAATTATTCCAAGAGGCAACTGTTTAATCACACATATCTTGTTCCCGGTTTCCATCCGTCGGAAGTCTATAATTTCTTGTATAAGCCCATTGAGCCGTTCGGTATTCGATTTGATTAAATTAGCATATTTCTTAATGGATGAAGATGCCTCCTTACTATCGATTATTCTGATGCAGGGACCGTATATAAGCGATAGGGGAGTACAGAATTCATGTGTGATATTAGTAAAGAATCGCAATTTACTTTCATACATCTCTTCTTTATATTTTTCGGTTAACTGACGAGCTACGGCAACCTTGCGCTGTTTATATTTCCTCTTTAAAAAGAGATAAACTATCCAAATACCTCCTCCGATGAGCATTACGTATATGATTTGGGCATAAATGGAGCTATACCATGGAGGAAGAATTTGTATGGCTATTGATTGAGTTGGGATGTCGGTGCCTAAACCGTCATTGTACTTGACATGAAGTATATATTCTCCCGGACTGATATTGGTGAATTGTGCTTCATTTGATTGTGCGTGCATCCAGACATTACTGAAATTTTCGAGTTTATACGAATAGGTCCCATTTTCACCGTTAATGAAATCCATAGCCACAAATTGAATCGTGAAAAAGTTTTGGCGGTGCTTCAACACTAACTGATTACCTTTTGATTCTTGTTTCTCAAAGTCACTTATATTGTATTGCTTATTGAATATCCTCAAGCCGGTAAAGTATATTTCGGGCTGATATTTTTTCTGAAAATCATCCCCTTTATTAATCCAGACCAAACCATTGACTCCTCCGAAAAAGGATGAGGAATCGGACAAGCGCTTGAAGTAAGCATTATCGCTGTATTCAACTACTTTTATTCCGGATTTGTTATTGAAGTTTCTGAAAGTCCTTTTTTCAGGATCAAACAGGATAAGCCCCGCATTGGTACTTAACCAGAGTTTACCCAGATGGTCTTCAGTGATACCATGAATTGTATTGTTGGGCAGTCCGTGTGTCTCGTTGATGTTTTCATAAGCAAAGTTTTCTCCACTTTTTAATGACATACGTATTAGGCCATAACTTGTTCCTATCCATAATGTGCCTTTATGGTTGTAATGGAAACAAAGTACATCGTTCATGGGTGCGATGCCGTTGTCTTCAAAACTGAAATATTTACTGTTGGAAGTTTGGGTATTAAAGCGTATGATTCCATTTCCCCGCATTCCTATCCACATGATGGAGTCATTTTCAAAACATAATGCATAAATCTGATTGAACCGATGTTTGTTTTTGACATTAAAGGTATATCGGTCGATATCATCCGTATACAATTTATATCCGTTCTTTCCGATCCGGATTCTGAAGATTTCGTTTCCTGCACCTACCCATAGTAATGAATCGGTATCTGTCAGGATAGAATGTACGTATTTTATGGGGAGTCCGGTCCGGTTTTCCAGTGTGTGTATTTTATGGTCTGTGCGATTATAATAATTCAGATTAGGTCCGTCAGAACCAATCCAAAGTAAGCCGTTGGGGGTAGAAGCAAAGGCAAAGATAGCATTGTTGGATAGTCCGTTGGCTGTAGTGTAATGTATGACGTTGTCTTGTGAGTAATTTTGTGACTGATAGTCCTTGATGTGTATGATTCCATTGTCTTTCGTTCCAAGCCAGAGGTTATTGTCGTCATCTGCGTAAACAGCTCTCACCGGGCGTTTCTTTTCAATAGGTAGTTCCGTCAGATTAATGCCGTTGAAAGTATATTCATCCTTTGTCATCGCGTAGACTCCCTGTCCGTCGGTCCCTATCCAGACAATATCCTGTTGCTGATCTTTCCATAGGGAAAACACTCCGCAATCAATTCTGATCCTTTCCGGCAGATAATTCCCTTGATTGTTATTCAATCTGATTAAGCCATTTGAATTAAATGCGATCAGAATATCTTCATTATCATATATGATGGAGGAAATTCCTCCATTTTCCATCATTAGTTTCTCGATATTGCAGATGAATAGTTGTTGATCTCCTTTTATTTCAAATATATTTCCCTTTTGGTCTACGATTATTAGTTTATTGTCACTTTTAAACAGATAATCAATAGCATCCTCATGTCTGAAATCGGCATGAGGCATGATAGTCGGTTCTCCATCTGTTGATTCATGAATGCTGTATCTTTTTAAGGTGCCTTTATACAGAATCCAGATAATGCCATCCTCGTCGACTGTCATTCCGGACACATTACTTTTGGTTATTTCCGGATCGATGGGCAGGTTTATGAACTTTTTCTGCTCATCCTGATAGAGTGATATAAATCCCGTATGCCCCAGAATATATAAATGTGAATGTGTATCGGTGGCAAAATGGCAATCCTCATTAAACTCTTCGTAATACTCTTCTATACTATTGCGGCGCTGATTGAATTTATTCAGTCCCCATTTGGTGCTAAGCCATATATAATCGGCAGACGTTTCCAGGATTTTCCTTATGACATTACTGGATAGCCCGGTCGAATTATTGATTGCAGGTTTGTAAGTCCGTATATTATGTCCGTCATAGACATTAAGACCGTCATAAGTACCGATCCAGAGAAATCTTTCGTCATCTTGCATGATACAGATGACGGAACTGTTGGAAAGTCCGTTGATACTGTTAATCTGTCTCAAATTGTATGCATGGGCAGACAAACTAGAGAGACAGGTAAAGATTACCATGATATAGACTATGGGATTCTGCATACTTTTTATTTTTTCTCAAAAGTAATGATTGCAGTTGTTAAAACCTACGGCAAATTCTCGGATTATATGCCTGTTTTTGCCAAATATGTACTCAATACTGCCTTTTTTAATTCCAATCATGTTTGTTTAGTCACAGTAAATTGTATTTTTGGCCAAGGTATTCATTGTTGCTTAAAAAAACAGCCTCGCCAAAATGCGCTTTTATTAGGCAGAAATGGAAACATAGTTCAGGATTTTAATCACCACATTTGCATCCAGACAAGAGTGTTGTTGTCTTTGTTATCTGGATTATTAAAATCAATTTGTTAACCGATGAAAAAAAATCAATTCAAGAGCTATCTGGCTAAATCATGGAAAAGAAAGATCTTATCTGTTGTATCTTTGCTTTTGTTTTATTCCTATGGAACACTCGCTTTGGCGCAGACGAACGCAATTACAGGTTGTGTGGTCGATGCGGATACGGAAGAACCTTTAATAGGTGTCACTGTAAAGATACTCGGGACTGCTCAAGGAACAGTCACTGATATTTCGGGAAATTATGCGATAAATGTCTCAAATGGAGCAACGCTGGAATTCAGCTTTGTCGGGTATAAGACTGTTACGCATGCCGTAGGCACCAAGAAACAGATTAATGTAGCCTTACGGTCTCAATCGTATGAGATTGATGATGTAGTTGTAATTGGTTATGGTACAGTGAAGAAAAGCGATTTGACTGGTGCTGTAGGATCTGTATCTGCTAAACAATTAAAAGAAGTAACCGTAACAAATCCCCAGTTGGCACTGCAGGGACGTGTTCCTGGCGTTCAGGTCACTCAAACAGACTTCTCTCCCAGTGGAGGTCTTGAAATCCGTATACGTGGTACGCGTTCATTTCAAGCCTCGAATGATCCGCTTTATGTAGTGGACGGGATGATGCTTTCTACAGGATTGAGCTTCCTCGATCCGGGTGATATTGAGAGTATAGATGTATTGAAGGATGCGTCGGCTACCGCCATTTATGGTTCGCGTGGTGCAAATGGTGTTGTTATTGTCACTACGAAACGGGGAAAAGAGGGGAAACCACAGGTGGATTATAACAGTTATATCGGATTTCAGACTATTGGCCGGAAACTGGATATGATGAATGCAGCCGAGTGGATCGAATATATGCGTGAATCTCATCGTCAGGCTAAAGGAAATCTTAAATATGACAGTCCGGTAGCCAACATGGAACAGGATATGAATATGTTGAGGTTTAACGAAGACCAATATGTATTGCGTACGGTGATGATGGGATGGAATGAAGACGGAACATATTGGGACCCCAATAAGGTAAGAGGATTTGACTGGGTTGATGCGGTTACTCAAAATGGTTTCACTCAAAATCATAACATTAATGTGCGTGGAGGTTCGGCGAAGACGCAATATTCTTTCGGGGCAACCTATACAAATACGGATGGTGTTGTGAAAAACCGGGGATTTGAGAGAATTACCGCACGTTCGGCCATAGATACCCAAATCAGTAGCCGGTTTAAAGCTGGGGTTACCTTCCAGTATTCACATTCATTGGAAGACCTTGATACCGGTTTATATTCAAATGCCTCCAAGATGTGGCCCGCTTCTTTCCCTCTTGACGAAGATGGTAACTATATAGAGCTGCCCGGTAATGATAATAGTAATTACAACATATTATATGATCTTGTTGATGGAGCTGTAGTACGCCAGCGTAAAAGAGACCGGGTATTAGCCAATGTCTATCTGGAAGCTAAAATTATCGACGGTTTATCATTCAGATCCAGTTTCAGTTATGATTATGATATGTATGTGGATGGTGACTTCAGAGCTTCCAAGACAAGAGCGAACACCGGAGGAGATAACACTGCAAGTGTATCAAACCGTAGAGCGTATGCTTATACATTGGATAATATGCTGACGTATACGAAGACTTTCGGAAGTATTCATAATCTTACTGCCACTGTTGTTCAGTCTATCGAGGGGTCCAGTGCGGAAACATCCTATATCAGTGCAAAAGGGATTCCAATTGATGTTCAAAAATGGTATAACTTGTCTTCTGCCAATGAAGTAACCTCTGTAAGCAGTGATCTTACCGAGCGTCGTTTGGCTTCATTCCTGGGAAGAGTGCAATATAGTTTGAAAGATCGTTATTTGCTGACTGCATCACTTCGCTATGACGGTGCGTCTGTCCTTTCTGACGGACATAAATGGGCAGCTTTCCCTAGTGCAGCCCTGGCATGGAGAATAATGGAAGAGCCTTTTATGAAGAATACACATGAATGGTTGTCTAATCTGAAGATTCGTGCCGGTTGGGGACGTACCGGAAATTCTGCGGTAACTCCGTACAAGACACAAGGTTTATTGACAAATACTAAATATGTTTTTGGAGATGCGACTCCCGCTGTGGGATTTCGCCCTAGTGAACTGGCAAATAAACAATTAGGTTGGGAATATACGAACCAGACCAATATCGGTATCGACTTCGGCTTTTTGAAAGGACGGATTTCCGGTAGCTTGGATCTTTATGTACAGAACACGAATTCCCTGTTGATGAACAGACAACTTCCGGTTGCTTTGGGGTATAGCAGTATTTTGTTTAATGTGGGAAAAACAGAGAATAAAGGTTTGGAAATTGCACTAAACACAGTTAATATAGATTCGAAACAAGGCTTCCGTTGGTCAACCGATTGGGTGTTTTCTATGAACAGGGAGAAAATCGTAGAATTATATAATGGTAAAAGTGACGATGTCGGTAACTCTTGGTTTATTGGGGAACCTATCAGTGCCTGGTATGGATATAAATTTGATCGAATCTGGAGTAATACGGAAGAAGATCTCGCCTTGATGGAAGTATGGAATAAAGCGGGTAATACAAATTATGTTCCCGGCACTATTAAACTTGTAGACCAAAATGGAGATAATAAACTCACTCCCGAAGACGATAGAGTTATATTAGGTAATCCGAGACCTAAATTTACAGCCAGTATGATGAATAATTTTTCCTTTAAGGGATTTGATTTATCCTTCCTTTTGTATGCCGATTACGGACGTATAATTAAGAATGAGGCGGATATGGGCTTTAACGGGAGAGCTAACCAGCCTAAATATGATTATTGGACACCCAATAATCCGGGAGGAAGATATCCGCAGCCTTATCGGGATGCAGAGAGTCCGACAACAGGATCGACTTACATCACCCCGCTTCGTTACGAGAACGGTTCTTTCTTGCGTATGCGCGAAATAACACTGGGTTATACGCTTCCTGCAACCTTTACCCGTAAGGCTTTTATAGAACGTTGCCGTGTATATGCCGCCGTGCAGAATCCATTCATTATTACTAATTTCTCTGGTGTGGACCCGGAAGCTGCACATGGTAATGACTATCCTATGGTACGTACTTATATGTTCGGTCTGAATCTAAGTTTCTAACATTAAAATGTATATAACAATGAAACGATATATTTTAACAATCATAACAAGTTGCCTATTGTTTGTGAATTTCTCTTGTAATGATTTTCTGGAGGAAAAAGTAGTTTCAAAAGCTACGATGGCATATTATGAAACACCGGAGGGTATAGACGCTGTGGTGAATTCGATTTATTCAAAAATGAGGTGGCCTTTTAGTGGAGAACGTTTCCACAATTATGCATTATTCGGGACTGATCTGTTCATGACTGCCACAGGAACACACGGTAATGCCTGGGACCAATATCAGGCTACCGCACTGAATGCTTCAACCAGTCTTCTTTATTCGCTGTGGACCCAATGGTATGAAGCCATTTCGGCTTGTAACACAGGGTTATATTATATTGATGACATGAATGAGAATGCAAGTTGGAAAAATCAACGAACCGCTGAAATGCGTTTTTTCAGAGCTTATTTCTTATTTGATCTGATGCAGCAATTCGGCGCTATCCCGATGCCTCTGGAACCGGTGTTCGAAGCCCAGACTTATATTCCAAGAACGTCGGTTGATAAGGTTTATACCCAGATTATTGAAGATTTGAAATATGGTGCTGATTATAACTATTTGCCTAAAACGGCAGAGCGCGGTCGTATCAGAATAGGAGCTGCACAACATTTGTTGGCTAAGGTATATCTCACACGGGGAAGTGCCGTTAGTGCAGAAGCGAAAGCAACTCGTGGTACGCAAGATACGGATTTGGCGGAAGCTGCACGATATGCCGATTTGGTTATCGGCAGTAGCGAATATGAATTGGAAAAGAACTTTGCCGATATTTTCCTGCTTGACAATAAAGACAGCAAAGAGGTGATTCTGACTGTCAATTATACCAAAGATGAGATGTGGAACGGAGAGGGTAATCCGATGCACATGTATTCCACAGGTTCGTATACTAATCAGCCGGGAATGATTCGCGATATCGCGAACGGTAGACCCTGGTCACGTATTCGTCAGACATTTTGGGTGATGGAAGACCAGGCGAAACATGGAGGATTATTTGATTACACTAATGACTCCCGTGGCGAAAAAACATTTAAATCAGTATGGTACTCCAATAATTCCGAAACGATTCCTAAATGGGCCGATATTAAAGACGGTTCGACGGTGATATGGTCTCCTAGTGCTGCATTGAAAGGGAAACCTAAGTTTGAAGTAGGTGATACGTGTATTGTTATGAGGCCTATCCATTATAAAGGTATTCCATTGACAGAGGGAGGATTTGAAAGCAAACGGGATTCCTTAATACTTTTCGGTTCGCAGGATCATAATCTGTGGACGATGGAAAGAATTGAAAGTGTAAGGGACTTTTGGCCAATTATTGAAAAATGGGCAAATGGAGACCGCCCGGATATTATGTATGAACCGGGACACCGTAATTTCAATGTGTATCGACTGGGAGAAACATATCTGATTGCAGCGGAAGCCTATGGACGTCAGGGGTTGTATGATAAGGCTGCCGACCGATTAAATGAAGTTCGTAAGCGTGCTGCTTATAAATCAGGAGAATGGAGATCGAATCTGAATGTAATTAATGGGAAAGGGGAGAAGCTGACAAGTTCTACTGAATCGAAGATGACGGTTAAGGAAACTGATTTGAGCAGTTTGTCGTTAGACCAGTTTGTAGACTTGATGCTCGATGAAAGAGGACGTGAGTTGATCGGTGAAGACAATCGTTGGAATGATCTTAACCGTTGTGAGAAACTAATCGAACGGTTCAAGGCACATAATGCAATAGGTGGTACTGCCGGTAATATACAACCTTACCATGTACTTCGTCCGATACCGCAGAATCACATAGACCGTCTGGACCCTGCCGGTGCACTTGAAGTGGAACAAAATAAAGGATGGTATTAATTCGTATGAACATTTAATCTGTACAATTTATGAAATCAATAATAAAATCTATCAGTTCGATATTGAGAGTGAGAAGCTTGATTCCATGTCTTTTTCTAATGGCATTGGTCGGGTGCAATGGTGATATGTGGGACGGTTATCAATTACCGCCCCCGCTTCCGGCCGCCGCTGAACCGGAGCCAGAACCGGATCCCGATTACGAGGATCATCCGTCTTTATTGACCACAGCGGAAGCAACCCGGTTGGAAACATTAGGAAAAACATACGATTCTTCCATCAAGCTTCTTTCGGGAGGTACTTATCTTTCGACGTTGGAATATGTGGTCTTGCTTTTTAAAAGTGGTGAAGCTGCTTCGGTTCAGCGGGCAGAGCTGATTCTCAAGACCATAATTGCCGCACAGGTCACCGATGAGAGTTCTTCGCATTATGGTAATTGGGCTTGGGGAATTAATGATAATGTGGGAGACCGGAACCCGCCATTGTTCTTCGCCCGCCGAATGTTGGGAGAATTGTGGGATTTACAGGACAGGATGCTGCCGAGTATGAAAACTGCATACTTGAAATCGTGTGAACGTCTGGTCACTGCCGCCGAACGTCGTTGGGACGTAGAAGTATTTGCTGCCAACCGTGCAGGCGTAGCGTATAGCAATGTATATAGTCTCTATGTGGAAACGCTCACGCTGGCGGGAGTCCGTTTCAAAGATAGCCGGTTGACACAACTGGCCAAAGATAAATGGAAAGTTTTTTATGATAACTTTAAAGTGCATGGTATAGATGAATTCCTTTCACGTGATTATGATAATATTATATTTAATGCTCTTTGGGGAATTCACGAATATGTAACAGGATCACAGCAGGATGAGATAACGGAGGTGATGGATTATATGTATATATTGAAGATGGCGGTCACTCATCCTAAACTTTATACTCCTGTAGTAGGTATCAGTCGGGATGATCGTAAGTACAATGCCGGGAATGATGCTCGCAGTGAATTCCTGAAGCCGGGAAATACTCCTGCAGGATATATAATTCCTGATGAGGCGACAAATCTTAAAAATAACAGGACTTATCCGTTCGAGATTAATGGTAGAGCCGGTTCTTATACGTTTACTTTTAAGTCTTATCAGACCGAGAAAGCGGCTATGGGTAGTATGTCCGGATGGGGAAGTTACTATTGCCAACAGGTTCATTGTATGGCAACTATGGGCACAAGTACCAGTGCCAGGTCTACACTCTTTATTCCAGGATCTTATATTCACGTGAATGGTTTTACCGATCAGAAAGAACTGTCTACTTTATGTGTCTATAACAGGTTGCCTACATTGTGGCACCGTGACCAATGGGGAGGAAATCAGAGCGATATTTCGAGTACATTATTTGATTTTGGTGTGGGGCTGTCTACTCAATGGATAGAGGTATCGTCGGAAGAGGGTAAAGTGGTATTGAACGCCAACAACAGAGGATACTACGTATATCTGTTCCCGTACATACTGGACAATAATAATCAGATCAAGGGTTGTAGTCTTACTAAAGTGAAACGGGCCAAAACAAGTGAGAAATATCATGTGGAAGATTTGAGCTTTGATGAATTGCTCTTCCCCTCCAATGCTTTGTGGTTTGGTGTATATGTCAAGGTGGTGCCTGCGAATACCAGTGTTCCTACTCCGGAGATAACGTTCAAGAATGAGAATGGGGTAATGGTATTTTCTACCAATGAGGGACATCAGTTGAAAATTGCACAAAAGGATGGTGTCAGTGTTCAGGTTCGAGACGAAGACCCCTATTCGAAGCCACGTTACTATTATTAACTAGGATGAAATAACTCCTGCCAATTTAAAACAAAAATCAGAACTATGTTGACGAAATGTTTTTGTACGATACTGTCTTTACTATTGTGGGGAATTGCTTTTGCACAACAACCTCTCAATAGGTATCTTGACTCTAATCGGATTTATCTTGATTCCCGGTATGGATCGGGGGATGGAGAGTTTGATTGGCGCATGATGAAAGCGGGCGATGTAGGTGAATCACCTGAAGAAATATCCCGAATCAATTATAATGACTCACGATGGCTTCCTGCCATCGTGCCGGGGACGGTACTTAATTCCCTTGTATACAACAGTGTTTATCCGGAACCTTATTACGGAATAAATAATAAGTTGGAAAAAGGAATCATTCCGGATATCTCAAAGACCGGACGGGATTTTTATACGTATTGGTTCCGGACGAATTTTGATGTGCCGGCAGATTATAAAGATAAGGTAATCTGGTTGCAGGTAGATGGTATTAATTACCGTGCGGAAGTATGGGTAAACGGAAACCTGCTTAGTACTGTCAACGGAATGTTCAAGCAGGACTTTATCAATATTACCGAGTATGCCCGTGTCGGTGAATCCAATGCATTGGCTATTAAGGTATATCCGGTCGATATGCCTAGTACCACTGCTTCCAAATGGTGGGGAGCTCCGGGGGAATTCCGTAATGGTGGTGACGGTAATATCGGTTTGAATACGACGATGTTGATGAGTGTAGGCTGGGATTTTACTTTTCTGGATGGTATTCGGGACCGTAATACGGGTATTTGGAAAAACATTTCTTTGTATGCTACCGGAGGTGCTGTGGTAAGATATCCGTTTGTGAAGTCAAAGCTGTCTGTTCCGGGTTATGATGTAGCCCAGGAAACTGTCAGTGTGGAGGTTACCAATCCGGGTACTTTATCTGCTAAGGTGAATTGTGTGGTTAGTGGAGAGATTGTCGGTGAGGGAATTAAATTCAGCAAGAACGTTACTCTTTTTAGAGGAGAGACACAGGAGGTAGTTTTTACTCCGGATGAATATCCTCAACTTATCATTAAGAATCCGCGTCTTTGGTGGCCGTTGTTCAAGGGGGCTCCCGAAATGTATGAGCTTAAACTGGATGTAGCAATTAATGGGATTGTCTGTGACTCTGTTAAAACACGTTTCGGTATCAGGGAAATTACTTCGGATCAAAATACACCCGACCATTCGCGCCAGTTTTATGTGAATGGTAAGAAGATATTTGTAAGAGGTACTAACTGGATTCCTGAAGCTATGCTTCGTACTTCGGATGAAAGAACTTATGCCGAATTGCGCTATACCAAGCAGTCGGGGATTAATCTGATTCGTTTTTGGGGAGGTGGTATTGCGGAATCTGATTATTTTTTCCAGTTGTGTGATGAGATGGGATTCCTCGTATGGCAGGAATTTTGGATGACGGGAGATACCAAACATCCACAGGATAAATCTTTGTATTTGGGCAATGTAGAGTCGACTGTCAAACGTATACGCAATCATCCGTCACTCGCTTATTATGTTTCGTCGAATGAAAGTACAGAGATGCCTGATGCGGAGGCTCTTATTAACCGGCTTGACGGTACACGCGGTTATCAGATGGAATCGGAATGTTGCGGAGTGCATGACGGAAGTCCTTACAAGCAAGTCAATCCGATGCAACATTACGAAAACACCGCTTCGGAACGGGGAAGCAGAATAGACGGATTTAATCCTGAATATGGAGCACCCACCTTGCCTTTGGTTGAGACATTACGCGAAATGATGGACGAGAAAGATCTTTGGCCGATAAATAAAGAAGTCTGGGATTATCATGATGGTGGTGGCTTCCACCTGATGTCTACCATGTATAAAGAGTTGACGGATAAATACGGTGAATCAGCCAGTATTGATGAGTTTGCTATAAAGGGGCAGTTTGTGGGAGCAATGAACTCAAAATCTATATGGGAGTGCTGGAATTATAATAAATATGATTTTGGTGACAGATATGCTTCCGGTTTGTTATTCTGGTATCATCAATGTCCTGTTCCGCAAGTGGCCGGCAGAATGTGGGATTATACCCTTGAACCCACAGCTTCCCTTTACCATACTCAAAATGCGCTCGAACCTCTTCATCCACAATTTGATTACTTGAAAAATACGGTTTCAGTATACAATGACTATTACCGGTCTTTTAAAGGTTATACGGTTTCGGCTGAAGTTTATGATATTAAGAGCCGTAATATCTGGCAGAAGTCAGTGGTTATTGATATTCCTGAAGACGGAGTGGTGAATGATGCTTTTAAAATAGATTTTCCGGAGGAACTCTCACAGGTGCATTTTATCAAATTACGTTTGTTGGATGATAAAGGCAAACAAGTGGGAAGTAACTTTTATTGGAGATCCAAGGACAGTTATGAAGGAGCCAAGACACTAACGGGACCTGCAACTTCCGGTTTCGAATCTATCGATCAATTGCCAAAAGTAAGGTTATCGGCCAAATACAAGACCAGAACAGATAGTGGCAATTATTATATAGATATAGAATTGAAAAATTCTTCACGGAATATTGCCTTCTTTACACAAATACAATTTTTGGATAAGAACAATAAACCGGTCAGACCTAGTTTCTACACAGACAACTTCTTCTCTTTATTACCCGGAGAGTCACGTAAAGTGACTATTGATACAGCTGTATCTAAAGTATTGGATAATTCGTTGGTCATAAAAGGGTGGAATGTGGAAGAACAGAGATTCAAACTAAAATAAGTATGCTACTATAAAGTCAATTAAAAAAGTAGAATGATGAGAATAGTTTTCAAAATGGTATTTTTGATAGCATGTCTGCTGCCATCACTTAGGATGGCGGCAGGCTCTCCTGTCGAAACTGTATGTAAAGTTGCTGATAAAGTGCTTCAGGATGTACGTTTCTATTATAACCTGAAACTGGCGGGAGATAAAGATTATTGGGTGGTGCAGACTGTGGATTTTTCACGAAACTTCTGTCAGAAAGGTACGGCTTATGCATTGTCTACCATTGTAGTGGACAGCGATAAAACGGTAAAGTTGTCTCTTGTCAATTATGGGGCTTGTAAGATTATCCTGAATGGTAAGGAGGTTTGGAATCATCCTGGTATGTCTAAAGATGACTTTGTTTATATTGAACGTGATTTTATACTCAAAGGTGAAGTTGATTTACATCTGAATAAAGGTGTGAATAAGATACTCATCAAATCCCTTGCACCTCCATCCGGAAATTGGAAAGTGCATTTACGCCCGCATGGGTTCCATTTCACTCTTACCGGGCTAAAAGAGATAGAACAGTCATTGTCTGACGTGTCGAAATGGCTGATTATCGGGACTTTCCCTGATGCCGATTTTAATCAAGCGTCGATTGTTGAGAAGGAATTTGTTACAGGTAAGATGTATGACGGTTATGCGGGAGAAGCAGTTGCATGGACTATTCCCCGGTTGGACATCGTTGCTGCAAATGCCGAGATACATCAACCGTGGGGAGAGGGATATACAGCATTCAATTATCATGCGGCAGGTTTGGCTATGGCTATGGAAATGCTGGGTAAGTATACAGGGTTGGAACCTTATTCGGGATATTGTCGTACTTACTGCGATTTCTTTCTTGAAAAGCGCAAATATATGGCTTATCAAAAATATGTGGTCAATGCTTTTAATGCTTGGGATCATAAATTGGTCGAAGGGTATTTGCTGGATTATACTTCAGCTCCGTTACTTCCTTATGCAGAAGTTTTGCTGAATACTGAACCGGCAAAGAGAAAACTTGAATACATGGCTTTATTTAATGAAATGCAGGATTATCTGGACCATGTGCAAACTCGCACGCCGGAAGGTAATTTCAATCGTATTAATCCTGTGAAATATACTGTCTGGGTAGATGATATGTATATGGCACTTCCTTTTCTGGTGCAGTCGTCTCGTTTAGCGGATAACAAGGAGGAGAAGATGAAAAGACTGAATGAAGCGGCAGAAATGGTTTTTGCATTTAACAAATATGTCTATCATCCGGAAGTCAGATTATATCAGCATGCACAGTTCACAGGAGAACCGGCTAAACTTCCATTCTGGTCACGGGGAAACGGTTGGGCTTTGTGGGCGGTTACTAATATTCTTTCAGAGTTACCTAAGAATCATCCGTTATATAAGAAAATGCTGAAGCATTACCGGGATCATGTAGAAGGATTGATTGTATGGCAGGATAAAAGTGGCCTGTGGCATAATGTACTCGATGTCCCCGAATCATATCTTGAGACGTCCGGTACGGCAATATTTACGCTTTGCATGGCTCGCGGTATCATGAATGGTTGGCTGGATAGTAAGAAATACATCCCAA
Organism: uncultured Bacteroides sp.; assembly: GCA_900555635.1. Taxonomy (GTDB): domain Bacteria; phylum Bacteroidota; class Bacteroidia; order Bacteroidales; family Bacteroidaceae; genus Bacteroides. The sequence goes on from USLU01000050.1 coordinate 22,875, forward strand.
TCGTTGAAAAAGGATGGGAGGGGATAGAAACGATGATAGATGAGCAATATCAGGTACACGGCATCACGGTAGGAACGAACGGAACTACGGATATTAATTACTATTTAGAGCGTCCGACAGCGTTAAATGACTGTCACGGGTTGTTTCCTGTCATTATAGCTGCAATAGAGGTTGACAAACTACGTTCAATGAGTAAATGAATAAGTAATGAATAAGAGATATATCATTTTTACAATCTTGTTTTGTCTGGCAACTTGTGTTATCTATGGACAGGACAATCTTGAAGAGAAATTTAATAAGTTGGACAGGCTGAATCTGCTGGAAACAAATATGGCTAAAGCAAATATTGGGAATGCGCTTCAATATGCTTACTTGCTTTATCATAAAAATACGCCTGAATCGATTTCGAAAGCAGATAAAGTACTGAATATGACTCTTTCTTTTCAGGTGTCGAATGACTCGGAATCAGGAAACTACGGTTTATGGCCCTGGAGTGTAGGCTCCACTGTAAAAGACAAGAATGTGCCGTTATTTCATGCCCATCTCATGTTTGTGAATCTTTGGGACGAGCAGAATAAGATGTCGGCTCAAACTCGCGAGGCATTCCTGAAAGCATGCAAATGTATATTGGTTGCAGCTGAACGCAGATATGATGAGGAGATATTTGAATTGGGAAGGGAAGTCGTTGCGTATAGCAATGTTTTTTCTCTTTATGTGCAGACTTTAACGTTGGCAGCCGAACGGTATGACAGTGACCGGCTACGTCGTAAGGCGAATATCCAATGGAGGCGTTTTTACAATAACTTTAAGTTTTACGGTATTTCAGAGTTTTTGTCTACTACGTATTACCAGGTCATATTCGATGCGTTGATGGATATTAAAAACTTTGGGCATGAAGAAAGAATAGCCAAGGAGGCAAAAGAAATGATGGATTTCCTTTATTTGCAACAATCGGCAGTGACACACCCTTTGCTGAAAATTCCTGTGTCGGGCATTGCCAGGGACTACAGAGAGTTTACCAAGTACAATGATGCCAGAGTGGAGTTCCTTCAGCATGATGTTCAGGGCTATACGCCTCCTGCCAAAGCGATAGAAATCAATACGAACCGAAAGTATCCTTTTGAAGCTACCGGAAGAACCGGGGCACTGCCATTCGTTTATAAAACTTATCAGACACCCAATGCGGCTATGGGTTCAATGAGTGGTTGGGGAAACTATTATTGGCAACAGATCTATTGTATGGCTGCAATGGGCAAGAGTGAGAAAGAGAAAGCTACACTTTTTATTCCCGGTTCATATACACCTATAAATGGATTTACGAGCCAACAAGGATTGTCTGCACTCTGTGTCTTCAACCGTCTTCCTACTATGTGGCACTTGACCCAATGGAAAGGTGACCTGGCTGATTATCGTGAAACTTTCGGTGAGTTTGGAATTGGATTTACAGATCAATTTAAACGAGTTTCGCGAACGTCGGAAAGAATTGTCATACAGGCATACGGGTATGATGTTTATATTTTCCCGTTTGAAATGGTTAATGGAGAGATCAAATCGAGTTCTATGGAACTTCGGCAGAGAGAAAAGACCAGTCCTCGTTACCATACACGTCCTGCGCATTTCAATGAATATGTATTTAATGAGAAAGCAGACTGGTTTGGTGTTGTCGTGAAAATAGTTGAATCGGGGCAGAAGGTAGAAAGACCGGAAATTTTTTATAAGACAGAAGCTGCTATCCACACGTTCTCAACGGAGGACAATCTCTCTGTAAGTGTTGCCTGTATGGAGCAGGGGAATTGCATTCAAATACGGACTGATGATGTTAACCTGATACCCAGATTGCAAATAATAGACTAATATAAAAATAGTATCATGAAAAGACATTTATTTATTTTAATGATGAGTTGTATTGCCTGCACCATCTCGGCCCAGACCGGTTGGCAATCTCTTTTTAATGGGAAGAATCTGAAAGGATGGAAAGTTATTGGTGGAAAAGCTGAATATAAGGTTGTAGATGGAGCTATTGTCGGTACAAGCCGAATGGACACTCCGAATACTTTCCTGGCAACAGAAAAATGCTATGGAGATTTCATTCTGGAAATGGAATTTAAAGTAGATGATGAATTGAATTCTGGTATTCAATTTAGAAGTAATGCAAAAAAAGAGTATAAAAACGGACGGGTACATGGATATCAATATGAGATCGATCCGTCATCACGTGCATGGAGCGGTGGTATTTATGATGAAGCCAGATTGGGGTGGCTATATCCTCTGACTACTAATCCTGATGCTCAAAAGGCATTCAAACATAATGATTGGAATAAGGTTCGCATAGAGGCAATTGGTAATAACATACGTACTTGGATAAATGGTGTGCCGGCGGCAGATATTTTAGACGATCAGGATGCCTCTGGTTTCATAGCCTTGCAGGTTCATTCTGTTCATAAAGAAAATCTTGCCGGAAAACAGGTTGCCTGGAGAGGTATCCGCATCTTGACTACGAATCTTGAAAGTGAGAAATCTCCCGGAAGTGGTATTGTACAGCATAATTGTATTCCTAATACCATATCCGAACGAGAGTCGGCAGAGGGATGGAAACTTTTGTGGGATGGTAAGACTACGGATGGATGGATGAGTCATCGGGCACCGAAATTTCCGGAAAAGGGCTGGCACATAGAAGACGGTGTGTTGGTAGTGGAGAAAGCGGATGGAGCCGAGTCGGGTAATGGTGGTGATATCATTACAAAAGAGAAATATAAGAACTTTGTTCTAACTGTTGAATTCCGTATCACGAGCGGAGCCAATAGTGGGGTGAAATATTTTGTAAATCCAGATGTTAATAATGAACCGGGAGGTTCGGCTATCGGATGTGAGTTTCAGATATTAGATGACAATCTGCATCCGGATGCAAAGTTAGGAGTAAACGGAAACCGGAAGCTAGGTTCTCTTTATGACCTTATACCAGCCCCTGTAAATAAGCCTTTCCGCCCTGGTTTCTTTAATAAAGCAACGATTGTTGTTAACGGAAATCACGTGGAGCATTGGTTGAATGACGTTAAAATCATAGAATATACGCGTAACAACCAGATGTGGGATGCTCTCGTTGATTATAGCAAATATAAAGACTGGATTAATTTCGGCAATTTCGAGACGGGACATATCCTACTTCAGGATCATGGGGATGAAGTCTATTTTAAGAATATAAAAATCAAGGAAATTAAATAGTAACCTTTAAAACCTGAATAAAATGTCGGAAAACAAAATATCTCGCAGAAAGTTTCTTGCAAATGCGGCAGCATTGTCTTCGGTTCTGGCAGTTCCATCATTTATAATGGGAGCAGGAAGCAGTTGTTCTAGCCCGGCTCCAAAGAAGAGAGATGCACGGATTATAGGTGCGAACGGAAGAGTGGACATGGCAATGGTAGGTATTGGAAATCGCGGGAAAGATGTTATAAAGGAACTTGATAAAACCGGCTTATGCAATGTTGTTGCCTTGTGTGATGTTGATATGGGAGCTGAACATACACAGGAAATAATGAGTATGTTTCCGGGTGTTCCGCAGTTTCGCGATTTCCGGAAAATGTTCGATAAGATGGCAGACAAAATAGATGCGGTGATGGTGGCTACTCCCGACCATAGTCATTTCCCGATTTGTATGGCTGCCATGAAACTGGGTATCCATGTTTATGTGGAAAAACCGCTTGCCCGAACTTTTTATGAGTGTGAGTTATTGATGCAAGCTGAAAAAGAATACAATGTTATCACGCAAATGGGAAATCAAGGACATTCGGAGGCTAACTATTTTCAGTTTAAGGCTTGGAAGGATGCCGGTATCATAAAGGATGTTACAGCAGTAACTGCACACATGAATAATGAACGGCGATGGCATTCGTGGAATCCGAAGATGACGGGTTATCCGAAAGGTGAGCCAGTTCCTGCTGACATGGATTGGGATACTTGGCTGGCAGCCTCTCATTACCATGATTACAATCATGATTATCATAACGGACAATGGCGCTGCTGGTATGATTTTGGGATGGGAGCACTAGGTGATTGGGGAGCACATATCTTGGACACTGTACATGAGTATCTCCATTTGGGGTTACCCACAGAGATCAATCCTCTGTATTTGAAGGATCATAACAGGTTCTTTTATCCGATGTCGTCGACTATTGTGTTTAAGTTTTCCGAGAGAGAAAATATGCCTCCGTTGGATATTACCTGGTATGACGGATTGGATAATATACCGCAGGTTCCCGAAGGATATGGCGTTTCGGAAATTGATCCCAACATTCCTACTGTTGCCGGAGGTAAATTGCAACCTGCCAAACTGAATCCCGGTAAAGAAATATATTCCGAGACACTGACTTTTAAAGGTGGATCCCACGGAAGTACTCTTTCCATTATTCCGGATGCAAAGGCAAAGGAGATGGAGTCGAAGTTGCCGGAAGTTCCTGCAAGTCCGTCGAACCACTATGCCAATTTCCTGCTGGCTTGTATGGGAAAGGAGAAACCGCGTTCACCATTTTCTATTTCCGGTCCGTTGAGTCAGGTCTTTTGCTTGGGAGTGATCGGTCAGTGGATGGGTGAAAAGCTGGTTTTCGATCGTGAGACGAAACAGATTGTGAATAATCCACTTGCTAACCAGCTTCTTTGGGGGGCGGTGCCCCGTGACGGATGGGCGGATTATTACAAAATTTGATTCTATCTAAAAAACAAGATTAACTTTTAGTTAGTAGATGCACAGATTATTGATCGATAGATCGGTAATCTGTGCATTCTTTTTATATGATTTTCTGCTTTTATACTCCTCAAACTTGCAAAATCGTTTCACAGAACCTTTCAGGGCCTGTATTTTCTCCTGAAAGTATGATTTGATTTATTTTCTAACTTCTATATTTGTCAACAGAAACGAACGACAATGAAACATGGTATCTTTATCTTGGCTATTCTTATGGCTTTGTTAAGCCTTCCAGAAAGTGGGTATGCTGCGGTACCATTTTTTACTGTTATTAATGATACAATCCGACGGGTTGTGATATATTTCGATGCGAATGAAACGAATGTGAATCCTTGTTATAGGGGTAATAAAGAGGCAATTATAGCATTAGATTCCTTGTTGTTCGGAAATTCGGATACGAAATATATAACAGCGTTAAATGTAGTGAGTTTTGTTTCTCCTGATGGTGACGAGTCTTATAATAAAAGTTTGGTTACTAAGAGAAATAACTCGATAAAGGAATTCTTGAGGCGATATGAATTAGTTAATAATGTTGATAAGATTCATTTCTGTTCAAAGGGAGAGGATTGGTTGGAGTTTCGTAAGTTGGTGGCATCTGACACCAACTTACCCGACCGGGAAGAAGTGCTGATGTTGATTGACTATCATAAGGATGATATCGCCAAAAGAAAGCAACTGTTGCGTAAGCTAAATCGGGGAGCCGCCTACCGATATATGGTTCGTAATGTATTTCCGGAATTGAGGCGGTCTGTTATAACGATTGTCGGAGAAACTGGGATAATAGATAGAGAGGCTTTTGAACCGGTATCTTCTGTCTCCGGGTTGTTTGTTTCGAATCAGGAAGAGGCGCTTCCGAAGAATCAACCTGATAAGCCTGTGGGAGAAAGTGAAGATAAACAGACCTGTGAGGTCGATATGTCGGAGGCAGAAGAGCCGGTGAAAAGCAAAACAGTGCTTGCAGTAAAGAACAATCTATTATATGATTTGGCATTGGCGCCGAATATAGAAGTAGAAATTCCGATAGGTAAAAGGTGGTCTTTGAATACTGAATATAAATGTCCGTGGTGGCTGAATAGTAAACATGATTTCTGCTATCAGCTCCTTTCTGGAGGCATGGAAGGACGCTATTGGCTGGGGAACCGTCAGAAACGCGACCGATTGACCGGACATTTTATTGGACTTTATGCTGAAGGTGGAATATACGATTTCCAGTTACGTGGAGACGGATATCAAGGTAAGTACTATGGAGCTGCTGGAGTGACTTATGGATATGCAAAGCAATTAGTACGGCACTTTTCCCTTGAATTCAGTTTTGGCATAGGGTATTTGACAACAGAATATAAGAAATATACTCCTTATGAGGGGGATATTGTATGGACAAATAGTGGGCGTTATAACTTTATTGGTCCTACCAAAGCAAAAGTTTCTTTGGTATGGTTGATAACAACAAAGAGATAGGAGGGCGTTATGCGAAATGCAAGATTCATGTTTCTTGTGCTTCTGTCCTCGCTGCTGGTACTAAACGGGTGTAGCCGTCGCGATATATTGGATGATTATCCTGTAAGTGGGGTAGAAATTTCATTAAACTGGGATGGAGTAACAGATAAATTACCAGAAGGTATCCGGGTTATATTTTATCCGAAAGATGGTGAGGGTAAAAAAGTGGACAGGTACCTTTCGGTACGAGGTGGAGAAATGAAAGTTTCTCCGGGACGATATTCGGTTGTAGCTTACAACTATAATACGGAGTCCATACGTATCCGAGGAGAAGAGTCCTATGAAACGATAGAAGCTTATACAGGAAACTGCAATGGTTTAGGGATTGCAGGAACGGAAAAGATGGTTTGGTCACCGGACTCACTGTATGTGCTGAATATTGATGAACTGAAAATAGATAAGAGTGAAGAGGTGCTTTCTTTGGATTGGAAACTGGAATCGGTAGTGAAGAAGTATTCTTTTGCGGTAGAGGTCAAAGGTTTGGAATACGTAACAACAATCGTAGGGTGTATTAATGGACTATCTGATTGTTGCCACATTGGTAAAGGTTATGGAGCATCTTCCTCGCAGCCTATCTATTTTGAGGTAAAGAAAGATGGTAGTAAGGTAGTGGCGTATTTCACAGCTTTCAAGCAGGCAAAGGAAATGTCAGTCCCGACACGAATATCAGAATCAAGGAGCGCAACTTCCCGTGGTGTAGGCGATATAAAGTTGATCTTGAGATTTATCAAAACGGATAATACGGTGCAAGAGGCAGCGATTGATGTTACTGAAATAATAGAGACACTTGAAGATATTGGAACTGGAGATGATGGAAAACAGGAGCCTCCACCGGAGATTGAGTTACCGCCTGATGATAAGATTGAGGTTGATAAGCCAGAGTTACCACCGAATCCTGATGGAGGAGGAATAGGAGGTAATGTTGATGGATGGGGTCCAGAGGATGGCGTTGAATTACCTGTGAACTGAATGAGATACTATAAACAAAATAGAACAATATTATAAACTTTTAAAAATACAGTTATGAAAAAGATTTTATTGGCAGTTACAGCTGCTTTAGCAATTACGGGTTGCTCACAGAATGAAGATGAGGTTATTATTAATAATGGTAATTCGGTAGAAATTAATTTGAATGGTGGTGTTGAAGCCACTACTGTATCAAGAGCAGCTATAAATAAAGGTGAGGCTTTGTCTGGTATACAGTTCGTAAGAGTTGATGGAAATGATATTGGTACTTTGGAGGATTTCAGTAACGTAACAATTACTGGTGCTATGGCAGCAGGAGGAGCTATAACTTTTTCACCTGTACAATACTACCCCTCTAATGGTTCTACAAAGGCGAATATTTTAGGCTTTTATCCAGTAGCAACTTCTATTACAGCTGGTGTGGCAACTATGACCATTACAGGAGATGAGGATGTGTTATATGCCTCTTATGTGTCGGGTAGCAAGGAAACCCCGATTACAACTCCATTATCATTTCAACATAAATTGACACAATTTAAATTTGTGGTAAAGAGGGATGCTGCTTCGACAGATGCTGATATCACTAATGTAGCTGTAACTATAAAAGATGCAAATTCTATTTTTAAGATGAGTCTAGTTGATGGTGTATTATCAGATTGGGGGACTCCTATATCTACAATTAACCCTATAACAAATGCTACTGCTTCTGTAACTGGTACAGTAGAAACAGCAGGTTTTATGTTAGAACCTAATTTAACTTCCTTAGTATTAACTGTTTCGGCAACAGGATATGACTCGTCCGATGTTACAATTACGGGTACTGACGGAGGTAAGTTTGAAATGGGTAAAGCATATACAATAACTCTAACCTTTAAAGGTAAGAGCATAACTCCAAGTGGAGCAATTGCAGAGTGGACTACTGGAACAGGTGGTGGTGCTGATATTGAATAAGCTGAAAGATAATTTAGATATATTATAATATCTCTTTCTTTTAGACAGACATGAAAGGTGAGTAGAATTTTAATTTTTCTTTGTATGGTGGAGAAATAAAATTCTACTCACCTTTTCAGTTATTTGGAATAAGAATGATGAGTTTCACTTTATTTTCTGATTAAGTGAGAATTGTTGTTGATAATCAAATAATATGGGGTGCTATCTGTGATTTTGTGTAAATAGAAAGCTGTAGGATTCTAGTTTTATACTTGCAATCTCTTTTTCACTTTTCTTCCCATTTTTTATGGCTATATGAAATCTTTCATATATTTTTGCTGGCAGCATAAACAAATACAAATACAGCCAGCTTATGCCATCTATTTGTCAAGGAACTTGGGATTGTCAAATATGTCCGAAAGCAGTGAGCAATGCTATTACTCATGTTATTTATCAGCGTGGTTTTCATAAACCAGCTCAGAGGTGTGAGGAAAATTTTATTCTTTTCTTGATTAAAGGAGAAATGCTGGTTAATAGTAAGGAATATGCCGGTACCATGCTCAAAGAAGGTGAATTTATACTTCAAGCTATTGATTCTACATTTGAGATGCTTGCCATGCTTGAATGTGAGTGCATTTATTATCGTTTTATTCAACCGGAATTGTTTTGTGATTCTCGTTTCAATCATATAATGAAAGATGTGTCACCTCCACTTATCTATTCCCCAATAAAGATAGTTCCTGAACTACAATATTTTTTGAAGGGTTCCATCACTTATTTAAAAGGAAATAAAGTCTGCCGGGATTTGTTGTCTCTCAAGCGGAAAGAGTTGGCATTTGTGTTGGGGTATTATTATTCTGATTATGACCTTTCGAGTCTGGTGCATCCGCTCTCTAAGTACATCAATAGTTTCCACTACTTTGTTATCCAAAACTATAAGAAAGTAAAGACTGTAGAAGAACTAGCCCAATTAGGGGGATATACTCTTAGCACATTTCGTCGTATTTTCAATAATGTCTTTCATGAACCAGTTTATGAATGGATGCTGGCAAGGCGTAAAGAGGGTATTCTCGATGACTTGAATAATTCTGCTTATAGTATTTCCGAGATATGCTATAAATATGGTTTTGAGTCCTTACCTCATTTCTCTAATTTCTGTAAGAAATCTTTCGGCGCTTCTCCACGTAATTTGCGTGGACAAAACCGTTCATGATAACTGATTATTAATAATAATCATGATCCATTCATATATAAAGAAATCCCCTGTCGGACTAGCCGGCAGGGGATTCTGTCATTAATCAAATTAAGCTCTCGCTCTCGAAATCTAGCAATTTCTAGTCTTTTAATTTTGCGATGATGAAGTCACGGTTCAAGCGGGCGATGTTGCTGATAGAGATGTTCTTCGGACATTCAGCCTCACAAGCACGAGTGTTTGTACAGTTACCGAATCCCAGTTCATCCATCTTTGACAACATAGCTTTTGCACGGCGCAAAGCTTCCGGTTTACCTTGCGGCAGCAAGTTCAACTGGCTAACTTTTGCAGAAACGAACAACATAGCAGAGCCATTTTTACATGCAGCTACACAAGCACCACAACCGATACAAGAAGCAGCATCCATAGCTTCGTCAGCGATAGGCTTCGGAATCAGGATAGCGTTAGCATCCTGCGGAGCACCTGTGCGTACGCTCACGTAACCACCAGCTTGCATAATCTTGTCATAAGCAGTACGGTCTACCATCAAGTCCTTGATTACAGGGAAACCGGCCGAACGCCAAGGTTCAACAGTAATCGTATCACCATCCTGGAAACGACGCATATAGATCTGACAAGTAGTAGCACCTGTTGCAGGACCGTGCGGGTGTCCATTGATGTAAAGAGAACACATACCGCAGATACCTTCGCGGCAATCGTGGTCGAATACTACCGGTTCTTTTCTTTCGCTGATGAGCTGTTCGTTCAGAATATCCAGCATTTCGAGGAAGGAAGTATCGCCGGGGATATCTTTCATTTGGTAGGTTTCAAAAGCACCTTTAGCCTTCGGACCAGCTTGGCGCCATACCTTCAGTGTAAATGATATATTTTTATCCATTTTCTTCTAATTCTTTTAAATGTTTAACTTCACCGATTAGCTCTTGTAGTTACGGGTTTGAACCTTGATAGCTTCGTATACCAACGGCTCTTTGTATAATACCGGAGCTTTTTCATCGTCACCTTGATATTCCCAGCATGCTACATAGAAGAAGTTTTCGTCATCACGTTTAGCTTCTCCTTCTTCAGTCTGGTATTCTTCACGGAAGTGACCACCACAACTTTCGTTACGGTTCAATGCATCGTAAGCAACAAGCTCACCCATTGTGATGAAGTCGTACAGACGGATTGCTTTGTCAAGCTCTACGTTCATACCTTCTTTAGAACCGGGGATAAACAGATTCGTTTCGAATTCCTTGCGGATTTCTTTCAGTTCGGCAATACCTTTCTTCAAGCCTTCTGCCGTACGTCCCATACCTACATATTCCCACATAACATGACCCAGTTTCTTGTGGATAGAATCAACAGATTCTTTACCCTGGATGCTCATGAACTTGTCGATCTTAGCTTGAACTGCCTTTTCTGCTTCAGCAAATTCAGGAAGATCAGTAGAGAAACGAGGAACAGTGATTTGATCTGCCAGATAATTTTGGATTGTATAAGGTAATACGAAGTAACCGTCAGCCAAACCTTGCATCAATGCAGAAGCACCGAGGCGGTTTGCACCGTGGTCGGAGAAGTTACATTCACCGATAGCGAACAGACCCTTGATGGTAGTCTGCAGTTCGTAGTCTACCCAGATACCACCCATTGTGTAGTGGATAGCCGGATAAATCATCATCGGATTATAATATTTCACACCACTGATTTCTTTTGCCAGTTCGCCCGGATTAACGTCAGTGATTTCTTCATACATATCGAAGAGGTTACCATAACGCTGAAGCACTACATCGATGCCCAGGCGGTTGATAGCTTCAGAGAAATCGAGGAATACGGCCAGACCTGTGTTGTTCACACCGAAACCTGCGTCGCAACGTTCTTTAGCTGCACGGCTGGCAACGTCACGTGGAACCAGGTTACCGAATGCCGGATAACGGCGTTCCAGGTAGTAGTCGCGGTCTTCTTCAGGAATATCGCTTCCCTTGATTTCGCCTTTCTGCAATTTGATAGCGTCTTCTTTCTTCTTCGGAACCCAGATACGACCGTCGTTACGCAGAGATTCGGACATCAGAGTCAGTTTGGACTGCTTGTCACCGTGTACCGGGATACAAGTCGGGTGAATCTGAACGTATGCGGGGTTAGCGAATACAGCACCCTTGCGGTAGCAAGAGATAGCAGCTGTACAGTTACAACCCATAGCGTTAGTAGACAGGAAGTAAGCGTTACCATAACCACCAGTAGCGATTACTACAGCGTGAGCGGCGAAGCGTTCCAGTTCACCTGTTACAAGATTTTTAGCGATGATACCGCGAGCACGTCCGTCAACGATCACCACATCTTGCATTTCATAACGAGTGTACAGTTTTACAGTACCTACGTTTACCTGACGGCTCAATGCAGAGTAAGCACCCAGCAACAACTGCTGACCAGTCTGGCCTTTAGCGTAGAAAGTACGGGATACCTGTGCACCACCGAAAGAACGGTTATCCAGTGTACCGCCATATTCGCGAGCGAAAGGAACACCTTGCGCTACACATTGGTCGATGATAGCGTTAGACACTTCAGCCAAACGATATACGTTTGCTTCACGGGCACGATAGTCGCCACCTTTTACAGTATCGTAGAACAGACGGTAAACCGAGTCACCATCATTTTGATAATTCTTTGCAGCATTGATACCACCCTGTGCAGCGATAGAGTGTGCACGACGGGGAGAATCCTGAATACAGAAATTGAATACTCTGAAACCCATTTCACCAAGTGAAGCAGCGGCAGAAGCACCTGCCAGACCCGTACCCACAACGATGATGTCCAAACGACGTTTATTAGCGGGGTTCACCAATTTCTGGTGAGCTTTATAGTTGGTCCATTTCT
>USLU01000051.1 GCA_900555635.1 uncultured Bacteroides sp.
CTTCGGTTAACTTCACATATACAAATATAAAGGTTTAAACTGACATATAGTCAAATAATCACCTTAAAAAATAGAAATAAAGAGATGTTTTACATCATAATGTAAGAAGAGCATCTCCATATAGATCCATTTGTTATAAATAACAAATCAAATTGTTTTATGTTCGCATTTATTTTTTTAAGAAATGCTTTACTGACATATATACAATAAAAGATGCACAGATCACCGATCATAAATCGATTCTCTGTGCATCACTACTACTCTAAAGACACTTTTAAGACAAAACTAACTAAATTATGCAGCCGGATCCGGTGCTTCCCCGTTATCTCCCTTACCATCATCACCGGAATCAGGATTGCCACCATTATTACCACCGTTACTACTTCCATCCGTATAATCCGTTTCAATCTCCACACGACGGGTGATACTCATATCTTCCAACGTATCCTTAAAGATTTTTCCCGGATAAAAAATAATTTTTCTTTGAACGATCGACTTGGACGAAACATCTTTCTCATCATCCGCACTCTTGGCACGGATAGTAGGACTGAAAATACCGAACTCACCCAACTGAACGCTCTTTCCATCGTCAATATCCTCGGCCATTTTATCTACCAGACCGCTGACCACCAAATCAACCACCTTACGATGGACACCACAAAGCTGACTCACCTTGCGACACATCTTTGCAAAATTCACCTTACCGGAACGAACCGATTTTGCTACATACTTTTCGTTTTTGTCCTTGTCAAAACCGAACACACGTTTTGTTACTACATACTCTAAAGCCATAATTGTTAAAGTTTAAATGGTTAAAAAAATAAAGGTTATCTATTTGTCATTCTCTTTGTTTGAATGACTCTGCAAAGATATAACAGGGCAGATACCGCTCAGTCCCCTTTTGTCCCTTTTATGTCTCCTTTTAACAACCTGAAACTTACAATTACTTAGGCATAAACATCTATTAGACAGCGTTCTATATGAATTAATTATTTTTTCTGTAAATCAGCGTTCAACAAGATACTGAACCTGCCAACGGATGGGACTCCTGTTTCAGTCCGCATTTGCAGAACAGATTCATCCGGTTTATTTTCTATTCCACAGGAGTTAATTTGTGTTTTTGAAGTGTATCACAAACAGGAGGCCATATAGGCAGACACACTATCCCTTCCTTTACGCATAGGTTCCTAGGATGAATCACATAGCATTCTCCTATGCGCTGATAAAAACTCTCGTTGAACCTGATAAGCGAACAAATGGTATACTTGTCATTCGATTTTACCTCTATTGGAAAAGTTTTACATTTTAGGATAAGTAGCCCGGTATCACCCATATAGTACTTCACATAAGTCCTGTCTTCATTCAGCGAGAGTCCCAACCGAGTCACTTACCTTATTGAAATCCATCAAAAGATAGCTTCGGTATTCATTCTTTGTGAACTCTTCCACAAGAGTGGATTTACCTATCCACCGGGCACCTTCTATTAGAAGTGCCTAAGTGCCTGCCGCCTATCGTTTCCAAACAAACAGTTTGTTATACATTTTAGTTTAAATATCATGTTATTCACTATTTATCATCTTATCAATACACAAATTGAATACTATATTCCACAATACGCACTTTCCCGTATTAGATTTGCATCAGCCCGATAAAGTGTACCAACTAAGAAAGTACATATTATTTATATAACATTATTTTACCACTTCACATGTGTAACAAAACAAAATTCAAGTCAGAAACATCCCCTTACACAGAAAAAAGCTGATCTTTTATATCAAATCCCCGTCAACGTTTCTAATAAATTCTTGCACCGTTTATTATAAACGGTATCCGAGTTTATTATAAACTCTAACTTCCCTTTTCCATAGAAAGCAATCGAATATATACAACAAAAAAGGCTGCAAAACTCCTAGAAGTTTGCAGCCTCAAGCCCATTGGCGGGTTACTTATACCCTAATCCTCATAAGGATCTCCTAGATGTTTTGTTATAATCTTATACTGTTTTGCAGTCAGATACCGATGATTATACGGCAAGTAACCTGTTGGTATAAGTTCTTTGACCAACGGGTTGCAGTCTTTAATCCATCGGCTCAGACAACGCACTGCATTTTTACTAGTTGTACATCCGGGGAAGTACATCACAGCGAGTACGGCAAAAGATAAGAATCGTTTCATTCGTTTTTAGTTTTTTATTCGTTGTTTTATGTTTCACATCTACAAATATACAACATAAAAAAGCCTTTGTCAAGTCCTAAGAGACTACAGGCGTTCATTAATAAATGAACGCCACACATAAGCCACTGTGTATCATATCCTTACTAATAAAGATTCACCTATAATGCCTGAGGATACTAATCTGTCTCCAGCTACAAAGAGTGTTTTGACTGCTATGGAGTAGATGCAGTGATGATTGGCCGTGCCAGCTTCGGTCGTCCATGGATATTCAAGAAAGTTCTCCGTTCATATTTTCCTCGGTATCAACCTTCCCTGCACTTTTCCTGTATTGAGAAGGAGATTTACTAAATGAATTCTTGAAACACTTACTAAAATAAAAGGGGTCATTAATACCTACCTGAAAACCAATTTCTGATACATTCATTTCGGTCGTTAGCAACAGTTCTGCAGCCTTCTTCATTCTAAGTACTCGCACGTACTCATTAGGAGAGCAACCTACAATACCTCTTAGCTTGTTATAAAACGTAGTACGTCCGATATTCAATGCCGAAGTATACGATTCAAGTTTGAACTCAGCATCACCCATATTCTTCTCTACGATGGCATTTACTTTATCCAAAAACGCTTTATCCCTGTCAGTGGCACTTATCAGCGGCTGTAACGTACCCGGCTCAGTAGCAAATTTTCGTTGTAATTTCTCACGTTGTTCAACCAATTTCACAATACGAGCCAATAAATATTTCATACTAAAAGGCTTCGTTATATAAGAATCCGCTCCGGCTTGAATACCTTTCAACTGATGTTCCTCAGATGAATAAGCCGTTAATAAGATTACAGGAATATGACTAATGTTGAAATTGGCCTTTAAACGCTTTGTAAATTCCAACCCATCCATCTCTGGCATCATCACATCACAAACCACAATATCCGGCTGTTCCCCTATTAACTTTTCAAGTCCCTCTACTCCGTTAGAAGCCGTCGACACAGTAAAATACTTCCCAAGTTGAGCTTCAATAAGGTTACGGACATCATCGTCATCATCAATCACCATCACTTTATATTCTTTAAAAGGTTTATTTACCGATGTTCCTAGAATTTCTGCCGCACGTTCCTCTGAAATAGATATATCAGTAGTCAGTTCCGTCATCGCAATTTCTTTATCTTCCTTTATAGTCTCTATAATGTCGGCAGGGTCATAATTTTCATCCGACATCGGGATAGTAAGTGAGAAGCAAGCACCTCCCAACAGCGAATCCACATAAGTTACCTGTCCTTTATGTACCTTAGCCAATTCCGCGGTCAAATGTAATCCGACACCAGTTCCCTCCGATGCATAATGAATCTGTTCAAAACGTACGAACAACATTTTTTGCTTATCAACAGACACTCCCGGACCATTATCCGAAACACTCATCGTAAAGGTGTCATTTACCACTGAAAAGTCAAGTTTCATCACAATCTTACCCCCTACTGGAGTATTCTTAAAAGCATTGGACAAAAGATTATAAGCAATCTTATCCATTTTACTCCTATCAAGTAGCATAGTCTGTACAGGTTTATTAGATTCAAACAGGTATTCTATTTGCTTCCTGGCAGCCATATCCTTAAACGTCAGATAAATATCATAAAAGAAGCGTTTCGTATCTGTTCGCTCAAGTTTTAGTTCCATCTTATTATTCTGTAAACGACGAAATTCCAATAACTGATCTACCAATCGGAGCAAGCGCCCCGAGCTTTTTGAAAGCAGACTCAACTGTTTACTTACAGAAGAAGGCAGATCTTTTTGATTAACCAAATCCTCAATCGCCCCACGAATAATCGTCAACGGAGTACGAAACTCATGGGATATATTCGTAAAAAAACGCAATTTATACTCGGTCAATTGTTTCTCGACCTCCACTGCCATATTCAGACGATGCATCTTGAGAACAAGCCTCGATGTAAAATAAATGATGATTATCCCAAGGACAATATACAAAAGAATAGCTTCAGTAGACTCCCACCAAGGTGGAAGAATTATAATCTCCAAAGTTGTTTCCTGATCACTCCAAACTCCGAAACTATTGCATCCTTTCACTTTGAAAAGATACTTTCCCGGAGGAACATTTCTATATGCAGCTACATTATTACGTGATGATCTATTCCAATTAGACTCATATCCGTCTAAATAATAAATATATTGATTAAGCTCGGGAGCATGGAAGTTCAGCATCGTACATTCCAAATTAAAGGAATTCTGATTATATGCCAGAACCACCTTCCGGGTATTGATAATACTCTCAGTCAAAGGAGAATCCAGGCTTTCCGGTGTCACAGGATTTCCATTAATCAAGAAACCGGTAATTGCCACTTTTGGAGCATATGTATCAAATGTAATACCGGATGGATTAAATGTATATACTCCGTTATAACTGCCAAACATCAATTCTCCATTCTTTTTTTTCCAACAAGACAGCTCATTAAATATAGCAGCATGGCGGTTGTTTGAGAATATAAAATTCTCAAAACGCTTAGTATTTAAATTAAATTTCGAGATACCACTCTCCGTACTTACCCAAATAAACCCTTCTTCATCTTCCAAAATAGCTTGAATCGTTTCATTGGATAAACCGTCATCTGCCCCATAATGTTCAAAAGTAGATTGTTCTAATGATTCCCCTTTCACTAACAAATTAAGTCCTCCTCCGGTAGCTCCTAACCAAATACGCCCTTTACTATCTTCAAAGACAACCTTAACCTCATTGTGCCCCAAAGATTGTTGATCTTCAGCATACAAATGCAAAACCTTAAAATTCTGTTGATCCTCTATCAATCCATCCGGATCAAAAACAATAACTCCATCATTAGTTCCTATCCATACAATCCCTGTCTTATCTTGAATAATAGAACGCATCATATTCTGATGTCTATTATCAAAACTGAATTGCTTGAACCTCAACTGTTCCCGGGAACCTTCCGCAAGATGCAGCCCTCCACCAAAAGTTGCTAGCCACATACGATTTTTACTATCGCGCATTATGGTAAAGATATTATTGCTCGAAGATGATTGCCTGGTCTGATCATTCAGCGTATATTCTTTTATTATCCTGTCTCCTTGAGGAGATAGAATTAATAATCCCCCTCCTTTTGTTCCCAACCATTTATAACCAAGAGTATCTTCAGCAATTGTAAAGGGTAAACCACCTGTAATACGATGCTTATATAACTGATGTAAAGTAGAATCACAAACTTGCAAATTTCCATCACGCGTACCAAACCAATATCTTCCCTCTACATCCTGATAAATTAAACGAACAGCATTATCCCTATCAGCATTACCACCAGGAGTTGGATAAAATATATCAAAAGGATAATTGGTTAAAGAGATCTTATTCACTCCTCCCAACTCTGTACCTACCCAAACTTCTCCAGAAGTATCCTCAGTTATACAGAGTAAGTAATTAGTGGATAAATCTTTATCGGCAGTATAATGGTATTTTTTTCCCGTATTCTCATCAACGGCAAATAGACCATTACCAAATGTAGTTATCCAGATAATATCCCTTGAGTCATGATATATCTGGAAACGTTCCTGATTTATTAATGAAAGGACATCAGCAGGAATCAATGTCAAAGGCTCAAACGTATTATCAGTATGATGTCTCCATAGCACTCCCGACATATTATATACCCAAATGTGCCCCTTATTATCAATATAGAAGTTCGCATTACGCGGACTTGTCCCCTGAAAGAATCTTTCTGGGGAAACCCATGTTTTATTAATAGTATCAAATACAAACATACGTTCATTTGTAGCAATCATAACCAATCCGTCATTTAACACACATGAGCGGGCATGTCTCGCAGGTTCCGTTTGTGTAGGAACAAATAAAATAGCAGGCAAGAAATATTTCCGCAAATTATCAAAAATCAGAATACGATCTCCAGCTATAAAATACAAATCATCTAATTCCTGTGCGCCCCAAAATGTTGTTCCCTCCAACATTGTATTCATCTTATCATGAGCTACCATGAACAATTCTTTATCAGCTCCTATCCAAACTCTACGATCCGAATCTTCAAAGATAAATGTCACCGACTTATCCCGCAATTTCTTCTCTGTCGGTCTCCAAGAAACCAGTTCTCCATCTATGTGGCTCACACGACAACATCCTTTATCTCCCCACATCCACACATCACCATTAGAAGTAACCATTATTTGGCTAAAAATCTTAGTAGTATTCTGCGGATCATAATCAACAATTTTTTCCAATTTCATATCATAGCAGAAAAGAGTATTTGAGAAAGTACGTATCCAAATATAGCCATGTTTATCTTCGGTAATACTGCGAATTCTACTATCCGGTGATGATTGAGAGGTGGCAATTCCCGGCTGTATCACAACAAAATCCTTTCCGTTATAACGATTCAAGCCATTAATTGTTCCCATCCACATAAACCCATGACTGTCCTGCATCATACATCTAATTGTATTCTGTGACAAACCGTTGCGATCTGTGATAGTACTGATATTTAAAACATCAAAAGCAGCTACTCGACTGCAAAAAAGCAAAAGAATTAGGATTATACGGGCACTCCACATGGTGTTTTGATTTAAAGAATAACGCAAATATAAACGATAATATCGAAAAATCCTGCACAAAATCCCTAAGAATATGGCATTTTATGCATGTTTGAACTGGGGTACATGGAAATGTACAGCCGTCAAGGTACATTATAAGCAAATCGCATACCTTTGCTCTATACAAAGTCAGAGAGACCTATAAATAAACAGGGAATATATAACAACCACATTATTTATATATAAAACAGTAACGTTTATGAAAAACATGTATTTAACAGTAGTACTAGGAATACTGGTTCTCACCGGATGCAACAGCAATGAATATGGTGGACCAGATACCCCTGGTGCAAAAGCTGAAATCTGGGGAAGTATAAGCAGTCCTCAAACACGCTACCACGGCTCCATGTGGGGTCAGGGAGAATGTATAGGTGTATCCGTTACCGGAGGGGATACAGGAAGCACTAATATCTTATATCAATGCTCCGGAGAAAACGAACAACTTTTTACTGCTGTAGGTGACCATAATGATATTTATATCAAAGGAAATGGTAAAGTCTCACTGACTGCATATCACCCTTACACCGGTATCAACGGTACAGCAGGAGGGCTTGTTACAGTAGACACCAAAAGTGAAAATCAAACCGCAACTAATCAACTCAATATCGATTGGTTGTTTGCCGAAGCCACTACTACCCGAAGTAATCCTCTGATCAATTTTCAATTTACACATCAACTGAGCCAACTTAGCTTGATTTTCAAAAATAAAGATGAGAGTAAACCCGAAAATGTTTCTTACACTTTAAAAGGATTTATCACAAAGGGATTCTTCAACACCTCAAATGGCACAACCTCTTTAGGAACAGAAAGCGAAGATGTAAGTGTACTAGTGAATGACAATACATCAATAACTTCGACATTAATTTTATTACCTCAAGAAGTAGTACAAACTACAATAGAAGTGGTAGCCGATGGGGTTTTTTATGAGAAAACAATAGATAATATAACATTAGAAAGCAATAGAAGACACCTATACACGGTTACTCTGGGAGGAGAAGGAGAAAATCCTAGTATTACCATCACAGAAAGTGGCATCACAGATTGGCAACCTGGTAATGGAGAAAATATTAACTCTACAACTGATGCTCCTGAAACAGATACCGCTTTTGATTCTTCCTATTGGAATAACTCAGGTGAGACACAAGATATAAAATCGCAATCAACCGAAAAATAAAAATAAGGAAATATTTTCCCTCATTTCTAATAAATATAAAAAACAAGAAGATATGAAACGAAATATATTTGTATATACAATAGCACTCGCATGCTCTTTACTTATAGCGGCATGTTCACAAGACGAGAACATTACTCTTTCAAACAATGATAAAAATAAGATTCTAATTAATATCACAGATAAAGCTATATATAATAGTAGCAAAACCCGTGCAACAACAGATGAAACATATAAAACAACATTCGAAAACGAAGATCAGATAGGTTTGTTCGCCGTTAAAAATGGAGAAATTGCAGGCTCAATTAATAATGTATGCCTAATTTACAACAAGACTCACGATGTATGGATACCTGCAAATGGCTCTTTATTTTATAGCAGCGAACTGGAAGGAGCCACTTATTATGCATATTATCCTTATAAAGAGGAAGTTAGCAATTCTTTTAAAGCATCCATTGAAAACCCTTTTGCAGAAATCATAAGTAACTGGAAGATAGGTGCTAATATGAGTGGAAGTGAATATACCCAATATGACTTGATGACAGGCTCTGCAGAAGCTGAACTATCCGGTAAGAATTACTCACTCAATCTAACATTAGAACATCAAATGGCAATGGTAGTTATTCAGTTACCGTCCACCACATATGAATTTACAAACCAAGGAACAACAATAGCTCCATACAACATTCCTGCTGCTAATCCAACATTCAAGCTAACCAAAGGAGAAAGTGAGAATATAGAAGTGCAACCATATTATGAACCAAGCACAGATAAATATCGCTTATTGATAAACCCTACAACTACTTATAAAATAAATGGCACTTTCATTTCAAGCGAGAACAAGCAGTACGAAATCGCAATTACAGGAATAGAAAAAGGAACATACGCACCATACACTGTTGATGGTGGAACAAAGAAAATACAGCACGAACTGAAGATTGGAGATTTCTATTGTGCAGATGGCACTTTAATTAAAGCAGATCAAGATTTAGAATCAGAAGATAAAACCAAAATCATTGGGGTCATTTATCAAATAGGGACCACTGAAGCTATAAGAAAAGACTATCCTGAATGTACGCACGCACTGGTATACGCATTAAAACGTAACGAAGGAACCGGACAAAGATGGGGAACCGTATCCAGTGTTAGCAATAAGACATGGTATACAGACATTCTTCCTGCACCAGTCGGTACAAGTTCAGTCAACGGGCAAAAAATTCCAAATGAAGAAGAGTTTTCAAATACTGGCTACCAAGATACCAAAGCATGGTTAAATTCAGACATCGCTGTTGTTGGAGCAGATATCAACTCTGTTGTAAAAGAGAAACTTTCCAGCTATTCAGTCCAGGCTCCATCATTCACGACCGGTTGGTATGTTCCATCAGTCAAAGAGCTACTTATCATACAAGAGCAAAATACCACTATCTCAAGCAGCTTAACCAAAGCCGATGGAGAAACGCTATGGCAGGATTCTTCATGGGAGCGATTAACTTCCGGAAGTGGTTATTGGACATCCACACTACGTAGTGAGTCAACAATATGGGTATATACCGGACTTAATGAGGAAGGACATCGAGAAAAGAATTATCTTGCCCTCAATCTAAAAACAAATTCATACTACCGCTTCGCACTAGCATTTTAACACTTAAAATATCAAGAATAGCATTATGAAAAAGATTATTTTAATTATCTCATTAATCACCCTTAGTCTGACAGGCAATGCACAGATTATCAAAAACAATCTCCTTGATGGATATAAAACCGGAGACAAGTTAGAGAAATCGGCATATATTGAGCCTAAAGCAATGATTCAAGAAAATACTTGGTGTGCTGCCTATACTAAAGATCCCAAAGCAGCAACAACATCAAGTCCCATAATTGGAAAAGAACTAAGTTACCCCGAATATCAGGAAGGTGGTCCATCCATACAATTCGGATTTGAGGATGGGATAAAAGGGACACGTTCCAGTGTGTATTCTATGACATCATCCGGCAAAACATACCGGCAAGGTAGTTATTACCTTGCTTGCCTTGTCAACTTCTCAAAATTAGGAACTAAAAAACCTAGTGAATTTTTAGCATTAATCGCTAACCATGTAGGCGGTAGTGCACGCGGAAACATATATGCACATCGTAATGAAAATGGCAAGTTAAAATTCACAGTTGGACTAGGTAAGAATCGTACGGAAGCTCCCAATGAATACGATTTCAAGAAAACCCATTTACTCGTATTAAAAGTAGACTACACTAATAATCGAGTAGAATTATTCGTAAATCCGTCTTTAAAAGGAGAAGAGGCCCAATCTGATGCCATGGCTAAAGGAGAAGAAGGTGCATTAAAAGCAGGATTAAAAGCAATATCTATCAGAAATAACCACACATATCAAGGAAATATTGGAAATATTCGTTTCGCCGGCCGCTGGACCGATATTACTACTAAATAATACATAATATTAAAACACTATTTCCATCATAAGCTCTCCCTTATTTGCTAGATATACATTTATTTCCAGATAAACAAGGGAGAGCTTTTTGCACAAATCTTTCTAATTCATCATTTTTTTAATAATCTTTTTGCGGCTTCTGCATAACGTCTGCCTAGTATTATTTGGCTGTCTGCATCAAAATGAGGATCTTTCTCATTCTTCAGTGGCTTTAGCCCCTCGGACGAAACACAGGCGCTATTTGGAAGAAAAGAAGAAATATCCTTAATCATATCGTTAAATGGTTTCGTTCCTTCAGGTATATAAGGCTTCTTTGTCCAGTTCCATTCTGCCAATTGTCCTACAATGACAGGTAAATCAGGTATTCCCAAATCATTACGAAGATCCGTCATTAGCTTTATTATTTTCTTTTTATATCCTTCAGGATACTGACAATCTGTCTCTCCCTGATGCCAAATAATAGCTTTCAGTTTGCCATATTTCATTGCTTCCTTAGTTCGGCGTAAAGCTTCATTATAATAGAGCCCACCTGTTTTTTCTGTGCTCTTCAACCAAGAGCGGATGGAAGTACCGCCACGAGCATTTACTATCAAGCCTACCGGATGTTTTTTAGAAGCCATTGCTTTAGCAAAACTATATACAGGTCCCAAATATTCACCGGTAAGTCCCCTTCCGATAGTAGAATAACGATTTAAAGGATTTACTGCTAGCTCAAACTGGTCTTCGGCATTTAATAAATAAACATTCTGCATCGTATCCATCACCGCCGGAGAAAGTTTTCCTCGTCCGGCCATGTTAGATTGTCCAATACAAAGATACAAATCCATATTCTTCACAGGCTTGCCTGCATATACCATAGGTATTCCCAGTAACAATATCCCTACAAAAAGGGTGATTACATTTTTTCTCATTTTATTATTCTATCTTTTAAAAATTCAACTTACTGTTTTCCAAAAATTCAACCTCAATAATTGGTAAATAACGTTCTTCATCCGCCTTTTCCTGTACGCGTGTATTTGATGCTTTATCTTCTACCTCAACAATTTCTCCGAAAGCATCTTTCACACTAACAGATCCCTTCAAACGGATAGTTATATTATCCGTACGCATCGGCATTGTTTTCAAATGTATATATCCCAAATTTCGTTCTGTCTTTCCACTCCAAACGAGGGTATTTCCTGCATATACCTCTAACGGATAACTATTCTTACGCCACTCTCTTAACTTCAAACAGACATCATCAATATTCACCTCACGTTCAAGCTGATAAGTAATCCAAGCCGTACTAAGCTGCCCATCATTACTCCATTCACTAAGTTCATCATCATCATAACTTTTCGCTACATTCTGGCTATTAGCACCTGCTTTAGCCGAAACAATGCCTATATTAACTTTTTTATCTCTATATGAAGAGGATAATGGCGTTTCACCTTTATCTAATCGTCCTTTCAATGTCATTTGTGGCAAATAGTTACTTACCCCATCAACTTTTTCCACCGGAATAGTTTCTAAGGTTATAGAAGCCTCAGGAAGGCCTTTCGCTTTTGCTGTAAGTATCAATTTCCCGGCTTTCGTTGTACTACGGATAAGAACACGATTTACTCCACATTCTACAGGTAAGTCCTTACTAAGGATATAATTATCCTCACCCTGCGCAATACCACCGCGCCATTCAGCTTCACCTTTCAAATCAAATTTGACAATCCGATTATCCAATGGACAACGTTTTCCATCCTTATCTACTACCTCGAATTGAATAAGTGCCATATCTGCTCCATCGGCATGAAAACCTTCCGGATTTTGTATAGCTGTCAATCTTATATTTGTAGGCTCACCAACAGTAGTCAAGACATAGCGGCTCAATTCTTTTCCAGCCTTATTATAACTGACAGCCTCCAGTTTACCCGGTTTAAATGCCACTTTATCAAAAGTAAACAAAAAATCATACTCACGTTCTCCTTCACCTAATAGCCGGTCGTTCAAAAATAATTCCACTTTTTCCCCGGTAGATACTACATATACAGGTTTCACCGTATTTTCCGGATAATTCCAGTGACCAATTATATAAGTCTGTTCAGATTCTATATCTACCCAACCATTCCACATCACCTGATGCGCAAAGAACCCGTCTTTCTCTATACGCATAGCATCAGTCACACCACTACGACGATAATTTTCTGCTCCACGAAAGTGTGTATTACTATCAGAGAAAATAATCTTAGTTCCTCCAGCATTGATTCTCAATCCAGTCCCTGGACGCTCACGCCAATAATCATACCAGCGACGGACTAATTCAACCGCAAACATATCCTGATTATGATTATAGCTCTTGGCAGATGCTCCACGGTGTAAAGGACCGTCACCTTCCTTATGATACGGATAACTATAATCATCCCAATATTTCCTTAATCCTTCATCTCGACAATATTCCATTGACCACATCGGATGATGCCTACTCTTATTAACATAAAGCATTTCACCACCATATTCTGCTTCACGAATATCAAGCATCTCACGAGAACCAATAGCACGTCCACCATAAGGATCATATTTATCACGTATTGCTTTCATTTCCAACATATGTTCACGCTTAATCCCCTTATTTCCACATTCATAAAACAAAATACTCGGATTATTACGATTATAAATAATTGCATCACGCATCAGTTCTGTACGTTGTTCCCATTGGCGTCCCTTGGAATCCCGCTCCTGATCACCCGCTGGCATTGCTTGTATTAATCCGACACGATCACACGACTCCACATCCTGTTTCCACGGAGTAACATGCATCCAACGCACGAGATTAGCGTTACTTTTCACGACTAAATCATTAGAATAATCACTCAACCATGCAGGAACAGACATTCCAACTCCCGGCCACTCATTAGTTGTACGCTGTGCATAGCCTTTTAAATGAATCACACGGTCATTCAACCAGACTTTACCTTCATCAAATTTTGTTTTTCGAAAACCTGTTCGAGTATTCACTTCATCAACAACCTCATTATCTGCATTTACCAACTTTGTTTTTACTGTATATAAATAACCATATCCCCAACTCCAGAAATGAAGATTATTCACTTCAGCCTCCGCTTTTATAATCTTTACCTCTTTTGATTTCAAGCACACATCAGGCCCCTTGAATACTTTGACATTTTTTCCATCTGCATCTACTAAAGTTACCAAGAAACTAAATTTCCGTGATTTATGACTGTCATTCTTCACTTCCGATTCCACATGAATTTTAGCCTTCCGGTTTTTAATATCAAAATCTGTTGCATAGACATAAAGTCCAGTTGTTTTCAAATTATTATATAGTGGTAAAGTCTGATATACATCATTCGTCACATGCAAAAAAACATTTTTAGGAATGCCGCCATAGTTACAATTGAAACGGTTATCATGCCATTGAAATTTTGTATTTGTACTTACTTCCTTATAGCTCCAGTCATTATCTACACGTACAGCCATAACATTATCACCATTTTTCATATAAGGAGTTAAATCAAATCCCACCGCCATAACTCCATTTTCATGCTTGCCCAAATGATATCCATTCAAATAAAAATCAGCTCCCTGACGAACTCCTTCAAACTCAACAAAAACCTTACGAGCATCTAAAACTGCAACTTTAAAGTGCTTACGATACCATACTATTGTATCAGTCAGTTGGTCAATGGCAACTTTAAAAGACTCATTTTCATTAAAAGCTCTTGGAAGAGTCACCATATTCCAATCACTATCCTCAAAACCAACAGCTTGTGCATTAGGAACATCACCTATCTTCAATAGCCAGTCACTATTGAAATTATATTTTTCACGTCCTGCCGCACACCCCTCTGACAGGCTGAAAACGCATAGAATAAATGTTATTACTAAAATTCGCTTCATCATCTTATTTTTTTATCAAATCTGATCCAAGATAGTATCCTAATTGTGTAGGTTGATTATAACCTATATTCTGATTGACAGCACTCATCTCATAGACATGATCACTCATCAAATAAGGAAATTTATATTCAGTAGGATACCATGTACTAAAAATGCGCAGTTCTGTGCCATCCTTGGTAATCATAATAACCTCTTCACGCCAATCTCCGGTGATATCACCATAGAAACATGGATTGGATTTGGTACCATTAACAGTTGTCACATCATATCGATAAATAGTAAACATCCTGTCATTAGAAGCATTCTTCACAGGCGCGTCAATTGCACTTTCATTCAAAAGTTGCCTGTTCAAAGAACCAGACCACCAAATCGCCATATTGCAGGATTGTGACTTATAACCCAAGTCTACTCCAGTACATGAATATACATTACTCCTGAACCACCACATTTCGCAACCTGGAGACTCCGGATCTATATCAGCAACTAATGCACGTCCTATATCCGAAGAATCATCGTATTTCCATATTACTTCTCCTGTGTGAGCATCTCGGAAAGCCGCCCCGACTGCTCCCGTCTCAAAGCAAGACCAAATCTGTAACCCCGGTCTCGACGGATCGAATTTACCCAAATGTAATGCGTCTCCATGACCAAAACCTGAATTGTTCAATCCTTTTCCATCATGATCAATAGTACAAGCACCATATACAACCTCATCTAATCGGTCACCATCTACATCACCCACACTCAAACTATGATTCCCTTGTCCCGCATATGAACCATGAATACCATCCGTGGTATCAAATCTCCATCGTTTCGTCAATTTTCCA
Organism: uncultured Bacteroides sp.; assembly: GCA_900555635.1. GTDB lineage: Bacteria > Bacteroidota > Bacteroidia > Bacteroidales > Bacteroidaceae > Bacteroides. Next base: position 15,130 of record USLU01000051.1, read on the forward strand.
CTCCCAAAATCCCATGCCTCCAAAACCATTTTATCATAAACTCCTCTACAAATCAAAATCGAAGTATTTGTCCCTGAAAAATTTCCCAAACCAACCCGATAACTGCTGGAACGTTTATAATAATTGTCTCCCCAATCCTCACTTGTCCCTAAAGAAATATAATTTGTACGAGCCAATTCTTTCCCTGTAGCTCCCTCTATGACAGAAAGAAATTCCGGCCCACCATGAATGTAATTTTCTCCAGGAACCCGATAATCAGTCTTTCCATCTCCATCAATATCCCCAATTTCCGTTCCATCACCAAATATCGTCCCTTCGGAAGTACGAAGAGCAATCTCGCATTTTCCGTCTCCATCAAAATCATAGACTGCAAACGAGGCCGAGTTCCCCATAGGAATATTAGGACCTGAAGTTATTCTCCACATAAATTCCCCATTCAACTTATAAGCTTCAAATAAGGTCGTATGTCTGACCTCGCTCGTTGTACTACCTTCACCTCCATCTGTTGTCGAAGTATGCACCAGTCTCTTTAAAACAATTTCATAAATTCCATCTCCATCCAGATCACCGACACTAGCATCATTAGCTTCATATAGAAGCAGAGGGCTCACATTTACTGTACTCTGCAATGGAATTGATAAATATGGTAGTCCTTCACTAGCCTGCCGAGCCGTAATTGTATAAGTATCCAATGTTTCATTACTATTGGCATAGCATAATCTATATGTATTATCAACAGTACGATCTGCCTCTACATCCTGATAATTAGTAGAGTTCTTTATTGGTTCTGAGTTCAACTTTATTTCCATAGTATTACCACTGGTACGATACAAATCAAATGCTGTAGAAGCATCATCAATAGGAAACATACGCCAACTAACTAATATCTTGTCATTAAATTCTCTAAACTTCTTCAACGAAGCATCCGGACGACTATTAATAGATGCCCATAACATCCGTTTCAAAGGAGAAGCCATATTAGTTACCGGAGAATAATCAGGTATTTCCGAAACTGGCGATTCATTAACAATTATCTCATCATCTGTACAAGATGTAACCATACATAGACCTACAAACACAAAAAGTATATATATCTTCATTTCTCGCTATTTAAGTTAACAAATTACAACTTCCTTCCTTAAAAAAATGGCACCGTTTCAATTCTCATTAAAACGACACCATTTACTAGTCTAATCAATCTTATTACAATTTAAGCAAGATATCATTTCACATTCTCAAGAAATTCAACCTCTATAATCTTAAGATAGCGTTTTCCCTTCTGTTTGTTATCTTGTAGTTCCATTTTATTGGTCACTGTAGCCGCCACTTCCACAATTTCACCAAATGCATCACTTTCTGTAGCACTACCTTTTAAAGAGATTGTTATTTCATCTGTACGTACCGGAATAGTTTCCAAATGAATATAACCCAAACTTTTATCCGTATTTCCTTTCCAAATCAACGTTTTCCCTGCATACACCTCCAACGGATAACTATTTCTACGCCATCCCCGTAATTTCAAACAGATATCATTAATCTCTGCTACACGTTCAAGTTTATAAGTAATCCAAGCGGTTGATAACGCACCATCATTACCCCATTCACTTAGTTCATTATCATCATAACTCTTTTCTACATCTTGTGTATTAGCACCCGCTTTGGCAGAAACAATGCGTACTTCTTTTTTTGTATCTTTATAAGATGGAGTTCGAGGTGTTTCACCTTTATCAAATCTCCCTTTCAATGTATATTGAGGTAAATAAGTTCCCAAACCATCTTTTATAGTAACAGGGATTGTTTCCAATAAAACAGAAGCATCGGGAAGTCCCTTAGCTTTCGCAGTTAATATTATTTTTCCTGCTTTTGTAGTACTACGGACAAAGACACGATTTATACCACATTCAACTGGTAAATTCTTACTAAGAATATAATTATTTTCACCTTGTGCAATGCCACCACGCCATTCAGCTTCCCCTTTCAAATCAAACTTAATGATTCGATTGTCCAGTGGACAGCGCTTTCCTTCTCTATCTACAACTTCCACTTGAATTAAAGCCATGTCAGCTCCATCTGCCTGGAAACCATCGGGATTCTGTATAACTGTCAATTTCAAATTCGCAGGTTCACCCGCAGTTGCCAAAGTACAACGACTCAATTCTTTTCCTTTTTTATCATAGCTTACAGCTTCTAATTTGCCCGGTTTAAATGCAACTTTATCAAAAGTAAATAAGAAATTATAATCACGATTGCCTTTACCTAAAGACTCCCCATTAAGAAACAATTCCACTTCTTCTCCTGTAGATACTACATACACAGGTTTCACTGTATCTAGCGGATAATTCCAATGACCAATTATATGAGTTTGGTGGTTTTCTGTATCTACCCAACCATTCCACATCACTTGATGAGCAAAAAAGCCATCTTTCTCAATGCGCATCGGGTCAGTCACACCACTACGACGATAATTTTCCGAACCACGATGATGGGTATTGCTATCAGAAAAGATAATTTTTGCTCCACCGGAACTAACTCGTTCCCCCGTTCCGGGACGTTCACGCCAATAATCATACCAACGACGAATTAATTCAACTGCAAACTCATCTTGATTATGATTATAACTGGTAGCTGGTTGATTGCGATGCAAAGGACCATCTCCCTCTTTATGAAACGGATAACTATATTCATCCCAATATTTTCTCAGTCCTTCATCACGACAATATTCCGTAGCCCACATCGGATGATGTTTACTCTTATTGATATACAGCATTTCTCCTCCCCATTCAGCTTCACGAATGTCTAACATCTCACGGGAACCAATAGCACGACCACCAAACGGGTCATATTTATCCCGAATAGCTTTCATATCCAGCATGTGATCTCGGCTAATCGAGTTATTACCGCATTCATAGAACAAAATACTCGGGTTATTGCGATTATAAATGATCGCATCACGCATCAACTCCGTACGTTGCTCCCATTGGCGACCTTCCCTATCTTTTTCTGAATCTCCAGCAGGCATGGCTTGAATAAGACCAACACGGTCACATGATTCTACATCTTGTTTCCATGGTGTAACATGCATCCAACGAACAAAATTAGCATTACTTCTTACCATCAGATCATTTGAATAGTCACTAAGCCATGCCGGAACAGACATTCCTACCGAAGGCCATTCATTACTAGTACGTTGAGCATACCCTTTCATTTGTATGACACGATCATTCAACCAGATCTTTCCTTCTCCAAATCTAGTTTTACGAAAACCTGTACGCGTTGTTACTTCATCAAAGATTTGTTTCTGAGCATTTACAAGTGCAGTCTTCACCATGTAAAGATAACCGTATCCCCAACTCCAGAAATGTAAATCTCCGACTTCGGCGGCAGCTTTAACTATTCTTGTTTCTCCAGCTTTTAATGTTATATCAGAACCTCTAAAGGATTTTACAATTTTACCGTCTGCATCAATTAATGTCACCTGATAACTAAACCGACGAACTTCACGACTATCATTCTTTACCTCGGATTCCGCATGAATCTTAGCTTTACGGTCTTTTATATTTATATCAGTCGCATAAACATATACTCCTGTTGTTTTCAAGTGACTATATAATGGAAGAGTTTGATAAACGCTATCTTTTACATACAAATAAACATTTTTGGGGATACCGCCATAATTAGCATTAAAATTACGATCATTCCACTGAAATTTGGCTTTTGTTGCCACCTCACGATATTGCCAGTTATTATCAATACGTACAGCTAGCACGTTATCTCCGTCTTTCATATAAGGTGTTAAATCAAAACCTACTGCCATTACACCATTCTCATGCTTTCCCAAACGATGTCCGTTCAAATAAAAATCACCAGCCTGACGTATTCCTTCAAACTCAATAAACACTTTCCGATTGCCTCGATTTTCAATCTTAAAATGTTTACGATACCACATAACCGTATCGGTCAGTTGCTCTATCGAAACTTTGAATGCTTCATCCTCATTAAAAGCTCTCGGAAGTGTTACCTTGCTCCAATCATCATCTTTAAACTGACTTTTCTGTGCATCAGGAATATCGCCTACTTTTAAAAGCCAGTCGTTATTAAAACTATATTTTCCACATTCCGTAGTATATCCTTTAATGGCAAATGTAAAAGTAAAGATATACAATAATATAAGAAATTTATTCTTCATACTAATTCTAAATTAACAATTATGTTTTAATCACTTATAAGCCTCATTCTGTTCATATAATCCTTCTTTCACTTTCATCTGTGTATCAGGAATCGGATAAAGATAAGTACCTTCTTTTACACGATCAGCATATTGAGCAACTAGAGGGCGAGTGATATTACCTTCTGAATCAGTAGCATAATGCATAAACTTGTCTTTCACGGCTTGCAAATTATTATGACGGACAAGATCATGCCAGCGAATACCCTCAAAAGCCAATTCCTTACGACGTTCTTTTTCTATACACTTCTGGAATTTATCCGGTACTTTCTCCGCATCACTTAATTCACTCAAGCCGGCACGAGTACGAATCCTATCTACCATATCTATCCCCCTATCCGTAGGCCCCACAATCTCCGCATACATTAACATGACATCTTCCAACCGAATTAATGGATAATTAATAGGGAAATAAGTACGATCTATTATTTGCCCATCAATATCGGAATATCCCAGTTCCTGTCTCTTAATCTTATGTTCCATAAATTTAATAAAGAAATCATCGCCCGAATATCTAGTAATTTGGTTTGGGTTGTCTTTATTGACAAATTTCGTTGTATCAATAGTTGCCAGACAACGTACATCCAAGTAATGTCCTTCTGCATCTTTCTCTTCCCCCAGAAGTTCTTTCAAACCATCTGCACATCCCATGCTCCATCCTGCCAATTGTACTGCGGTATATTGGGAGGGAAGTTTAGGAGTACATATACCTGCCATCGGATTACCATAATCTTTAGCTGCGATATATTGAATCTCAAATATATGATATTTATTATCATTGTCACTAATCCATATCCTCTTCCACTCATCAGCATTTTTCGCCCAAAATTTCTTTTTTGCGTCAGCGTAATCTATTACTTTCTCAAATAAGTCTTTTGCTAATTCTTTTTTACTTTCATCATATAAAGGATAACCTGCCATAGTTAAATAAACCTTGCCAAGTAAAGACTGTGCAGCTTGCAAAGTAGCGCGTCCTGTGGAAGTTGCCTTTCCCAAATAATCAGTAGGAGCATCATTTAAACTAGTTATAGCATATTCTAAATCGGGTATTATGGCTTTTTCATAAATTTCATGCGCTTCTGATTGTGGAACAGACATAGCCTCGGTAATAGTCAAAGGAGATAGAGTCAAAGGTATGCGTCCAAAATAGCGTACCAAATCAAAATAGGCCAACGCTCTTAAAAAACGCGCTTCCCCTATCATCTGTTCTTTTGTTCCTTCTATGATAAATGTTACTCCATCAACTTTTGACAGAAATACATTGGTACGATATACAATCCGGTATAATTCTTCCCATGCTCCACTTATAGTGGAAGTAATAGCCAAATTAGGATCATAGGTACTAATAGCCAAATAATCCCGTTGGGCCCCGGTATATTCACCACACCAAACATTATCAGAGCGAAGTTCCGACATTAATAACGAATATTCCGACACAGGAAGTAATCCATTATAAATCCCCATTAACGCTTGTTCCATCTCTTTGGGTGTCTTATAATAATAGTTTGTTGTACGAGTGTCTACTGGTTCTACTTCCAACCAATCACTACATGATGAAAAGAGCGATCCTAAACATAAAGCTCCACCTAATATGTATTTATACAATTCCATAATTTTCCGTTTTATTAAAATGTAACATTAACTCCCAAAGTAATCGTTCTTGGCTGAGGATAAGCTCCATAATCATAATCTGCAGTTTCACCACCATTATTAGATTCCGGAGAGAATCCCCCGTCATATTTATCCCACATCCAAACATTCTCTGCCGACATATACAAACGGGCACTGCTAAGATATTTAAACCTTTTAACGGGAATACGATAACCAAGAGTAATATTTTTTATCTTTATAAAGTCTGTACTATATAACCACCGTGAGTCATATAACGAACTTGTATTTTTATTATCAATACCTGGAGTTTTTCCATCTCCCGGTTCTTCTTCCGATCTCCACATATTCTTCCATTTAGCTAATACATTAATAGAAGCTCCCATACCTGGACGGTCCATAGCTCGGCCTAACACACTGTAAAGTTTACCACCGGTTTGAGCCGTAAGCAGAATAGACAAATCAAAATCTTTATATCTGAACGAGTTTGTGAAACCAAAAGTATAATCAGGTGACGGTTTACCTACTAATGTACGATCCTGGTCATTAATAACTCCATCATCATTAGCATCGCGATATCTCACGTCTCCCACCTGTGAGTTTGTCATGGTAGGATATTTCTTCAAATCTTCTTTAGTCTGATAAACTCCGACAGCATCATACATATAATAAGCTCTCAATGGCTGACCTACCATAAATACCTGAGTATTAGAATCACTATAACCAATAAATACAGTAGTATTATCTTCTCCCAGACTCTTTACCTCGTTTTTATTATAAGAAACGTTTAAGGATGTACTCCAATTCAGCTTCCCTGTCAAGTTCTGAGTTGTCAGTTCCAATTCAAAACCTCTATTTCCTATACTACCAATATTTCCCCAAGCTTTGGTGAATCCCATAATGGCAGGAACAGAAACTTTATACAAAAGATCTTTGGTCGTTTTATCATAATAGTCGGCAGCCAGCACAATACGGTTATTAAAGAATCCTAGGTCTATACCAATATTCCAGCTATGTGTCTTTTCCCAACCCAGTTTTTCGTTGTCAATAGAACTTGGCGCAAAGCCATTAACCAAACTTCCCAATGAGTAATTTGCACTTTCCATCAATCCTAATGCAGCACCATTAGAGATGGAATTATTACCATTCAGTCCCCAGCTTGCACGCACCTTTAATTGATTCATCACAAAATCTTTAGGCCAGAATTTCTCATTCGAGACACGGTAAGCCGCTGATACAGCAGGAAAAGTACCCCATCTATTCTCCCTGCCAAAACGCGAAGAACCATCCCGGCGAATACTCGCTGTCAATAGATAGCGATTATCGTATTCATACTGAAAACGTCCGAAATAAGAAAGTAAACGGCTAGGAGTCGTTAAAGTAGCAGATGCTCCGGTAATCGCCTGATCATTCAAAGTAAAAACTTCTAAAGAGTTATCCGCAAATTGCTTTGCAGACAAACTACTTGATGCCCCAGAAGAAGACTCCATAGAGTAACCAGCCATCAAGCCTACCGTATGCTTGCGAAAAGTTCTGTTATAATTCAATATCGTTTGGAACAAATATTTATGGGAACGTGTATCAGAACGATTTGCACTTGTATGATATCCTTCACCCACTTCCCATTTCTTCAGAACTGAGCTTGGAGTAAAGATACGTCTATGCTGACTTGAAAAAATATAAGAGCCGGTTGCTTCCAACTTTAACCCTTTCAATAAATCAATTTTCAAATAAGCAGAAGAGTTTACATTAATATTTTCCCGATGATTAACATTCTGCTCCATAAAAGCTATTGGACTCACATTGGAACTAGCCCACAAATAACTATCATAAGGCTCTGCACCCTCATATACCCCTGCTTCCGGCTCAGCTATAGGACACATAGACAAAACTTTCTGCGCCTGTTGATCTTTTCCTTCAATGCTCCCTCCTTCATTCCAAGTCATAGTCGGAGCAATATTAAATCCCATTGTGATACGATCAAACAAACGGGACTCTACATTTGCACGTAGATTCAAACGTTTATAGCTTGTTTCAATAGCAACACCTTGCTGATCAATATATCCCAACGAAAGACGGTATTTGCTATTCTTATTACCATTAGATACAGATAGTTGGTAATTCTGTATAGGAGCCAAACGAAAAAACTCATCCTGCCAGTCTATCAATGCCAAACCACCATAATTAGGCTGTGACCAACGAGGGTCATTCATGTAATAATAACTAATCTTACCACCATTCATAGCTAAACGAGTTTCCCAATCATCATTAGCAGTAGCTCCTTTTGCAGCATATTTCTCTACATATCTATAATTATTATATGCAGTACGAAAATCAATCCATTCTTCCGGACTCAAAACATCTACCCTTCTCTCCAATTGCTGAATACCATAAGATGCAGAAAAATCAACACGTACTTTATCAGACTTCGATGCAGTTTTCGTCGTTATCAAAATAACGCCATTTGCACCACGTGAACCATAGATAGCAGAAGAAGAAGCATCTTTTAACACCTCAATCGACTCAATATCGTTCGGATTAATGCTCCCCAGATTATCTACCGGAATCCCATCCAATACATATAAAGGTACCGCATCAGCATTAATCGATGCTGCTCCCCGTACACGAATCTCAAGCTCTTCTCCAGGCGCTCCACTTGTTGAACGGATTTCCACCCCTGAAAGCATACCTTGCAATGCAGAAGCAATATTCGGCGCCGGACGATTTTCAATTTTCGAAGCATCCACTTTGGACACAGAACCTGTCAGATTACCTCTCTTGGCAGAACCATACCCTATAGCTACTACCTCATCTAATTGAACCAATGATTCTGTCAATTGAACTTTATAAGTTGATTGTGCTTTCAACTGGACCTTTGCTTTATTATATCCTAAAAAAGAAATTTCCAGAGTTTTAACTGTAGATGGAAGATTTAATTCAAAAGCACCGTCCATATTTGTAATAGTAGAACGGTTGGTACCGATAGCAACAACCGTTGCACCAATAACAGGTTCCTCATTTTCATCAATTACTGTACCCCTGATAGTACGATCATTTTGAGCCAGTAACGTAACTGATTGCAAAACAAAGACAGTTAGCAGAAAGAGAAACAAAGTTCCTCTACTTAAACAACTAATGCCGTACTCTGTGCTTTTCATACATTTCATTTTCATATTAGTAAAAACTTAATTTAAACATTCAATTTTGTGATTTTCATATTGCAAATGTAGTACAGGAACATATTTTAATTATGCAATCCAGTACAAATAGATGGTACAGAATCCTATTTTTCAATTAAACGCACCTTTATTAAACCATCATAAGGATTAAAATCAAAAATAATTTTATCCCCCAAGATATTTGCTGATAGTCGTTTTTTATTTTGGGTAACAACTACTCCTTTTACTCCTTCCTTTCTGACTATCATTGTTAATGGTTCCGCAAAAAGTTCCTTATTTAGCTTCAATTTTGGAGTAATAACCAGCACATCTTTTTTATCTGATACTTTCAGTTGTATTTCTTTCCTCTCCTTTATATAAGAAGCGATTTGCCGAAAAGTACTTATCCAAATTTTATCCTCCATATTTTTCACTTCGTCCAAATGTTCCCAAAATAATTCAGGTGACTTGAAAGCATCATATCCGTAATTAATGCCATGGGTCATGGTTACTCCCCAATCCTTGTTTTTTATTAAGTCTTCCAACCATTTTGCAAACCGTTGAGGACTTGCCTTACTTCCACCTATCGAAAATTGTTTCACACGTGTTGCCACCCTATTTTCAGAAGCTATCTGAGAAATCGTATCTGGCTTATAATTATATGGATAACAATAGGTAACAGGCATAATACCAATGTTAGCAAAAATTGCACTATCATTTTTCTCTATCTCATCTTTAATACGAGCTAAGGGCAAACGTGACATTTTCTTATGTGACCAACTATGATTGGAAATCTCATGTCCTTTATTTGCCATTTCCTTCAATTGCATCCAAGTCATTCGAGGAACCTTTGCATCCATTCCCTGTTCCGTATAATAGCCGCATATCCAAAAAGTTCCTTTAAAACCCCGTTTTTCCAATTCTGGAAAAACGATTGTATAATGTTCTGCCAACCCATCATCAAATGTATAACTAATAGCACATATTTTATCATGCTTATATTTGGCTACATAAACCTCCCTATTTGCAGCGAATGCAGAATTAGAACAAATGATAAGGTTTAAAATAAGGAAAAAGAATATTTTCATGACTTTTCTAATTATCTATTTATCCATTATTGTACAAATTATTTTAGAGGCGACAATTTCTTGTCCAGCCCCTGCCATGTGCACTCCATCACCAGCATAATAATCAAGTATTCCTAATAACGGATGATATACATCAACCACACTAAAACCTTTTTTGGAAGCCATATACATCAATTCCGGTATCAAATTATTTAATCTCTGACTAGCTCCTTGGAACTTTAGACTAATATTTTTCTCTCTGAGAGGAGGAGGAGTTACGAAAATTAATTTTGTATCCGAACCTTTATACAGATTATGCATTTTTATCTTATTCAGAAGTTTCTCAAAATTTAGTACAACCTCATTCTGCCTGGCTTCAAATATTCTTTTTGTATCATTAGTTCCTAAACACAAAATAATATAATCATACTTTTTCTTTTCAACTTGTGCCTGATCTAAATATGAATTGATATTTTTAAGTCCATTCAATCTTTCCTTACCATTATTGTCAAACCCAATAGTACGCCCGGCTTCTGAATAATTAATTATTGTAGATTCCGGTAACATCTTCTTCAGTTGTGCAACCCAACCATCTTTTTTCTGTCCATTAGAATCACCAATAGTCAGGATATTATATTTTAGGTCTGTAATTTTATTGTAAGGTATCAAACCTAAAGCCTGAGGAATTTGATCATAATCACTCTCAAGAACTGTTAACTGTATGTTACTATACTTACGTATCAAATAGACATCACAACCAAACATCCTTCTATTCTTTTTGCAGTCAAAATTACTACGTTCACCCAATAAACAAAATATTTCGTAACAAGATATAAGGCTAGGATCATTAACCGCCTTCATCTTAATATCATCCATATTCAATATTCCATATTTTAACTCTCCAACTAATCGATTGTATATATTCAAAGACGGTGTAACAGAAAGAGAATCTTTATCTCCCCCATTCATCTTAGCATAGATAAACAATCGGGCATCTTTACGCTTTTCAATCAAACATTGATGTTCTAAAGATAAATCTACATTCAGTGCTCCCCAAACCGAAAAAGATTTCACCGGATAGTTAAGATTCATGTAGCTTGCCAATGTCGCAACGCCACCTTTTCCTGAACCTATTATATGAACATCATTGGGATTGGCATTAGTTTGTCTTAATGCATATCGAATTGCATCCTCAATATGGGCCAACATTTCAAGAATACTCACTACACTCACTTCTTGATTGACTTCTTCTAAATTCGGATGAATATAATTCCAGCCACGAGCTATAATTTCTTTGATTAAAGGATTCTTCTGTACAGAATCATTATTCCAAGTATCAAGATTCACCACCAAAGGCTGAGGACTTTTGCAAATAGTCTTATACATAAGTGCTCGCCGAATAGTGCCATCTTTAACAGAAGGAATCTCCACGTTCCTCAGTGCAGAATCCCAATTAGTCTCCACTGCATTATCACAAATCATTTTATTTTGAGCAAACATTTGTAAAAATGACAAGCCCCCCAAAAGAAATATAAACGTAATCTTTCTCATGATTATTCTATTTTTACTAGCTTTCATTATTTTAGCTCTTACTATGCAAAAGAAGCGCAAATTTATGAATACAGCCTTAATCACCATACATTTATATGTATTCCTGTTCAAAATATACCATCACCTGATTTTTGCGATTTGTTTTGCATCATAATACTTGTTTTCGTACTATATTACAGGAATAAGAGAATACAACGCCCTATATTTGCCAATAAAAATTCTGCATAATAATTATAACTTAATAATTTATGAAACACAAATTATCCACTTTATGCCTCGTTATTATCGGGCTCTTGTTCCATTCTTCTATCCTTGCAGAGAACCATCCTCGCACCTCTATTCTATTGGATAAAGGCTGGGGATATAAACCACTCACCAGTAATAAGAAAGATGCATCACTTACTCCGGTAACCCTTCCTCACACTTGGAATGCGAATTATCTGGAAGGTACCACAACATACAATCGGGAAATGATGGTATATAAACGTGATTTGGAAATTACTCCGGAAATGAAAGATAAACGACTTTTCCTCTATTTCGAAGGTGTCAATTCTGCCGCTGACATTTTCATAAATTACCGGACTGTAGGACAACATCTAGGTGGCTACACGGCTTTTTGCTTCGAAATCACAGATTTTGTACAGAATGGTAATAATGATCTGGAAGTGTGGGTAAGCAATGCATATCGTACAGACATCCTGCCAATTAGCGGAGACTTTAATATCTACGGTGGAATCCACCGTCCTTGTCATCTGATTATAACAGAAAAGAATTGCATCTCTCCTGTATTCTATGCCTCGCCAGGAGTGTTTATCCATCAGAATAGAATTACCAAGCAACAAGCCGAAATCTGTGTAGAGAGTATTCTTTCTTTAAAAGAAGTAAAATCCGGTCTGAAACTGAAAACAACCATCACAGATACTAATGGAAAAGAAGTGACCAGCAATATAACAGCAGTCAGTGAGGAGACCGTTAAACAGCCACTTACAATCACTAATCCTATTCTTTGGAATGGAAAAGAGAATCCTTATTTATACAACGTATCAGTAGAACTATATGATGGCGACAAAGTAATTGATAAAGTAACTCAAAAAACGGGATTCCGCTACTTTCATGCTGACCCGGAAAAAGGTTTCTTCCTAAACGGAAAATACCTGAACCTCTATGGTTTCTGCCGTCATGAGGATGTAAAAGGTAAAGGAAGTGCTTTACAGCAAGAAGATTATGATAAAGACATAAGCCTGATAAAAGAAGTAGGTGCGACCGCTATGCGTTTGGCACATTATCCACACGCAGAACCCATGTACGACTTATGCGATCAAAACGGAATTATATTATGGACAGAAATCCCGATGTGCGGTCCCGGCGGATATGCATATACCGGCTATTTACACAATAAAGGATTCGAGGATAACGCCAGGCAATCCCTGAAAGAACTGGTATATCAAAAATTCAATCACCCTTCTATTTGTTTTTGGGGAATATTCAATGAGCTATTGATTACCGACAATAAGAAATTTCAAGAATATGATAATCCGGTTCCTTTTGTTAGAGAAATTAATGAATTGTATAAAAAACTGGATCCGTCCCGTCTGACTGCTTTTGCAACTTGTGTAGACCAAACTAATTATCTGGGTTGTTCCGATCTTATTGCTTGGAATAAATATTTCGGTTGGAAAACCTCTCAACAATCTGCCGAAAAGTTTTTTGATGATGTAAAAAAGAACTCTAATAACCAGCCAGTGGGAGTATCGGAATATGGAGCCGGCGCCAGTATCCATCAACACGCATGTCCCCTCGACCATAATACCCAACGTCCTAAAAGAGAACATCCTGAAGAATATCAGGCAATCTGTCACGAAGGTTATTGGACAGCATTTACCGAACGCCCCTATTTATGGGCTAAGTTTATCTGGCAATTCGCAGATGCACAATCCTCTATCCGACAGGAAGGAGATACAGATGGTATTAACGACAAAGGTACTATTACCTATGATCGCAAAGTAAAAAAAGATGTCTTCTACTTTTATAAAGCGAACTGGAATTCGAAACCGATGCTCTACATTTGTAGCCGTAGATTCACCGAACGTACTAATCCAAACACGTTAGTCAAAGTATATAGCAACCTAAATGAGGCAACTCTGTATCTTAATGACAAAAAAATCGGTAAACAGAAAAAAGATAAGGTTAACCGGATCATATGGGATAATATAACCCTTTCTCCCGGAGAAAATGTCATTCGTGTAGAAGGGAAGTCCGGAAAAGAAATATTGAATGATACTTGTATATGGACACTTAAATAAACTTCTTGATAGTTATGAGAATTTATAAACCGTATTTATTAATGGCTTTGACACTTCCCTTTTTGTCAGTCTCTTGTCAGCCTCAAGTCGAATCTGCAAAGATTGTAACTATAGATAAGGTAGGCGCCATTGCCATGCCGGAAGAAATTGCCCCTATTGGCAAAATACCGTTTCAGATGCCTGATCTTAAAAGGCCTGTCTTTCCTGAATTGACAGTCAACATATCAGATAAGGGAGCCAAAGCAGATGAACCTATCACTCTTATTGTCAATCAAACGATCATGGACGTTCACAATCGAGGGGGGGGGACTGTCGTCATCCCCAAAGGGAAATGGAAATCAGGGCGTATTGTGCTAAAAAGCAATGTGAACCTCCACTTAGAAGACGAAGCCGAAATAGAATTTCCCGGAACCGTAGAAAGTTATTTACCTGCAGTGTTCACTCGCCACGAAGGAATTGAAATTATGGGAGCCGGGGCATTCATCTATGCAAATGGAGAAAATAATATAGCTGTGACCGGCAAGGGCATTATTTATGGTCCAGCTATGAATGCGGAGATCAGACAACTACCTAATGGAAATACTGTAGTTGAAAATGACATATCGTCAACCACTCCGGTAGCGCAACGAATATTTGACGGTATGAACGGAAGGGGATTCTATCGCCCAAAAACAATCTCGCCCATTAACTGTACTAATGTATTGGTTGAAGGTATTACTATGGAACGCAGCGCATTCTGGAACATCTGTCCGATTTACTGTGAAAATGTAATAATCCGTGGTATTACTGTAAATTCGATTGGAGTTCCCAGTGGCGATGGTATCGACATTGAATCCTGTAAGAATGTACTGATAGAATACTCCACACTCAATTGTGGAGATGATTGCTTCACTTTAAAAGCCGGACGCGCTGAGGATGGACTACGTGTAGGTAAGGCTACCGAGAATGTCGTAATCCGCTATTCATTGGCCAAAGACGGACATGGTGGCATTACTTGTGGAAGTGAAACTGCAGGTGGAATAGAGAATATTTACCTACATGACTGTGTGTTCGATGGAACACAAGTAGGAATACGGTTTAAAACCCGCCGCAATCGAGCCGGAGGAGTATCTGATATTCTATATGAAAATATACGCATGACGAATGTAGGAGAAGCTTTTAAGTGGGATTTGCTTGGCAGCAAACGATATATGGGAGAATTGGCCAGTCGCATTCCACCAAGAGCTGTGAACAGACTGACTCCTGTCATAAAAGATATAAAGATAAGGAACTTTATTGTAGAATCAGCCCATAAAGTATTAAGCATCAATGGCATTCCGGAAGTACCCTGTAGCAATATTCTTATTGAGAACGGCAAAATCAACAGTCAAGAACTCATTACTGCAATGAATGATGTTAACGGATTTATCTTACGTAATCTGGAAATCAACTCACAAGATAATAAAATTAGTATTTTGGACGGACAAAATATCCTATTCGACAATGTACTTTTTACAGTTCCAGCGGGAGAATTATATACCAACATTAGAGGTGAAAAATCTAGAAATATTGTTTATCAAGACGAGAAATCAAAAATAATATGTACACATGAAAAAACAATAAAGGTAAAACAACTTACTCATTAATTAAGATATTCCCCTCTCTTATCAGTTTTCAATAGGTAAGGGCTTCTCAAACAAAATGAGGAGCCCTTTTTATTAGTCTTCAAAGAATAAACCCCAACCAATTCAAATTAAAGAACTAGCCGGGGCAACCTTAAACAAACACAATCCTATTTATTTCTTTAGTGTTTCCAAAAATTCAACTTCCACTATTCTCAATTCATTATTTGTTTTTTCACCGCCTTTTACCCTAAGAAGGTCAAGATCACCAGCATTAGGCTCAACAACTTCCACTATTTGTCCGAAAGCATCCGATTCTTTTGCCTCTCCCTTCAACTTGATAGTTATTTTATCCGTTCGTACAGGCTTGACAGATAGATGAATATACCCCAAACTCTTTTCCGTATTTCCACTCCAAACAAGTTTATCATCTGCAAAAATCTCCAAAGGATAAGAACGTTTCCGCCAACCAGTCAATTTAATGCAAATATCATCTATTTCTGCTTTTCTCTCCAAATGATAAGTAATCCATGCCGTACTCAATTTTCCATCATTTTTCCATTCACTTAATTCGTTACTATCATAACTATAAATAGCCTGTTCACTATTTATTCCGGCAATAGCGGATTTTATTCCTACGTCTACTTTTGAGTCCTGATAAGAAGGAGTCAACGGGGTTTCACCACGGTCAAACCGACTAATCAACTTTTCACTTGGAAAAAACGTGCTAAGTCCGTCCTTTACTTCAACAGGATTAGAGGTTAATGATAGCTCTGCTGAAGGTAAACCAGCTGTCGTAGCCCTTACCATGATATTACCCGCCTGTTCAGTCGAACGAATCAAAGTTCTTGTTATACCACACTCGACAGGAAGCTCTTTAGCCAATACATAATTGTCTGTAGCTTGCGCAATGCCTCCACGCCATTCGGCAGGTCCTTGCAAATCAAATTTAATCATATTATCAGCAAGCGGACATCTATCACCATTCGCATCTACAACCTCAACCTGCAGTATAGCCAAGTCAGCCCCATCTGCAAAAAGTCCCTTTGGTCCATGCATAAATGTGAGTTTCAGATGATGAGGTTCTCCTATCGTTTTTATAGAATAACGGCTCAATTCTTTGTTATTCTCGCCATAGCTCACTGCTTCAATTATTCCTTTCTCCCACTGGACAGAATCAAACGTAAATAAAAAACGATAATCCTGTTTGCCGAAGCCCTTTGATTTACCATTTACAAATAATTCTACTTTATCACCTGAAGAAACCACATACACAGGTTTAATCACTTTAGATGTATAATTCCAGTGACCAATGATATATGTATGTTCCTTTTCCGTATCAACCCAACCGTCCCACATGGCTTTATGAGCAAAAAATCCATCTTTAGGTATTCTCAACGGATCCACGACTCCACTCCGGCGATAATTTTCTTCACCACGACTATGCGTCTGTGTGTCCGAGAAAATAATTTTAGCACCACCGGAGCTAACTCTCCTTCCGGTACCCGGCCGTTCACGCCAATAATCATACCAACGCCGAATCAATTCTACAGCAAACATATCTTGATTATGATTATAGGCACTTGCATCCTGCCCTCTATACAAAGGTCCTGCTCCTTCCTTATGAAAAGGATAGCTATATTCATCCCAATACTTACGCAGACCTTCATCACGACAATATTCGGTGGCAAACATCGGATGATGCTCACTCTTATTTATATAAAGCATTTCACCGCCCCATTCAGCTTCACGGATATCCAGCATCTCACGAGAACCTATTGCTCTTCCCCCATAAGGATCGTACATATCACGAATAGCTATCATTTCAAGCATATGTTCACGACTTATAGACTCATTACCTGATTCGTAAAACAATATACTCGGATTATTCTTAAAGTAGATGATAGCATCACGCATTAGCTCCAAACGCTGTCCCCACCAACGGCCAACGGCATCTTTTTCTGCATCTCCGGCAGGCATTACCTGTATCACTCCTACTCTGTCACATGATTCAACATCTTGCTTCCAAGGTGTAACATGCATCCATCTAAAGAAATTCGCATTATGCTCAATCAACAAGCCATTAGAATAGTCACTCATCCAAGGTGGTACCGATATGCCTACTCCCGGCCATTCATTACTTGTACGCTGGGCGTATCCTTTCATTTGCAAAACCCGGTCATTCAGCCATATCTTTCCGCCACTAAAACGAGTCTTTCTGAAACCTGTTTTAGTTACTACTTCGTCAACAATCCTGTTATCCACTATCAACCTTGTCTTTACATCATAAAGATAACCATATCCCCAACTCCAGAAATGCAGATTTTCCAATTCTTTGGCAGCTTTTAGCTTTACTGTCTCTTTAGATTTTACTATCACCGGAGCACTTTTAAAAGTACTTACCCAATTGCCGTCGTAATCATATACACATACTTCATAGCTTACATTGCACGATTTATCATATTCGTTACGTACTTCAGATTCTGCATTAACAAATGCTTTACGGCTCTTAGTACATATATCTGTCGCATAGATATACACTCCTGTCGTTCGTAAGTTACTATACAAAGGTAATGTTTGGTATAACTTATCCGTGATATGCAGCCATACGTTTTTAGGAATACCTCCGTAATTAACATTAAAGTTATTGTCGTTCCATTGATATCGACTGCCGGTAGCCCGCTCCTTATACTTCCAATCATTATCAGTACGTACAGCTATTACATTCTCCCCAGTAAAATTTAAATACGGTGTCAGATCAAAGCCTACAGCCATTACTCCATTTTCATGTAGCCCAATATGTTTACCATTCAAATAAAAATCGGCTCCCTGACGTACTCCTTCAAACTCTATAAATACTTTTTTCCCC
This sequence comes from uncultured Bacteroides sp., assembly GCA_900555635.1. Lineage (GTDB taxonomy): Bacteria > Bacteroidota > Bacteroidia > Bacteroidales > Bacteroidaceae > Bacteroides. The sequence goes on from USLU01000051.1 coordinate 33,512, forward strand.
TTGGCTGTTTTCGGTAGCTTAAAATGTTTACGATACCAGGAAACGGTATCTGTCATTTCTTTAATAGCAACTTTAAAAGCCTCATCTTCATTAAAAGCGCGAGGCAGAGTTATTTTCTTCCAATCCTTATCAGTAAAAAATAACTTTTCTCCTCCCTGAACATCACCAATATGCAATAACCATTGAGAATTAAAATTGTATTTCTCTCTATTATTAGCCCCCAGTAGCATAGGTATCAGCAGTAAGAGAAATAATAACTTCAAAACTTTAAATCTTCCCATACTTCAAAATATCAATGTTTTATCAAGTTTTATCATCAATCTATTTTATACACCTCCGTACCAGCCAGCAGGAAGCATCCTACTCCGTAATCTTCAAAATCAGGAACGCTCTTGTAAGTTACCGGCTGGCTGTCTTTAGGCTCTTTGCCACTACCCTGCACGAATCCCAAGAAACCATTCGGATGTACAGCCTCTTTCACAATAGCATTCCATGCTTTTACAATGACAGGCATATATTCTTTTTTATCCAATAATCCATTGCGCACTCCCCATGCCATGCCATAAACAAATAAGGAGGTTCCTGATGTCTCCTTCCCCCCATAATTGGATTCATCATGCAAACTTACATTCCAGAAGCCGTCTGCGCGCTGACAAGCCTTCAACGCTTTACTCATTGACAGGAAATCTTTTATATAATCCATACGATGTGTATCATTCTCCGGAACCTCATTCAGGACTCTCACCAATGCGGCATATACCCATCCGTTTCCCCGGCTCCAAAAGCAATTCTTTCCGTTAGGTTCTTTATAAGGAGGAACGAAATTAGCGTCTCTCCACCACAGTCCCTCTTTTTGATTAAACAGTCCATTGCCTATCTCATTACGGGAGCAAGAATACATCTGCCACATTTTATCATAGTATTTCTGTTCGCCTGTCAGCCTGCCTAACTGGGCAAGAACAGGCATCCCCATCTGTATCGCGTCAATCCAAGTCCAGTCGTCCACTTGAGGAGTATTTACCAGCATATCTATTGAAACTTTGATATTTTTTATTTTCGCCGGATCAGGGGAAATCTTATAAAGTTCAATATATGCCTGTCCGCAACAGTGGTCATCTGCATTACGTGTGATATTGCCACCACGCAATCCCCACTTATGAAAATCCGCCCAGTCATATGCATAATCATAATAATCCGAACGGGGATAGACAGTATGCAAAGCCATCAACCCTTCATAATATACCCCGCGAGTCCAGATATTACTGGGTCTGAATTTCCCCACATAACTTGGTCGGGTAAAATCAGCGTACTTTTTCATAAAATAATCGTTGACTTTCACCAATGTTTTTAATGTCTCTTTCCGGTCGGGAAGAGACTGCGCCGACAGGAGATTCCATCCGGCAAGCAATGTCACAACGAGAAGTAGTCGTCTTTTCATGATATAATTTTAATAATAAGTAGTTATTCATAATTATTTCACATATGTCGAAATTGCATTATCTTTGTCTC
>USLU01000052.1 GCA_900555635.1 uncultured Bacteroides sp.
AAAAATGGAAATGAGAACTAAAAGGAAGGAGTCGCATTTAAAAGTTGAATGCAGCTGTGAATTCGTTATGCATGTAGTTCCAGTACGAACCGTGCTCCCTTGGTATAGCTGCTGTCCAGTGTCAGCGAACCGTTCATCTTGGTAGCTATCAGTGAGCAGATGGGTAGCCCTAATCCGTCGCCTTGTGTCAGGTCTTTCACTTCGGTGAAGGGCTTGAAGATATCTTCACGTTGTTCTTCGGGGATGCCGCAACCGGTGTCGCTGATAATGAACTGATGTGTGTGTGCGCCACGTTTCTTGAAGTCCAACCAAATCTTGCCTCCGGCAGGAGTATGCTCGGCAGCGTTTTCTAACAAGTGCAATAAGATACGTTCCAATTGTTCCGGGTTGATTTTTACATTCAACTTAGGTGCATTCACGGCAACGGTAACATCTTCTTGTGTCTTCCCTTTAATCTTATCCATAATGCTCTCGCAGAAAGTCGATATATTCTTTTCCTGCATTTCGTATGGCTCGGACAAGGTGTTTTCGAGTTCGGACAATTCTTGTATATGGTTGGAGAAGGTGTGCAACGCCTGTACACCGGGCAATGAGGGATCTAAGGTGTTGAGCGTCGGCTCCATCTGTGAGGAGATGTTTTGAATGAATTTGGTCTTTAGCTCATTGTGCTCATTAGCAATCTGGATCGCTTTTTTCTGCTTGCGGGTCAGAACTATGAAGCGCAATAATACGATGGCACCCAGTACCAATGCTATGGCAAGAATAGCGGCCAGTACACAAAGTCCGATAATGATGTATTGCTTGGAACTAAGTGAACTGTCTTTTTCCTGAACGATTGTCAGGGTTTCATCATATTTGCGTTTCAGGACGTTTAGCTCATCTTGGGCGGTAAGTGCTTTTACCGAGTCGGTCCATACAATGAACTTATCGTAAGTGCGTGCCACTAAGGGAGCATTGTTTGCCTTACGGGCAATGTTGATAAGCGTTTTATAGCATTCGTTTACTTTGGAGTAGTTCTTTTGCTCTTTGTACTGACCTATCAGTTTGTTGATTGAGGCGTCACCTTGTGCATTTAGTCCAAAGGTATAGTAGTAGTTGGCTTGCGTATAAAGCAGGTCATTGTTTAAAGAATCGTTGCGTGAAGCTTTGGCTGTTTCTTCCAATCGGGTTAACTGCTCTTTGGCACGTGCGGGATTCTTCAGGTTGATATACATTTGTAAACGTTCCTTGTTGATGCGGAAGCGTAAATCAGATAAGGCTTTTCCCCCTTTTTGTTCACCGGTTTCCACTACTTTCTCAGCATTACGCAGTAACTCAAACGCTTCTTTGTAATAATTTTCCCGATGGTAAAGGGCACTGGCATTAACACCGCAATCTACTGCTTTGTCATATTTATCTTGTGTGGAAAAGGCATTGAAAGCTTGAAGAAAGAGATAGCGGGCCTTGATGTATTCTTTCTTTGCAAGATTTTCTTGAGCCTGTTTCATCAACTCATCAGCACGGTTTTGTGCTTGACTATAAAAGCATAAAGTAATTAAGAAAAGTGTAGCAATTATCTTTTTCATTTTGTAAAATCGTTTGTTTGTTACAAAGGTAATATAAAAATAATAATTAGTGATTAGTGATTAGTGATTTGTTTGTGCTTTTGCTTGAAATGCTTGTGCGGCTTAAATGGCCGGTCGTGCACCATTAACTGTAAGTCACTAATCATTAACCACTAATCACGAATCACTTTTTTAGTATTTGAAACTGCTGCCTCCCAAGAATTCTCTTAACAAAGAGGTTGGTGGAATTTCTTTATCCTGTACCGGAGTGAAGTATTTTATGAACTTCATGAGCCGGTAGGCTTCAGCGTATTCCGGACAATTGCGTGGTACGCTGGTCAGAATCGGTTCGGCATGGCAACGCAGCACGGCAAACTCGAATAGTAGAGCCGAGTTGAACATGACATCGGCATTTTCCTGATAGGGGAAAATCCATTTGTCTTCGCCCGCCCTTACACTAGGCCAACGGGATATTGTTTCCTGAGCTGAATATCCACGATAGTTGAAGTCACGGATGATGCGGCGTAACAAACGGTTATCTGTTGTGGGTATCCAGTTATGGTCGTCCAGGGAGATGGTAGTCAGGGCTGATACATAAATCTTGTATTTGCTTTCGGGCGGTATCTGTGGCGTCAGTTCGGGATTAAGGGCGTGAATACCTTCTAAGATAAGTACGGTATGCTCGTTGATACGCAACTTGTCTCCCTTGTACTCCTTCTTGCCCAAAGAGAAGTTATAACGGGGAAGTTCCACTTCTTCGCCACGGAGCAAGGCTTGAAGCTGCGTGTTGAAGAGGTTGAGGTCGAGAGCGTAGAGCGATTCGTAGTCGTAGTCTCCGTTTTCATCGCGTGGGGTATTTTCACGATCCACGAAATAGTTATCCAGAGATATGGGGTATGGGCGCAGTCCGTTAGTCATCAACTGAACGGAGAGCCGTTTGCTGAATGTTGTTTTTCCGGAAGAAGAGGGACCGGAAATGAGGACCAGCTTTACACGATTTCCATTTTCACCGCGATGATATATATCGTCCGCAATCTGCGCGATCTTTTTTTCTTGCAGCGCTTCGGCTACGTTTATAAGGTCGGTGGCATGGCCCGCTTCACAGGCAAGATTGAAATCGCCTACATTGCTGAATCCCATAATGTAGTTCCAACGCAGATGCTCTTTGAAGACATCGAGCATCTTTTCTTGTTTAACTACTTCTTCCAGTACGTTAGGGTTCTCTTTATTGGGAATACGCAGCAACAGACCATCGTAATACTTCACGATGTCGAATAACTTGATAAAACCGGTACTGGGCAATAAATTACCATAATAATAATCTACGGTATCGCCTAATGTATAATAATAGGTATAGAGTGAACCTGACGTTTCCAGTAATTTCACCTTGTCATTCATGCCTCTTTCACTGAAGATACGTACTGCTTCGGCAGTATGGCATTCAATACGATGATAGGTTATGTCTTCGGCAATAATCTCTTGCATGCGTTTTTTGATTGCAGCTACATCTTCCAGCTCAATGGGACGCCCGATGCGCAGGTTACAGAAATAACCTTTGGATACAGGATGTTCTACGAATAACTTTCCTTCCGGGAAAATCTCATTGATAGCTTTATATAGTACGAAACAAAGAGAACGGACATAAGTACGCATTCCCGATGAATCGCGTACATCGAGGAACTCTACATCTTTATTATTATATACTCGGAAATTTAGTCCTTCAGAGCGATTATTAACCTTTGCACTAACTACTTGATAGGGAAAATTAAGATTAAAACCGTAATAAATATCCAAAAGTGAACTTCCAATAGGGAATTCTTTATAAATATTATTATTTTTGCAACAAATTTGTAACATGTGTTTCATGACGTCACTACTTTATATGATTGATACGTTAAATATAGAGTATAATAACAGATGGAACAAAGAAACCCTTTAATTAATTAAAGATGGAATATTCTTTTTATGATTTTTTAAAGCTACTCGGTTCGCTGGCTTTATTCCTGTATGGTATGAAGATAATGAGTGAGGGGCTTCAAAAATTTGCCGGAGACCGGTTGCGGAAAATCCTTACCGCAATGACTACTAATCGGGTGACCGGTGTACTAACGGGCGTGTTGATTACAGCATTAGTTCAATCTTCATCAGCAACAACTGTAATGGTTGTGAGTTTTGTAAACGCCGGATTGCTGACCCTTTCGCAATCCATAGGTGTAATTATGGGAGCCAATATCGGTACTACTGTTACGGCATGGATTATTTCCGCTTTAGGTTTCAAAGTTGATATTGCTGCTTTTGCCCTTCCTCTTCTTGCCTTTGGCATCCCCCTTCTCTTCTCTCAAAAAAGTAATCGTAAGTCTGTAGGTGAATTTATTTTCGGTTTTGCATTCCTGTTTATGGGATTGTCTTATCTGAAGAACAATGCCCCAGACTTGAGCCAAAATCCTGATATGCTGGCTTTTGTACAGGATTACACCGATATGGGATATATCTCCATACTGCTTTTTGTACTTATTGGTACTATACTGACCATGATTGTGCAGGCTTCTGCGGCTACTATGGCTATCACTCTCATTATGTGTGCCAACGGATGGATAAGTTTTGAATTGGGGGCAGCGTTGGTGCTAGGCGAGAATATAGGTACTACTATTACTGCAAATTTGGCGGCACTAACGGGTAATACGCAGGCTAGGAGGGCTGCTTTGGCTCACTTAGTGTTTAATGTGTTCGGTGTTATATGGGTATTATGCTTATTCGTTCCATTTACTAACGGAGTTTCCTGGTTTGTAGAAAACGTAATGGGAACTACTGATCCGGCTGTGGCTGTCTCTTTTAAACTTTCAGCGTTCCATACTTGCTTTAATATCTGTAATGTGTTGATATTAATATGGTTTGTGAAGCTTATCGAACGTACGGTTTGTGCGATTATTCCATTAAAAGAACAAGACGAAGAATATCGTTTGCGTTATATCTCCGGTGGTATGCTTTCTACTGCCGAACTCTCTATTTTGCAGGCCAGTAAGGAAATTCATCTGTTTGCTGAGCGTACGCACCGTATGTTTGGTATGGTACAGGACTTGTTGCATACTGAAAAGGATGACGACTTTAATAAATTGTTCAGCCGGGTGGAGAAATACGAAAATATCAGTGACAGTATGGAGCTGGAGATTGCCAATTATTTGAATCAGGTGTCAGAAGGACGTTTGAGTTCGGAAAGTAAGTTGCAGATACGTGCTATGCTTCGTGAAGTGACTGAGATAGAAAGTATTGGCGATAGCTGTTATAACTTGGCGCGTACCATTAATCGTAAGCGTCAGACTAACCAGGACTTCACCGAGAAACAATACGAGCATGTTCATTTTATGATGAAATTGACGGATGATGCGTTGGCACAAATGATTGTAGTGGTAGAACGTACGGAACATCAAAATGCTGACGTAAATAAGTCGTTTAATTTAGAAAATGAGATCAATAATTACCGTAATCAATTGAAGAACCAGAATATTCTGGACGTAAACAATAAGGAGTATGACTACCAAATGGGTGTCTACTATATGGATATTATTGCTGAATGTGAAAAACTGGGTGACTATATAGTAAATGTAGTAGAAGCCAGTAGCGATATAAAAGAGAAGAAAGGGTAAAATAGTGATTAGTGGTTAGTGATTACCAAGCAGCATATTGTGCAGCCAACTAATCACTAGCCACTAATTGTTAATCACTATTCACTAATTATTGCTTTTCAAACTCTTCTTTTCCAACTCCGCATAAGGGGCATACCCAATCGGCGGGGATATCTTCAAAAGCTGTTCCGGGTTCAATACCGCTATCGGGATCACCCTTTTCCGGGTCATAAACGTAGTCGCAAACAGTGCAAATGTACTTTTCCATAATTACTTTTATTTGGGTTTATTCTCTAATAATAACGAATAAGCCCGGTGTTTTGTTTGATTCTTGAATAAAAAAAGTTACTTTTGCTTCTAATATATTAAATGCGATGCCCCTTATGCAGATGACCAATGAACTATTCAGGGCAATAATGCGAAATATTCATGCTTATGTTTTGCTAATTGACCGAGACTTTATAGTATTCTATACAAACTATTACGATAGAACAGGTGCGTTGAAACCTGCTGAACCTCAAAGAGTAGGTGATTTGTTGCGTTGCGCTAATGCTCTGTCTGCTGTGGGAGGCTGTGGATCGCATGATTTATGTAAAAGTTGTCCTGTGCGGAATGCCATAGAAAATTCATATCGTACACAACAGAACTTTGTGGATATGGAAGCAATACTGAATGTACGAGATGCAGCCGGTAACCTGGTAGAATGTAATGCTTATATTTCAGGTGAATTCATGAAAATTGAAGACCGTGATAGCATGGTTATTACCGTACATGATATAACCCACCTAAAACATGTGGAAGCTGAATTGAACCAGGCACGTGACAAAGCAGAGAATGCGGACCGTTCCAAATCTGCTTTTTTAGCAAATATGAGTCATGAGATCAGGACTCCGCTAAATGCGATTGTAGGTTTCTCCGAATTATTGGCTTCTGCATCGAGTGAAGAAGAAAAAATACAATTCTTTGAGATTGTGCAAAGTAACAATGCGTTGTTGCAACAATTAATAGCTGATATTCTGGATCTTTCGAAGATTGAAGCGGGTACACTGGAATTTGTTTTTTCGGATGTGGATGTTAATCTGATGATGTCTGATTTGGAACAGCAATTTCGAATGAGGGTTGCAGAGCAAGGTTCAGGAGTGGAAATTATTCGTGAAACGCCCGAACCGGGATATATATTGCATACAGATAGAAACCGTTTGGCCCAGGTTGTTGCTAATTTCATGACAAATGCTATAAAGTTTACTTCCAACGGAAGTATTACTTTAGGGTACAAAATTAATGAAGATAACCTCTACTTCTTTGTGAAAGATACCGGAAGTGGTATTCCTGAAGAGAAGCAAGGACGTATTTTCGAACGCTTTGTAAAACTGGAAAATGAAAAACAGGGTACCGGTTTAGGATTATCAATTTGTCAGACCATTGTTCGTAAATTGAATGGCGAAATTGGTTTGGAATCAGAAGAAGGCAAAGGCTCTACTTTCTGGTTTGCTCTACCCAAGTAATACTAGTTAGAAAATCATTACTTAAAAAAAAATAATAACACTGTTTATCCCGATATATTGTTGTATTTTTGCGATCCTAAATTAAACATAAAGACTTGCATGACTGCATCAAAGGATGATTATTATCATATCGGGCTTACCGATGAAGAGGTACTTAAAAGTCGCCTTGAACATGGTGTGAATTTGCTTACACCTCCTAAGCGTCCCTCCTTGTGGAAATTATATTTGGAAAAATTCGAAGATCCGGTAGTCAGAGTACTATTGGTCGCTGCTTTCTTTTCCTTAGTTATCTCTGTCATTGAGAATGAGTATGCCGAAACGATTGGTATTATTGCAGCTATTTTATTGGCTACGGGTATCGGCTTTTACTTTGAATACGATGCTGGTAAGAAATTTGATCTGCTGAATGCGGTAAACGAAGAGACTTTGGTAAAAGTGATTCGAAACGGACATGTGCAGGAAATTCCCCGTAAAGATGTGGTTGTCGGCGATATCATCGTTCTGGAAACCGGTGAAGAAGTTCCTGCCGACGGTGAACTGGTAGAAGCTATTTCTCTGCAAGTAAACGAATCGAATCTGACTGGTGAACCGGTAGTCGCTAAAACTATTTTGGAAGCCGATTTCGATGACGAAGCCACTTATGCATCGAACCGTATATTGCGTGGCACCACCGTAGTGGACGGACACGGTACGATGCGTGTGGATGCCGTAGGTGATGCAACGGAAATTGGAAAAGTAGCCCGTCAAAGTACGGAACAGAACACGGAACCTACCCCGCTGAATATACAATTAACCAAGTTGGCCAACCTTATCGGAAAAATTGGTTTCACGGTAGCCGGATTGGCTTTTGTCATCTTCTTCACGAAAGATGTACTGCTGGCTTACAACTTCTCTTCATTCCAGACTTTTCAAGATTGGCTGCCGGCTCTGCAAGCTACGTTGCGTTACTTTATGATGGCAGTTACACTGATTGTGGTGGCCGTTCCCGAAGGTTTGCCGATGAGTGTAACGCTTAGTTTGGCATTGAACATGCGTCGTATGCTGGCTACCAATAACCTGGTCCGCAAAATGCATGCCTGTGAAACAATGGGTGCCATTACAGTAATCTGTACAGACAAGACAGGTACATTGACCCAGAACCTGATGCAAGTATATGAGCCTAACTTCTATGGATTGAAAAATAAAGGCGAAATAGGAGAAGATGATCTTAGCAAACTGGTAATGGAAGGTATTAGTGCCAACTCTACAGCTTTCTTGGAAGAGACTGCTCCGGGCGAGAAGCCTAAGGGAGTGGGAAATCCTACTGAGGTTGCTTTACTTTTATGGCTGAACAGTCAAGGTAAGAATTACCTGGCTTTGCGTGAAAGTGCTAAGATAATTGACCAGCTGACATTCTCTACCGAACGGAAATTCATGGCAACTTTGGTGCAATCTCCGCTAATAGGGAAAAAGGTTCTGTACGTAAAGGGGGCTCCTGAAATCGTATTGGGTAAGTGCAAGGAAGTTGTATTGGATGGTAAACGGGTAGATGCAGTTGAATATCGTTCTACCGTTGAAGCACAATTACTCAATTATCAGAATATGGCCATGCGTACACTTGGTTTTGCATTCAAGATAGTAGATGATACGGAGAATGCTGATTGTGTATCGTTGGTTGCTGAGAATGATTTGACTTTCTTAGGTGTAGTTGCTATCAGTGATCCGATTCGTGCGGATGTACCTGCGGCAGTTGCCAAATGCCAATCGGCAGGTATCGGAGTGAAGATTGTTACAGGAGATACTCCGGGCACTGCAACCGAAATAGCCCGTCAGATAGGTTTATGGAAACCGGAAGATACGGATCGTAACCGTATTACAGGTGCCGCTTTCGCCGAACTTACTGATGAAGAAGTGCTGGAGCGTGTAATGGATCTGAAGATTATGTCGCGTGCGCGTCCTACGGATAAACAACGTTTAGTACAATTGTTACAGCAGAAAGGTGCCGTAGTAGCCGTGACTGGTGACGGAACCAACGATGCCCCTGCTTTGAATCATGCCCAGGTAGGTCTTTCTATGGGTACAGGAACATCTGTAGCCAAAGAAGCCAGTGATATTACTTTGCTTGACGACTCTTTCAATAGTATCGGTACTGCCGTAATGTGGGGCCGTTCTTTATATAAGAATATTCAGCGTTTTATTATATTCCAGCTGACTATTAATTTTGTGGCACTGTTCATTGTATTGTTGGGCTCGATAGTGGGTACCGAGCTTCCGCTGACAGTGACACAGATGTTATGGGTGAACTTGATTATGGATACCTTTGCTGCGTTGGCTTTGGCTTCTATTCCACCCAGTGAAAGTGTGATGAAAGAAAAACCGCGTAAGAGCACCGATTTTATTATTACCCGCCCCATGCGGAATTATATCCTAAGTATGGGTATCATATTTCTAGCATTGCTTATGGGTATGTTGTTCTGGTTCAATAACGCAGAAGGCGGTATGACGACCCAACGTCTGACTATCTTCTTTACCTTCTTTGTTATGCTCCAGTTCTGGAATCTCTTCAATGCGCGTGTATTTGGAACTAATGACTCAGCATTCAAAGGACTTTCCAAATCGTATGGTATGGAATTGATTGTGCTTGCCATCTTAGGCGGACAAATACTGATCGTTCAGTTTGGTGGGGCTGTGTTCCGTACCGAACCGCTTGATTTTACAACTTGGATAACGATTATAGCTTCTACTTCACTAGTTTTATGGGTGGGTGAACTTATCCGTCTTATCCGACGTTTAACACAGAAATAAGAGTAATGAAAAGAAAAGGAATTAAAAACCTTATTATTGATTTTGGCGGAGTTCTGATAGACTTGGATCGTTCACGTTGTATCGAGAACTTCAAGAAGTTAGGGTTACCGAATGTTGAAGTCATGCTGGATTTATATCACCAGCAGGATTTCTTCCATAATTATGAAAAAGGATTGATAAGCAGTGATGACTTCCGTAATATACTTCGTGAAAAGATAGGAAAACCCGTCACTGATGCTCAGATTGATGCTGCCTGGAACAGTTTTCTGCTAAGCATTCCTGAATATAAATTGGATTTATTGTTGAGATTGCGCAAGGACTATCTGGTTTATCTGTTGAGCAATACCAACGACCTTCATTGGCAATGGTCACTTCAGCATGTATTTCCATATAAAACTTTCCGGGCGGAAGATTACTTTGAACACATCTATCTCTCTTTTGAGATGAAAATGGCTAAGCCGGATGTGGAAATCTTCCAAAAGGTACTGGATGATGCTGGTATCAACCCTAAAGAAACGCTTTTCATTGATGACTCTGAAGCTAATTGCCGTACAGCGGAATCTTTAGGTATCTCCACCTATACTCCCAAGGCATGTGAGGATTGGAGTCCCCTTTTTAAGTGATTAGTGATTAATGGTTAGTGAATAATTCTCAATTTAAGAAGTGCAGTTACTTACTGAAACATCAAATATTACCTTTTGTCCGAGCGTCGCTACTATCGGCTTCTTCGACGGTGTACACCGGGGACATCGCTACTTGATAGAACAAGTACGCGAAGTTGCTGCTGCGCGTGGTCTTGCTTCTTCTGTTATTACCTTCCCTGTACATCCGCGTAAAGTGATGCAGGCGGATTATCGCCCTGAACTGCTGACATCTTGCGAAGAGAAAGTAGCTTTGCTTGCCGAAACAGGCATAGACTATTGCATGATGCTCGAGTTTACTCCCGAAGTAGCCCGGCTCTCGGCAAAACAGTTCATGCATATACTTAAGGAACGCTATCAGATACAGGTTCTAGTAGTAGGCTATGATCATCGTTTTGGGCATAACCGTAGCGAAGGATTTGAGGATTATGTTCGTTATGGACAGGAAATGGGCATGGAAGTGTTGCTTGCACATGCCTATTCATCAGGTGAAAACATAACAGTCAGTTCTTCCATGATCCGTCATTTCCTGCAACAAGGTAATGTTTCGTCTGCTGCTGAATGTCTGAGCTATAATTTCTTTTTAGAAGGTACGGTGGTAGGTGGCTATCGTGTAGGGCGTAAAATAGGTTTCCCTACAGCGAACCTCCGCGTTAATGATCCTGATAAAATAATTCCTGCCGATGGTGTCTATGCCGTTTATGTCTTTTTGGACGGTGTAAGATATGGAGGTATGCTAAGTATCGGCTATCGCCCTACTCTTGCTAATGGTACTGACCGCAGTATCGAAGTTAATATCTTCCATTTTAGTGCTGATATCTATAATCAGCCCATGCGTATTTCCTTTGTCCGCTATATGCGTCCTGAACTGAAGTTCGATTCGGTTGAGGAACTAATTGCCCGTATCCGCCAGGATGAGACGGAGGTAAAAACTGTGCTTGAAAAGTAATTCTCTTACTTTTGCTGTTTCTTCTTCTTTTATCCTTCTAATTTTCTTCTCTTTCCTTTCGATTGAGGCTAATTTCTGTGTTATTTTTGCATATTTATCGTAAAACGTATTATTATTATCGTTTTTCGATAAATATTTTCTGTTTTTCTTTGTCGTATCAAAAAAAGGTCTTTTATTTGCATATCGAAAAACGATAAATGATTATCGAAAAACAAATATGAATGACTAATGAAGTAATAATAGTATGAAAACTTTAGTAATGACAGTAATCTTCGTAGTAGCAGTAGTAACTGATGCATTTTGTGGTAATAATCAGAAAGCATTTGCTTACAATGAAGTGATGAACGGTAATCAAGCGGAATCTCAAATTGTATATAAAGTAGAGGACTACCTGAGCTATAAATGGAGTGAAAAAGATAACGACTGGAATTTGCTGGTTGAACACTCTACAGATAATGAAGACGTGCTGCTTCTGGCAATGAAATATAATTAGATAAAGGAAAGGGTTAGGTTATGAGAAAAGCATTTTTGAGTATTACACTATTGGTGTTATCACTATCTACAGTAATGATGTTGTTGTTGGGAGTTATCGCTTCCGCTTCATGAATTGACAGAGAAAATAAGTATCTTTGCGAACTTTTAAAGAGGAAATAACAATGTGGACGGCTATTAAATTGGTTTTGATTTATTTTCTGATGCAAATGTTGGGGCTACTGGTTGCTTCACCCTTTGGACTGTTATATACATATCTCACTTTGGGCAGTTTGGATGTAGATAAAGCGACGAGTTTCGCACTAGTACCTGCCATGCTTTTAGGCTTTGTTTTTATGGGGGTGTATTTGTGGCGTGCGCATTATCTCACTGGCGATAGAAAGTTGTATTCACCTATATCGGTCTCTTACTTAGCTTGGAGCCTGTGTGCCGGGATATCTTCTATTTTTATGATAGACTTCCTGATGTCTGTTTTGACATTTCTGCCTAATTGGATGGAGCAGACTTTTGATATGTTACAATCCGGCTGGCTAGGCATTCTCTGCATTGCAGTGCTGGGGCCGATATTGGAAGAATTGTTATTTCGTGGTGCAATCACAAAAGTATTGTTGAAAAAATACAGTCCGGTTAAGGCTATTTTGATATCAGGGTTGATATTCGGGATTTTTCATATAAATCCTGTACAGGTGGTGGGTGCATGTCTTTCGGGATTCTTGTTTGCCTGGCTTTATTATAGAACAGGAAGCTTGATAGCCTGTATCTTGATACATATCCTGAATAACAGCCTTTCTGTGTATCTTAGTTTGAATTATCCGGATGTAGATACTACTGCTCAATTATTGGAAGAACCGACTTATATGATCTGCTTGGTAGTAGCTGTAGGGCTGTTTCTGTTTTCGCTGAAGAAGTTGAATGAATACAAATTATCTGATACTGATATAACAACTATAACAACCCCTGATTTATGAAAAGACGATTGAATATTCTATGTGTGATAGTGATGCTGGTACTGGGCTACTCAGTGCTGGAGACAGGATATGACATCTTTCTCGGTGCTAAGGCAGGTGCAGAGGTCGGAATAGAAATAGAAAAGAACAAACAGGGGACTGCGAACTATGCAGAGTTGATGAACATTAGGGTTATCGGACTAGTTCCTGATAACCTTTCAATGAAGAATATGCAATTTCTTCGTGATTCTGTCTACAATGAAAAGAGCGGTATGTTTGTGCCTGTATCCTATTCTTCTATGGCGGTCAGTGTGGATACTCATGCTTCTGTTGGGGAGAGAGTGATCAATCTGCTGTTGATATATTTGCACTTAGGTTTGTCTGTTTGGGCAGTCGTACTGTTCATCCGTTTGATAATCTCGATCAATAAATCCGACATCTTCAACTGGCGGAATGTACGTCGCTTGCGCCGTTTAGGTATAGCGCTGATTGCCAGCTTTTGTTGTGTGCTTACAGGGGCTTATCTCGATCTGGTTAGTGTTCGTGAGTCTTTTTCACTTCACGGTTACGATTTGAGTATCTCCGAGATGGTGAGTATCACTACTTTAGTGCTCGGACTTTGCTCCCTGATTGTGGGCGAGGTGTTTGCTATCGGGCTGAAGATGAAAGAAGAACAGGAATTAACTATTTAAATAATTAAAAATATGGGAATATTTAGAATAAAGAACACAAGTGAGAAACTTAAACAGGTTCTTACAATTCTTACCGTCATCTGTTATTGGTTAATGTTAAGCGGGGTTGTTCGTGCTTGCAAACTTATTTATAATATAGTGCTGAATGGTAATTATTCTCTTTCTACGATAACTTATACTGTTGCTCCCTCAATTGTTTTAATTTGTATCAGTGTGTTTATTGTAAAACTTGTGCGTAATGTGCGTAGAGGGGAAGTATTTGTAATAAAAAATGCCCAGTACTTAAAAATAATTGGGGGTATTGTAGCATTAGGAAGTCTGGCTCAACATTATACATCAGCAACCAATGATAGTTTTGGTAGCTATATGACTCTGTATTTACTTGGAATGTTTATCATGATGCTAGGAATTATCTTTCGTATTGGAATTCGTATGAAAGAGGAACAGGATTTAACGATTTGATATCCTGAGGGTTAATGATATGAAAAAGTTCAGAATATTAGGCATAGTAGCGATATTGGTAATTGTACTGGAATTTATATTATCAATCACTGCAAGTTGGAAAGATGCATCTGACAGTTTTATGGAGGGTTTTAATAGTACACAACAGAAAGAACATGCCCTTTCTTATAGGAGTGTTGCTGTGAGTGTGAGACCTTTGGAAACAACTCGGCTGGATTCTCTGACTAATAGCTCGACAAAAGAAAACATACCATACAAAATAGTAAAAGTAGATGTCCCTATACATCCATCTATTTGGAGTAATATTATCATTATTTTTGGAGGAGTTTCTGTTTTTGCAATTTTAGGTGGAATTTATTGCTTGATACGTCTCTTGATAGCTATCTCGAAGCGCGATGTATTCTCTAATACTAATGTAATCAGGATACGTGTCTTTACCTATTCCTTGGTATTCTTTCAATTTCTGAATAGTCTGCTAGAGTGGTTAGATTATTTAGAGGTAACCAAGCAGATTGCTTTGAAGGGATATGAAATAAAAGGTTTTCATTTGTCTGCCGACTGGACGCTGCTGGTTATTATGATTCTTTTTACCGAGATTTTTGCAGTTGGCGTGAAGATTAAGGAAGAACAAGAGTTAACCATTTAGTGAGGGAGATTTTATATGAAGATAAATGTAAGAAAAATGAGAATAGGTCTGTATTTCCTTGCCGGACTTTTTGCGGTTTTGGTTGTATCAAGCGCTCTCTATTTTCTCCTTCTTTTTCCGTTGTTGGAAGGCAAGTTGAAAAGTTACATGAGTATGGTATGGACATCTTTATTTATATTTGGCTATTATTGGTTCACAAAGCGATACACCAACTGGCAGACTATATTTGAAGAAGATGAAGATTAAATAAGGGAGTAATTTTTATGATAATAGTAAACCTCGATATAATGATGGCCCGAAGAAAGATATCTTTGGGAGAGTTGGCGGAGAAGATTGACATTACGCCAGCCAATCTTTCTATTCTGAAAACAGGAAAAGCGAAAGCTATCCGCTTTTCTACTCTTGAAGCTATTTGTAATGTGCTGGATTGTCAGCCGGGAGATATACTGGAGTATAAAGAAGAGGAGGAAAACAGTGACTAGTGATTAGTGGTTAGTGCGTTGCATGCCGCAGTGAAAAACTAACCACTAATCACTAATTCTTATTTCCCTGCTTTCGCCTTGAAAGCCAATGCATACATTCGCATTTGCTTCACCATAGACAGCAGCCCGTTGCTGCGAGTCGGTGAAAGATGCTCTTTCAATCCTATCTTATCAATGAAATAAAGGTCGGCATTCAGAATCTCATCCGGTGTATGTCCGGAGAGTACTTTCATAAGCAATGAAATGATACCTTTTACGATTAGCGCATCGCTTTCTGCCTGGAAAATAATTTTTCCATCCTTTTCATCTGCTTGTAGCCAAACGCGGCTCTGGCAACCTTCAATCAGGTTCTGTTCGGTTTTATATTTCTCGTCGAGCGGTTCTTGCTCGTTTCCAAGGTCGATAAGGAGTTGATACCGATCCATCCAATCGTCGAAATCATTGAATTCGGCGATAACTTCATCTTGTACTTCGTTGATGGTCATAGTCTATCTATTCTTTTGTTTATATTCAGATAATTATTTCTCGTTATAAATCACCTGCATCACTGTTTGTCCTACAGCTTGCAGGGTTTCTTTGCTGATGGCATCCATATCATCTTTTTCAGTGTGCCAGTGTTCAAAAAAGCCATAAGGAACGATGTCGATCGTAGGAATCTTGGCATAGCGATTAATAAATGTATGGTCGTCTGTAACCTCACCGCCATCTTTGGGAACAAAAAAGCGATCATAACCGAGCTGCTTGGCTGCTTTCCAAACTTTGCGGTTTACGTTGGAGGCTACTTCTTCGGACAATCTTTCATAGCGGAATTCCGGATTCTTACCACCTACCATATCCAGCAGAATGCCAAAACGGGCGTTATAATCTGCTATATGAGGATTGCGTGCCCAAGCTTGCGAACCGAGTCCCCAAGACTCTTCTTGGTGTTTGCCTTGGTAGGCACTGTGAGTACCATAGTCTTCGGCATCTACAAAAATGATGTCGATACCCAGTTCCGGTTGTTGTTGCTGAATCTGACGTGCTATTTCGAGAAGGACACCCACGCCACTTGCACCATCATTTGCACCCAGGATAGGGGTATAATGTTTCTTTTCGTCCGGGTCTTGGTCTGCCCACGGACGACTATCCCAGTGAGAGAAGAGAGCAATACGTTTTTTAGCTTCAGGTTTGTAGGCACCAATTATATTTCGTGCTTTTAGTAAAGTTCCATTGTAAGCAGGCAAGTTGATGTTTTGATTATAAACCTTTGCGCCGAACTGTTCCAATTTCTGTGCCAAATAATCGCCACATGCCTTATGTGCATCGGTATTGGGAACACGTGGCCCGAAATCTACCTGCGACTTTACGTACTGATAGGCACTGTCTGCATTGAACTGAGGTACATTGACAACACTCTTAGTGTCAGTTTCCTCACCATTATCCGCAGCTTTCTTACTGTTATTGCTGCATGCCACTGTTGCTATGATCAGTAACAATAACAGGGAGGTGAATGTATAATTCCTTTTCATTCTTTATCTGTATTAAAACTTAATTTGACTTCTTTTGTGCCAACTTCCAATGTAACCTGTGCCCCATTGATAAGGGGAACATTCATAGTGACGTGACCGACTGGGAAATTGAAACATATCGGATAATCATACTCTTTCACTAAATCGGCCAAAGCACCGTATAAGTCCTTTCCTAAAGATTTGTTCTCTTGATATTCGGTAAATTGTCCTACGATAAGTCCTGAAAGTTTTTCGAGTACGCCCCCCAGCTTTAAATTATACATCATGCGCTCTACGGCATGAGGGCGTTCGCCTACATCTTCTATAAAAAGTATGCTTCCCTCGGCAGGAATATCGTATGGTGTTCCGCGTAGTCCGTAGAAGACAGACAGATTGCCACCACGCAAGATGCCTGTTCCTGTTCCTTTGTGGTTCAACTTGTGAGCCGGACAAACGTAGTTGAATGTTTCTTCTTTTAGTGCATTGCCGAACAGAATATCTTTCAAAGCCTGTGCACAGAAATCATCCTCGGGCTCTACTGTCAGATGGCGTGCCATAGGAGCATGCAGCGATGCAAAGCCATTTTGCTGAAACAGGTTATGCAGAGCTGTAATGTCACTGAATCCGATAAGCCATTTGGGATGTTTCTTGAATTTGGTGAAGTCCAGTTTATCCACCAGATGCACTACACCATATCCTCCCCGGCTACAGAATATAACTTTGGCTTTTTCGTCATCCATTGCATCTTGCAAATCCTTCACACGTTGGCGGATACTGCCTGCATAGGTTCCGTTCGCACTGCCGGCATGTTTAGCCAGCACTACTTCAAGCCCCCAAGACTTCAAACGTTTGGTGGCTCCCCTCAAAAAAGACTTGTCTATTTTGCTGGAAGGAGAAAGGATGATGACACGATCACCCTCTTGCAGATATGGAGGAAAAATAAGATTACTCATACACTTTCTGCTATATTTACCGCAAAAGTACACAAAATAACGAAATTATGCTCGTTGAATGAGCAAAACGCGTGTAAGAGATGTTAATATTTAGTTATGAGTTATTAGTTATAAGTTATTTGCTTGTGTTTTCCTGCGGCATAATGCTGCATCTTACTTTATAAGCAAATAACTAATAACTCATAACTTATAAATATCTCTTGTTATCAAAATGATATTAAACATATAAATTTTCAATTTATGCTTTGCTGTATTTCTCGACATTTTTTCAGATATTTGCTAAAAATCTAACTATATGGAACCGATACGGAATTTCGATCAGTTAACCGCTCATTTGAAAACCTTGAATAGAAGGAAGCGGATAGCAGTAGTTTGTGCCAAAGACCCAAATACAGAATATGCTATAGCCCGTGCCCTTGAGGAGGGAATTGCGGAGTTTTTAATGATTGGCGACTCTGCCATTCTTGAAAAGTACCCAACCTTGAAAAAGTATCCTCAGTATGTGAAAACCTTGCACGTCGAAGATCCCGACGAAGCTGCCCGTGAGGCGGTACGCATCATTCGCGAGGGAGGCGCTGATATTTTGATGAAAGGTATTATTAATACCGATAATCTGCTGCATGCCATCTTGGATAAAGAAAAAGGGTTGTTGCCCAAAGGTAAGATATTGACACACCTGGCTGTGATGCAGATACCTACGTATGATAAACTTCTATTCTTTTCCGATGCGGCGGTGATTCCACGACCTACGTTGCAGCAACGCATCGAGATGATTTGGTATGCTATATGTACCTGTCGGCAATTTGGTATTACGAAGCCTCGTGTTGCTCTCATTCATTGTACCGAGAAAGTGAGTGCCAAGTTTCCGCATTCATTAGATTACGTCAATATTGTGGAACTGGCTGAAGCGGGAGAGTTCGGTGATGTTATCATCGACGGTCCGCTCGATGTAAAGACCGCTTGCGAGAAAACCAGCGGTAATATCAAAGGGATCGTTTCTCCTATTGATGGCGAAGCTGATGTGCTGATATTCCCGAATATAGAATCGGGCAATGCTTTCTATAAGGCTGTTTCCCTCTTCTCGCATGCTGATATGGCGGGATTGCTTCAGGGACCTATCTGTCCGGTAGTTTTGCCTTCGCGTAGTGACTCCGGTTTATCCAAATACTACAGCATTGCCATGGCATGCCTCACCAGCAATGAGCAAATGGAAGGATGCCTGCACTGTACCTCTAAATCTTAATTTGTAAAGTATGAAAATTCTAGCAATCAATCCCGGCTCCACATCGACAAAAATTGCCGTGTACGAGGATGAAACTCCCATCTTGGTCAATAATATTCGACATACTGTAGAAGAGTTGTCCGAGTTTCCCCGTATCATCGATCAATTTGAGTTTCGCAAGAATCTGGTACTGGATACCTTGGAAGCTAAAGGCATTCCTTTTGATTTTGATGCTATTGTAGGGCGGGGAGGATTGTTGAAACCTATACCCGGGGGAGTATACGAGGTAAATGATGCTATGCTCGATGATATTGCCCATGCTATGAGGAGTCATGCGTGCAATCTTGGTTGCCTTATCGCTGCCGAACTGGCTACTTTGCTTCCCGGTTGCAGGGCTTTTATTGCCGACCCGGGTGTAGTTGACGAATTAGAAGAAGTGGCTCGTATTACAGGATCTCCGTTGATGCCCCGAATTACTATTTGGCATGCTTTGAATCAGCGCGCCATTGCCCGTCGTTATGCTTCCGAGCATAATCTGTGTTACGAGAATCTTAGTCTGATTGTATGTCATCTGGGTGGTGGAATATCCGTAGGAACACATTATCATGGTCGTGCTATTGATGTGAATAATGCTCTTGACGGTGAAGGTCCTTTCTCACCCGAACGTGCCGGAACTCTTCCTGCCGGTCAGTTGATAGACCTTTGTAACTCCGGTCGTTTTACCAGAGACGAATTGAAAAAGCGTATTTCCGGCAGTGCAGGTCTTACCGCCCATTTAGGTACAACCGATGTGCAGGTCATTGTAAAGCGAATTGAAGAAGGTGACATACATGCTGAGTTGGTGCTAGATGCCATGATTTATCAGATTGCCCGCAGTGTAGGTGCTTCCGCTACAGTGCTATGCGGCAAAATCGATGCTATTCTACTGACGGGTGGGATGGCTCATTCCGACTATATTATTTCGCGTTTGAAAGAACGCATTTCCTTTCTTGCACCTATTTATGTATATCCCGGAGAGGATGAATTGGAGGCATTGGCATTGAATGCTTTAGGAGCTTTGCGAGGGGAGTTGCCGATACAAATTTATCAGTAAGTATATTCTCTGTTAGTTTCCCTAGCCAAAACTTTTCATTTTCCCTGATAGAACTAAATGCATAAGGAGCAAAGTCCCAAAGACTTTGCTCCTTCCAACCTTTTTACCTAATAACTAAATATAAAGAAAACACCACTAATCAAATATGCCTTGGTTTTACTCTACAAAATGTTATAGAGCTGGTGCTTGATATCTATCTACAATATAATATTTACCGCCTCCAAGTTGGAGTTGGTAATCTCCATCTTGAATATAAGTAGGCTTATAAAGTTTAGATGATATTGTTTCTGTTATTTTCCCATTATAGTTGAAGACTAACTTTACTGTTACTAGCGCTAAATCATTATCTTGATTAATATATCCCCAATCATATAGAGGACGCATATTGGCTTGGGTAGGTTTATTTATAATAATAGAATGGTAATTTGAATTTTCACATAGTTTTATGTGAGCATCACTATAAAGAACCTGTGATTGGACAATCTTAGAAAAATAAGGTCTAATATATTTTTCTCCATTTATTGAATCGCAACTGACAATTTGAGTGTCAATATTCTTTTCTATTATGTATTTTTCAAGTGTTGGATTTATTTTAACATTTGCTGTTAATCTTTTCTGAGGAGTATAAACCTTGCCATTAGCAATGTAAGTGGGATCTGTTTGACCAGCAGCTCTCGTAATATTTGAATATCGTTCATAATATATTATAGGAGTAGATGCCAGAGACCAGACTCCTAAATCACCTACTTGCTCATTATAAAGAGATATTCCGGATAAACTAGCTACAGATGAAGTTACGGTTGAACTTCCACTACCAGATAGTGTTATATTTCCTAGAGTAGTATAGCTGGCTTCTGTTGTTTCTGTAGTGGTTCTTGTTATAGCTTTTCTACATCCGAAAGCAGAAACATTACCTCTATATTTTAATCCGGCATTAATAGCTTCAACATATCCAGTGTTAGGAGCATTTTCTATGGCATGTTTTAGTATTTCTCCAACTTGAATGTTTGGATTAGTAATAAAGTTTTTTATACCATTTTCAGCTTCAGTACCATTCAAAGTAGCTTTACTATCAGGTTTAGATTGAGAAGAACTAGAACTGGAATCAGGCACTTTAGTTATTGATGTACCTTTAATTGTTTGCTCATTCTTACCAATAAATGAAAAATCAGATATTAATTTATTATATCCATGTATTTTGTAAGTCAAACTGCGGTATTCTGTCGAATAATAAGGTACTTCAATGATGAAAGCATTCCAACCATGGTTTAATCCATAACTAGGAGTATCACTTAAATTTGTAACTACTATATTGTTATTTGTAGCTGCCGTATTGGATGCTGAGAGTGGAAACAGAGAATCAAAGATTGATGAATTTGAACTATTGTCAGTTTGCATAGACCAAATAAAGTTATTATTAGGGTATGGGATTTCATTTAAATAGTAGAGAACCTTTAATAAACTTCTAAATTGATTATATAGAACTATATAGTTGCTTTTTTCATCTTCACCATAATTCTTAAAGGTATGAAATAACATTACCCAACCATCTTCTTTTTTTATGTCATTTTTAATTGATGATGGAATAAGAGTCGTTGCACCTGAACACCAAGGTAAAGTTGCTCTTTTTATATCTGTAGGAGTTGAAGAGTTTAGTACGACAGTTGTAAGATTCTCCCAATCAGTTAATAAAGTTGGATTGGTTATTGAACTATTGTTTGCATTTACAATACCTCGTGTCATAGGAGTTTGTTGAGGTACAATATCATCTTCAATATTAGTGCATGCACCAATAGTTAACACACAAATGGATAATATAAGATAGATTCTTTTCATGATTTTAGAGATTTTATAAAATAATGATTTGAATGATAGATGATAAGAAGTAAAGGCTGACTTAATAGTTAAACCATACTATTGTCAGCCTTTCTTGTAAAAAATTGGAATAAATAGATATTTAGAAATTGTTCTGTCCGGCATCCCACCACAGACGAGTACCACCATTATCGGCACCACTTAATTTGCCACATAATTCGGTATATTGTGCAGGATTATTTTCTGCTGCATCTGTAGAGAATGGTAAGCGGCGGATCATAACATCAGTATCGATAACTTTGCTTGCATTAGTTTGTACCTTGAATATTTTCGGGTATCCAGTACGACGTTGCTCTGCCCATGCTTCATAGCTTTCGGGCCAACAAGCCAACCATTTTTGAGTAATAATTTTCTCAAGCTTGATTTCTTTAGTCGCAGTTTCATCCCATTTTGGAGATATAGTGATGAGAGACTCCATATCTTTACCTACTTTGCCTTTTGAGGCAACGTCCTTATAGTCGGCAGGAGTTTTGTCACTTGCTAAATATTCAGGAGCACCTGTGCAATCCCATTGTGTGAATGATGTTGAAATACCATTTTCATAACATGTTTTCGCATTTTCGTTAGTATAACCACGAAGGGCGGCTTCTGCGCGGAGCAACCATACTTCAGCAGCAGTCATCAATACAGCAGGAGTTTTCTCAGCGATAGTATTTGTATTCAATGAAGAACATGTATTATAAAGATTTGCATCGCCGTCTTGCATCGGTAAGCCTACGGGAATACCCAGTAATTTGTTCTTATAACCTTCCAAAGAAGCCATATTGTACCATTTTTCACCGCGAGGATCTTCGTAACCATTGATAATAGACTCCATGGATGCATTCATATATACTTCACCCCAGCCAGCTACGCCATACAGCGGGTTGACATAAGTTTTTCCTGACACAGCAATAGTTTGTTTGGCACCTTCCAATACTCCGTTGGGATCATTTAGGGCTTTCTGGGCTTGTGTCTTTGCTGTTGTTGCGTCTACATTTGAGATGCGCATTGCAAGACGTAAACGTAATGAATTGGCAAATACTAACCAATCCTTTAGCGTTTTGCCATTGGTCAACATATCAAACTCTTTGAATTTATTGTTGTCGCCATCCGCTGCAAGATATTCATTTATTAATTTCTGCCCTTCATCCAAATCAGTAAAGAATTGGTTATAAGCTTCTTTTAATTCGTAAACCCTTGGAGTTTCACCTAATTTGTGATAAACTAATGGACCGTATGTATCGGCAACACGGTGCATTAATTCTACCTTCAAGATTTCCGTAATGCCTAAATAGCCTTTTAGTTGCTCATTTCCATTGAAATTTTTTTCCGCCTTTTGCACTTCGGTATAGATATATCCATATGTGTATTGCCATGCTGCGTTTGTCCATCCAGAGCTCAGGTTATAGCAAGCATTATTTACCATAAATTTGGGGGTTGGATCCATAAAGTAACCAGCAAACATATCATGGTTCAAAGCTTGGGTAAGTTGCCATACCCAATTTAGGCCAGCTGATGCATAATTAAAGTAGATACCGGACTGAATTGTCTCGAATGGAGAAGTAAGGTTTTGAAAATCTTGATTTTGCGATTCTTGTGAAAAGCCACCTTTTATTTCATTATCACTTTCGAACCCATCGGTGCAGGCTGTAAGACTTAGAAAACCACCGAAGAGTAATGTTGCTATATATTTACTTTTCATAATTTTTCGTTTTTAGGATTTTAGAATGTAAATTTCAAGTTGAAACCAATGTTGCGAGTAGTGGGCATACCGAATACATCAACACCTTGGTTGTTATTGCCTACTGACAATACTGCATCCGGATCGAACGGTGCATCTTTCTTGAAGAAGAACAAATTACGTGCTATGAGTGATACATCAAGTCCCTCAATGAATTTACTCTTTGCAAGTAATGTTTTAGGATAAGAATAGCTCAATGAAACCTCTCGCAATCTGATGTTTGTAGCATCATACATATAGTATTCGGAGATACCATTTCTGCCACCTACTGTACCATAAAAGGCTCTAACATCTGTGAACTTTTGTCCTTGATATTCAATAAATCCGCGATCACGGGATTCGCCAGTTGTTTTAGTAACACCCTTCGAGTCCAAATCTGCTTGGGTTAGAGACATTACATCACCACCAAAACGGAAATCAATTAAGAAATATAAACTGAAATTCTTATAAGTAACTGTATTACCCCATCCCAATAAAAAATCAGGGTTAGCATTGCCTAACAAGTCTTTATTACCGCTATTTCCTAAAGGTTTTTCTTCTCCTGTTTTCTCATCTACTTTAGTGATGATTTTACCTGTTTCGTCACGTTGGAATGCATTTCCATAAATATCCCCTAACTTACCACCTTCTTTAATACGCATTTGATATGCCATGTTGAAGCCTTCATCATAATAAGAGAATTGTGTATAGTCAGGATGCAATGATACAACTTTGTTCTTGTTGGCAGACATATTGAAAGCTGTTTTCCAACGGAAACTTTCATTCATTAATGGCGTACCATCCACTGTTAACTCGAAACCTTGGTTGCGGATTTTACCAGCATTGATGTAACGGAATTTGTAAGCAGAACCTGCTGGATTATCCATTCTTAGTAATTGGTTCTTTGTGTTCGTTTTGTACCATGTAAAATCAACTCCAAAACGATCGTGGAACAAACGCCATTCAGTACCGAATTCAAAAGAATTGCTGATTTCTGGCTTCAAATCACCACGTTGCTCTATGGTATTAACGTTTACACCGCCACCGGCTGTAATAATGTCTACAGGGTTTGTAATTCCCAACGGGAGGTCATTACCAACTTCTGCCCATGAACCACGAATTTTAGCAAAACTAATCCATTCGGGTAATTTTAGAGTCTTATTGATAATCCATGTTAAACCTACTGATGGGTAGAAGAATCCTGACTTTTTACTGTCTGTATGAGCCAAAGTAGATGACCAGTCGTTACGGGCAGTAAGGTCTAAGTATAACATGTCTTTCCAACCAAACTGTGCTGTCGCAAATACGGACTGTAGTGTGCGCTTTTTATTAATAGTTTGAGTTGCGGCGGCTTTTGTATCCATCACAATATTGGGAACAGTAAATACATTTGGCTTATATAAAGATGCAACCTTTGAATCAAGCATAAGTGAGTTTACTGTACTTAAGTTGATACTAGTACCTAAAGCTGCATTAAGTGAGAAATCTCCAAAATTCTTATTGAACATGGCCATCAAGTCGGCGTAGGTTTGGAATTCTTGGTTGTCTGACCACACATAGCGACCATTTTCTTTTCCATTGTATTTACCGGTGATATTAGGAGCTGTACTTGCATACATTTGATTCTCGAATTTGTCACTAACATAATCTACATTACCACGTGCTTGCAAACTAAACCAATCTGTAACTTTCAGATTAGCGCTGATAGAAGCTAATGCACGATAGCGTTTGTTAGTACTGAGTACACGATTTCTTAACCAATAGGGATTCTGTGACCATTCGCTTATTGTACCGTCATCATTCTTTTCAATCCAATTCTGTAGCATCATGTTACGACTTGGGTCGAATGTTTCAAACTCATTCCTATATGGGCTCATGTCTACACCACGTGGGAAACCATAAAGACTGACTAACGGATTCATATAGTAACCGCCAGTAGCAGGAGAGTTCTTTATTTTTTGCATCATCAATGTGGCGCTACCGTCCAGTTTTAAACGATCATTAAATAAGCTTGCCGTTTCATGTAAGCTCAAGTTATGTTTTTGCATTTTATTACTATCAACGATACCTTTTGCTGTAGTATTGGCATAAGAAAAATAAGTTTGAAGCTTTTCATTACCGGCCGTAATTGCCAATGAATTGATGGCGGTAACCCCATTACCGAAATAATCGCCAACATTATCATAATCTTTTGTATTGCCCTTTGCTCCCCAACTTGCTGTACCACCATCTTCATTACGGCCGTATGAGTTTTGGAAATCGGGCATACTAATGGCATGGTCTACTGTTAAGTTTGAAGAGAAAGTAATGCGCTGCATACCTGCTTTACCTCTCTTTGTCGTAATCAATATAACACCATTGGCAGCTTGTGAACCATAGAGAGCGGCAGCAGAAGCACCTTTCAATATACTCATGCTTTCGATGTCATCTGGATTCAAGTTAGAAATACCATCACCTGCATCACGGTTTACTCCATCATTATCACCACCCATAACAGTTGATGTGGATTCAGTGGAATTGTTCAACATTGGAACTCCGTCAATAACATATAAAGGTTGATTGTTACCGCTGGCAAATGCAGAACGTGCTCCACGAATAGCAACCTTGGCAGAACCTCCTAAGTTTGATGTTTTATTAATTTGTACACCTGCTGTTTTACCAGCCAATGCGTTAATCATATTAGGATCTTTAGCACGGGTAAGTTCATTACCATCTACTTGTTGGGTAGAATAAGTCAAAGAAGCAGCTTTCTTCTTAATACCCATAGCCGTTACAACTACTGTCTCCAGTGTCAGCGCTTCTTCTTTCATCTGGATATTGAGAGTTTTCTGTCCGTTTAAAGCTAACGTAACAGGCTCATAACCTATATAACTTATAATTAATGTGGCATTTGCCGGAACTGTAAGTGTGAATTCACCATTCAAATCGGTAATAACGCCATTAGTTGTTCCTTTTTCAACTATGTTGGCGCCAATGATAGGTTCACCTTTGACATCTGTAACTACACCTTTTACAGTGTTGTTTTCTTGTTGTACACTAGGTACGTTCTCTATCTTTTCACCGTTCTTTGTTAGTACAATGTTCTTGCCTTCCATTACATATTTAATGTTAGTACCTTCGAACATATCATCTAGCACTTCGGCTACTGATTTATTATCTGCATTTACGTTAACAGTGCGGCGTACATCTACGCTTTTCTTGTTATATACAAACAGATATTCGGTCTGCGACTCAATTTGGGCAAGCACTTGGCCTACTTTAAGTTGAGCATTCGGAATGCTTACTTTAGCATTTTGAGAGTAACTGTCAGCGCAGTATGCCTGAAACGTTACAAACAAGAGAAGGATTAGGGTGATCTTCATAGTTCGCAATAATTGCTTAATTTCTAAACTTTTTGGACAAAAAAGTCCCATCAAAGAAATTTTTCTCATATCTTTGTCACTGTGTTAAGTTAATAAATTGATTAAGGTCGATTTTTGACTGTTTATGATCGGAAAGTATGGGGGTACTTTCCGATCTTTTTTTATGTCAAAAAGGGAAAGAATTGTTGGGGAGAGTTGTCTTTTCTATACTTTCATAATATTTTGAGGTTTTAAAGGGTTAGTACTAAATTTATAGGTTTCTATTATTCATATATGATTATCGAATCTTTGGCTTCATTGATGCGGTACTTGAACGGATGATCTTTGGAGATCGTTCGCAAAATATGCTCTATACCGTCTTGCTCTCTGAATTTACCGGTAAGACCTGTATGGTCTAGCAGTCGGGGACTGGTTACGGTAATTTTTACATTATAGTATTTTTCCAACTTATCTAGAATACCACCGAATGGTACGTCGTCAAAGCAATATAATCCTTCTTTCCAACGCAAATATTCGTATGAGGGGAGAATTGTTTTTTTGTATCGCCCGTCATAATTTGCGAAGAACTCCTCTTTCTTTAAGCGCGTCACAACTTGTTTGTTGTGGGCAGTATAGATATCTACTATACCTTCTACCAATGTTGTCTCAAATTCTTTACTGCCACTGTAGGCGCAAACATTAAAACAAGTTCCAACTACTTTCACATTATGCATCTCCGTATTTACATAGAATGGAATCTGTTTGTTCTTAGCCACCTCGAAGTAGGCTTCTCCATCCAGTTCTACATTACGTTCGCTACGGCCGAAATTACTGGCGTATGTTAGTTTGGATTTTGAGTTCAACCAAACATGCGTACCATCGGCAAGAGTAATTTGAGCACGTTGCCCGGCAGGTACGGTAATGGTTTGCAACTGCGCATCTTTATTATATAAATAATCGGTTGTCATGAAATAGCCGCAAACGCCTACAATAATAGCCGCAGCTATGCGGGTAGTCCAGCGTATGGTAGCATTAAAATGTATCGTCTTTTTCTGTTTGGCATCTTGCTTGTCGGAGAATAAAGAAATGTCATACAACATACGTTCCTTCAGGAAAGCTTCCCGATTCTCTTCGGAGGCTTCTACCCAATCCAGGATTTGCTTTTCTTCGTTGATAGTAGCAGTACCCTTGAAATATTTGTATAATAATTCTTGGTTCATCGTAAATTAATTGGTTGGTTATTAAATGTGAGCCTTTTGCCCTTTCTGTATATATAACCGACCAACTAATGACTACCCTATGGAAAAATCAAACTTTTTTTGAAAAAGGGCGCTTTTTAACATTTAAAGGAGTATGGAGGCTAGATAATCTTTCAATTCCAGGCGAAGAACTCTCAATGCCTTGGTGATATGTGCCTCTACGGTTTTAAGGGATATATTCAATTGTTCGGCAATTTGTTTATTAGGTAAGTTCTGGTAGCGGCTTAGTATGAAGATCTGTCTGCTTTGCGCTGGCATATCTTCCAAAACCTTATGTACAATGTGTTGTATCTCCGCGTTGAATATCTGGTCGGGTTCGCAAGCTTTCAAAGTGGATATACGCAGATCTAGTTCGCGTTGCCCATGACTGTTGATGTCTTCTTCTGCGCGCATGCGTATTTGTCTGTGCTCTAAAATATTGAGGGATTTATTTTTAATTATGGTAAGCAGCAGAGCATGTAAGTTGCTGTTTTGCTCCCAGCGGTCCCGGTTTTCCCATAAGGCTATCATTGATTCCATTAAAACATCTTCTGCCTCTTCTTTGTCTCTAAGATAAGAATAAGCAAAAGCCAGGAACTTTTCTTGGTTCTCTTGAAAGAATCGAGAGAAAAGATTCATAGTATGAAGATTTCCGGTTTCAGACATTTTTTAGCAGCTTTAACCAATTTAAGGTTTAGCGTAACAAAACAACATAATCTTTTTGTAATATGCAAGCATTATGCTTTGTTTTTCTCTTTAAACCTGCCTTTTTTTGACAAAAAGAAAACCCGATGGATTATCCATCGGGTTTCTTAAATATATTAAGGTGTGATTTTACCTTCTTTCTCTTCTCTCACCTCTTTCAGGTCTTTCGCCTCTCTCTCGTCTTTCTCCCCTTTCAGGTCTTTCACCTCTTTCGGGTCTTTCAACGTAACCTTCAGGTTTGGGCATCAACACTTTGCGCGATAGTTTGAATTTACCGGTCTTAGGATCAACATCCAGTAATTTCACTTCAATCTCGTCGCCTTCTTTAATGCCGGCTTCTTCTACTGTTTCCAAGCGTTTCCAGTCGATTTCAGAGATGTGGAGTAAACCGTCTTTACCTGGCAAGAATTCAACGAATGCACCGTAAGGCATGATAGAACGTACTTTACCTTTGTATACTTCACCAATTTCCGGTACAGCAACAATGCCCTTAATCAAGCGTATAGCATCGTCAATACATTTCTTGTTTGTACCGGCAATTTCGATTCTACCTACATTATCCACTTCTTCGATGGTAATAGTAGCACCCGTTTCTTCCTGCATACCTTGGATAATCTTACCGCCAGGGCCGATAATTGCTCCAATGAATTCTTTAGGAATAGTCATGGTTTCGATTCTCGGAGCATGAGGCTTCAGGTCTTCACGTGGTTCAGCGATGCAGTCAGTCAGTTTGCTTAAGATATATTCGCGACCTTCTTTTGCTTGCAACAAGGCTTTTTCCAGAATCTCGTAAGACAATCCGTCTACCTTGATATCCATTTGAGTAGCAGTGATAC
This sequence comes from uncultured Bacteroides sp., assembly GCA_900555635.1. GTDB lineage: Bacteria > Bacteroidota > Bacteroidia > Bacteroidales > Bacteroidaceae > Bacteroides. The sequence continues at coordinate 29,220 of USLU01000052.1, forward strand.
CGTTCTTGGTACCTGTTACCTTAAAGTCCATATCGCCCAAGTGGTCTTCGTCACCAAGGATGTCGGACAATACTGCATATTTATCTTCACCGGCATTCTTAATCAAGCCCATAGCAATACCAGAAACCGGATTGTTGATTTTTACACCTGCATCCATCAATGCCAATGTTCCGGCACATACGGTAGCCATAGAAGAAGAACCGTTTGATTCGAGGATATCGGAAACTACACGTACTACATACGGATAATTTGCAGGGATTTGTCCTTTCAACGCGCGCCATGCCAAGTGACCGTGACCAATTTCACGACGACCTACACCGCGTTGTGCTTTAGCTTCACCTGTAGAGAACGGAGGGAAGTTATAATGCAGCAAGAAACGTTCTTTGCCATGCTCCAATACGTCGTCTATCATTTTTTCGTCCAACTTTGTTCCAAGTGTAACGGTAGATAAAGATTGGGTCTCGCCACGAGTGAACACTGCAGATCCGTGAGGACCGGGCAAGTAACCGGTTTCGCACCAAATAGGGCGGATTTCAGTAGTTTTACGTCCGTCCAAGCGCTTGCCTTCGTCCAAGATAGAACGGCGCATTGCTTCTTTTTCTACATCATGATAGTAACGGTCGATAAGCGCTGCTTTCTCTGCTAGTTCCTCTTCAGAGAATTGAGCTTTGAATTCTTCGCGAATAGCGTCGAAGGCATCCATGCGTTCGTGCTTATTCTTGTTGCCTGAAGCAGCGATTGCGTATGCTTTTGCGTAACAAGCATCGTGAACAGCTTTGCGAAGTTCTTCATCGTTCACTTCGTGGCAGTATTCACGTTTTACAGTAGAGCCAACTTCTTCGGCCAGCTCCATCTGAGCTTTACATTGAACCTTGATAGCTTCGTGAGCAACCTTCATAGCTTCCAATAAATCGAGTTCGGAAACTTCGCTCATTTCACCTTCCACCATCATGATGTTTTCGTAGGTAGCACCTACCATGAGGTCCATGTCGGCTTTTTCTAACTGTTCGAAAGTCGGATTAATAACGAACTGGCCCTCAATACGTGCAACACGTACTTCGGAAATCGGTCCGTTGAAAGGTATGTCAGAAACAGCAAGAGCTGCAGAAGCTGCAAGTCCTGCCAGTGCATCAGGCATATCAATACCATCGGCTGAGAAGAGGATGATATTTACGTATACTTCTGCATGAAAATTATCAGGAAATAAAGGGCGGAGAGCACGGTCAACAAGGCGGCAAGTGAGAATTTCATAATCAGAAGCGCGTCCTTCACGCTTTGTGAAACCGCCGGGGAAACGTCCGACTGCGGAGAATTTTTCTTTGTACTCTACCTGTAACGGCATGAAATCTGTTCCGGGAACTGCGTCCTTGGCGGCACAAACAGTAGCTAAAAGCATGGTGTTGCCCATACGAAGCATTACAGAACCGTCTGCCTGTTTTGCCAGCTTTCCCGTTTCGAGCGTGATGGTTCTGCCATCAGGGAGCTCGATTGTCTTAACAATAGGGTTAATCATAAAAAATGTTTTATATCTAATTTTCTTTCAAAATTCGTGCAAAGATACATATTTTATTCGTGTAAAACGGTGGGAATGAGATAAAAAGTTTGTATTTATTCGTTTTTTACATTTTTATATGTGGAAGATACGAAGAAAATGCTTTGACTAATCTTGAAAAGACGTATATTTGCAGGCATGTTAGCAGACGTCCTCCGGAGCGTTAAGAATAGTAGGGGATCGGAAAAAAAGAACATTTTTGCCGGCACCCTATCAGCTCCCTACCTGCTCCTTACCCGCTCCCTACCTGCTCCCTGTGCTTAGACAGGGAGAAAACACGGAGAAGACAGGGATCGGATAGGTCGAAAAAGAGATAAAGACCAATTAGAATATGAAAAATACATTTGAAAAGATAAAACTAAGATACGATATGAAGAAAATCTTTTTTGTGGCATTTGCAGCTTTAGCGCTAAGTGCATGTAATTCCGAACCAAAATTTAAAGTGGAAGGTGAAGTATCGGGTGCCGATGGCAAAATGCTTTATTTAGAAGCTTCGGCTTTGGAAGGTATTGTTCCTTTGGATTCTGTAAAGTTAAAAGCTGACGGATCGTTCAGCTTTAAACAAGTACGTCCTGCTTCTCCCGAATTTTATCGTTTGCGTGTTGAAGATAAGGTTATTAATTTCTCGGTCGATTCTACAGAAACGGTTCAGGTGAAAGCTCCTTTTGCTGACTTTTCTACGGCTTATGCTGTCGAAGGTTCTCCTAATAGTACGAAAATAAAAGAATTGACTCTAAAGCAAATACAGCTCCAGAGTAGTGTAAATGCATTGATTCAAACCATGCAGGCGCATAAAATAGGTGCGGATGTCTTTGAGGATAGTCTTGCGGTCTTGTTGAAGAACTATAAGGATGATGTAAAAATCAACTATATTTTTGCTGCTCCTAATACAGCCGCCGCTTATTTCGCCCTATTCCAGAAATTGAATAATTATTTGATTTTCGATCCTTTGAACAGTAAGGATGATATCAAATGTTTTGCCGCTGTCGCAACCAGTCTGAATAATTATTATCCTCATGCGGACCGCTCTAAGAACCTTTATAATATTGTGATAAAAGGTATGAAGAATACGCGTACTCCCCAACAGAAAGTTTTGGAAATCCCTGAGGAGGCTATCTCTGAAACCGGAGTAATTGATATTAGCCTGCGCGATATGAAAGGCAACGTACGTAAGTTGAGCGATTTGAAAGGCAAAGCGGTTATTCTCGACTTTACAATTTATCAGAGTCCAACATCGGCTTCTCACAATTATATGTTGCGCGATTTGTATGATAAGTATGTAGGTCAGGGGTTGGAAATCTACCAGATTTCTTTGGATGCTGACGAACATTTCTGGAAAACGACTGCTGATAATCTGCCGTGGGTCTGCGTGCGCGATGCCAATGGAGTTTACTCAACCTTCGCTTCGGCTTATAATGTACAGTCTGTTCCTGCAGTCTTCCTTATTAATAAAAATAATGAGTTGAGTGCCCGTGGCGAGACTATAAAAGACCTTGAAGCAGCAGTGAAAGCATTGCTGTAACTTGTTATAAATTAGAAGATTTCATTTAAATATGTTACAAAGCAGCATTTTTTGCTTGACACGCATTGTTTAAAAGGCTATCTTTGCAAAGGAAAATCGGAAAGAGGGTTCCAGCATGCTGACCATGTTGGAATTCTTTTTTGTTTATAGTACCATTAAAAACTAAAATAAATAATAAGGAGGAAAGAAGTATGGCTTATATGTCAGAAGAAGGCTACAAGAAATTGATGGCCGATCTAAGGCAACTGGAGACGGTTGAACGTCCGAAGATATCGGCTGCAATTGCCGAAGCGCGTGATAAGGGCGACTTGTCGGAAAATGCAGAGTATGATGCTGCAAAAGAAGCACAAGGCATGCTCGAAATGCGAATTAACAATCTGAAACTTACTATTGCTGACGCAAAAATTATTGATGAATCGAAGCTTGGTACAGATTCTGTACAGATTCTTAATAAGGTGGAGCTGAAGAATGTAAAGAATGGCATGAAGATGATTTATACCATTGTTTCGGAAAGTGAAGCTAACCTGAAAGAAGGTAAGATTTCTGTAAATACTCCGATTGCTCAAGGTCTACTTGGCAAAAAGGTGGGTGATGTTGCAGAGATTAAGGTTCCGCAAGGTATGATTCACCTGGAAGTAATGAACATATCAATTTAATTGTAAGGCAAGTCCGCGTGCGGGCTTGCCTTAATTTATATATAACAGAAAGCTATGGCAACAATATTCAGCAGAATTATCGCAGGAGAAATTCCTTGTTACAAGGTAGCAGAGAATGATAAGTTTTTTGCATTTTTGGATATCAATCCTATGGTGAAAGGTCATACTTTGGTCGTTCCTAAACAGGAAGTGGATTATATATTCGATCTGAATGACGAAGATTTGGCGGCGATGCATGTCTTTGCTAAAAAACTGGCACTCGCTATTGGTAAGGCATTTCCTTGTAAGAAAGTGGGTGAAGCTGTATTAGGATTGGAAGTTCCCCATGCCCATATACATTTGATTCCAATGCAGAATGAGAAAGATATGCTTTTCTCTAATCCAAAGTTGAAACTTACTAATGAAGAATTTCAGGCAGTAGCTGAAGCGATTCGTGCTGCGTTATAAAAAGTTTATTTTCCTCCCTTAAATAAACCGAAGCGGGAGTTGAACATTGGTTCAACTCCCGTCTTTTTATTTCCATTTTCAACTTAAATATAGTCATCGCCCAATTTTATTTGTGCATCATTGACATATTTACGGATAGTATGTTCTTCATCTTTTTTGCAAATCAGAAGTACGTTGTCGGATTCAGCGATAAGGTAGCCTTCTAGGCCATCGATCACTGCAAGTTTATTGTCTGGCAATACTATGATATTATCCTTGCTATTATAAATCATCGACTGGCATTTCAGGGTTACATTGTTGTCTTCGTCTTTAGGAGATAAGTCATAAAGAGAACCCCATGTGCCCAAATCCGACCATCCGAAGTCACCTAGTGATACATATACATTATCTGCTTTCTCCATGATACCAAAGTCAATGGAAACATTAGGGCAAGCTGGAAAATTCTCATCGATAAAATGTTTTTCTTCGGGAGTGCCATATACTTTTTTGCCGGGAGCCAATTTGGCAGCTAGTTCGGGCAATAACATTTCAACCGCTTTTATAATGCTATTTACATTCCACATGAAAAGGCCGGAATTCCAATAAAATTCTCCACTTTCCAGGAATACCTTTGCTAATTCCAATTCCGGCTTTTCTGTAAATGTTTTTACCTTATGGCAATTTTTACCTACAGATTCAGCAATTTGTATGTAGCCATAGCCTGTTTCAGGACGATTAGGCTTAATGCCCAGTGTGAGTAATTTATCAGATTGCGAAACAAAAGCTAATCCATTCTCAATAGCGGTAAGAAACTCACCTTCTTTTAAGATAAGGTGGTCAGAAGGAGCTACTACGATATTAGCGTTTGGGTTAAGTGAACGGATATGATATGATGCCCATGCAATGCAAGGTGCTGTATTTCTGCGTGTCGGTTCCAGTAATATTTGTTCAGGTTTGAGCTCGGGAAGCTGTTCTTTTACAAGGTCGGCATACAAATCGTTTGTAACGATAAGTATGTTTTCAGTAGGTATTACTTTATTGAAGCGGTCGAAAGTCTGTTGCAATAATGAACGTCCTGTTCCAAAGAAATCTAGAAACTGTTTAGGGAGTGTTTTACGACTGAATGGCCAGAAGCGGCTGCCAATTCCTCCACCCATAATCACACAGAAATTATCC
>USLU01000053.1 GCA_900555635.1 uncultured Bacteroides sp.
CCACCTCCCCCCTTCGGGGTACTCCTCCTCCCAGGAGGAGGAGAATTGAGCTACCTCTTTAGCTACCCCTTTTATATCTTAATACCATGAAAAGATGCTTACTTCTTCCTATACTGTACCTGCTTCTTATTACAGGTGCATGTACTTCTCCTCAAAAAACGGTTGATACACGTCGACAGGACTTTACAGCGGATTGGTCGTTTCGCTTAGGTGATGATTCTACAGCCGCCCGTCCGGATTACAATGACACAGACTGGAGAAAACTGAACTTGCCCCATGATTGGGCTGTTGAAGGAGAGTTTAGCAAAGATAATCCTTCCGGTACGGGAGGAGGTGCTCTGCCCGGTGGTATAGGCTGGTATCGAAAGACTTTCACTGCCGACAAAACGGATGAAGGTAAACGATTATACATAGACTTTGATGGTGCCTACATGAACTCAACTGTTTACATCAACGGTCAAAAACTGGGTACACGCCCTTACGGTTATATCTCTTTCAGCTACGATTTAACTCCTTTCATCAAATGGGGAGAGAAGAACGTAATAGCTGTAAGAGTGGATAATGCCGAACAACCTAACTCCCGTTGGTATTCCGGTTGCGGAATCTATCGCAATGTATGGCTGACAAAAGTAAGTCCGGTGCATGTAGCCCAATGGGGAACCTATATCACAGCCGATGAAGTGTCGAAGAACAACGCTCGTCTGACCGTGCGTACTACTTTGGAAAACGAACAAGGTACGGCTGCTTCGTTAGAATTAGTATCCAAATTGATTAACGAAAAGGGTAAAGTAGTCGGTCAAACTTCCAGTCAATTAACTCTGAATGAGGGCAAGCATGAAGCGGTACAAGAGATTACAGTAGACAATCCGGATTTGTGGAGCGTTGATCGTCCTTATCTTTATAATGTGAAGACTGAAATCCTAATGGATGGTAAGTCTGTAGATACTTATACTACTCCTTTCGGTATCCGTACTTTCCGTTTTGATGCCCAGAAAGGATTTATTCTGAATGGTGAACAGGTGAAGATCAACGGTGTTTGTATGCATCATGACCTGGGTTGCCTCGGTGCTGCCGTGAATACCCGTGCCATCGAACGCCAGTTGGAAATTCTTAAAGAGATGGGGTGTAACGGTATTCGTTGTTCACACAATCCTCCTGCACCGGAACTTCTTGACCTTTGCGACCGTATGGGATTCATCGTCATGGACGAGACTTTTGACATGTGGCGCAAGAAGAAGACCCGTCACGACTATTCCCGTTACTTCAACGAGTGGCACGAACGCGACCTTACCGATCTTATCTTGCGTGATCGCAATCACCCTTCCATCTTTATGTGGAGCATTGGCAACGAAGTGCTCGAACAATGGACAGATGCTAAAGCCGATACGCTCAGCCTTGAAGAAGCCAATCTGATTTTGAACTTCGGTCATAGTTCTGATATGCTTGCCAAAGAGGGCGAGATGTCTGTAAACTCCCTGCTGACCAAAAAACTATCGGATATGGTGAAAGCACTCGATCCTACACGTCCTGTAACAGCCGGTTGCAATGAGCCCAATCCCAATAATCACTTGTTCCGTTCGGGAGCACTCGATATTATCGGTTTCAATTACCACGACGACTGGTTTGCAGGTGTACCCGAAAACTTCCCCGGCAAGCCGTTTATTGTAACAGAAAGTGTTTCCGGTTTAATGACGCGCGGCTATTACCGTATGCCAAGCGATTCAATGTTTATTTGGCCCGAACGTTGGGACAAACCTTTCTACGAACCTTCGTTCTCTTGTTCTTCATACGATAACTGCCATGTACCTTGGGGCAATCGTCATGAAGGAACGTTGCGCCATGTCAAGAACAACGATTTTATTAGTGGGCAGTACATTTGGACAGGCTTCGATTACATAGGCGAACCTACTCCATACGGTTGGCCTGCACGTAGTTCTTATTTTGGAATTGTCGATCTGGCAGGTTTCCCGAAAGATGTCTATTACATGTATCAGTCTGAATGGCGACCCGACAAAGCCGTGCTCCATCTCTTCCCGCACTGGAACTGGACACCGGGACAAGATATAGACTTATGGGCTTATTATAACAATGCCGATGAAGTGGAACTCTTTATTAATGGTAAATCGCAAGGTGTGCGTAGCAAAGGAAAAGATGATTTCCATGTAATGTGGAAAGTGAAATTTGAACCGGGAACAGTGAAAGCCATTTCCCGCAAAGCCGGCAAAGTGGTTGCCGAGCAAGAAATCCGTACTGCCGGTGAGCCTGCACAGATACGTCTGACTCCCGACCGTAGCACTATTCAAGCTGATGGAAAAGACCTGAGTTTTGTAACTGTTGAAATAGTGGATAAGGATGGTAACCTTTGCCCGAATGCAGAGAATGACGTTACTTTTGCTGTAGATGGTTCCGCTTTTATTGCCGGTGTAGACAATGGTAGTCCTATCTCTATGGAGAAATTCAAGGACAATCATCGCAAAGCTTTCTACGGCAAGTGTCTGGTTGTGATACAGAATAACGGTCAGACGGGTAGTGTCAAGGTAACGGCTACGGCTGACGGACTAGGAAAGTCGGTGACAGTGATAAAAGTAAAATAGTATGATATCAGTAAATAGTAATATGAAAAGCAAATTCTTAGTAACCCTTTTGTTTGCCTGTTCAATAGGAATTTTATCAGCGCAAACCCCTGTTTATTTAGATGACAGACAACCTGTTGAGGCACGTGTAAAAGACGCCCTCAGCCGCATGACATTAGAAGAGAAAGTGGCACTTTGCCATGCACAGAGCAAATTCAGCAGTGCAGGAGTTCCCCGCCTCGGTATTCCCGAACTTTGGATGAGCGATGGCCCTCACGGGGTGCGTGCCGAAATCAATTGGAATGATTGGGGATATGCCAACTGGACTAATGACAGTATCACCGCTTTCCCGGCATTGACTTGTCTGGCAGCCACCTGGAATCCCGAAATGTCTGCCAAGTATGGTAAAGCAATCGGTGAAGAAGCCCGTTATCGTGAAAAAGATGTGCTGCTCGGTCCGGGCGTTAATATCTACCGTACTCCGATGAATGGTCGTAACTTCGAATATATGGGTGAAGATCCCTATTTGGCAAGTATTATGTGCGTGCCCTATATTCAAGAGTTACAAAAGAATGGAGTAGCAGCTTGTGTCAAGCACTATGCTTTGAATAATCAGGAGTTATGGCGTGGACATATTGATGTCAATCTCAGTGACCGTGCTTTATATGAAATCTATCTGCCTGCTTTCAAAGCTTCGGTTGAGAAAGGCGGCGCATGGAGCATCATGGGTTCGTATAATAAGATTCGTGGTCAGCATGCTTGCCACAACGATTTTGCCTTGAATAAGATTCTGAAAGGCGACTGGAAGTTTGATGGCTGTGTTATTACCGATTGGGGGGGGGCACACGATACGTATGAGGCTGCCGTTAATGGTCTTGATATTGAAATGGGATCTTATACAAACGGTCTTACTTCGGAAAGTGCATTTACCTATGACGATTATTATCTGGCACACCCTTATCTCAAGATGTTGAAAGAGGGTAAAGTGCCGATGTCTACTATTGACGACAAAGCATCCCGTATTCTCCGTTTGATATTCCGTACGGCGATGAACCGTGAGAAACCATACGGTTCGGTGGCTACGGAAGAACATTATGAAGCTGCCCGCGAGATTGGTAATGAAGGTATCGTGTTGTTGAAGAATGCACCGGTAGTAAAGAAAGGTGCTCCTTTGTTACCAATCGATGCAACGAAGTATCAGAATATCCTTGTATTAGGTGATAATGCAGTGCGTCTGCTCAACCAAGGAGGTGGCTCTTCTGAATTGAAAGTAAAAGATATGGTATCTCCGTTGGATGGCTTGCGTGCTATCTATGGAGACAAAGTGAAGTATGCAAAAGGTTATGCGGCAGGTCGCCCCATGTACGGTCGTGCTGATGAAATTCCTCAGAATGTGGTAGATTCCTTGCGTGCAGAGGCTGTGGAAATGGCAAAGAAAGCCGACCTAGTAGTGCTTGTTGGCGGATTGAATAAGAACCATTTTCAAGATTGTGAAGGTGGCGACCGCTTGCAATACGGCTTGCCTTTCGGACAAGATGAACTGATAGAAGCTGTATTAGGCGTAAATAAGAATCTGGTACTAGTACTCCTCAGTGGTAATGCGGTAGAAATGCCTTGGATAAACCGGGTTCCTGCTATTATTCAGGGATGGTATCTTGGTTCTATGGGTGGTAAATCGTTGGCCGATGTACTGAGTGGCGCTGTAAATCCAAGCGGTAAACTACCTTTCTCTTTCCCTGCGAAGTTAACGGATTGTGGAGCACATGCTTTCGATGCACTCAGCTATCCGGGAGATAGTATCAAACAAGTGTATAAAGAAGATATTTTGGTAGGTTATCGTTGGCACGACACAAAGAAGATCCCGGCTCTTTTTCCCTTCGGACACGGATTGAGCTATACAACTTTTACATACGGCAAACCGGTAGCTTCTGCCAAAACAATGACGGCTGACGGAACGCTGACAGTTTCGGTTCCTGTAAAGAATGCGGGAAGTGTTGCGGGAAAAGAGATCATACAACTTTACGTAGGGGATGAGAAATGCAGTGTTCTTCGCCCGACAAAAGAATTAAAGCACTTTACAAAGATTACCCTCGAACCGGAAGAAGAGAAAACGGTGACTTTCACCATAACTCCGGATGATTTAAAGTTCTATGATGAAACTGCAAGTGCCTGGACGCTCGAACCGGGTAAATTTAAAGTTTATATTGGGGCTTCTTCTACCGATATCCGTGGGGTGATACCGTTTGAATTAAAATAGCCTGTTGGTAGAGTAGGGAGCATTAACCGTTCGGATTTAAGTGCGGTTCTCCCGTTTTTAATTTTTTAATCAGTAACTTTAATCTCCTTTTTAGGGGATAATATATCGATTAACCTAGGTCTTCTTTTCGATTGACCTAGGTTATTCTTTCGATTGACCATGGTCTACTTTTCGATTGACCTAGGTGGAGCGAAATAAAAACGGGACTTTTTGGCTTTAAATAGGGGAACATAAAAATAAAAGTCAGGACTTTTGTACCTTAATCGTGCGGGAGTAAGTATCTTTGTGCAGTTCACGTAAAGTATGTAGAATATTACTATTAAAATTCTTCAGTTAACTCATTCAAATTCGAAATTATGAAAATACTTTTTTCCTTCTTTCTGTTTATTTTCACGTCACTATCGCTATCTGCTGCTGAAACTATAGCAGACAGTTGTAACCATCAGCTTTATTATAATTCTCCCGCAACAATTTGGGAAGAAACGCTTCCGTTGGGGAACGGCCGTTTGGGGATGATGCCGGATGGTGGTATTGACAGAGAACACATTATCTTAAATGAAATCTCCTTATGGAGTGGGATGGAGGCTGATTATAGCAACCCGGATGCTTCTAAGAGCCTGTCCACCATCCAACAATTATTGTTCGACGGAAAGAATAAAGAGGCGCAGGAACTGATGTATAGTAGTTTTGTTCCCAAAAAGCAGGAGACGGACGGAAGATATGGAACCTTTCAGGTATTAGGAAATTTGGATATTGATTTCAAGTATCCGGATGCTAAGATGGCTTCTTTGCCGGTTACAAATGATTACCGTCGTTCGTTGAGTCTGCGTGATGCTGTTGCTTATACTTCATTTATCCGAAATGCTGTTAGTTACAATCGCGAGTACTTTGTGTCACGTGAACGTGATGTCATGTTGGTGCATCTGACTGCCGGTAAAAAAGGAGCCTTGAACTTTTCAGCTCGTTTGAGCCGTGCTGCATGTAGTTCGCTGACAATTGAAGGGAATACTCTTTTGATGAGTGGTACACTGGATAGCGGTAAACCCGGACAAGACGGAATGAAATATCGTGTAGCCATGCAACTTGTTTCGAAGGGGGGAGAACGGACAACTACTCTTGAAAATGGCATCAGTCTGAAGAATGGACAAGATGCCTGGCTGATTATTTCTGCTACGACTTCTTACTCAGCCGAAGGCACGGATTTTCCCGGTGAGCGTTATGTGCGGGTTTGTGATAGTTTGCTACATGCAGTCAATCCTCTTCAACAAAAAGATATTCGTAAGAAACATATAGCTGCCCATTGCATCTTTTACGACCGCGTTTCTTTGACCTTGCCTACTACAACGGATGATACACTCCCTACGAATGAGCGTATTCTTCGATTTGTGCAAAAGGAATCTCCCGCTTTGGCATCCCTTTACTACAATTATGGTCGCTACTTGCTTATCAGCAGTACCCGTCCCGGTAGCTTGCCTCCTAATCTGCAAGGACTTTGGGCGGATGGTCTGTCTACTCCCTGGAATGGAGACTATCATACTAATATTAATATCCAAATGAACCATTGGCCGCTTGAGCAAGCCGGCCTTTCGGAATTGTATGATCCTTTAACTACGTTAGTAGAACGTCTTATTCCTTCCGGAACAACCACTGCCCGTTCTTTCTACGGTAATAAAGCGGATGGCTGGGTACTTCACATGATGACTAACGTTTGGAACTATACCGCTCCCGGTGAACATCCTTCCTGGGGAGCCACTAATACAGGAGGTGCTTGGCTCTGTGCCCATCTCTGGGAACATTACCTTTATACACAGGATAAAGAATATCTGAGACGTATTTATCCCATTCTGAAAGGAGCTGCCAAGTTCTTTAGTTCGACTACCGTACAAGAGCCTGAGCATGGGTGGCTGGTAACTGCACCCACCTCCTCGCCGGAAAATAGTTTTTATGTACCAGGTGATAGTGTGACTGCCGTCAGCATTTGTATGGGACCTACGATGGATGTGCAACTACTTACCGAGCTTTATACAAATGTCATTACCGCCGCCCGTCTGCTGAATTGTGATGCCGATTATGCTGCTCGTCTTGAATCGGATTTAAAGAAGTTTCCACCGATGCAGATCAGCAAAGAAGGCTATCTGCAAGAATGGCTACAGGATTACAAAGAAACCGACGTGCATCATCGCCACGTTTCCCATCTCTACGGGTTGCATCCGGGCAATTTGATCTCTCCCGACGGTACACCGGAACTTGCCGAAGCCTGTCGCGTGACACTTAATCGTCGTGGAGACGAGGGTACCGGTTGGAGCCGTGCTTGGAAAATCAACTTCTGGGCTCGTTTGGGTGATGGTGATCGTGCTTGGAAGCTATTTAAAAGTCTGCTTCACCCTGCTATCAATGCTGAAACGGGGCGTCATGGCGGTGGAACTTTACCGAACTTATTCTGTTCGCATCCTCCTTTCCAAATTGATGGAAATTATGGTGGTGCGGCAGGTATCGGTGAAATGCTTCTGCAAAGTCACGAAGGTTTTATAAATCTGCTCCCTGCTTTGCCTGCCAGCTGGGATACAGGAAGCTTCCGCGGCATGCGTGTGCGTGGTGGTGCTTCTGTAGACTTGGACTGGAAAGAGGGTAAAGCGACAAGCGTAGCCATTACGGCCCTTGAACCGGGTAAGTTTACTATTAAGATGCCGACAGGTATTAGTCGTGCGATGCTAAAATCAGAAGGGCAGGCTCATGAATACAAAGAAAAAATGTTTTCTGTAGAACTGGGCAAGGGAGAAAAGTGTGAGATATACTTCTTCTGATAGTATGGAGAGTATCAGATAGTGTCTGAGAATAGCGAACTTTTCTTTTCGTGAATATTTGTCTTTCGCAACTGAATACTGTACTTTTGCAGTACTAATAATACAAATGCTTAATACAATTATGAAGAATAGATTCAGTTTTATTTTACTAGCTCTCTGTTTGTTGGCTTCTTCAACAATTTGTGCGCAAATCAATGAGTTGCAGCGTTCTACTCCTGAAGCAGAAGGGGTTCCTTCTAAAGCTATTGTGGCCTTATTCGACTCGATTACTGCACTGCCTAAAACAGATATACATAGTGTAATGGTGTTGCGTCATGGCAAAGTGATTGCAGAAATTTACCCGACTCCTTTCGCTCCTGAATATCGTCATACCATGTATTCCTGTTCCAAGACTTTCGTCGGTGCAGCAGTTGGTTTGGCTATTGCGGATAATCGTTTACGATTGACCGACCGTGTAGGCACCTTCTTCCCCGAACTTCTTCCTGATTCTGTTTCTGCTAACTTGGCGGATATGACTGTTCGTGATCTGCTGACCATGACTTCGGGCATTACTCCGGATTGGAACATGCGTAACATTACTCCCGACTGGATACGTACTTTCCTTGCCAAACCTGTGAAAACCCCCGGCAAGCGTTTTGAATATGATTCAATAAGTACTTATCTTCTTTCTGCCATTGTTCAGAAAGTTACCGGCATGACTTTGCTGGATTACCTGAAACTGAAGCTTTTCACTCCGATGAATATCACCGATGTTGCGTGGGAAATTAGTCCCGAAGGAGTGAATACCGGCGGATGGGGGTTACATATTCAAAGTGAGTCGTTGGCTAAATTCGGACTCTTATTACTGAATGGCGGCGTATGGGAAGGTAAACAATTGCTTCCTGCCTCATGGGTAAAGCAAATGACTACCAGACAAATGGAGGCAGGTGACGAAGATTACGGTTACCAAATGTGGATGTGTGAATATCCCGGTGCGGTTCGTTTGGATGGTGCTTTGGGACAATATGTTTTGATAATTCCCGACAAAGATATGGTAGTGGTTATAACCGAATGTACATTGATAAACGGTAGTACCCAGCGCCGGTTGGTTTGGAATCGGTTATTACCTCAAGTTCAAGATACGATTTTGACACCGGGTAAGGATTACAAACTTTTGCAGAAAAAACAGAATGCTTATCAGCTACCATTGGTTCAGGGAAAAGCTAATTCATCTATTGCCTCCAAGTATGCGGGTAAACGTATTACACTTGAAAATAATAAATATGGCTGGCAATCTCTTAGCTTACAATTCAAGCAAAAGGAAGTGGTAATGACGGTTACCGATAAAACAGGGGTTACCTATGACTTGCTCTTCGGTTATAAACAATGGTTGAAAGCCTCTACAGAAGTTTATCCTCCTTACTCAGTCAATGCTATAGGGGCTCTTAATGGAATTGAAGGTCCCTTTTGGGTGGCAGGCAGCTATGCATGGCCATCAGCTACAACTTTGCAGTTGAAAGCACATTATGTCAACTGGATAAGTGCTCTTGGCATAACTTTCCATTTTGAGGGTACTAATGTGCTTTTGAATGTTACGGAGAACTATACTTCCGGTAAAGGAATAACTATCAAAGGAAGTCTGCAATAAAAAGCTGTTGATATGAATCGTATAATACTTGCTCTGAAACGTCCGTTTATCTGGCTACGTCGTTTTCGCAATCGTTGTGGTTACGGGGTGCATTCTCCTTTTGCTTTTAATCTGATAACTCAAGTAATTTATCAGCCTACACCTTATTATAAATATAAGGACTTGGAAGCGGAAGAGAAGCGGTTGGCGCCGGAGAAGAATAAACAATGGATGTACGAGTCGAGAAAGGTAAAACAGTTTTTGTTCCGTCTTGTTAATTATACCCAACCTGCTACAATCGTAGATGTGGGCAGACTTGCTGCTTCCGCACTCTATCTGAAAGCCGGGAAAGAGGGAGCCGATTATACTTCTGCTTCCGATCTATCCGAGTTATTTCTGGAATCCGGTGTTCCCGTAGATTTTCTTTATCTGCATGATTATCGCCACCCTGATTTTATGGAGGACGTTTTTCGTGTCTGTGTGGGTCGTGTAACGGAGAAATCAGTTTTTGTTATTGAAGGGATTCGCTATCATTCGAAAATGCTGGCTCTTTGGAAGCGTATGAAGAAGGATGAGCGAGTAGGCATTACCTTCGATCTTTATGACCTAGGCATCATCTTCTTTGATAAAACAAAAATAAAACAGGACTATATTATCAACTTTTGATTATCTTTAGACGTTTAAAATAGTGATTAGTGATTAGTTGGCTGCGCAGTTATGCCGCATGGTAATCACTAATCACTAAACTAATCATTATTATGAAGATATATACTAAAACCGGAGATAAGGGAACAACCTCACTTGTAGGTGGTACCCGTGTGCCCAAGACCCATATTCGCCTCGAAGCGTATGGCACAGTCGATGAACTGAACTCTAACTTGGGATTGTTGATAACTTATCTGACCGACAACCGGGACAAGAAGTTCCTGCAACATGTGCAAGATAAACTATTTGCAGTAGGTTCTCATTTGGCTACCGACCAGGAGAAGACCAAGCTATATGAAATAAGTGTCATAACTCCTGCATTGATTGAAGCTATAGAACAGGAAATAGACTACTTAGATACCCTTCTTACTCCTCTTTCTAATTTCATTCTTCCCGGCGGAAGTCGAGGAGCAGCTATTTGCCATATATGCCGTACGGTTTGCCGACGTGCCGAACGCCGCATTCTTGCATTAGCGGAACAAGTGGAAATATCCTCAGAATTATTGATTTATGTAAACCGATTATCCGACTATTTGTTTACTTTGTCACGCAAAATCAATCTGGATGAGAAAAAAGAAGAAATATTTTGGAATAATAGTTGCAAGTGAAATAAATTGTTATACTTTTGCCGAAAAATAGAGTAGGACTTAATATTTACAATTTTAATACTTACAGATATGTATTGGACATTGGAATTAGCATCGAAACTGGAAGATGCTCCTTGGCCGGCAACTAAGGACGAATTGATAGACTATGCCATGCGTTCGGGGGCTCCGCTTGAAGTGATTGAAAACCTGCAGGAAATGGAAGATGAAGGCGAAATTTATGAAAGCATTGAAGATATTTGGCCCGATTATCCGAGTAAGGAGGATTTCTTTTTTAACGAGGAGGAATATTAGCGCGGAAAAAGCAAAAACCTTGTATTATTAAAGGCTGAAAGTAAATAGGGTGAGGCAGCTAAAGGCTGCTTTCGCTTTTTAAGAACACGGATGACACAGAGTCTATAATTTCTTTTTAGAAGATTGTAGATTCTGTGTCATCTGTGTTTTTTTTGCAATAACATTTGGGTGAGGAATTTATCTACCTTATATTTGTGATATTTTATTGCATAAAAATAAGTAGAAATATAAGAAGAGGTTTTAATAACCCATGATTATGGCAGATATAGAAAAAGAAACAACACGGCAATTACCGGAATTGCGAGAACGACATTTACCAGAGAATTGCCGTGAAGCTGTGAATATACTTTTAAAAGAAACTTATGGCTATGAGCAGTTTCGCGATCTTGAAATTTATGACGATTTGTTTAAAGGAAAAGATAAGCTTAGTATTTCGCAAGGACAACTGATTGAGAACGTTATTCTGGAAGCAGAAAAAGCACAAAAAGACGGAATATCTCAGGTTGATAACATTCTGTTGACTGCTCCTACCGGTTCCGGAAAATCATTATTGTTTCAACTGCCTGCTATCTATCTGGGAAAAGAGTATAATCTGCTGACTATAGTTATTTCTCCTTTGAAAGCTTTGATTGTAGATCAGGTGGAAGGTTTGCAAGATTTGGGGTATTCGCGTGTGGCATATGCTTCTTCCGATCTTTCGCCTGAACAGAAGGCGGAAGTTTACCACCGGGTGCATGAAGGAGATATCGACTTGTTTTATCTATCTCCCGAATTGCTTCTTTCTTATGATATCAAGCATTTTGTGGGTGACCGTCGTATTGGTCTGGTCGTTGTTGATGAAGCACATACGGTGACGACATGGGGCAAGGAGTTCCGTGTGGATTACTGGTTCTTGGGACGCTATCTGAATACGTTGAAAGAAAGTCTGGGTTACACATTCCCGTTGTTTGCATTGACGGCTACGGCTGTATGGAACCCTAAGGGGGGGAATGATATGGTGTTCGAAACGATTCGGTCTTTGCAGATGGAACCTTGTGTACTTTATGTGGGGACGGTGAAGCGTCGGAATATCGGCTTTGATATTCGTCAGATGCAGATAGAAGAAGGGGAGACCTATGACAAAGCCAAGCAGCGTGTAGTTGCTGCCAGAATAGAGGACTTTCTGGACGGTCATAAAACTTTGCTTTATTATCCTTTTGCAGGTGGCATTGATATGCGATTGAAAACGTGGGTAAAACCTTCGGACTGGAACTTGGTCGCTTCTTACTATGGAAAGAAGGACAAAGAACAGAAAGCGGCCATTGTGCAAGAGTTTAAGGAAGGTTCCAAGCAGTTGATTGTTGCCACGAAAGCTTTCGGTATGGGGGTGGATATCAGTGACATCGACCGTGTATACCACGTCGCACCATCGAGTACATTTGTTGATTATATACAGGAAATAGGACGTTCGGCCCGTGATGCGGAAATTCAGGGGCTATCTGCTACCGATTATCATGAGCGCGATTTCTATTATATGAAGCGTCTGCACCAGACGGGGAATATTGCTCAAGAACAGTTAGTGCTTATTCTAAGAAAACTCATGGAAGTTTATCACATGAAAGGTGGGAAAACTGAAATGATGGTTTCTTTGTCTGACTTCGAGTTTGTGGTAAAGTTGCCCCGAACTAAGAATAAACTGGAGTATGAGGCCGAATTAGGACAGCTCATCAAAACAGCCTTGCTATGGTTGGAAGATGATCTGGCACATCGATACGGGCGGCATCTACTGGAAGTTAGCCCTAAAAACTTGCTGACAGAAGGATTTGTTCAAGATAAGATGGGGGATGCTTTTGCCCGTGAATTCAAGGATTTTCTTACCAAAGTAGAAGGTGAAGAGAACGTCTACATAGCACGTCTTGATGACCTTTGGGAAGAACGTTTCTCTGATCTTGGTTATAAGGAATTTAAGCAAAAACTGAATAATGGAACTTTATGGGAGGGTTCCCGCGCCGTATCGGTAGGTAAACATGAAGTCTTGCTAAAAGAAGATGCTGAAGTGATTCGTAAGCGTATGGATGCCGTGTTTGCAAGTCTGACTACGCTCATGAAAACAGCTTTGCTGAAGAGCAAAGGACGTTTTGATGAAGAAGAACTTCGTTCTATTTTTGTGGAGCATGGCATGGATGTGCGGTCTGCTAAGCGTTTTATAGGCTCTTTGTTGGAAAGCCGTACAGAAGAAGGACGGAGTGTCAGCTACATTAGTAGTGTGAAGAAAAAAGACTCTAATGAACTGTCTTTTACGGTAACAAAAGGCTTTGATTTATTGTTGTCCCGTTATCAAAAGCTATTCGGCCAGCGTATCGTTGGCAATAAGGGTGACCGGTTACTGTTCTATTGCACTCCTTTCTCTGATTTGAATATGCTTCTGAACCTGCTTTCTATGCTCGATTGTCTCTCGTTCAGTGTGGAGGGGGGCGGTACTCCTTGTGTCTCTGTTCGCTTCAATGATCCGGATAATCTACAAAAGCTTGCTTTTTCCGACGATTATCATAACCTCATTCTTGATACGAATGAACAGATTTTTGAAGAACAAATTGACTTGTTTTCCTTCTTCTTCGGTACCGATAAGTTGACAAACGAGCAACGTTGGGACTTTATAGAAGATTACTTTACGGGCATGGGGGTAGAAGATTTGAAGAAGAAGTTTTCGTAGTTGGATACTATTATTTGCCGGACTGTGGAGGATATTATAATACCAGCTCTTTAAAAAGTCTTTCCAATGTTTTATCCAAATCTTCTGAGAAACCTGCATGCGGTCGTGAAGTCTGGATGCAGGAACTTCTTATGGCAGTGAGCCAACGAAATCTTTCCGGTACATCGAGCGAAGCAATAGGACCTCCGTTCTTATCTCCCGAACAGATTTTCTGAAATACCTGCAGGTGGGTTGCTGCCATTTCCGGATCTAGCTCGGTGGCATATAACTTCAATTTATCTTCATCTATATGGCATAATGAACGAATCCAGTTCGCCTTTTTGGAGAACAGGATGACTCCCACATTGAAGAACTCCTCACGCTCTACTTTGGGAACCAGGCGGATGACGGCGTATTCATATAAGTGTTTTCCTTGCAT
Source organism: uncultured Bacteroides sp. (assembly GCA_900555635.1). GTDB lineage: Bacteria > Bacteroidota > Bacteroidia > Bacteroidales > Bacteroidaceae > Bacteroides. The sequence goes on from USLU01000053.1 coordinate 13,955, forward strand.
TTTGTGCTTCTTTTACAAATATTGCGGAGTGCGCCAGTCTTTCGGTCAGAAAGCGCGTATATATTTCTCTTATTTCTTCGGGTGTTTCGTCTACATCGTTCCATTGTAACCAATCGTCGGGCAATAAGGCGACGATGGAGCGTATTTTCTCTTCCGTCAATAGTGGCTTGAGTTCTGCATCCGCTTTTTCCAGTTGGGAGGCTTCGGGAAGCAATACATGGTTTTTTATATAGTTGAAAGGACTTTGTGCATGCTTTTTCCAGTCTCCCCAAGAGTGATGGAAATAGAGTGTGGAGCCGTGGTCTATCAGCCAAAGTTCCTTGTGCCACATCAGCATATTAGCGTTGCGGAAAGTACGGTCGATGTTGGTAAGATAGGCATCCAGCCAGACGATACGAGAAGCTTGTTCGGCATCGATACACGTTGCGGCAGGATCAAAGGTCAGTGCACCCGAGAGGAAATGCAGTCCTAAGTTCAATCCTCTGCTTCCTTGCAGCAAGTCTTGAATCTCCTCGTCGCCTTCGGTACGACCGAACGCTTCGTCGAGATTCAGGAATACAAGTTCCGGTACACGGAAGCCCAGCAGACGGGCTATCTCTCCACCGATCAGTTCGGCTACTAATGCTTTTGTACCGTGTCCGGCACCACGAAATTTCACGACGTATTTGAACTCGTCGTCGGCTTCGGCAAGTGCGGGCAGGGAACCACCCTCACGCAGAGGGGTGATGTAGCGGGTTAAGTTGACTGTACGTAATTCTATCATTTTATATCCCGGTGCCTAAGCGGCACCGTTCCTTTCGATACAAAGATAATGAATATTTGTGATTAGTCTAAGTGGGATTGCAGAAACTGTTGTAAGATACGTGCATGATTGTGGATAGGTTCTTTGGAGGCATACAACAGAGTGACTGTATTGTAGGACTTTATATGCTCGATGAACTGGCGTGCAGATTCCGAGTTTTCAAGTTCTTTGCGGTACATGGTGGCAAAACCTTCCCAATGCTCTACCTGATCCTCGTGAAACCATTTTCTTAACCCCGGTGAAGGGGTGATGTCTTTTTCCCACGCATCATATTTCAGATATTCCTTCTTCATACCACGTGGCCACAGGCGGTCTACCAATATGCGGTATCCGTCTGCGGCATCAGGATCTTCGTATACCCGTTTGATTTTAATCTGGGTCATGATTCTTCTTTTAATTCAGCTTCCAATGCAAGGGCTTTGGGAAAGACAATATTATTTTCCAGGTGGATATGTCGATGCAAGGCAATCTCAAACTCTTCTAGCTTTAGAAACAACAGACGGTAGCTATTACAAGCATCGTCCGGAATAATATATCCATTGGTCAGTTGCTCGATGTTGCGAAAGCGGTTGTATTCATTATCATGCTCTGACATCATTACAGCTATAGGTTGCTTGATACTGCCACCGTGGAACTGAGGGGCAGGAGTATTTTCTAATTTGGCCTTTACCATGTTGCAGATGTATGGGAATAGTATTAATTCCTCTTTACCAAGATGGGCATCCAAATCTTCCATGGCATTTCGAAAATGTTTCTGTACTTCGTAAAGTGACGGATATGTTTCACCATGTGCCTGGCAGACTTTATCCAGTAACTTTTCTATTTCAGGACCTTGTTTGCGAATGTAACGGTGGTAGATTTTAAGGATATAATCTACTTGTAAATCCAAAGGCCAAGACTCGTAATTCTCAATAACGGTTTCCTCTTCTGCTGTTTTTTTATAATCCATCATATTGTTGCTTTGTTTTTAATCTTTCACTTTAAGAGTACAAGTACGACAAACAGCAGATAGATAATGTTTGAAGGATTATAATTATTTGAGTTTACTTATCTATTGTTCTATCTTTTGGAATGCCAATCTTTCATCTCCATTAGCAAGGTAAATGATTCCACAGTAATGAAAACCGTGCTTTTTTAGGATATATTGCAGAATGTTATTGTCACGATGGGTGTCTGCCCGCAAATTGGGGATCTGTTCATAACACCATTGCAGGCAGGCGGTGGCTACTCCCTTGCTATCTTCAGTACTTGCCAAGCGGTGGATAACGCCGTATGGAAGTGTGTTTTCCACCCATTCTCCTTCGTAAATTCTTGCATAGGTAGGATCGTTTCCGCAAATAAAAGCAAATGTTCCGATAATCTCACTTTTTTCGTTGAGGCATACATAGCTATTCCCGTTTTGGATATCAGCTTTCACTATGTCCTTAGAAGGATAGTTACCCGTCCATTGTTTCATATTTCCATCTTTCCGCATGATGCGCTTGGCTTGCTCGAAGATGTCCATGAGGATATCCATTTCTTCGAGTTGCGTTTTTCTTATCTCTATCATAAATTCGGTTATTTAAACGAGGATAGAAATTTCTTGTTTCCTCGTTGCAAATGTAATTGTTTTGTGTTTTTTGATGTTTCTATTCTCTTTGTTTTTTTCTGTGTTGTAGTTGAATTAGAGTATGAGACTATGAACAAATTTAACTACACATTGTTTCTTTAATGATATTTTGCATATATTTGTCCCGAAATTTTAAACACAATGAATTATGAAAAAGATTTTTAGTGCTTTCATTATAGCTGTAAGCTGCATGCTGATGGCTATGCCTGCTCAGGCGCAACTCATTAAGTGGGGTGTTAAAGGTGGTGTGAATATGACAAAGATAGACTGGGATGGTGGATATAAAGGAAACAAAGATAATTCTACCGGTTTCTTCATTGGTCCCATGGCGGAAATAACAATTCCTATTGTAGGTTTGGGTGTTGACGGTGCTTTGTTATTCTCTCAAAGAGGTAAAGATGCTGTAAAGCAAACTGGTATGGAAGTGCCCATTAATTTGAAATATACCATCGGACTGGGAAGCATGTTGGGTATCTATTTCGCAGCAGGTCCTGATTTCTTCTTTGACTTCAAAGAAAAAGATAATATTGATCGTAAGAAAACTCAGGTAGGACTTAACTTAGGAGCCGGTGTGAAATTGATTAAGCATCTTCAGATTGGTGTAAACTATCAATTCCCAATGGGAGACAGTTTTACCTTTAAGAATGCAAGCGAAGCCATTGGTGCAAAGAATAAGACTTGGCAAATTTCTGCCGCATACTTGTTCTGATAAGATATTTAGTTTGTAGTATGTATTTGGACCTCTTTGCCAATTGTGGCAAGGAGGTTTTTTTGTGAAACTAAAAAAGACGGGTGATAATTTTGTAACTATCACCTGTCATTGTATCTTTGCTGCACCTTTTCAGCTGGTCCGCAAGGACAGGGGGAGGGGTGACATGTTTTTATAGAGACGTTTACGTACTTATATCTTTCGGATTTAAACTTCGCAACTTTAATCTATGGAAGGATATGGCAACGAAAGCGTCCACTATGTATGTGTTTATCAAACATATCAGCCATTGGTGTGTTCTGCATAATCCGTACGGCGTGGGCCAGCTGCGTTGCTTATCTCCATAGAGGGCATTGCGAAGGCCTAAATCCGGGATAAGCAGATGTAGAACCCACGCTTTTGCGTATAAAACACATACTAATCCTATGGAGGCCATTGGTAAACTTATCAAGCTTGAATTGGAACGGCAAGAACGCTCCGTCACTTGGTTTGCCAAAAAACTATCTTGCCACCGTACCAATGCATACGATATTTTTGCACGGGATAACATAGATTTGACTCTTCTTATCCGTATATCCCGTATTCTGCACCATAATTTCTTGAAAGACCTTTCGGATGAGATAGAGGAGGACTTCTTTAGCTGAAATGTAATATTTCTAATTTTCAATAAGGTTTTGAATGTTCTTTTACTCTCATACTCTCATAAATACTCTACATCTCCCTGTTTATCGGTGGTTGAAGCATGATAGTAACCCTGATAGCAGGTATGAGGGTAAGAGCTTACTCTCATAGTATATTCTTCTGATTTTGCGATAAAATACTGTATAATAGTATTATAACGTTTTGGGGACAAGTTGCGTATATCGTGTCAATTCGATATTAATATCGTGTTATCATGCTGTTAATATCGTGCTAACACGTTACTTACTTCCTGTATGCCCTGTATTGAGTGTCTGAAACAACGGTCATTGATCTGTCTTTTCTTTGTGTTTGTTGTGTAAAGTCACTGTGTTTATTCTGTTTAAGGTAGATGTTTAATAGTATGTTTACACCTGTGAATAAATCTATTTACACTAATGAACATATCTATTGTCTATTGTGAATATATATGTCCACTGTAGTGAATAAGTAATGAACATTAAACCTTAACAGAAGAAAAGTACGTGTATAACATGATGAATGCACGTCTATATCGCAACCAATGCCTGCGTATATCGTGTCTCACCCCATTGGTTGTTGTCGGAATATTATTAACATTATATGCTCTGATATGCTTTGAAGTTGGTTGTATAAAATTTAACAGAGACTGTAGTATAATATGCTACATTTTTGTCTAATATCACACTATATAGGTGTGTGTCTATTAGTTGATAATTCACATACCTTTGCTTCCATTAAGAAAATCACAGGCAAAACAACTGATGGTAATCTTGAAACATAACTTGTTTTACTAATATTAATTTTTACGATTATGAAAAAGAAACTCATGATGGTTGCAGTGCTTTTGGGAGCGTTGACTCTGGGAGCGTGCGTGGATGACAATGAATCGCAGTCGGTAACGAATGTGCGTGAAGCAAAAGCGGAACAATTAAAGGCAATAGCTGAACAAGCAAAAGCAGAAGGTGAAGCTGCATTGATTCGTGCAAATGCAGCAAAAGCTATTGCTGAAGCCGAAGCTGCTTATAAGGCTGCCGAGACTGCTGCTAAAGAACTTGAAAATGAACAAGCTAAATTAGCTCTCCAAAAAGCACAAGCTACTTTGGATATGGAAATTGAGGCTGCCAAAATTGAGGCTGAGGCTCAACTGCAAAAGGCACAAGCTGCATTGGAGACAGCTAAAGCAGACTTGATTGCCGCTTTGGATAAGGTAGATGCTGCTGAAAAACTGAGAATTCAGGAGTTAGTGACAAAAGCAGATAATGTATTACAACTATTACAAAGTGCAAGAGATGCTAAGTTGTCTGCTACTGCGCAGATTGCAAAGCTGAATGCCGAGTTGATCGGAACCAAGGAATATGTGGCAAATCAAACAAAAATGTATGAAGGCTGGATTGCTGAACAGGAAGCATTGATTACTGAATATTCTAAGTATGAGGCTACAATTAAAACTAAGGAAGAAGCTGAAAAAGCTTATCATGAAGCTTATGCATCTCAGGTAGCTTTGGAAAATACATTTAATGAAAAGAATGTTGCATATCAAGAAGCACAACGGGCTTACTGGGATAAATCTAATTTGCAAGGGCAGTACGAATTTGCACAGAAAGTAGGCAATGAATATTGGTCATATTATAATGTGGTAGATATATTCGATGATGGTGATAACAATCCGAACAATCATACAGTTGAATATGCGTACGAAGATAAAACTGTAGGGACAAATACTTACTATGTAGCTGTTGTCAATTATGAGCTTGACACAGAGGCTATTGCCCAAGCAAAAGAACGTATTGCCGCAGATATCAAGTCTAATGAAGAGAATTGGTTGCCTAATGCTGAAAACAATGTTAAGGTACAGTCTTTGGCGGTAACAGAAGCTCAAAAGGCGCTGACGGACAAACAAGCCACAGATGAATATAAGAATGCAGTGAAAGCGGTGGCAGATGCTCAGAAAGCCTATGATGAGGCTAAGACATCAGCAGATAAGGATAACGCGTATTGGACTTTGCAGTCAAAAAAACAAGATTTGAAGAATGTGACCTTCGTTGAGGAAGATGCTTTGGCCCGTGCCATTGAAAACAAAGAAAATGCAGATACTAATCTGAAGAACGCCAAGGAGTCTATCGAAAACTTGAATAAGGAGCTGGCGAAGATTGGTGAAGCTGAAGCTTTTGCAACCAGTGATGCCGCAAAAGCTTATACCGAATATGTAGATGCTTACAAAAAGGCTTTTGAAGCATGTTATGTAGATGCTTGGTTGGCAAATGAAAATGCAAATAAAGCATATACTAAGCAACAAATTTTGGCAAATTCTTTGAACCAGATTGCTAATAGCTATGCAGATTATGAAAGTTTAATTAGTACTTGTAAGCAAAACATATCTAGATATCAAGGAAATATTGCTGCTTTGAATGGTGTAAGTACTAAAGAAGAGGCAATTAAGCAGGAGCAAGAGAAACTTGCTAAGGCTGAGTCTGATGTGGCTATTTATGAGGCACAGTATAAAGACTATATGGATAAGATTCAAACTTTAATCGGATCAACTCCTGCAGAATAACCCCCAATATTAACGGCATTAAAACTAAAAGTAACATGAAGATAACAAGACTTTTACTGTTGGCCGTTATGCCCATGATGTGTCTTGCAGTCAGTGCACAAGAGGCAAGTTGCAAAAAGGATTTCACCCCGAAGAAAGGTGATTTCACCCTTGCAGCCACTGTAGGATATAATAGCTACGCAAGCGTCACTGCCCTCCCGGGCACAATGGCGAATTATGAAGTGGCGGCACTCTCTACCGACTGGTCAGATAAAAAGCTGATGGTTGGTTTTGAGGCAGGCTGGTTCTTCAACGACTTGTGGAAACTTAACTTGGGTGGCGGTTTGAACTTCACGAATAACCCCGGTTATTCGGCTGTTCCCGGCACGATGGACGAGAACGCTTCTGCCGAAGATAATATGGGAGAGATTCCCGGTTATCGTGCAGTGGCTGATGCTCAGACATTCTCATATAATGTCTTTGCAGGCGTCGATCGGTATTTTAAGATGAAAAAAGTTCCTAACCTGATGTGGTATACAGGTCTGCGTGTGGGCATGGCGTATGCACAGAATCAAATGAAATATGACGAATACGAATCAATGGGCAAGTCCGTTGGTGAAACCTGGAACCTGAGAGGTTCCCTCACGATGGGTGTGGATTATTTCGTATTGCCTGCCATGTATGTGGGTGCTCAGGTTGATCCTTTCTCTTATACGTATAACATGACTACGTATAAGCCTCAGGAAGGACTAAGCAATCTGGATGCGGATAGTCATAACTTCAGCTTCCTGTCCGCCCCTACTATCAAGATCGGGTTTAAGTTTTAAGAATTATACATCTACAGCTATTTAAAAAGCTGTTATCCTACGATCAGAGTTACGATTTATAAATCAAGTCTGATTGTATTAGTAAAAAATGTGTTATGAGAGGGTTCCTTGAGAAAGGCGCCCTCTTTCTTTTATGATAGCAAATACCTTATCAAACAAAATATTTTCTATCTTTGCAGCATGACAAAGACATTAAGATCGGATTTGGTTTAGTAAACAATCTGTGCCTCTCATACAGATTGTCCTTTCGTTTGCTCTCGGATAACTCCTTTCGAGAGTGGTATTCTATTAGTATAATTCAAGTTTAATCTGCGTACAATGATGAAAGTATTGCTATGCTTTTCCGTGTATGCAAAATACAATATGATAATGAGTAACGAAAATAAAACAATTCACGAATTCGAGCTTAATTTAATCTGTGACTTTTTCTCTACTATGGAACGACAAGGACCAGGAAGTCCTGAAGTAACTCTGAAAGCATTGAGTTTCATAGATAACCTTACTGAAAAGTCCCTTATAGCCGACATCGGTTGTGGTACAGGAGGTCAGACAATGGTACTTGCCGGACATGCTCCGGGACAAATTACCGGACTTGATTTTCTACCCGGTTTCATTCATATCTTTAATCGTAATACAAGGCAACTTGGCTTGCAAGACCGAGTAAAAGGTATTGTCGGTTCAATGGATAATCTTCCTTTCCAAGCTGAGGAACTAGACTTGATTTGGTCGGAAGGGGCTATTTATAATATTGGCTTTGAACGGGGATTGAATGAATGGCGCAAGTACCTGAAAACAGGAGGATATATTGCTGTTTCTGAAAGTTCATGGTTTACAGACGAGCGCCCGGCTGAAATTAATGATTTTTGGATGGCTGCGTATACCGAGATAGATACGATTCCCAATCAGATAGCTAAGATACATAAAGCTGGGTATCTTCCTGTTGCTACATTTATTTTGCCTTCAACTTGCTGGACGGAGCATTACTTTGCTCCGGCAGTTACCGCTAGGGAGGTTCTTCTAAATAAACATGTAGGAAATAAAACCGCTGAGGAACTGGTAGCCATGTCGCGCCATGAAGAGGTTTTGTATAGTAAGTATAAAGAATACTACGGCTACACATTTTTCATTGCAAAAAAGATAGATCTATGATTGGATTGACTTTTTAATCTTTAATTTAGTGAGTGCGGGTATTCTGTTCAATGAATGCCCGCACTCTGATTTATGAATTAAAAAGTTCTTCGTATCTTTGCCAGCGTGATGGAGAAATTTGTTGATGTCATATTGCCCCTGCCTCTGCATAGTTGTTTCACCTACTCCCTGCCGGAAGAAATGGCGGAGGAGGTGCAGATAGGCTGTCGTATTGTCGTGCCTTTTGGCCGGAAGAAATATTATACGGGAATTGTGCGTAATGTACATTATATGAAACCCCAGGAATATGAGGTGAAGGAAGTGACTGCATTGCTGGATGCACATCCTATTTTGTTGCCTTTGCAATTCAAATTCTGGGAGTGGGTAGCCGATTACTATCTCTGTACACAAGGCGATGTCTATAAAGCAGCGTTGCCCTCCGGATTGAAACTCGAAAGTGAAACCATGGTAGAGTATAATCCGGATTTCGAAGCAATGGAATCCTTGCCGGAACGGGAGCAGAAAGTACTTGATTTGCTTTCGGTTGAGCCAGAACAGTGTGTCACCAAATTGGAGAAAGATACCGGCTTTAAGAATATCCTCAATATTATCAAATCCCTGCTCGATAAGGAAGCCATTTTCGTAAAAGAAGAATTGCGGCGAACTTATAAACCCAAAACAGAAACTCGTGTACGCTTGACTGCCGCAGCAAGCAACGAACGGCGCTTACACTTCTTTTTCGATGAATTGCAACGCCGTGCACCGAAACAATTGGATTTATTGATGAAATACATCGAACTTTCCGGTTGTCTGGGTGGAAAACAGAAGGAAGTCACCAAGAAGGAGTTGTTGCTGCGTGCTTCTGCTACCCCTGCCGTCTTCAATGGACTGATAGAGCGTGGAGTATTTGAGGTTTATCAGCAGGAGATAGGGCGATTGAATGCTGTTTCGATGAAAGAAACCCTCCCTTTAAATTCACTGAATGTTCATCAGCAACAAGCATACGATAATATCATTGAGAGTTTTAAGACGAAAAACGTCTGTCTGCTGCATGGAGTTACATCCAGTGGTAAAACAGAGGTTTATATCCATCTGATTGAACAGACCATCCGTCAGGGAAAGCAAGTGTTGTATCTGCTGCCCGAAATTGCTTTGACCACTCAAATCACCGAGCGCCTGCAACGGGTGTTCGGGGCGCGCTTGGGCATCTATCACTCCAAATTTCCTGATGCCGAACGGGTCGAGATCTGGCAAAAGCAGTTGTCGGAGGGTGGGTATGATATTATTCTAGGAGTCCGTTCTTCTATATTTCTGCCTTTTCGTAACTTGGGTTTGGTCATTGTGGACGAAGAACATGAGAATACTTATAAGCAACAAGACCCTGCTCCACGCTATCATGCCCGTAATGCCGCCATTGTGCTGGCAGCGATGTATGGTGCTAAAACATTATTAGGAACGGCCACCCCTTCGATTGAAACCTGGCACAATGCTGTTTCGGACAAATATGGTTTGGTAGAGCTGAAAGAGCGATATAAAGAAATACGATTGCCTGAGATTATACCTGTGGACATCAAAGAGTTGCATCGCAAGAAACGGATGAACGGCCCTTTCTCACCATTGCTGTTGCAATATGTCCGCGAAGCTTTGGAGCAGAAAGAGCAGGTTATCTTGTTTCAGAATCGTCGTGGCTTTGCGCCAATGATAGAATGTAATACGTGTGGTTGGGTGCCGAAGTGCAAAAACTGCGATGTCAGTCTGACTTATCATAAAGGTTTAAACCAATTGACGTGCCATTATTGTGGATATACTTACCAGCTACCTCGTGTCTGCCCGGCTTGTGAAGGAAGCGACTTGCGTAATCGTGGTTTTGGTACGGAGAAGATAGAGGATGACATTAAAGCCATTTTCCCCGAAGCATCTGTAGCCCGTATGGATTTGGATACTACGCGTACCCGTACTGCTTATGAACGTATTATTGCTGATTTTGAGCAAGGAAAGACGGATATTCTGATTGGAACACAAATGGTTTCGAAAGGACTGGACTTTGATCATGTAAGTGTAGTGGGCATACTCAATGCCGACACCATGCTTAATTATCCTGATTTTCGGGCTTACGAGCGAGCCTATCAGCTTATGGCACAAGTTTCCGGTCGTGCCGGACGAAGAAATAAGCAGGGAAGGGTAGTGTTGCAGACTAAAAGCATCGACCATTCCATTATCCCCCAAGTCATTGCCAATGATTACGAAGGGATGGTAGGCGGGCAGCTTGCCGAACGCCAGATGTTTCATTATCCGCCTTATTACCGTCTGGTGTACGTTTACCTTAAAAACCGGAACGAGCAACTACTTGACTTGATGGCACAAACCATGGCTGGTAAATTGCGTGCAGTTTTCGGCAATCGTGTTTTAGGTCCCGATAAACCTCCTGTTGCCCGTGTACAAACTTTATTTATACGGAAGATTGTTGTAAAAATAGAACTCAATGCACCGATGGCGCGTGCTCGTGAACTGTTGGTGCAAGTACAGAAAGATATGATAGCTGAAGATCGCTTCAAATCATTGATTGTATATTACGATGTAGATCCTATGTAACAAAATAGATATATGAAGAAAATACTTTTCGTTTGCCTCGGCAATATTTGTCGTTCTTCTTCGGCAGAAGGAGTCATGAATCACTTGATACAAGAAGCCGGATGTGAAGATGAGTTTTTGATAGATTCTGCCGGTATCTTGTCCTATCATCAGGGTGAATTGCCCGATAGCCGGATGCGTGCCCATGCAGCTCGTCGCGGGTATAACCTGACACATCGTTCCCGTCCCGTCCGTACCGAAGATTTTTATAACTTCGATTTAATAATCGGGATGGACGACCGTAATATCGATGACTTGAAAGACCGTGCCCCTTCGCCCGAAGAGTGGAGCAAGATACATCGTATGACGGAATATTGTACGAAGTTTACGCATGCCGATCATGTACCCGATCCATACTATGGCGGTTCCGAAGGTTTTGAATATGTGCTCGACCTACTGGAAGATGCTTGTGCCGGACTGCTTAGTGGCTTACATCCTGATAAAACCGTTTGTTGTCGTTGAGGCTGCAAGTAGCATCTACACCCGCTTGCTGTAATCGTTCAGCTATTTCATTCAGCGTTTTTCTTGAAACCCTGCCTATATAAAATAGCCGGTAGCGATAATCCTTATCCAATAGCTCCATGATATGCGTGAAAGTCTGCTCGCGTGCAAAGTCGAAATTGACTTTCCGTAAATCGGTATAAGGATAGCGGATGGTTCTGCCGACACTGTGAATGATGAGTGCCTCATTATCCAGCGTCAGATAGCAGAAGCGAGTCATCAACATGCAGATAAAGAAAAGGCTCAGCCCGAACGAAATGATTGCCGGTATAAAGCCCCACCATACATCGCCGCTGATTGAATAATATCCCAAAATGAGGAACATAATAAACAGCACGAAGAAGTAGAACATATAGAGTGAAGGCCGCTGAAAAGTTTCCGTAGGAAGATTGGCTACTGTACGTTCTTTGGGACTATAATTATCAAAAGCTACTCCTTGGGAAATGAGAAAACGAATCACGGAAGAAGGGTGGTGGCAAGGGGGCACATACAGTACCTTTACTTTCCCTTCTTTCAGATGCAAGGTCAGTATGCCCGGACCATATTTGTCTTTAGTCGCTAAATTACTTTTATGTGGTACTTGACGATAACGCTTCATGAAGCTGAAACTCTCGATCTGGTGTAGCCCTATCCGCTGACTTCGCAGCAGTTCTTCGGCTCTTTTTTGTTCTTTAGCGGTCACTTCCATGGTTTTTATTTTTTAAGTTCGGGATAACTGATACGAGTATGGTAAATCGTTTTTAGTTTTTCTTTAAACACAGCCTTTACAGTAGCGATATCTTTAAAGGTGATGGGACACTCTTTGAAGTAACCTTCTGCCACTTGTGAGTCGATAATCTTGTCTACCAAGTTACTGATGCTCTCTTCCGTATATTCAGGTAAACTGCGTGAAGCAGCTTCTACTGAATCCGCCATCATAAGAATGGCTTGTTCCTTGGTGAACGGATTGGGACCGGGATAGGTAAAGAGCTCTTCATTCGGCTCCTCACCGGGATGTTCGTTCTTCCATGAAATATAGAAGAACTTTGTTTTGCCACGGCCATGATGAGTGGTAATAAAGTCTTTGATGACTTTAGGCAGGTTATTCTTTTCCGCTAACTTCAATCCATCAGTCACATGGTTGATAACTACTTGTGCGCTTTGTTCATAATTGAGGTTTTTATGTGGGTTGACACCTCCCGATTGGTTTTCGGTGAAGAATACCGGGTTTTCCATCTTGCCGATGTCGTGATACAATGCTCCGGTACGTACCAACTGGCTCTTGGCATCGATACGGTTGGCGGCTTCAGCAGCAAGATTGGCTACTTGCATGGAGTGTTGGAAAGTTCCCGGAACCGTTTCGGACATGCGGCGCAATAGGTTATTATTGATGTTAGATAGTTCTACCAAAGTAACATTGGACGTAAAGCCGAAAGTCTTTTCTACCAGGAATAGTAGTGGATAGGTGAACAGTAAGAGAACTCCGTTGATAATGAAGTAAGTATACATGCTTCCATTGAGCTTAGACAAATCGTTCTCTGTAATCAGCTCGAAAGCAAAGTAAACAGCTGCATAAGTCAGTATTACAAGTATGGCCGTGCGGAATAGCTGTGAACGTTGAGACAGTTCGCGCAAACTGAAGATGGCAACTAATCCCGCAGAAAGTTGCAATAAAATAAACTCATGGGGATATCTCAAAGAAATAGAGCATATCAATATGGTGATGGCATGCGTAATAAATGCTGTACGCGAGTCGAGGAACACGCGGATGATTATGGGAAGCATGGCGTATGGCAGGATGTAGATGTTGAAAATATTGTTTGCTACCATGAGTGCAGTTACTACACAATAAAACATCGTAAGGGTGAAGAGTAGGGAGAGACTGCCTTTACGATCGTAATAATCTTTGCGGAACAAATCCAGGTATAGCATGAAGCAGAGCATAAAGATACTGACGTACAATATCTGTCCTAGCAATATCAAACGCTTTTGTCCGATGGATTCACTTCGTTTGATGGACTCTTTCCGCAGACTTTCAAGGATGTTATACGTCTCTTGGTCTACGATTTCGCCCCGGTCGATGATTTTCTGCCCGCTCAGGACGATGCCGTTTGCCCATGAGTAATTGTCGAGAACTTCTTTTTTAGCAGTTTCCGTACGTTGTTCATCGTAGGTAAGATTCGGAAGTAAATATTCATTCAACGAACATTGCCTCAGGATGTCAGGACGATAATGTAGAGTATCGCCGGTAAGCACATAATTATAAGCATCTTTCACAGAATAAAGTTTATCTGTGCTTTGCTGATTCGCCATTTTATCATTCACTACCATGATGGCGGCTGTACTGTCTTTTTGTAATTTGGCTAACTGATCTGTGGAGAGAATTCCGGAACGGTAAACTTCAGAAAGCTTTCTTTCCAGGAAACGCATATAGTCCGATGACGGGACAATCCCTTTTAAATGATTCTGATAATCAGCCTTTAATTTATTGAGAGCATTCTTCTCTACACTCTTATCCAATTGGAAATAAGGTTGGAAGTTAGCAAGTATACTGTCTTGTTCACGCTCTACAACTTTGTCATCCTTATAGATGGGGAAGTCAAATGTAGCCATCAACTGTCCGTATTTCCAAGGTTTATCGGTGTCGAACTGATAATTGAATTTACCGTCTCGTGGAAGAAAATAGACAATAACTGCCACTGTGCCGACGAATATCAGTGCTTTATATAATAAATCTCTGAACGAGAAATCCTTTTTGGTTTTGCTGAAATAACTCATAATGCTTGAAATTTTTGCGAAAAGTACAAAAAAAAACATTAGTGTGGAAAAAAAGGTTTAATTTTGCCGTCTAAATTATTTATAAGTAAGGTAGATTATGACAGAAAGAAGAGTCAGAGTCCGTTTTGCCCCAAGTCCTACGGGGGCGTTGCACATAGGTGGTGTGCGTACAGCTTTATATAATTATCTCTTTGCGCGTCAGCATGGAGGAGATCTAATTTTCCGAATTGAAGATACTGATTCCAACCGTTTTGTACCGGGTGCGGAAGAATATATTCTGGAATCGTTCAAGTGGCTGGGTATTCCGTTTGATGAAGGTGTTAGTTTCGGTGGAAACTACGGACCTTATCGCCAGTCGGAACGTCGTGAAATATACAAGAAGTATGTAAACGTATTGTTGGATGCCGGAAAAGCATATATCGCATTTGATACTCCGGAAGAGTTGGATGCAAAGCGTGCCCAAATTGCGAACTTCCAATACGATGCTTCTACCCGCATGCAGATGCGCAATTCACTGACTCTTTCAAAAGAAGAAGTGGATGCTTTGATTGCCGACGGTAAACAGTACGTAGTGCGCTTCAAGATAGAGCCTAATGAAGATGTACATGTAAACGACTTGATCCGTGGAGAAGTGATTATTAATTCTTCGATTCTTGACGACAAGGTTCTCTATAAATCGGCCGATGAACTGCCTACTTATCATTTGGCCAATATTGTCGATGACCATTTGATGGAAGTTTCCCATGTGATCCGTGGCGAAGAATGGTTGCCTTCAGCACCCTTGCATGTATTGTTATACCGTGCTTTCGGTTGGGAAGATACCATGCCGGAATTTGCCCACTTGCCTTTGTTGCTGAAACCCGAAGGTAACGGCAAACTGAGCAAGCGTGATGGTGATCGTCTTGGTTTCCCTGTTTTCCCATTGGAATGGCATGATCCCAAAACAAATGAAGTTTCTTCCGGTTATCGTGAAGCAGGCTATTTGCCTGAAGCAGTCATCAACTTCCTTGCTTTGCTGGGTTGGAATCCGGGTAATGACGTGGAATTGATGTCTATGGATGATCTGGTGAAACTCTTTAATCTGGCGCATTGTAGCAAATCCGGTGCAAAGTTTGATTATAAGAAAGGTATTTGGTTCAATCACGAATACATTATGTCAAAACCGGATGCGGAAATAGCTACTCTTTTCCGTCCGGTACTGAAAGTTAATGGTGTAGATGCCGACAAATACGATGATGCATATCTTGGCAGAGTGGTTTCCTTGGTAAAAGGACGTGTAAACTTTGTAAAAGAATTGTGGGATCAGTCTCGTTTCTTCTTTGTCGCTCCAACTGAGTATGCTGAGAAGGACGTAAAAAAACGCTGGTCTGAAAATACTCCGGCTATCATGAACGAACTGATGGAAGTTTTGCGTGGCATAAATGATTTTTCATCGAAACCTTCCGAGGATATTGTGATTGGTTGGATTACCGACCGTGGCTATCACATGGGCAATGTGATGAATGCTTTCCGCCTGGCAGTAGTAGGAGAGTGTAAAGGACCGCACATGTTCGACATTACCGAACTGATTGGTAAGGAAGAAACATTGGCTCGTATACAGCGTGCTATCGAGACCTTAAAAGGATGAAGAATTCTTCATCCTTAATTCTTCATTCTTAATTCAATAAGTATGCTCTACGACCTGGCAATAGCCATCTATGATATTTTGGTGCATTTGGCTGCCCCGTTTAGCCGTAAACCCCGTAAGATGATGAAGGGGCACTGGGTGGTGTACGAACTTCTCCGTCAACAATTGGAGAAGGATGTACGCTATATCTGGTTTCATGCAGCTTCTTTGGGAGAGTTTGAACAAGGACGTCCGTTGATTGAAAAAATCCGTGAAAAATATCCCGATTATGGCATTTTGTTGACATTCTTTTCGCCTTCAGGATATGAAGTCCGTAAGAACTACAGAGGGGCGGATGTGGTTTGTTATCTGCCTTTTGACAAGCCTCGCAACGTGAAAAAGTTCCTGGATATCGTAAACCCATGTATGGCATTCTTTATAAAGTACGAGTTCTGGAAAAACTATTTGGACGAATTGCATAAACGTCGTATTCCGGTTTACAGTATTTCTTCAATCTTTCGTCGTGGACAGATTTTCTTTAAGTGGTATGGTGGCACATATAGAAATGTGTTACGGGATTTTGACCATCTATTTGTTCAAAATGAACGTTCAAAGCGTTATTTGGGGAAGATTGGCATCAATCGCGTAACCGTAGTAGGTGATACTCGCTTTGACCGTGTTCTACAGATCCGTGAAGAAGCGAAACATCTTCCGTTGGTAGAGCTTTTCAAGAATAATACCATGACTTTTGTAGCCGGGAGCTCCTGGCAACCCGATGAAGATTTGTTCATTGAGTATTTTAATCAGCATCCGGAAATCAAGTTAATTATCGCTCCGCATGTCATTGATGAAAATCACTTGGTGGAAATTATCCGTAAGTTGAAGCGACCTTACGTACGATATACCCGCGCTGATGAAAAGAATGTGCGTAAAGCTGATTGTCTGATTATCGATTGCTTCGGATTGCTTTCTTCTATTTATCGATATGGAGAAATATCCTACGTCGGTGGTGGCTTTGGAGTGGGTATTCATAATACTTTGGAAGCAGCTGTTTATGGAATCCCTGTTATTTTTGGACCCAAATATCAAAAATTCCAGGAAGCTATTCAACTGTTGGAAGCGGAAGGAGCATTCTCTATCAAGGATTATGAAGAACTGAAAACCCTGCTCGACCGTATGCTGACCGATGAAACCTTCTTGCGTGAAGTCGGAATGAATGCCGGAAATTATGTAACCGGTAATGCCGGAGCTACGGATAAAATACTGAGTATGATAAACTTCTAATAAAGAAGTGGTAGAGTGATAAGTTGATAGCTTTTGCAATTATCATCTTTATCACTCTACCACTTTTTTAGCTTACCTCCTTTATTTATACCAATCAGAGTACATTAAATAATTATGTGCGATCTTCTGATTGAGTTCTTTTGCTTGTTCCGGATCTACTTTCTTTATGAATTTGGCGGGTACTCCTCCCCAGATACTTCCCGGCTCTATTACCGTGTTACTCAAAACTAAAGAACCAGCGGCAACAATAGCTCCCTCTCCAACAACTACATGATCGAGGACAGTCGACCCCATACCTATTAAAGCATAATCTTTAATGGTAGCTCCATGAATGGTAACATTATGCCCTACAGATACATGATCGCCTATTTCTATAGTCGATTTCTCATATAGTGTATGTAGTACGCTACCATCTTGAATGTTTACTCCATTTCCAATGTGGATAGAGTTTACATCACCGCGCAATACTGTGCTGAACCATATACTACAATCGCATCCTATTTTTACATCTCCTATGATGACCGCATTGTCTGCGAGGAAACAGTTTTCTCCTATTTCGGGAGTGAATCCTCTTACTGATTTTATTAATGCCATTTTTATTAATGATTAGATTTAGTGATCAGTGATTTGTTGTTGATTTATTAATGATACTGAATCACTAATCACTAACAACTAATCACTATTTTACTGCATGCTTCTTTCAACCATTCCTGTTCTTCCTTGTTCAAGTCCGGCGAAAGTTTTTCATATACATGTTGATGGTAATCGTTCAGCCAGTTAATCTCTTCCTCTGATAACAATTCTTTGATAATACCTTTTTTGCATATGGGGCAAAGAGTAATTGTCTCGAATTTCAGGTAATTACCGAACATGCCTTCTCCGGCTGGGACGGTAAGTACTAGGTTCTCTGTTCTTACTCCATGACTTCCTGCTTTGTATACTCCCGGTTCGTTGGATGTGACCATGCCCGGTTGCAGACTGATTGGGTTCTCATTCATACGAATGCTCTGCGGGCCTTCGTGCACGCTCAGGAAGTGTCCTACACCGTGTCCGGTTCCATGTAAAAAGTTCATGTGATGTTTCCATATTGGCATGCGTGCCAATACATCCAGTTGAGCACCACGTGTACCGACCGGGAATACGGCCATGGCAAGGTCGATATGCCCTTTCAATATTAAAGTATAATCTGTTTTTTCTTCTTCAGATAATTCTCCTAATGCAATAGTACGGGTGATATCGGTCGTTCCATCCAGATATTGGGCACCGGAGTCGAGTAGTAAAAAGCCTTTAGGTTGTAAGTGAACATCAGTTTCAGGAGTGGCTTCGTAGTGTACGATAGCTCCATGTTCATTATAACCGGCAATGGTGTCGAAACTCTCGTCCATAAAAAGCGGTTGGGCGGCACGGAATTCACGCAATTTCTTAGAGATGCTGATTTCTGTTTCTTGACCGGTTGGTACAACCTCTTCCAACCACTTTAAAAACTTTACTAAAGCGACACCGTCGCGCTGCAAAGCAGAATGAATACCTGTTATTTCCTGTTCATTGCGGATCGCTTTGAGCAAAGCAATGGGAGATGCCCCTTCAATAATTTGGCAGTCTGGGCTGATAGCAGAAAAGATAGCATAATTCGTTTTAATCGGGTTTAGTAAAATGTTATTGGCAGTCAGATTGCCTAAAAAGTACTCGATATCCTCATAACTGTGTATGGCTACTTCCATCTCTTTCAGGTATGCAGAAAGTTCACTGGTCACCTTTTGTGGGTGAATAAAGAAGTGTACTTCTTGCTCTTCGATCAGTAAATAGCTTACTACTACCGGATTACAATGCACGTCATTGCCGCGTATGTTTAATGTCCACGCTATCTCATCCAATGTTGAAATCAATAATGCTTCCGCACCCTTTTGCTTCATTTCCTTGCGAATGGCAACTAATTTTTCCGGAACGCTTTTTCCTGCATACTTCGTCTCATAAATATAAGCCGGTGCTTCGGGTATTGCGGGACGGTCGCTCCATATTTTCTCTATAGGATCCGGGATGCTTTTTACGGTAATTCCATTCTTTTCCAGTTTTTCTTGTAGCAGTTTTGCTTCGTCTACAGAAAAAACTTTTCCATCGATACCTACAGTTTGGCCTGCTTTTAGATTCTTACTTAGAAAATCGGGAATACTGGGCGTCTCAGGCAACATCTCTTTATAAAGGTCAATGCCACTCCCTTCTAACTGTTGGGCTGCTTGGAGAAAGTAACGTGAATCGGTCCATAGTCCGGCTTTTTCGCGAGTGACGACTACGGTTCCTGCCGAACCCGTAAATCCGGAAATCCATTCTCTCGATTGCCAATGTGGTGCTACATATTCGCTTAAGTGCGGATCTGTACTAGGTATAATGAAGGCATCTATTCCTTCATTATCAAATAATGCTCGAAGAGCATCTATACGCTGTTTAACTGTTTGGTTCATGAATTTTATAATATAAGGTGTAGTCTTTTCTTTTCCCCCAAAGTTACTTACTTTTCTTTAATAATAAGGCGGAACGCTTGCATTTTATCTTCTTCTTGAGATTCTTTATTGTTTTTGAGGTAGTAAAATGGGCATTAGCCGGCTTTCGGATATCTATTTATTCTTGCTTGTTTAATTCTTGCAAATACGACAAATAGACCAATGACTTCTGCCTCATACCTTCTCCCTATCCGCTCCTTACCCGCTCCCTACCAACTCCCTGTCTTTTCCCACTCTATAGACACGGAGAAAGCAGGGAGTTGGTAAGATGGAGAAGAGGAATAGAACAATAGTGAGGAAGTGCGTTTTGATTCTTTTCCCGGATTATTAAAAGTTTTTTTGCAGAAAGTTTTGTGAATAAAGAAAGTATGTGTAATTTTGCCGCTCAATTTAATCGTGAGATTTTTAAACATTAATATTTTAAAAGAAAAAAAATGATTGTAGTACCTGTAAAAGAAGGCGAAAACATTGAAAAAGCGCTGAAGA